>NZ_JBMDXN010000098.1:0-33620 GCF_048595155.1 Sphingomonas sp.
CCCAGCGCTGTTGCGTCGCGTCTGTGCCAACGCCGGCCACCAAAAAGCCGGGCTGGAAGCACCCTGCACATCGTCAGAGGTCAGGACTGCGGCGGAACGTCCGTCGTCAGAGCGCGCGCAAGCGCATCGCGAATCTCGATCAGCGCGTCCATGTTGCCGCTCTCCGCTGCCGCCACCGCGGGCGTCTCCACCGGGGCGGCGGGCTTGGCAGCATCGACCGCCGCGCCCCCATCCGGCTGCCCGAGCAGCTTCTGCACGCCGCGCATCGTATAGCCTTCATGGTTCAGCAGGCGATCGATCCGGCGGGCGAGCGCAATGTCGGCCGGGCGATAATAACGGCGATTGCCGGCGCGCTGCAGCGGGCGCAACTGCGGAAAGCGCGTCTCCCAATAACGCAGGATGTGCTGCGGCAGGCCGAGCTCGGTCGCCACCTCGCTGATGGTGCGAAAAGCGCCTTCCGCCTTGGCAGAAGGGTCCGCCACGTCAGCCCGCGCTGACGATGCGGTCGCGCAGCGTCTGGCTCGCGCGGAAGGTCAGCACGCGCCGCGGCGCGATCGGCACTTCCACACCCGACTTGGGATTGCGTCCCACGCGCTCCGCCTTGTCGCGCAGCACGAATGTCCCGAAGCCGGAGATTTTGACATTCTCGCCATTGGCCAGCGATTCGCACATATGCCGGATCACCTGCTCGACCAGCGTCGCGCATTGCGAGCGCGGCAGCCCAATGTCGCCATGCAGGATTTCGGCGAGGTCCGCCCGCGTCAGCGTGTTCGTCATCACCATATCAGCTTCGGCCATCAAACCCCCCACGCCGTACAATGGTAATTCACCATGCTTAAACCCAACACCTTAGAGAAAACAAGCCGTTGGCGACGATTTGCACAGCTTGTCGACGAGTCGTTTCGCTACCGTACTGGTCAGTATCGCACCACTGCCGCACCCCAGGTAAAACCGCCGCCCATCGCCTCCAGCACGATCACGTCGCCGCGCTGGATGCGGCCGTCACGCACGGCCACGTCCAACGCCAGCGGCACCGATGCGGCCGACGTATTGGCATGTTCATCGACCGTGATCACGACGCGCTCCGCAGGCAAGCCCAGCTTGCGAGCAGTCGCATCCAGGATGCGACGATTGGCCTGATGCGGTACGACCCAGTCGATATCGTTGACCGAAAGGCCGGCTTTTTCGACGGCTTCAGCCAGTACCGCCGCCAGATTGACGACGGCGTGGCGGAACACTTCGGATCCCTTCATCCGCAATTTGCCGACCGTACCCGTCGTTGAAGGGCCGCCATCGACATAGAGCAGCTGATTATGCCGCCCATCCGCATGCAGCGCGGTCGACAGCACGCCGCGCGCGGTGGCGGCATCCTCGCTCGCCTGCGCCGTCAGCACCACCGCGCCGGCACCATCGCCAAACAGCACGCAGGTCGTACGATCCTCCCAATCCAGGATTCGGCTGAACGTCTCGGCGCCGATCACCAGGGCGCTGGTGCTGCTGCCGCCGCGGATCATGTTGTCGGCGACAGAAAGGGCATAGAGGAAACCGGAACAGACGGCGGCCACATCGAAGGCGACGCAGTCGCGGATACCCAGCGCGTCCTGCACCTTGGTCGCGGTGGCGGGAAAGGTCTGGTCCGGAGTGGCGGTGGCCAGGATGATCAGATCGATGTCGGTTGGCGCTAAGCCCGCGGCTTCGATCGCGCGGCGCGCGGCCGCGCTGCCCAGCGACGCGGTGGTCTCCCCCTCCGCAGCGATATGGCGGGCCCGGATGCCAGTGCGCTCGACGATCCATTCGTCGGTCGTATCGACCGTCTGCGCCAGTTCGTCATTGGTGACCCGACGGGCGGGCAGCGCCGATCCGGTGCCTGCAATCACGGCCCGTCGCGTCATGCTGCGTTCGGCTCCGGCGTGCGGATACGGGCCAAGTCCGCGGTGATGCGGTCGGTGATGCAGCCCTGGGCCAGCTTGGCTGCGACCTCGATCGCGTTGCAATACCCCTCGACGGAGGTGCTGCCATGGCTCTTCACCACCGTGCCGTTCAGCCCCAGGAACACCGCGCCGTTGCGCAAATTGGGGTCGAGACCCTTGCGCAATAGGGTGATGGCGGGCTTCGACAGCATGAAACCGAATTTGGATCGCAGCGAGCTCTTGAACGATCGTCGCAGAAGGTCGGCGATGAAACGGGCGGTGCCTTCGGCCGTCTTCAGCGCGATATTGCCGGAAAACCCGTCGGAAACGATCACGTCCACTTCGCCGCGCCCCAGCCGGCTCGCTTCGATGAAGCCGTCGAATCGGAGCGGCAGGTGATGGGCCGCCTGCAGCATCGCCGATGCGTCGCGCAGCGTGTCGGTACCCTTCAGCGCCTCCGTGCCGATATTCAGCAGGCGCACCGTCGGCTGTTCGGTCTGATGCAGGATGCGGGCATAGGCCGCGCCCATCACCGCGAATTCAAACAGGTTGCGGGCGTCGCACTCGGTATTGGCGCCCAGATCCAGCATCACCAGATCATGCTCGCCCAGCGTCGGCAGCAGGGCGGCCAGCGCCGGCCGATCGATTCCCGGGATGGTGCGCAGCGCGATCTTGGCCATGGCCATCAGCGCGCCGGTATTGCCGGCCGAGATGGCGGCATCGGCGCGGCCGTCCTTCACCGCCGCGATCGCCATGCCCATTGAACTGGTCTTGGCGCGGCGAATCGCCTGAGTCGGCTTGTCCTCGCCTTTGATCACATCGGCGGAATGCACGATCGCCACGCGATCGCCGAACTCGCGATGGCGTGCGGTTTCAGCGCGCAGCCGCGTTTCATCCCCGAACAGCGTGAACCGCATGATCGGGTTGCGCGACAGCGCACGCGCGACTCCAGCGACCGCGATCGCCGGGCCACCGTCGCCGCCCATTGCGTCAATGGCGAGACAGGGACCCACGCTCAACCCCCGCCAATCCCGTCAATCAGTTGCTGACCGGCAGGATCTCGCGACCGTTATAATGCCCGCAGTGGCTGCACAGATTGTGCGGCTGCTTCAGTTCGCCGCAGTTCGGGCAATCCTGGAAAGCGGCAACCGTCAGCGCGTGATGGCTGCGGCGCATGTTTCGCTTGGACGGCGATGTTTTTCTCTTTGGGACTGCCATCTCGGCACCTATTCCATGTCTGTAGAAACGATAGGACGCGCTTCGCCGATGGCCAGTACGGCTCAGGAAGAGCCGCGGGCCTCCGGCTGGGCGCGTCGCGAAGGCGCTGGCCTATAGCGATTTCGGCTCGCGTTGCAAGGCCGGCTTGGGCATGGTGGCCACGGGGAGACACCATTTCATGCATATCGCCGCCGCACCTACCGTCACGCTCATCTTCGCCGCCGCGCTTGGGCTGCTCAACATCTGGCTTGGCGTGCGCGTGTCGCGTTTGCGCTTCCAGCACAAGATTTTGGTGGGCGATGGCGATCTACCAACGATCGAAAAGCGCATGCGTGCGCACGCCAATTTCAACGAATATGTGCCGATCGCGCTCATCCTGATGCTGCTGATCGAATTGAACGTGGGCCCTTCGCGGATCTTGTGGGGGCTCGGCGCGCTCCTGGTCGTCGCCCGTGTCATCCACCCGATCGGCATGGATCAGCCCAAATCCAATGGCTATCGGGCCGGCGGGGCGATGCTGACCTGGGGCGTATTGGCGGCCCTCATCGTCTGGGCGATTCTGCTCGCCTACGGTATCCGCCTCTAAGGATAGGGCGGATCAGGCGGGGCGGAGTGCGGCATCCCCGACAAAGGGATTGCTCTGCCGCTCCTGACCGAAGTTCGACATCGGGCCATGGCCGCAGATGAAGGCGGTGTCATCGCCCAGCGGCCATAATTTGCCGGTGATCGACGCGATCAGATCGGCATGGTTGCCCCGCGGAAAATCGGTGCGCCCAATCGAACCCTGAAAGATCACGTCACCCACCTGCGCCAGCTTGGACGGCGCATGGTGGAAGACGACATGGCCGGGCGTGTGGCCGGGGCAATGATAGACGTCGAGGGTCAGCTCGCCGACGGTCACCGTGTCGCCGTCGACCAGCCAGCGATCGGGCTCGAACGGCAGTGCCTCGATCCCGAAGCGCGGACCATCCTCCTTCAGGCCCGCGATCCAGAAGCGGTCGTCCTCGTGCGGACCTTCGATCGGCACGCCCAGTTCCTCGGCCAAGGCCGCGGTACCACCGCAATGATCGGCATGGCCATGCGTGACCAGCAACTTCTCGATCGTGACACCCGCCTGCGCCGCCGCAGCTTTGAGGCGGGGCAGCTCGCCGCCGACGTCGATGAACGCGCCCCGCATGGTGCGCGTGCACCAGATGAGCGTGCAATTTTGCTGGAAGGGCGTGACCGGGAGGATCGCGGCGCGCAGCGGTGGGGAAGAAGCCATCGCGCACAGATGGCCGCGTGGCCGTCTGGGGGCAAGCCGGCACGCACCCAATCGCCGCGCGGCGCGTTACCGCCCGGCCTGAAGGTCAGGAAAAAAGGAAAGGATTATCATATGTTAACGCGCACTCGGGCGGTCTTGGCGGCTGCCACGGCGATGCTGTTGGCCGGCGCAGTCCAGGCCGCGCCGCCAACGTCGGTCTATCTGAAGAAAGCGGGCGCGAGCGACCTGTATGAGAAGACGTCGAGCCAGATCGTGCTGAACAGCACGCGCAATCCGGAGGTACGCCGTTTCGCCAGCATGATGGTGACCGATCATACCAAGAGCACGGCGATGGTGACGTCCGCGGCCCGCCGCTCGGGCGTCCGGCCGGGCGCGCCAATGCTGGATCCGATGCAGCGTCGCATGGTCGCCGAACTGCGCCGCGCCGACGGCCGCGATCGCGATCGCCTCTACATCGATCAGCAGCGCCAGGCGCATCGCCAGGCGCTCCAGCTGCAGCAGGACTATGCCGCCACCGGCTCCGCCCCGGCTCTGCGCCGCGCCGCGGCCAATATCGTGCCGGTGGTCCAGCATCATATCGACATGCTCGGTCGCATCGGCCGATAAGCGATCGCCGAATAAGCGGGCGCCGCTTGCGCGGTGCCCGCTACTACGCGCAGAGCGGCGTGATGCTCGTGCCCGGCACCCCTTTCGTTCTGCTCGACGATGCGCGCCCCGGCGGCGCCCAGACCCTGTATCGCAATCCCAGCACGATCCTCGTCGCGCAGCGCGCAGGCGATGTCCGGCCCGCGCTCGCAGAGATCCGCGCCGCGACGCGGGACGGTCTGCATGCGGCCGGCTGGCTCAGCTACGAAGCCGGGCCGGCATTCGAACCGACATTGCCCGCGCCCCACGCCTCCGACACCGGGCTGCCGCTTCTGTGGTTCGGCCTGTTCGAACAGGCCGAGACCCTGGATGCCGCCGCGTTCGAACGCCTGCTGCCGGATGCGGCCGGCGGATGGGTGGGGGCGCCGCGCCCCCGCGTGTCGCGCCGTGCCTACCAACAGGCGTTCGACCGGGTGGCGGCGCTGATTGCGGCCGGCGATATCTACCAGGCCAATCTCAGCTTCCGCGCCGACGTGCCGGTGGCGGGGCATCCCCTGGCCATTTACGCGCGCCTCCGCAGCAGCGCCCAGGTCGGCTGGGGCGGCATCGCTTATGATGGGCAGAATTGGCTGCTGTCGCTTTCACCGGAAATGTTCTTCCAGACCGACGGCGCAGCCGTCTCCGCCCGCCCGATGAAGGGCACCGCCGCACGCGGCCGCGATCCTGCCGAAGATGCTGCGCTCGCGGCAGAGCTCGCCGCCGATCCCAAGCAGCGCGCCGAAAACCTGATGATCGTCGATCTCATCCGCAACGATCTGTCCCGCGTCGCCCAGCCCGGCAGCGTCGCCACGCCCCGCCTGTTCGCCGTCGAACAATATCCGACCGTCCATCAGATGGTGTCGGACGTCACCGCGCAATTGCAGCCGGGCCGCGATGCGGTCGATCTGCTCGAGGCTTTGTTCCCCTGCGGATCGATCACGGGGGCGCCAAAGGTCCGCGCGATGGAAATCATCGGCGAGGTCGAACCAGATTCGCGCGACGCCTATACCGGGTCGATCGGCGTCTTCGCTCCTGACGGCAGCGCCGCCTTCAACGTCGCGATCCGGACACTCGGCTTACGCGACGGCGCCCGTCGCGCGCGCATGGGGTTGGGCTCCGCCGTCGTCGCCGATTCGACGGCCGAGAGCGAATGGCGCGAATGCCTCGCCAAGGGGGCCTTCGTCACCGCCGCCAGCACGTCCTTCGATCTGTTCGAAACGATGCGGTTCGAACCCGACGAGGGTGTCGTGCGGCTGGAAGATCATCTCGCCCGCCTCGCCCGCAGCGCCGCCGCCTTGGGCTTTGTCTTCGATCGGCACGATATCCGCCATCGCCTCCACGCCGCCACCTATCGTCGCACGACGCCGGCCCGGCTGCGGCTGATGCTGAGTGCCGGCGGTGCGATCGCGGTGGAGGTGGGCGATCTGCCGGCAACGCCGACGGCGCCGGTGGAGGCGGCGGTGATACCCCTGCCGGTGGATCCCGCCGACTTCCGCTTGCGCCACAAAACGACCGATCGCGGCTTCTACACCGCGGCACGCCAGGCAAGCGGATGCTTCGAGGCCCTGTTGGTCCGCCCCGATGGCTGGCTGACCGAAGGCAGTTTCACCAATATCTTCGTGCCGCGCGACGGCGTGCTGGTCACGCCGCCGCTCGATCGCGGTCTCTTGCCCGGCATCCTGCGCGGGTGCCTGATCGAAGAGGGGCGGGCGCGGGAAGGGGATCTCACCGTTGCCGACCTTTCGGGCGACTTTTTCATCGGCAATGATCTGCGCGGGCTGATGAAGGCGCGGTTGGGCTCGAAAAAGCCCTAATGCGGTTGCTGGCGCCGGAACGACCGGTCTATAGCGCGCCCGCTTCTTCCCTTCGGCAGAAAGACATTCAGACCGATGAGCCTCATCTCGGCCGCGTTAGGCCGCATCAGCCCTTCGCCCACCCTCGCCATGACCAGCCGGGTGCTGGACCTCAAAGCGCAGGGGGTCGCGGTGATCGGCCTGGCCGCGGGCGAGCCCGATTTCGACACGCCCGATTTTGTGAAGGATGCCGCGATCGAGGCGATCCGCGCCGGCAAGACCAAATATACCAATGTCGACGGCACGGCGGAACTGAAGGCCGCCATCGTCGCCAAGTTCAAGCGCGACAATGATCTGAGCTACGAAACCAGTCAGATCAGCGTCAATGTCGGCGGCAAGCATACCCTGTTCAACGCGCTCGTCGCGACGGTGGAGGAAGGGGACGAGGTCATCATCCCCGCGCCTTACTGGGTCTCCTATCCGGATATCGTTCAGTTTTGCGGCGGCACGCCCGTGATCGTCCCGGCCGGCGCATCGCAGGGCTACAAGATCGCCCCCGACCAGCTGGAGGCCGCGATCACACCGCGCACCAAGTGGCTGATCCTGAACTCGCCCTCCAACCCGACCGGCGCCGCCTATACCGCCGCCGAGCTGAAGGCGCTGGGCGAGGTGCTGCTGCGTCATCCGCACGTGTGGGTGATGGCCGACGATATGTATGAACATATCACCTATGGCGATTTCGAATTCGCGACGATCGCGCAGGTGGTGCCGGAGCTGTACGAGCGCACGCTCACCGTCAACGGCTGCTCCAAGGCCTATTCGATGACCGGCTGGCGGATCGGTTTCGCCGGCGGTCCGGTGCGGCTGATCAAGGCGATGGCCAAGCTGCAGTCGCAGTCGACCTCCAACCCCTGCTCGATCGCGCAGGCCGCCGCGACCGCCGCGCTCAATGGCCCGCAGGATTTTCTGAAGGATCGCAACGCCGCGTTCGAACGCCGCCGCGATCTGGTCTGCTCGATGCTGAACCAGGTCAATGGCATCCATTGCCCGCGTCCGGATGGTGCCTTCTACGTCTATCCCGATGTGTCGGGCCTGATCGGCAAGCAGACGCCGGGCGGCAAGACGATCGACACGGACGAAGCGCTGATCGATTATCTGCTGGACGATGCCCGCGTCGCCGCCGTCCATGGCGCCGCTTTCGGCCTCTCGCCCGCCTTCCGCATCAGCTACGCCACCTCGGAAGAATTGCTGACCGAAGCCTGTCAGCGCATCCAGACCGCCTGCGCGGCGCTACGCTGAGCGCATGTCCTGTAAACCGTCACTCCAGCGCGCTGGAGTGACGGTAAGGCTGAGCCGAACTTAATCGTTCAGCGTGTGCGTCAGCGTGATCTCCGCATTCAGCACCTTGGAGATCGGGCAATTCTTTTCCGCGTCCGCCGCAATTGACGCGAACTGATCCGGATCGATTCCCGGCACCGAAGCCGTGAGCGTCAGGTCCGACCGCGTGACCTTGAAGCCTGCGCCGTCCTGCTCCAGCTTGACCGCCGCCTTCGTCTCCAGCGTGCCCTCGGTATAGCCTGCGCCCGCCAGGCCGAACGACAAGGCCATGGTGAAGCAGCTCGCATGCGCTGCCGCGATCAGCTCTTCCGGATTGGTCCCCTTCTCGTCGCCGAAGCGCGTGTTGAAGCTGTAGGGCGTATCGGCGAGCACGCCCGACTCGGAAGAGACATGGCCTTTCCCGGTCTTGCCGAAACCTTCGTACCGGGCGGAAGCGTTGCGCGTCGTCATGGCTGATCCTTTCGCATGGTGGTGACGGGCCCTGCCTAATCGGTTCGGCGCATCCTGCCACTCCCCATTCACCTAGCACTTCCTATATTACGGACATCCTACCGGGAGCTGCACGATGACCAGCATTTCTACCCGTTTGTTCGCCGGCGCCGCCGGGCTGGCGCTGGGCGCCGCCATGATCTTCGGAACCGCCGGTGTCGCCGCCGAAAGCGTGGTGCGCGCACCTGCCGCGCTCATCAGCGTGCCCAACAGCGCCACCAGCGAGACCGCCATTTTCGCGGGCGGCTGCTTCTGGGGCGTGCAGGGCGTGTTTCAGCATGTGAAGGGCGTGAAGAGCGCGGTGTCCGGCTTCACGGGTGGCGCCGCCAACACGGCCCATTATGAGCGCGTGTCGGATGGCGATACCGGTCATGCCGAATCGGTCCGCGTCACCTTCGATCCGCGCGTCGTCAGCTACGCCGATCTGCTGCGCATCTATTTTTCGGTCATCACCGATCCGACGATGCTGAATGCGCAGGGCCCCGATCGCGGCACCCAATATCGCTCAGCCCTGTTCCCGACGAGCGAGGCGCAGCGCAAGGTCGCCACCGCCTATCTGGCGCAGCTGCGCAAAGCCCATCTGTGGAACAAGCCGATCGTCACCCGGCTGGAACGCGCCCAGGCCTTCTACCCGGCCGAACGCTATCATCAGGATTATCTGACGCTCCACCCCGACTCGGGCTATATCCGCTATAACGACGCGCCCAAGGTCGCCGCGCTGAAGCAGCTCTACCCGCAATATTGGCGCGACAAACCCGTGCTGGTGACCGGCTGACGCATCTCCTCCCCGAGCGCGCTCGGGGAGGGGGACCATCGCGCAGCGATGGTGGAGGGGAATTCCCGGCCATCCACCGCAATCAATAACGCTGTCGCCTCGCCGCCAAATGGACCCTGAAACAAGTTCAGGGTGACGGAGCATATGTTACCCCCGGGTTTCTCCAACCGTCATGCTGAACTTGTTTCAGCATCCATCGAGCCGCAGGCCCCGTCGCTGCAGAAGCGCGCACGCCGTCTGAAACCCAGCATCTCCTCCCCGGCACGGGGAGGGAGACCGCGCCGCAGGCGCGGTGGAGGGGAAAGGTCACGCCGCCAGCGGGAACCTGAGAAGCCTGTTCTCCACCGCAATCAACGCCTGCGCGCTCCGCCCGACGATCTTCGTGATCACCGGATCGTCGGCATCCATGCCGCCCGTCAACGCGCCGAAAGCCGGCAGGATCAGCTTGGTCCCGCTCGCCACGAAACAGCGCCGCGCCACGTTGCGCCCGCGCAGGCTCAGCCGCAGCTTGGGATGGAAATGGCCGGACAGCTCCGGCCGATGCTCGCGCGGGTCAGCCTCATGCCGCAGCACCAGCCCGTCCACCTCGGCGTCCTCCACTACGTCGCCGCCGCAATGATCGGCCAGCACCGCGTCGTGGTTGCCGGTGATCCATGTCCAGCGCGTGGTCCCGGTCAGCGCGATCAGCCGCGCCCGCGCCTCGGCCGGCAGCCGCTCGCACCCTTCCTTGTCGTGGAAACTGTCGCCCAGGCACCAGATTTCGCGCGCCTGGGTCGCGTCCTTCAGCTTGGCCAGTTCCGTCAGCGTCGCGATCGAATCGTAAGGCGGCAGCATCTGGCCGCCACGCGCATACCAGCTCGCTTTTTCCAGATGCAGGTCGGCCACCAGCAACGCCTCGCGCGCGGGCCAATAGAGCGCGCCCGCACTCAGCGCTGCCAGTTCAACGCCACAGAACGAAAAGCGAACCATAGGCCGCTATAGGCATGGCCCGCGCACCCACGCAACCCGGCCGCTCTCGCAACCCGCGTGCGGGCGTCCTATATCCTGAAAGGCGCTGCTTTCTTTTTTGAGCCCTTGCGGCTAAGGCGACGCGCCTTTTCGACAACCCGTAAGATTTTTGAGGACTTCGCTTGGCGAAAGAAGAATTGCTGGAAATGCGCGGGCAGGTGGTGGAGCTTTTGCCCAACGCCATGTTCCGCGTGAAGCTGGAAAATGATCACGAGATATTGGGGCACACTGCCGGCAAGATGCGCAAGAACCGCATCCGCGTGCTGGTGGGGGATGAGGTGCTGGTCGAATTGACCCCCTATGATCTGACCAAGGGCCGCATCACCTACCGCTTCAAGTGATCCGTCGACGACGGAACCGTGTGTTTCGAGACGCGAAGCTCGACAGGAGCGCGGACGTCGCGCCGCAGTTTCCGGCCTCGCGGACCTTGCCATGCGCCTGATCCTTGCCTCCGCATCGCCGCGTCGACTCGATCTGCTGGCGCGGATCGGGGTGGAGGTCGCGGCGGTCGATCCGGCCGAAATTGACGAATCCCCGCTGAAGGGCGAACCGCCGGTCGATTATGCCCGCCGCATCGCCGCCGCCAAGGCCGCCGCGGTCGCGCCCCGCCATTCCGGCGCGGTCGTCCTCGCGGCCGATACGGTGGTCGCCGCCGGACGCCGTATCCTCCCCAAGGCGGAAACCGCCGAAGAGGTCGCGACCTGCCTGAAGCTGCTCGCCGGCCGGCGCCATCGCGTGCTGAGCGCGGTCACCGTCGTCGACGCGCACGGCGTCGCCCGCCACCGCCTCTCCACCACCATCGTCACCTTCGCGCCGCTCTCCGCCGCGACCATCCAGGCCTATGCCGAGGGCGGGGAGGGGATCGGCAAGGCGGGCGGCTATGCCGTACAGGGCCGGGCGGAGGCCTTCGTCCGCTTCCTTGCCGGCAGCCATTCCGGCGTCGTCGGCCTGCCCTTGTTCGAAACCCGCGCTTTGCTGATCACCGCCGGGATCCCTCTTGGCTGAATGGCTCTTTGAGGCCGGCATCGGGGAAAACCGGGCCGCGCTGATCGAGGGCGGCCGCATGGTGGAAATGGCGATCGAGCGGGATGACGATCCCGGCCCGCGCCTTGGCGCCGTCTTGTCCGGGCGGCTGATCCGCAAAGCGGATGCCTCGGGTCGCGGCCAGGTCGCGCTCGCCGACGGCACGATCGTCCAGCTCACCCCGGTCCCGCCCAGCCTCACCGAAGGCAGCGCCGTGGCGGTTGAGATCGTGCGCGAGCCGATACCCGAAGGCACGCTGCTCAAGCCCGCCCGGGCCCGCCTGGCGGCCGCAGAGGCGGCGCCAGGCCCCGGGCCGGACCTATGGGCCCAAATCAACGCCGGCGGCCTCTCCGTGCGGCGCCTGGGCCGGGATGCCACGCTGGACGATCATGGCTGGTCCGATGCGATCGAACAGGCGACGAGCGGCCTCTTCTCGACGCCCGATCTGCTGCTCCGCATCTCGCTCACCCCGGCCATGACGCTGATCGACGTCGATGGCGGCGGCAGCGCGGCCGAGCTGGCGGTCGCCGGCGCGCGCGCCGCCGGCCGCGCGATTCGCCTGTTCGGCATCGCCGGGTCGATCGGCATCGATCTGCCGACGCTGACCGGCAAGGCCGATCGTCAGGCTACCGCCGCCGCACTGGACGCGGTTCTGCCGCAGCCGTTCGAACGCACCGCCGTCAACGGCTTCGGCTTCCTTCAGATCGTCCGCCGCCGCACGCGCCCGTCCATTCCGGAACGGATCGCTGCCGATCCGGTCGCCGCCGCCGCGCTCGACCTGATTCGCCGCGCCAGCCGTGCCTCCGGCCATGGCGCCCTTACGCTCCAGGCGCATCCGCGCGTGATCGCCCGTGTAGCGACCCGCACCGACTGGATCGATGCGCTTGCCCGCGCGATCGGCGCGCCCGTCACCTTGCGGGAGGATGGGGCGCTCGCCATATCCGCCGGACATGCCAGCCGCGCCACGCCTTGATCGATCCGCCTGCCCGGGATGCGGGAAACCCGCCGTCGCCGCGCACATGCCTTTCTGCAGCCAGGGCTGCCGCGATCGCGATCTGATCCAGTGGCTTTCGGACGGATATCGCATCCCCGGACCCCCGGTTGAGGAGGATGAACAGGATTCCCTGCGCAACGGGCTAGACAGCGAGCGCTAGCCGCCTCTATAGGCGCGCCTCCCAACGCTTCCGTGCCCAGGTAGCTCAGTTGGTAGAGCACGTGACTGAAAATCACGGTGTCGGCGGTTCGATCCCGTCCCTGGGCACCATTTCCGGCCAAGGCCGCTGCGGGGAAGCTTCCACCGAATAAGCCTGTTACCGCCGCGATGGCCTGGCGCCGCGAAGCCGCGTAGAGAGGCCAGCATGGATTTCGACGATCTCCTCGTCCGCTTCTTCGGCACCGCCGCGATCGACACGCTCGATCCCGAACGGCTGGCCAAGGGCGCCGACCTGGTCCGCCTGCAATTCGGGCTGGAACGCGATCCCGAACGCCGCTTCGATCTGTGGTGCTTGATGTATCTGCTCGGCACCGCCCCCGATCCCGATGCCACCTTCCAGGACGAGGACGACCGTGAGGCCGCCCACGCTTTCATGGCCGAAGCCGAACAGGCGATCGGCGACGACGCCTAGCCTCCGTCGCGCCGGCGCAGGCTGGCATCCACGGACGCTGCCGCGAGTTTTCCCGCTGAGGGTCAGCACGTCGAGCAAGGTGACTAACGTAGCCTGTCGCCGGCACGCGATACGCTTCTGTAACCTCAATCGCGCAAACGGCCGATGACGATCGTCATCGGCACGCGCTGCTCGCTATGCCGTTCACTCTGCCTGGGATGTGCCGTGAGCCTAATTGCCGATCGCGCGCGTCTGACGGACTCGTCCGGGCGGCGCCATGACATCCTCACCCTGATGGCGCTCGGTTGTACCGCTTATTTCGTTGCCGTGATGGGTCATGAAATTTTGGGCCATGGCACCATCATGTACCTCAGCGGCGTGCGCGACTTCGTCCTGACCTCCACCTCGATCGATGCCTTGCCGCCGCCCCCGCCCATTTCCAACGCGACGAAGGCCGGTGCCGCCGTCTTCATGGGCGGTTCGCTCTTCAACGTCCTGCTTGGCGCGGGCCTCTACCTCTGGTTGCAGCGGACTCGGCAAGGCTCCCAATCCCCTGCCCTCCATTTCGGCTTGCGCTTGCTCGCGGTCGTCAATCTGTCGCTCGGCCTCATCTATCTCTCATTCTCCGGCATATTTGGGGTGGGCGACTGGGCGGAACTGATCGCCGGCTGGCCCGACGCCGGGCTGTGGCGCGTGATCGAGATCGGAGTGGGGTTGGCCGGCTTCTACCTTGCCGCGCGCCTTATGGCCCGCTGGCTGGCCGAATATCAGGGCCGTGCCCGCAGGCTCACATGGGCGCCGTATCTCGCTTCGGTGGCCGCATTTTGTCTGATCGGCCTGCGCGTGCCGGATCCTGTGATCATCCTGATCTCTGTGCTCCCCGCGCCGATCCTGGGGCAGTTGGCGCTGGTCGCGGCACCGCTCCTGCTCCGCCCGTCCGGCCAGCCGAATCCGAAGCCAGCGCAATCAATTCAGCGGAGCTGGCCCGCCATCGCCTTGGCCATGCTGTGCCTGGGCGCGACGTGGTGGATCGCGCCGGGCGTGACGATCCACCTATGAGCCTTGTTCTGCCCCGCTGCGATCGCCTTCCAGATGGTGCTCGGTGCGCGCTGGCCTGGCTTAGGATGAGCCACTGCCTGTACCCTGCTTCTATCGTCGCGGCAGGCTTAGCATTGTTGTCGGAACGGTCGCCGCGAGCAGGACGATAGAGGCGATCATCATGGCCAGCAGGCCCATTGCCGGCCAGTCGGAAAGCGGGTGCGCGGCGGCGTCTGCGCGTGCCCGCACGATCCCGAAAGTGAGCGTCAGCCCAGGAACAAAGAGCGCCGTGATGAAACGCGCCAGCACCAGGCTGCGCTTCGCAATGACCTTCCCGAGCAGGCGCGCCACGATCCACGTCACCACCGCCGCCGCTATCAGTGCGGCCACTATGATCGTTACGTCGTCCGAACCGTCGGACATGGCGCCCCCTACCGCCGCCGTCTGCGGATCCGCGCGGCGCACGCCGCATATCTGCTACGCTATCGGTCAGCTGCCAAGCCGGAACGGCGCAGCGGCGGCAGCAAATGAAAAGAGGCCGGCATGTCTGCCGGCCTCATAGCCCTTACACCAGTTCGGCGAGCGATGCGGCGTCAAACCCGCGCAGCGCTTGGCTTTCCCCCTGGCGTACCTTGTTCACCCAGTTCGGGTCGCTGATCAGGGCGCGGCCGACGGCGATCAGGTCGAACTCGTCGCGCTCCATCCGCTCGATCAGCTGATCGAGCCCGGCGTTGGTCGAGCTTTCCCCGCTGAACGCCGCCATGAAGTCGCCCGACAGCCCGACCGAACCCACGCTGATCGTCTTCGCCCCGGTCAGCTTCTTGGCCCAGCCGGCGAAGTTCAGGCCGTTCTCGCCGTCGATCTCCGGGAATTCCGGTATCCAGAAGCGGCGCTGGGAACAATGCAGCACGTCCACGCCCGCATCGACCAGCGGCTGCAGCCAATCGGTCATCTCGGCCGGCGTCGTTGCCAGCCGCGCGGTAAATTCCTGCTGCTTCCACTGGCTCACGCGCAGGATGATCGGGAAATCGGGGCCGACAGCCGCGCGGATCGCCGCCACCACCTCGGCCGCGAAACGCGATCGCTCACCGATCGTGGCGCCGCCATAGCGGTCGGTCCGCAGGTTGCTGCCCGCCCAGAAGAATTGATCGATCAGATAGCCGTGCGCGCCATGGATCTCGATCGTGTCGAAGCCCAGCCGCTTGGCGTCACCCGCAGCCTTGGCGAAGGCGGCGATCGTGTCGGCGATATCGGCATCGTTCATCGCCTTGCCGCGCGCGACACCCGGCGCATCCAGCCCCGACGGGCTCTCCAGCGGCGCATCCGGATCCCACTCGGTCAGGAAGCTTTTGACCGCGCCGGTGTGCCACAGCTGCGGGCCCATCTTGCCGCCGCCGGCATGGACGGCGTCGATCACGCCTTTCCAGCCGGCCAGGGCCGCGTCGCCATGGAAGAAGGGGATGCCGGGGTCGTTGCGTGACGCCGGCCGATCGATCACCGTTCCCTCGGACAGGATCAGCCCTACGCCGCCCTCGGCCCGCCGACGATAATACGCCGCATTCGCCTCGCCCGGTACGCCGCCCGGCGCGAAGCTGCGCGTCATCGGGGCCATGACGATACGGTTCGCCAGCTCCAATGAGCCGACGCGCAGCGGGCGAAACAGAATGTCAGATGTAGTCATCGATACCGTGCCTCTCTTGTGGATCGGCGCTATAGGTATACATCGGATACCAGGCTTCAAGAACGCACTTAGGATCGCCTAGGGATAAACGAGGAAACTATATGACGAGATGTGAGCATTTCTCGGTCAATTGCCCCAGCCGTCTGCTGTTCGATCAGATCGCCGATAAGTGGTCGATGATGGTGCTGACCGTGCTGGATGCCGGGCCGATGCGCTTCAATGGCATCAAGCGTCATCTGGAAGGCGTCACCCAAAAAGCACTGACCCAGTGCCTGCGTCGGCTGGAACGCAATGGGCTGCTGTCGCGCCGCATCATCGCGACATCGCCGATTGGGGTGGAATATGAAATCACGCCGCTCGGCCGCTCGCTCCAGCCGCCGTTCAAGGCGCTCTACGCCTGGACGCGCGAGCATCTCGATGCGGTGGAACAGGCCCGGGAGGCCTTCGATGCGCGCAGCGCGGCGGACATCGCCGCCTAGCGTTGTCGGCTAGGAAGCCGGCGCGACCGGTGCCGCGCGCACGACATGGGCGGAAATTGCCTGCCAGCGTCCGTCCCGCTTGGCATAAACGTCGGCATAGTCGTTCGATGCCGTGAACGGCTTGCCCGCCGACGTACCGGATAGCGTGCTGCGCGCGGTCACCACCGCCACGTCGCCGAACACCAGCACGCGCAGATTGGCCCAGTCGATCGTTTCGATCACCCGGCTGGTGCCGGTCGCGGCAGCGATCAGCTCGGCTTTGCGCAGCACGCGATTGTCAGGATAGACTGCGGTGAAATCGTCGGCGAGGATGCGCTCCAGCGCGGCGCGATCGCGCGTCTTATAGGCGTTCAGCCAATCACGATTATGCGCTTCCAGCGCGGCCGTATCCGCAGTGGCCGTCTGCGCCTGCGCCGCAATGGCGGGCGTAGGGGCGCTCTGGCCTGCTACAGCCGTGGTGGAAAGAAGGACAAGCGATGCCAGCGCAAGGCGAGGAGCACATGAAGCCACCGGTCATTCCTTCCATGATGAAGATCGCCTCAAGGATAGCCTGACACAGGCGTCGAAGGAATAAGGACTGTTTCGGTCCTCGTCAGAGTCAGCTGCCGGCGGACGGGTCCTTTCCATCCAGTCCATCGGGCAGCGTATCGGGATCGGGAGAGACGTTCCAGATCAGGCTCGCAACCCACCACCGCCTGCCGTCGAAGACCAATTGCCCGACATTGGCCGTCTGGTAGCGAGTGACTTTGCCACCATCGGTCACTTCCACGTCATGCGTGTAGAAGACGCTGGCAATATTGCCGAACCGCGAGACACGCATCGCGATGATCTTCTCCTCCAGTCCGATCCGATTGCGCGCTTCCTGATTCTCCGCGATCCAGGCGGTCACCGCTTTGTACATGATGTGCGGTGGCTCGGACCTGGTCTCCTGTCCCGCGGCACCGACCTTGCCATTGTCCAGGAACAGCGAACGGAAGCGGCCGAAGTCGAAATGGGGCACGGCTGGCCCCGATATCGATCGGTGGACCGCGCGAATGATGGCCTCCGGCGACGCAACGTCTGTCGGTGCGGCTACCGGCACGGTCATCGCCGGCTCGGGGGCATCTGTGCTCTCCGTCGATAGAATTTGGCCGTCGGCGGCATGCGCCAGCGCCACGACCGCAAGCACCATCAGTCCAACCCGCATCCACGCACTCCGAAGCTCGCCGCCCGGCGAAAGCCTTCGTCTGCACCGTTGCGCGTTACAGGACGGTGCCGGCGCAGCGTGTTTCGATAACAGATGAAAGCAAGCGGCCCAGGTTCAGCCACGCGCACCGTCATCTCGACGAAGAAATCGGTTGGTAGCAGATTGGGCGATGCGGCGACTCGCTTGGTCGATCGCCGCCACGGGGGCCTTATGCCAAAGGTGCGTGCGTCCAACGGTGCGCTGACGGTCGTCGCCTATCAGGGCGATGCCAAGACGCTGCTCGCATTCGATCTCGCGACAGCGGAGTCCCGGCCAAGACTGGCGGGCTTTACGATCGCGGTCACGCCGCCGGGCAAGCCCGCTTATTATCTGTGGAACCGGCTGCAATTCCGCCGGCCGGCCGATCATGCGCAAGACCCGGACGAGCCCGCCCGATCGACCGTCAACGCGCCCTTGCACAAGTTCCGCTGGGTGCATGTGCCGGGCCTGGAACATCAGGGCCTGCAACCCGCACTGGGCGACTATGTCTATACGGTCACGCCGCGCTATTTCGACGATCGCCAGCATCTGCTGCCGCTGGATCCCGGGCTCTCGGTCGCGCTCACGATCGGCGTCGGGCCGTTCGTGAAGGGCGCGCTCAAGCTCGCCTTCACCCGGGGCTTCACCCAGAGCCAGGCCTTCGTGCAGCAATTCGGCCTCAAGACGAAGTTCAAGCCGTACCGGGCGCCGCTGCAGTTCGATACGTCGGCGATCGCGGGCGCCAATCCGAAAGGCGAAAGCTTCACCTATGCCCAGCACTATGAATGGTCGGGCTTCACCGCGCGCGATCGCCTCTTCGAAATCCTGCACGCCGTGCAGGAGGATGCGACGCTGACGCTCGATCTCTTCGCTTACGATCTGAGTGAACCGGACGTTATCACCGCGCTACTGGATATCGGATCGCGTGCGCGCATCATCCTGGATGACGCGGCACTCCACCATAGCGCCAAGAACCCGCCCGAGGATCAGTTCGCCGCCCTGTTCGGCGCGAAAGCCGGGGCAGACCGGATCATGCGCGGTCATTTCGATCGCTACGCCCATGACAAGGTGATCGTCGTCTACAGGCAGGGCGAACCGGTCACCGCGCTGACGGGATCGACCAACCTGTCCGTCACCGGCCTCTACGTGAATGCCAATCACATTCTGGTCTATGAAGATGCCGGCGTCGCCAAGCTCTACGCCACCCTGTTCCGGACCGTCTGGGATCAGGATGTCGCCGCGAAGCCCTTTCGCACGACCAGCCTCGCGACCCAGGGGCAGGATTTCGGAAGCACGACCGTTCCCACCACCCATATCGCCTTCTCGCCGCACAGCACGGCCGATGCGCGCGCCGGGCTGATGGAGATCGTCGCGCGCGCCGAGGCGGAGGCGAACGAACCCGATCATCTCGGCAGCGTGCTGTTCGCGGTGATGGAATTGCAGGGCGCGGCCGACAATCCGGTCTACACCGCCTTAAGCGCGCTCCACCGTGATGAGAGCCTCTTCAGCTACGGCATTTCCGATAATCCGGCCGGCATCGCCCTCTATCCGGTCGGCAAGGCGAGCGGCGTCCTCGTCACCGGCAAACCGCAGAAGACGCGCCTGCCGCCGCCCTTCAACCAGGTGCCGAACATCAGCCTGGGCCATCAGGTGCACCACAAATTCGTCGTGTGCGGCTTTAACGGCGCCGACCCCACTGTCTATTGCGGCTCCTCCAATCTCGCGCTGCTGGGCGAGCAGCAGAATGGCGACAATCTCCTCACCATCCGCGACGCGGATGTCGCCGCCTGCTTCGCGATCGAGGCGCTGGCCTTGGTCGACCATTTCAACTTTCTGGACAGCGTCGCCACCGAAGCAGCGAAACAGACCGGCGAACCCAAGGCCGCCCTGTTGGCCGCGCCGGCACCGGACAAGGCGGCCGCCGCGGTCGAGGCGGGCTGGTTCCTCGGCACCACCGACGCCTGGTCCGCCAAATATTTCGAACCGGACGATCTACACAGTCGCGATCGACAGCTCTTCGTCCGCTAGCAGACGCGGATGGCCGATTAAAAGTCGATCGCGCCGGCGCGAATCTTGCGGTCCCTTGCCTCCAGCTCCGCCTCGTCAGCTGGAAACAGCATCGCCATGCCGGTCGTGGCGGCCCGTTCCTGCACCGCCTCCACGAACGGGCGGAGCCCGGCTTCATAGGCCCCAAAGGCTGCTTCATGGTCGTCCGGATGGTGCCGCAGCGCCTTGGCCAGGCGCGATGCCCCGATCAACGCCATTGACCCGCCGAAGCCCGCCACGGGGGAAACGCAATAGCCCGCATCGCCCACCAGCGCGATCCGGCCGGTCGACCATTTCGCCATGCGGATCTGGCTCGCCTGGTCGAAATAGAAGTCGCCCTCCGCATCGACATGCGCCAGCATCTCCGGCACCTTCCAGCCCATCCCGTCGAAATGGTCGTGGACGATGCGGCGCTGCTGCGCCTTGTCGCGGAAATCATAGTCGATCGGCGTCGCCGACCGGAAGGCGAGCGCGATGTCGGTCCGGTCCTCATAGCCGTTCAGCATCGCGGTTCGCCCGGGAACGCTGAAGACCTGCGTTCGGTCTGCCGGAAGCAGGCCGGTTTCCATCACCACCCGCAGATAGAAATAGCCGCCCATATAATAAGATGCGGCGCCCGCATCGGCGAACGCCAGCGCCCGCGTGTTGGATCGGTTGCCGTCGCAGCCGAACAGCAGCGCATAGTCGCCCTGGCTGCCGTCGGTGAAGGTCACGGACACGCAATTCGGTCCGTTCTCCAGTGCTGCGATCGCGCATCCGAAGCGCCATTCGACCGCGCCCTCCACCGCAGCAAACAGGATATCCAGCAGATCGTCGCGGTGGATTTCATAACGGGCAGAAGCCGCATCCTCCGGCCGGGATGCCGTCAAGCCGCCAAGGGTCCGGTCCGCCGCGTCCTTGAACACGAACTCGCGTGGCGGCAGTGCTTTCGCCCGCACCGCATCGATCATCCCCATTTCCGAAAGGACCTCGATCGTTTCCCCCTCGATATCGACCGGCGTGCCGCCTCGGCGTAGCCCGTTCGCCGCCTCGACGATCGTCACGCGATAGCCCAGCCGCGTCAGCCAGAAGGCAGTCGCCAAGCCGGCGAAACTCGCGCCGCTCACCAGGACGGCGGGAGGGTCTGCCACCGGGATTGCGGACACGGAGGTTGACGGCAGGACCATAGAGACCTCAACTTCAGGGAATTATCTATAGACTCGATCTATAAATATACCGAGTATAGAAAACAAGGTGGACGAAGCGATGCATGAGCGGCGGACCCGCAAGCGGCTGCAGACCCGCCAGACCATTTCGGACGTGGCGACGCGCCTGTTCTTCGAACGCGGCTTCGATCGGGTCACAATCGATGAGATCGCGACCGCGGCCGATGTCGGACGGATGACCGTGTTCAACCATTTCCCGCGCAAGGAAGACATGTTCTTCGATCGGGAAGGGGAGATCCGCGACACGGCCTTTGCCGCCATCCGCGAGCGCGATGCCGGAACCTCGCCCGTCCAGGCGCTGCGCATTTTGGCCTATCGGTTGATCGAGGCGCCGGACCCGCCTTTTCCCCTCTTCTGCGGCACCGATCAGTTCGTGGAAACGGCGCTCGCCAGCGAGAGTCTGAAGGCGCGCGCACGCCAGATGCGCGACGATTTCGTCCGCGCTCTGGCCACCACTCTCGCCGACAGCGTCGGCTGCGCCCACGACGATGCCAACGCCCATCTCGCCGCCGGCTTGATCGCCGCGGCCTGGACTGTGGCCTTCCTGCAGGCGCACCAGACCGTGCTCCGCACGCAGGATGCCGCCGCGGCGAACCGCACCTTCCTCACCCTGATCGATCGCGGCACCGCCGGGGTCGAGGCCGCGCTGGCTGACACGGCCTACGTCTGACCCGCCGCCCCGCGCGGCGATGCGCGTCCCCGCGGGGGGGGGGCGGTTTGCAGCCAATCCCGTATGTGGCAGGCGGGCAGGATGGCGTGGCTGGTCGAGATCATCGTTGAGGGGTTTTGGGACGGCGCGGTGCATGCCGCCCATCGCAAATGGGGCCTGCTCGGCGGCGCGCTTGCGCTCCTGTCGCCCTTCCTCTTCTTCGGCCTGCTGATCTGGTGCGCCGTCCACCGATGACCGCATCGATGCGTCCACGCCGTGACGCTTCGTACCTCCCGCACTCCGTCGTGCCGGTCTGGGCGCGCTTGCTTGTGGCACGCCGCGAACGGTCTCTCTTGCGAGAAGTAAAGCCCCAGTCAGCGTGTTCGCGCGTGCTAAACTATAATCGGCATAATATATGTTAGAATAAGTAAAGACAGATGCGAAAGCTGGAACAATAAAGCGCCCAGTTAGTCTTTTCGCCATGCCGCAAGCGCCCAATACAGAGACCAGCCGCCCACGATCGACCGCGTCGATTTTGGGTCGTCCGCTGCATGCGATGCTGGTGCCTTTCCCCATCACCTGCTTCGTGGGTGCGCTGCTCACGGATATAACCTATGTCATGTCCGCGAACATTCAGTGGGCCAACTTCTCGGTCTGGCTGATTACCGCGGGGCTGGTGATGGGCGGTCTGGCGGCGCTCACGGGCATCATCGATTATAGTGGCGATCGGCAGGTCCGCGCCCAGCGCTCGGCGACGCCGCACATGCTGCTCAACCTGGCCGCCTGGGTGCTCGAACTGTTCAACGCCTTCGTCCACAGCCGCGATGGCTGGACGTCGGTGGTGCCGGCCGGCATCACCCTCTCTGCCATCAGTGTCGTCTTGCTCGCCGTCAGCGCGTGGCTGGGCCACACGCTCGTCTACCGCAACGGCGTGGGGGTGGCGAAGTGAAGGCGCGGTATTTGCGCACGCTGGGCGCGCTCACCTTTACGGCCATCGCGCTGGCGGCGTGCGGTGACGGCAGCAACGATTTCGACCCGCGGACGCAGATCGGGCCGCATCCCAACTTGCCCGCGCCCAAGCAATATCTTGTGCCGCCCATCCGCGTGGCGCAGGTGATCGGCTGGAAGCAGAATGAAACGCCAACCGCGCCCGCCGGCATGCGCGTTCAGGCGCTGGCGCGCGGGCTCAGCCATCCGCGCAATGTGGTGGCGCTCCCCAATGGCGATATCCTGGTCGTGGAATCGGAAGGCCCGAACCTCGATCCGGTGACGCGCCCGAAAAGCCCAATCATCCAGTGGATGGAGAAGCGCGCCACCTCCCAGGGCGGCGGCGATCAGAAGACCGGGCCCAGCAACCGCATCACCCTTTTGCGCGACGCAAATGGCGACGGTGTGCCGGAGGCGCGGACCGTCCTCATCGATCATCTCTTCTCGCCCTTCGGCGTCGTGTTCGTTGACAACATGCTCTACGTCGCGGCGACGGATGGCATCCTGCGCTATCCGTTCACGCCGGGGCAGACGCGCATCACTGCCCAGCCGACGATGCTGACGCCGCTGCCGGGCGGCCCGATCGATCACCATTGGACCAAGAGCCTCACGCTCAGCCCCGACGGAAAGCTGCTGTACGTCACCGTCGGATCGAACAGCAATATTGTCGAAAATGGCTTCGAAGCCGAAAAAGGCCGCGCCGCCGTCTGGGAAGTGGATCGCGCCTCCGGCCGGTCGCGCATCTTCGCTACCGGCCTGCGCAACCCGAACAGCCCCAATTTCTATCCCGGCACCAACACCTTGTGGGTGGTGGTGAATGAGCGTGACGAGCTCGGGCCCAATCTGGTGCCCGATTATATGACGTCGGTGCGCGATGGCGGCTTCTATGGCTGGCCCTACAGCTATTATGGCCAGCATATCGATCCGCGCGTGCGCCCGCAGCGGCCGGATCTGGTCGCGAAGGCGATCCCGCCCGATTATGCCCTGAGCAGCCACGTCGCCGCGCTCGGCCTCACCTTCTACACCGGCACCAACCTTCCGCCCGCCTATCGCGGCGGCGCCTTCATCGGCGAACATGGCAGCTGGGATCGCAAGGAATATAACGGCTACAAGGTCGTGTTCGTGCCCTTCGCCGATGCCCGCCCCAACGGCATGGCGCAGGATTTCCTCACCGGCTTCCTGACGCCCGACGGCAAGGCGCACGGCCGCCCCGTCGGCGTGACCAGCGACCGTACCGGCGCGCTCCTGGTCGCGGACGATGTCGGCAACGTCGTCTGGCGCGTCTCGCGCCGCCCCTGACCGCATCGGCCGGCCGGATCGCGCCAGTGCCGGAATCCGCCAGCACGTAAGGAGGGAGGGGAAGGATGAAGCAATCTTTCCCCCTGCCGCTGCTGCTGCTGCTGTCATCGCCCGCTTTGGCGCAGGAACAGCGTCAGGCGCCGATCTCCGATACGGAGGATGCCGGGCTGAACCTGGTCGATGTTGGCCCCGGCCGGCTGCACCCGCTGGTCGGCCTCGATCTGCGCAACGGGGATTTCGTCCGCGGCAGCTATGATGATGACGCCGCGAGCCTCGCCCGCGCGCCCGTGCACGTACAAATCGGCCTGGTCTATGAACTGGCCCGCAAGGCCGATGGCGACGCCACCACGTGGCTGATGCTGCGCAGCTCCAACGGCCTCCACGCGCCCTCCGCCGACGAACGCGCCAGCCCCCGCGCCTGGTATGAGAGCAACACTCTGGTCGGCCTCGCCTCCCGCCTGGCCCCCGGTATGACCGGCGCGCTCACCTACACCGTCAAGGCCAGCCCGAACGGCATATCCGCCACCACGCACGAGATCAGCGGATCGCTGGCGCTCAGCCGAGACCATGGCCTGGGCGCGCTCAAACCCGGCCTGGTCATCAGCTGGCGACCCAAGGGGGCAGGCGGCCTCTATACGCAGGCAACGATCGAGCCGGGCTGGTCCCTGGGCCAGGCCGATACCGCACCCACATTGTCCCTCCCGCTCGCGCTCGGCGCCGGCTGGAGAGGCTTTTACGAGCCCGGCAGCGGCGACCGCGTCTACGCCAGCGGCGGTATCGCCCTGCAAACGCCGCTGCCGATCGGCGGCGGCCATTGGTCCGCCCGGATGGAGGCGCTGGCGGTCGTCCGCGACAATCGCCTGCGCGCCTTGGGCGGTCCCCGCGCAGAACACGGTACCTTCCAACCCTACGTCACGCTCGCCTTGTCCTACGGGCTGTAGTCACCCGTCTTCAGCCACGCGGGCGAGATCGGACGCTGACTTTTGCTCGATCCGCCGCCTAGAAAAGGCCATGCAGGACACAGATCGATCCAGCCTGGGGCCACCCGATGACACCCCGATCCTGCCTTGGTTCGACGGCATCTATGCGCGGGCCTTCGTCGCCTTGCACCCCTTCTTCACGATCGAGGGGGTGGATCCCGCTGCCTGCGAATATGGCAGCGTCATCCTCTCGCGTTCCGCGGCGCCATCCGATGTCGACTTGATCGAATGGATGGACGACGAAACGCGCAAGCGACAAATTGGCAAAGAGCTTGCGGCAGATGCGGTGGATGGTCTGGCGAAGCGCCTCGCCCAACCGATCGGGTGGCGAGCCGTCGCGCGGCACATCGATCTGGCGGACCATTGCGCGCTGGATCGCGCGCTTCGAACGAGCATCGACGGCCTTAAAGATCATCTGGCCGATCGCGCGGCCGCGGATCGGCTCGCGGCCCATTGTCGCAAGAACAGGATATTCCTGCCGACCGAGGGAAGCTTTCAGCCCGTGATGCAGCCAAGCCTGGTCCGCATTTTCCGGCAGGCGGGCTTCCAGAGTGTCATCATGGGCGACGAATTCGGTGATGACGATCGCTTGGTCGACATCGGCACGCTGGAGACAGACGAGCCCTGGGACGGCATGCCGGACCTTCCCCGCCATGGTGTCCGCCGCATGCTCGCGCCCGATCATTCCCTGTTCGCCTGGGTCCACTGGGATAGTTTCTACACGCTCATCCTGGGGACGGCCGACGCGCTCCGCGATCTGAATGTCGGCCAGCAATTTGAAGGCTTTTGGTGCGCGAAGGAGACGACGACCTATTGGCTATCGCAAGCCTGTCTGCCGCTGGAGCAGGCAAGATGATTATAGGGTGGCCGCGCAACGCCGTGTCCGATTGCGGTGGCGCATCCTATCCTTCTAGGCGAGGCAACGGGTGCGATAGCCATGCAGTCTTATCTGTCGCAGCGTCAGGCCCGCGTGGCGGCCATTCTCGAATACCGTCTTCTGCGCCGTCTGGCTGATCCGCCGTGGGATCCGTCTGGGAGGTGTGCGGGTCGAAGCGGCCCGCCTTGCGGCTGCGCCCACCCGCATCCCGCTCACGCTTCAGGGCGGCTGATATCGGCCGACCGGTCGCTGTCGCGTCCGGCCTCAGCCGCTTCCTGCTTGTCGTAGCGCGCTCGGTTGATGCGCGCGTTCAGCGCCCATGCCAGACAGAATGCGCCCGCAATGATCCCCAGCCAGATCAAGCCGTAAGGGGCCGCGTCAGACCGACAGTCGGGACCTGCGCCCTCGCAGCGCCCGCTATCCAGCACAGCGAGCAGAACGGCCAGCAGCAGCAGCGGCAAGCCCGCCGCAAAGGCGATCCCGCAGCCCCAGTTGCTGGGCGATCGGTATCCGCCGTCCACCCGATCCATGCCGCGTCCTCTCGCGTTGTCCTTTATCGGCGCCGCAGCGCCAGCCAAGTGGTTGGAATGGTCACGAGTAGCATGATCTGTGTGATGAGAATGAACCCCGCCATGCCCATCGCCGGCCAGTCGGATCCAGGATGTTGCGCATTCTCGATCCGGAACCGCACGATACCGAAGCCAAGCGTAAGCGCCGGTACGAGGGTCGCGGTGACAATCCGCGCCAATATCGGGTTACGCCGCGCGATCCGCACCCCCCAGCACGCGCGCCGCAATCCAGGTCACCAGCGCCGTTGCCATCAGCGCGCCGACCACAAAGGCTAAGGCTTCCGGATCACTGAACATTGCGTATATCGATCCCCCTATCGAATGCTACGCTCTAGGCGATGTTCAAGCAGACCAGAAACAAAATGGGGCGAAGCGCCTGATCGCGCTGCTGTTGTTGTTACCGACCGACGCCCCCGTCGGCGCGACGACATGGCACAAGGTCGCAATCGCGATTGCCACGATGGAGAGCGGCTCCGGCGACGCCTAATCGGCCGCGATAAGCAATCCATCCCTCAGCCACTGCCCCAGATAGGTGCCGGCCATCGCAACGCCCTCGCGCGCGCCATGAGCTGCAACCAGCGCATCGCATAGGGCCGCGAACGTCATTCCGGATCGCGCGAGCAGCAACGCATGATGCTCGCGCTCCTCCAGCGGCCGAAACCGCGCGACATAGTCTTGCCGCCACACCAGCACGGCGGCCACGCCGTCGCATGCTCCAGCGGCCGGCGGCGTCGCGCCTGTGGCCAATGCCGACCAGATGGCATGCGCATTGGTCGTCGCTATGCGCAGATCGATTGTCGGGATGAACTGCAGCCGGGCCGTCTCCCAGTCGATCGTGGCGGCGTCGCCGGTCTGGATCGGATCGGCATCGGGCCCGACAAAGGCCTCCGCCAACGCCCATTCCAGCCCGGCCAGCTCCGCGATGTCCGGATCGTGCGGATACAGCGCCGTCAGCGTAGCGGGGAAGTCGCGCCCATAGACGTCCAGCGTCCAGCTGTTCGGCGGCACGCGGTGGATATGGCGGATCATCGCCGTCTCGAACGCCTCCCCGCCGATCCATTCGCGGGTGCGCGGGAAGCTGTCCGCCAGGCAGGCGCTCAGCGAGGCACGGTAATTATTCTGATGGATGCGCAGGCCGTCTGCTGCCCCGGCGGCATCGCCCTCGCGCAGCCACGCGCCGAAGTCGCGTTGCAACGTCAGCAGGCTCATGCCGACAGCCGTTCGGCGTCGCGTGCGATCCGGCGCGCGATAGCGAGCTCGGCCAGCAGCGCATACAAGGGGGGAATGGCATCGTCCCGTTCGATCATGGTGGCGACCGGTCCCAAGCGCGGCAGGACATAAGCGTACAGATCCCACACCGCCGGCGGCACCGTCTGATCATGCGTGTCGATCAGCATCGTCTCTCCGCGCGAATGGCCGGCCAGGTGGATCTGGCGCACATGCTTGGCGGGAATGCCATCAAGATAGCGCCGCGCGTCGAAGCCATGGTTGGTCGCGCTGACGAACACATTGTTCACATCCAGCAGCAGGCCGCAGCCGGTGCGGGCGCACAGGGCGTCGAGGAACGCCCATTCGGGCATGTCGCCCGGCAAGCTTAGATAGCTCGACGGATTTTCGATCAGCAACGCGCGACCGAGCGCCTCTTGCGCCTGCGCGACGTTGCGGCAAACGATGGTCAGCGCGTCCTCGCTATAAGGCAGCGGCAAAAGATCGTGCGCGCAGAAGCCGCCGGTGCGTGACCAGCTCAGGTGATCGGATACGAAGATCGGATCGATCTCGTCGACCAGCGCGCGTAGGCGGGTAAGGTAAAGCGGATCGAGGCCGTCGGCCGATCCGATCGACATCGATACGCCATGCAGGGCCACGGGATAGCGCGCCCGGATATCCCGCAGGATCTTCCGCGGCTGCCCGCCGTCGACCATGAAATTTTCCGAAATGACCTCGAGGAAGTCGACCGCCACACGGTGTTCCAGAAATTCGGCATAATGGGGCTTGCGCAGGCCTAGGCCGAAACCGGCACGGGCGGGATCGGACATGGCGATGCTCCGACAGACGAAAGGATGGCCCGGTCGCGTCCTGCACGACCGGGCGCGCAAGCTGCTTACTTGGCGGTGAGGCTGCCACCGGCGGCGGTGCACGCCTTGGCCGACATTTCCTTGAAGCCCTGGCCCTTGCATTCATTCTGGCCCTTGCAGTCGCTATGGGCCGTCTTGCAATCCGACGTGCCCTTGCAGCTGTTAACGCCGTAACAATGCACCGCGGCCCCGCCGGCATGCTTGGCAAAGGCGGGCGCGGTCGGCGCGGCGCCGGCGATCGCGATGAGCGCGGCGGACGCGGCGAATGAAATCCCGGTGCGGGTGCTGATCATGAAAGGTCTCCGATGAAGGAATATGCCGGGTTGGCATTGCCCTTACGGTGCGGCCCGGCCGGCGGTTACAGCTCACCAGCGCAGAAAGCGGGGTCCGACAAGCGCACCAAACCCGGTCGCAAGCGCGATCCCCAGACTATACCAGGTCAACACGAACAGCGCCGATGCTTCGGGACAATGGAGG
Source organism: Sphingomonas sp. (assembly GCF_048595155.1). Taxonomy (GTDB): domain Bacteria; phylum Pseudomonadota; class Alphaproteobacteria; order Sphingomonadales; family Sphingomonadaceae; genus Sphingomonas_I. Next base: position 28,613 of record NZ_JBMDXN010000098.1, read on the forward strand.
CAATAGATGCTCGCGGCGCAGGCGCCCGCCGCGAGCCCGGCGGTTGCCCCGGCGGCGCGCAGCCGCGTCGGCGCCAATCGCCGGAAGGACCAGAGCAGACCCAGGAAGATCGGCAGGCTCAAACCCAGAACCAGCCATGGGCACACCATCCAGCTCTGGCCGAGCCACAGCGCCATCCAGAGATCGGACGGCGTGGTCGCAAGCTCTCCCACGCCGATTCCAGCAAGCAGCAGCACCGGCACGCATAGCAGCCATAGCCAGGGGAGCGGCAATATTTCGGGCTGCGCCAGCCGCGTCGTGGCAGCGATGGCCAGGATGGTCAGCGAGACCGCATAGGTCCACTTCATCCAGAAGGCGAAACCCTCCATCGCGTCGAAAAGGTCCGGCCGCACCCCCAGGGTGGCGCCAACGACCAGCAGCGAGATAAGCCCGCCGCCGATCATGCCGGCGGCAATGCGGCGACCGAGGGCATAGCGGCGGACCGGCCGCACATCGCTACTGAGCGATCGGATGAGATCTTCTGTATTCATCAATCTCTGCCTCGGATCCGGGCCGCGAGCGCCTTCATGCCGCGATGGACCGAAACCTTTACGTCGGATTGGCCGATTTGCGCGGCCTCGGCCGCCTCTGCAACGCTCAATCCGGTGATATGCATGTCGCGGATGACGCGCGCCTGTTTGGGATGGATGTCCGCCAGCAAGGTCGCGACGTCGATCCGCGCCGAACAGGCGTCCTCAAACCCTTCCGACACCAGGATGTGATCCAGATCCTCCGCCGGCACGGTGATGCGCTGGCGCCGAAAATGATCGATCATGCGATAGCGCGCGATGGCATAGAGCCAGGCCACGAACGGTCGCTCGCGATCATAGCTTGCCCGGCGTGTATGAACGGAGATCAGCGTCTCCTGCACCAGGTCTTCTATGTCATCGGCCGCATTCCCCATGCGGCGGCGATAATAGCTTCGCAGCAGCGGAACGAGCGCGCGCAGCAAAGCGGCATGGGCGGCGCTGTCGCCGTCCAGCCCGCCCGTCATCCACGCCTTCAACTGCTCCTCGCTCTGCCGCATTCACGCTCCTGAGCGGGTCGTACGCGACGACAGCCAGGCTGGTTACACTATCGCAAAAGAAAGTTCCGTCACCTGCGGCTGTAACCGCACCGGTTGCTGCGGCGTACGATCGACGTGATCCGGTCCTGTGCCTCCACCGGTCATGACGCGGCGGTCCCCCTGGAACCCTCCGCGCCGAGGCTCAATCTTCGGAGTCGATCATGATCAGAAGCAACGCAGCGCTTGCTGCAACCGTCGCACTCGCCTTTGCGGCAACCGCGTCCCACGCCCAGGCCAAGCCGGCTATGGAAAAATGCTATGGCGTGTCGCTGGCCGGCAAGAATGATTGCAAGGCAGGGGCGGGCACGACCTGTGCCGGCACCTCCACCACGAATTATCAGGGCAATGCCTGGAAGCTCGTCAAGGCGGGAACCTGCACGTCGATTAAGACGCCGAAGGGCAACGGCTCGCTCGCTCCCAAGGCCTGATCCCCCCTGCTGCGTCCGCCGCATGGCGGACGCAGTGGGCTCATTCCGGAGCATGCATCGTGGCGTCTCTCCTCCATCTTTACCGCCGCGCGGCGGATGCGCTTGCGCGCCTGATCCCGGACGCCGCGCTGTTGCTGCTGGCACGTCTCGGCATCGCCGCCGTCTTCTTCCTGTCCGGGCGCACCAAGGTCGAAGGCGTGCTGACCATCACGGATGCGGCCTATGAGCTGTTTCGCACCGAATATGCGCTGCCGTTGATAAACCCGGTCCTCGCGGCGCATCTGGCGACCTATTCGGAACATCTCTTCCCGATCCTGCTGGTGCTCGGCCTCTTCACCCGCCCGGCCGCCGCCGCGCTGCTGGGGATGACGGCAGTCATCGAGATCTTTGTCTATCCCGATGCATGGCCAACCCACCTGAGCTGGGCGGCCCTGCTGCTCCTCCTGCTTGCACGCGGCGGCGGCCGCTGGTCCCTGGATCACCTCCTCAACCAGGGCGCCACGAGGCGTCCTGCTTGAGCAGCCCGCTCGTGCGTCGTTACGACCCTCAGCTATTCGGTGCGGCGCAACAGGTCGGCAAGATCCTGTTTCCAGAAGCGGGCGGCGGTGTGGGTGCCGTGCCCGCGCGTGTCGGCGCTCTCCGGGATCAGTCGAAAGCGCGCATTCTTCATGCGGGCGACCGCCCGTTGCGGATAATCCAGGTTGCGCGGATTGATGAAATCATCGGCCGAATTGATCCACATGGTGGGCGCGGTGATCGCCTCCAGCCGGGGCCAGGGCGCATATTTGCGCGACGCATCGAGCTGATAGATCAGGTCGTTGGCGTCCGTTCCATCGATCGACGCGGCGACCCGCTCCCGCGCGAAACTTTCCGCCGCGGCGCGTTCGGGATAGTGCGCCTGGAAATACAGCGGCGCCCCGCCCGCGACGAACAGCAGGCTGGCGGCTGTGCGCAGGCCCTGCACCGGCGGCGTCCGATATTCGCCCTTTTCCCAGGCCGGATCGGCCTCGATGCCGTCGATCGCCAATTGGCGCCACATGCGGTTGAGGCCGGCGATCTCGATGGGCTCGCAGGCGAGCGGCATCAGCGCGCGGGCGAAGTCCGGATGGGTTTCGCCCCAGACCAGGCTGTGCATGCAGCCCATCGACGTGCCCATGATCAGCCGCATGCGCTTGATGCCCAGCCCGTCCCGCAGCAGCCGGTACTGCGCCTCGACCATGTCGTCATAATCATAATGTGGGAATTGCATGTGCAGACCGTCGGATGGCTTGGACGATTTGCCGTGGCCGATCCCGTCGGGAAGGATGATCCAGTAGCGCCTGATGTCGAGGGGCTGGCCGGGGCCGTAGAGTTCGTCGGCGAACTGGGGCGCAAGGAACTGCCGGCCGGTGCCGCCTGTGCCGTGCAGCACCATCACCGCATTGTCGATGTCACCCTGCGCATTGCGGTGCGGCTGCCCCAGCATCGTATAGTTGATGCGCAGCTCCGGCAGGGTCTCGCCGGAGCCGAAGCGGAAGCGGGGGATCGTGAACTGCGCATCGCGCGCCGGCCATTTGGACGCGGCCGGAGCCGTCTTGGCCGCAGGCGTGAGTGGCGGGGTCTGGGGAGTTGCGGCCTGGAGGAGCAGGAGCGAAAGCAAGAGCGACATGGGGCATCGTTGCGCCGCCGCGGCGGCCGCGCAAGTGCTATCGAGCGCGCGGGCCTCACGATCCGCGTGGCGGTGTCCCACAGGCAGCGTCCGGATCAATGTCCGCTCCCAGACTTCTCCAGCCCCGAAGGAACTTCACATAAGTTGGTGCTTTCCGGCCTCTACAGGGGCTTCTCGCGCGGGGAATTCCATCTATGGCCGGCACGGATCTGATGACGCATTCGCAGATAATCCTGCGACCGGACCCCTCACGAACGGTGGTGCGTCCGTTCGAGCCTGGGGATCCGGACGGCTTCGCGAACGGCCATAGCCGCGTCAGCCGTATTGCCGATCGGGTGCTGACGCTGGATGAGGCGCATCTGCGCGAAGAGCTCGGCCGCATCACCGATAGTTTCGCCAATCGGGGCATCGACTCCGAACAGGTGCTGCTGCGCCGCTTTGAATCGGTCGACGATCTTGCGATCGATCGCGCCAATATCAGCCACCTGCAGAAGCTCGTGATCGGCGGCTATTTCTGCGAGGAATATTCGTTCGAAGCGGCGGCTTTGTTCAATCCCAGCGTCGTGCTGTCCCATGACCAATCGGGTCTGCCCGACGATACGATCCGCTTCGTCATGTCGCTGCGTGGCATCGGTGAGGGACATGTCTCTTCCGTCACTTTCCGCACCGGTACCTGGACGATCGGCGGCGATGTGACGATCGACGATCCCGGCACCGGCGGCATCGCGCCCCAGGTGGAGCGCACCGAAGGGGAGGGCGAGACCCAGACCGTCTATATGAATTGCGGCGGTACCCGCTCCGTTTCCGAAACCGTGCTCTTCCCGACCACGCCGTCGCAGCGGCAGGGGATTGAGGATCTGCGCCTCGTCTCCTTCCAGGAAGAAGATGGCAGCATCAGCCATCTCGGCACCTACACCGCCTTCAACGGCATGGTCGCGCGCTCGGAGATGCTGCGCGTTGGCCCCGACTTCCACAGTTTTGAGATGCACCCGATGCAAGGCGCGGCGGCCGGCAGCAAGGGCATGGCGCTGTTCCCGCGCAAGATTAACGGCCGCTACGCCATGCTCGGCCGCCAGGATAATGAGAATGTCTGGTATCTCACCTCGGACGATCTGCTGCGGTGGGAGACGGGCGAAAAGATCATCCCGCCGCGTTTCTCCTGGGAATTCGTGCAAATGGGCAATTGCGGCTCGCCGATCGAGATCGACGAGGGCTGGCTGGTCCTCACCCACGGCGTGGGCTCGGTGCGCAATTATTGCATTGGCGCAAGCCTGCTCGACAAGGACGATCCGACCAAGCTGATCAAGCGGATGGAACTGCCGCTGGTCCATCCCAGCCCCAAGGAACGCGACGGCTATGTGCCGAACGTAGTCTATAGCTGCGGCGGCCTTGTTCGGAACCGCACCCTGCTCCTCCCCTATGGCGTCGCCGACAGCTTCACCACCTTCGCCACCGCCTCGATCGACGACATGCTCGACGCCATGGTCTGAGACGCGCTGACGCCGAGCGCTCCTCTATCCCGTCACGCCAGCGCAAGCTGGGGGTCCACGAACCTAGCCGCACTTCCAGGAACCGGCGGCATCGACCGCCCAACCCCTCCGCCACCCCCGGCCTCCTAACTACCGCCCGCGGAAAGGTTCATGGATGCCAGCCTCCGCTGGCATGACGGTGGCTTTGGACCATCCCCGTCACCCCAGCGCAGGCTGGGGTCCACGAACTCCCACACCATGCCCCGCCACCGGGGGCAGGAACCGCCCGACCCCTCCGCCACCCCTTAGCCTCCTAACTATCGCCCGCGGAAAGGTTCATGGATGCCAGCCTCCGCTG
>NZ_JBMDXN010000099.1:0-1607 GCF_048595155.1 Sphingomonas sp.
GGACATTTCACGAGTCAGCTAAGGGTCATTTCTAGTATGGGGGCAGCGGTACGAAGCAGTGACAGCGCTAGCGCTGGGTAAGAGCTGAACCGCGCCGGGTTTGCCGGAGGCCATTGGATGTTAGTCACGCCGCCATATCGATCTGCTCGGCGGCAGCATAGTAGTTCGCTTCGGCTTCGGCAGGCGGGATGTTGCCGATGGGCTCGAGTAGCCGGCGATGGTTGAACCAGTCGACCCATTCGAGGGTAGCGTATTCGACGGCTTCGAAGCTACGCCATGGCCCGCGTCGATGGATGACTTCAGCCTTGTACAGGCCGTTGATCGTCTCGGCCAAGGCATTGTCATAGCTGTCTCCGACGCTGCCGACGGAGGGCTCGATGCCTGCTTCTGCGAGGCGTTCGGTGTATTTGATGGACACGTACTGGCTGCCGCGGTCCGAGTGGTGGACAAGGCCAGCACCTCGCGCAGGACGGCGATCGTGCAGCGCCTGCTCGAGCGCATCGAGGACGAAGCCGGCATGGGCGCTCCGGCTGGCCCGCCAGCCGACGATCCGACGGGCATAGGTGTCGATGACGAACGCCACGTAGACGAACCCGGCCCAGGTCGCCACGTAGGTAAAGTCCGACACCCACAGCATGTTCGGCGCCGGAGCACGGAACTGGCGGTTCACCCGATCGAGCGGGCATGGTGCCGCCTTGTCGCTGACGGTGGTGCGCACCGGCTTGCCGCGGATCACGCCTACCAAGCCCATCGCCCGCATCAACCGGGCAACGGTGCATCGGGCGACGTCGAACCCCTCGCGGCGCAGCTGCCGCCAGATCTTGCGGACGCCATAGACGCGGAAATTCTCCTCGAACACGCGGCGCACCTCCGGTCGAAGCACGTCGTCCCGCCGAGCCCGAGCCGACCGCCTGGTCGGCTCCATCCTTCTGGCAACATGGGCATGGTAGGTGGATGGGGCGATCGGCAGTACCCGGCAGATCGGCTCGACCCCGTACATCGCGCGGTGCGCGTCAATGAACGACACCATCACTTCGCTCGGCGGTCGAGCTCCGCCATCGCAAAATAGGCGGACGCCTTGCGAAGGATCTCGTTCGCCTGACGCAGTTCGCGATTCTCGCGCTCCAAGGCTTTCATCCGCTCCGCGACGTCACTCGGCACACCACCGCGCATGCCGCTGTCCACCTCGGCTTTCTTCACCCATTCGTTGAGCGTCTGCCCGGAACAGCCGATCTTCGCCGCGATCGATACTACCGCCGCCCACCGCGACGGGTGATCCTTCTCGTGTTCCAGCACCATCCGCACCGCGCGGGTGCGAACCTCAGGCGAGAACTTGTTCGTCGTCTTGCTCGTCATAGACCCTTCCTCTCAGGAGTTGGGGCCTCCGACAAACCCGGCGCGGTTCAATGTTCGGCGCACTGCTCAACCTGATGTCTTTTGCGCTGGCCATGCTGCCGACACTATCACCCGAGCGCCTCCCGCGCATGGCCGGGTTCGGGCGTCTCGGCATCGCCATCGAAGGGTGCTTTGGAGACCCGGGCTGCTTCATGGCCGCCTACGACGCCAATCGCGCCCTGAGTTCGGCCATCCTCGCCGATAGCGATCCC
>NZ_JBMDXN010000100.1:0-13829 GCF_048595155.1 Sphingomonas sp.
GCTCCAAAAGGGAAGATCCGGCGGCCGCTTTGCGACGCCGGTACGGGGGGCTAATGACCCGTATCTAATCATGCGACCCGACATTCTCAATCCGCTGTTCGCCGAGGTGGAGGCGCTGAAAGGCGTCGGGCCGACGCTTGCCAAGCCGCTCGGCCGCCTCGGTCTGGCGCGTGTGATCGATCTGTTGTTCCACCTCCCCACCGGATGGGTGGATCGCAAGGCGGTGACGGAGCTGGACGAGGCGGATGTCGGGCGCATCATCACGATCACCGTAACCCCGACGGAATATCGCATGGGCGGCAGCGCGCGGGCCCCGTCCCGGGTGGTCGCGCGCGACTCCGCCGGCAATGTCGTCAGTCTTGTCTTCTTCGGCGGCTCCTCGGGCTGGGCGAAGAAGCAATTGCCGCTCGGCGAAGCCAAGGCCATTTCCGGCAAGCTCGATCGCTACGACCAATGGCTGCAGATCGTGCATCCCGAGGTGATGACGCCGGAGGAGGCGCAGGCCCTGCCGGCTCGTGAGGCCGTCTATGCCTTGTCCGAGGGGCTTACCAACAAGCGGCTGGGCGCGCTGGTGGCGCAGGCGATCGCGCGCATGCCGGTGCTGCCCGAATGGATCGAGCCGAGCTTGCTGGCCAAGCAGGATTGGCCGAGTTGGGCCGACGCCTTGCGCCGGATCCACGCCGATCCCGCCGATGCCAAGGCCCGCGAGCGATTGGCCTATGACGAGCTCTTCGCCAATCAGCTGGCGTTGATGCTGGTGCGCGCGTCTTCGCGCGGACGGCGGGGCACACCGCTGGCTGGCGACGGTCGGCTGCGGGATGCCCTGCGGCTGCCTTATCAGCCGACCGGCGCGCAGACGCGCACCGTGCGTGAGATCGAAGGCGATATGGCGCAGAGCGCGCCCATGCTGCGGCTGCTGCAGGGCGATGTCGGCGCCGGCAAAACGCTGGTCGCTTTGATGGCCCTACTGATCGCGGTGGAGGCGGGGGCGCAGGGGGCCTTGCTCGCGCCAACCGAAATCCTCGCACGCCAGCATTATGCGACGCTGTCGCGGCTGTTGGCGGGCGTGCCTGTCAATATCGCCATCCTGACCGGGCGGGACAAAGGGCGGGCGCGCGAAGCAACCTTGATGGGGCTGGCCGACGGATCGATCCACATCCTGATCGGCACGCATGCCATCTTTCAGGAGGCTGTCAGCTACAAGAAGCTTGGCCTTGCCGTGGTGGACGAGCAGCACCGTTTCGGTGTCGCCCAGCGTATGCTGCTGACCCAGAAGGCGGAGCGGCCGCCCCATCTGCTCGCGATGACGGCCACGCCGATCCCGCGCACGCTGACGCTCAGCCAATATGGCGAGATGGATTCCAGCCGGCTGGACGAGATGCCGCCGGGCCGGCAGCCGATCGAAACACGCGTCATATCAGACGACCGCCTGATCGAAGTGGTCGACGGCCTTGAGCGTCATCTGGCGGGGGGCGACCAAGCCTATTGGGTGTGCCCCCTGGTAGAGGAAAGCGAGGTCAGCGACCTTGCTGCCGCCGAGAGCCGCGCCGCCGCGCTGAACGCGCGCTTCCCAGGTAAGGTCGGCCTCGTCCACGGCCGCATGAAGGGACCGGAGAAGGACGCGGTGATGGCCGCATTCCAGCGTGGGGAGCTCGGTCTGCTGGTCGCCACGACGGTGATCGAGGTCGGCGTGGATGTTCCGAACGCCACCCTGATGGTGATCGAGCATGCCGATCGGTTCGGTCTGGCCCAGTTGCATCAGCTGCGTGGCCGCGTCGGCCGGGGGGAGGGCCGATCCATCTGCCTGCTGCTGCGCACCGCCGGCGGCCTGAGCGAAACGGCGCGCGCGCGGCTGGCGCTGCTGCGCGAAACCAATGACGGCTTCCGCATTGCCGAAGAGGATTTGCGGCTGCGCGGCGCAGGCGAGATATTGGGCACACGCCAGTCCGGCGAAGCCGCGTTCAAGCTTGCCACGCCGGAGCATAGCGCTGCCCTGATCGAGACGGCGACGCAGGATGCCCGGCTGCTGGTGGATCGCGATGGCGGATTGAGCGGACCCCGCGGACAGGCGGCACGGACGGCGCTGTATCTGTTCGAGCGGGATGCAGCGGTAGGACTGATCCGATCGGGGTGATCGTGTCGGACATAATCGGGTTATCGCCGCGGAACAGGGGTTTACGCCGGGGCGGGCGCCCGGCAAGACCGGATTTGGGGACTGGGTACAACCAGACCAATGAGGGGATGAAGATGCGGCGTCTTGCCACGATTGCTTTGGGATTTGTGCTGGCTACCACCGGCTTGGCGGCGCCGCAGCGGCCGCCGATCACGGGCATATCCCATATCGCGGTCTTCTCCGCTGACATGGCGGCCTCCGATGATTATTATACCCGCATCCTTGGTGCCCATAAGGCGACCGATCCGGAGAATCCGCACGGCGTGCGCTATCATTTCAGCACGACGCAATTCGTGGAAGTGCTGCCGCTTGGCCCCAATCCGGGGGAGAGCCGTCTTGCCCATATCGGCTGGAGCACGACGGATGCCGCGGGCCTGCGCGCTTATCTGATCGCGCGTGGCTATCCCGGCGTGTCGCCAGTCACGAAAGCGTTCGACGGCAGCCTGTGGTTTTCGGCACAGGATCCGGAAGGCAATGACGTGCAGTTCGTCCAGTCCGTTGCGGCCCCCCGCGCAGAGCCGGGCGCGATCAGCGGGCGCATCATCCACGTTGGCCTGATGGTCCGCAATCGCGTGAAGCAGGACAGCTTCTACCGCGATCTGCTGGGCTTCCGGCCTTATTGGTATGGCGCGAAGAAGGAAGGGGCCACCGACTGGGTCTCGCAGCAAGCGCCCGACAGCCGCGATTGGCTGGAATATATGATGGTGGGCGACGGATCGACGGTGCCGATGGAGCGCGTGGATGCCCGGCAGCTGGGCGTGCTCAACCATTTTTCGCTTGGCGTGCCCAACATGCAGAATGCGGTGACGACGCTGATCGCCGGCGACCGGCTTAGCCCGCGCCATGACGGCCCCAATATGGGCCTCGATGGCAAGTGGCAGGCGAACCTCTACGATCCGGACGGTACGCGGGCCGAGCTGATGGAATTCCAGCCCGTCACCAAGCCGTGCTGCTCGCCATTCACGCAGCCCAGCCCAACCAATTGAGGCGGGCGGGACCCTGCGCGCGAGGGCCAGTGGCGATCAGCCCTTTTCGAGGAGTCCGTGGCGCTTCTTGCCGAGGCTGAGCTTTACCGGCGCGTCCTGGTCGAGGACAATTTCATACCGTTCGTCCTTGATCGGGATGTCGTTGAGACGCACCGCGCCTTCCGCGATCTTGCGCCGGGCTTCGCCATTGGAGCCGGCAAAGCCGAGCACCGTAAGCGCGGTGACGATGCCGATCGTGCCTTCGGTCACCCGGATCGTGGGCAAGCCTTCGCCGGCGCCGCCCTGGGCGAAGGTTTCCTGCGCCGTGGTCTGCGCCTGCACGGCGGCTTCGGCGCCGCGGCAGAGCTTGGTGGCTTCGGTCGCGAGCACGACCTTGGCATGATTGATCTCGGCGCCTTCCAGCGCCTCCAGTCGCGCAATCTCGTCGAGCGGCAGATCGGTGAACAGGCGCAGGAAACGGCCGACGTCGCCGTCATGCGTGTTCCGCCAGAATTGCCAATAATCGTAAGCGGGGAGCTGATCTTCGTTCAGCCAGACGGCGCCCGCCATCGTCTTGCCCATCTTGCCGCCGTCGGCGGTGGTGATGAGCGGGGTGGTGACGCCGAACACTTCGGTGCCGTCCATGCGCCGGGCCAGTTCGATCCCGTTGACGATATTGCCCCATTGATCCGATCCGCCGAGCTGCAGGCGGCAGCCGGCGCGGCGCGACAGCTCCAGGAAATCGTAGGCCTGGAGGATCATGTAGTTGAATTCGAGGAAGGACAGCGACTGTTCGCGGTCGAGCCGCAGCTTCACCGAATCGAAGCTGAGCATGCGATTGATCGAGAAATGCTGCCCGACCTCGCGCAGGAACGGGATATATTCCAGCGCGTCGAGCCATTCGGCATTGTCGACCATCACCGCATCGGTCGGGCCATCACCGAAGGTGAGGAAGCGGGAAAATACCTGTTTGATCGAGGCGACGTTGGACGCGATCAGATCGTTGGTCAGCAGCTTGCGCGCTTCGTCCTTGAAGCTGGGATCGCCGATCTTGCCGGTGCCGCCGCCCATCAGCACAATCGGCTTGTGCCCGGTCTGCTGCAGGCGACGCAGGATCATGATCTGCACCAGGCTGCCGACATGCAGCGACGGCGCGGTTGGATCGAAGCCGATATAAGCGGGCACGATCTGCTTGGCGGCAAGCGCGTCGAGCGCGGCCGCATCGGTGACCTGGTGGATATAGCCGCGCTCAGAGAGGACGCGCAGCAAGTCGGACTGGAATTCGCTCATGATGCGGCGGCGCTTAGCATGTTCGTTCAAGGATGCGAGGGTGAAGACGCGGTTGCTGCGGCCGAACTGCATCGGGTTCGCCGGCCTCGCATCGTCATTGCGAGCCGCGTAGCGGCGCGGCAATCCAGTCGAATGTCCATGATCGCCAGCCCGCCGTCTACATCATGGAGTTATGGAGCATGCGATCCTGCGCGAGAAGCAGATCAAGGGCGGGTCGCGTTTCAGAAAGCTTGCGTTGATGGAGCACGCCAATCCCGATTGGCAGGATCCGTACCCCAAGATTTGGATGTAGGGCTGGATTGCTTCGTCGCTCCGCTCCTCGCAATGACGGCCGAAGTGCGCCAAGGGGAGCTCCCATGTTGTCGCTGAACCTTCACCCGAGCAGCCCGTCGCCGGCGACACGGATCGAGGTCGAACTGGCGCGCGTGCCCGGCGGCCTGCGGCTGGACTATCATCTGTTCGGCGACCTCAACCGCGTCCGCTTCCCGGGGTTTCGGCCGGCCGTCCGCACCGACGAATTGTGGAAACATAGCTGCTTAGAAGCCTTCGTCGGCGCGGGCGACGGCTATTATGAATTCAACCTCTCCCCCTCCACGCAATGGGCCGCCTACCATTTCGATGCGTATCGGGCCGGCATGCGTGAAGCCGATATTCCGGATCCGGCGGTGGCCTGGGCAGAGGGAAGGGGGCGCGCGACCCTCTCTGCCACGCTGTCCCTTCCGCCCGATGTGACGGGGCCGATCGGTCTGTCCGCGGTAATCGAGGACACAAGCGGTGTACGCTCTTTCTGGGCACTCGCGCATCCTCCCGGGCCTCCCGATTTCCACAACGCCGCTTGCTTCGCGGCCGAACTGCCGCCAGCAGGCTGACTGTATGGAATTCGGTATCGATCGGCTGCTCGCCGACCCTTCGCTTGTCGCTGAGCTCAAGGGGCGCCGCGTCGCGCTACTGGCTCATCCAGCATCGGTTACGGCCGACCTGGTTCATTCGCTGGACGCGCTGGTGGGGGCGGGGTTGAACGTGACCGCGGCCTTCGGGCCGCAGCACGGCCTGCGCGGCGACAAGCAGGACAATATGGTGGAATCGCCCGATTTCACCGACCCCGTGCACGGCATGCCGGTCTTCAGCCTGTATGGCGAGGTGCGCCGCCCGACGGATGAGGCAATGGCCACGTTCGACGTGCTGCTGGTCGATCTGCAGGATCTGGGCTGCCGGATCTACACCTTCATCACGACGCTGCTCTACGTGCTGGAAGCTGCCGCGGCCCATGGCAAGGAGGTCTGGGTGCTCGACAGGCCCAATCCGGCGGGGCGTCCGGTCGAAGGCACCACGCTGATCGCGGGATGGGAGAGCTTCGTCGGCGCAGGCCCGATGCCGATGCGGCATGGGCTGACCCTGGGCGAACTGGGCCATTGGTTCATTGCCCGCGGCAAGCTGGATGTGGCCTATCGGGTCATTCAGATGACCGGCTATGCGCCGGACGCTGCGCCTGGATATGGCTGGCCGCTGGGCGAGCGTTTGTGGATCAACCCCAGCCCGAACGCGCCCAATCTGTGGATGGCACGCGCTTATTCCGGGACGGTGATGCTGGAGGGCACCACCTTGTCCGAAGGGCGCGGCACCACCCGCCCGCTGGAATTGTTCGGCGCGCCGGACATCGTCGCGCGCGATGTCATTGCCGAAATGCGTCGGCTGGCGCCGGACTGGCTGGCCGGTTGCGCGTTGCGCGAGATCATGTTCGAGCCGACCTTTCACAAGCATGTCCACCAGCTTTGCTCGGGTGTTCACATCCATGCGGAGGGACATTGCTATGATCATGAGGCGTTCCGCCCGTGGCGGCTGCAGGCGCTCGCGTTCAAGGCGATCCGGGGATTGTATCCGTCTTATGAATTATGGCGCGACTTTCCTTACGAATATGCCTTCGGGAAGCTGCCGATCGACGTGATCAATGGCGGCCCCGGCTTGCGGGAATGGGTCGATGATGCGGCCGCCGTGCCAGCTGATCTGGAGGCGCTCGCAAGCCCGGACGAAGAGGCCTGGCGTGAGGAGCGCGAGCCTTATCTGCTTTACTGAAAAAGGACCTTCGATGATCCGATCTTCCGCTTCGGTTGTACTGGCGGCCTTCCTCCTGCCGTCGCTTGCGGCGCCCGCACAGGCGTCGACCGATGCCGCCTGGGCGGCTTCGACGAAGGCGGGCCGCGCGGCCTGTATCGCGGCGGCAAATCTGGCCCGTCCGACCGTGTCCGCGCCGCTCAACTTCAGCGATCAGGTCGGGCGCGACGCCATGCTCGTGCGCGGGCGTTACAAGCAGCGTTACATGAAGAATGCGCCGAGCACGATGCTGTGCCTGTACGACCGTCGCACCCACAAGGCCGAGACGGTCGATGCCAAGGGCTGGACGGCGGGGTAGGGCCAGGCCGCTCGACCGGAGTTTGCCAAACCGCACGTTGATCGCCGGCTGCGGCGGGCAGCTGTCAGTTTGGGCCGTCCGACAGAGGACTGGAGTCCAAGCAGCGCGCTAGACGCGTCGCGGAGCAGGTCCTGAAACAGGTCCAGGGCGACGGTGCGTTGGGGGGCGACGGGTGGGCGGCCACCCGCTCGTCATGCTGAACTTGGTTCAGCATCCATCGGGAGGCACGCGTCGTTGACGAGTGTGCGCATTACGCCTTATCGACACCCGATTATAGGCTGCGTTGCCTGGCCGCGGGATGGACCCTGAAACAAGTTCAGGGTGACGTGGACTATGGTTACACTGGCGCCATCGCGAGGCGCAGCGCGCGCGGCCGATGCGCAGCCCGACCTATTGGTCGAGGAAGCTGCGCATCTTGCGGCTGCGGCTCGGATGCTTGAGCTTGCGCAGCGCCTTGGCCTCGATCTGGCGGATACGTTCGCGCGTCACCGAGAATTGCTGGCCGACCTCTTCCAGCGTGTGATCGGTGTTCATGCCGATGCCGAAGCGCATGCGCAGCACGCGCTCCTCACGCGGGGTGAGGCTGGCGAGGACGCGGGTGACCGTTTCCTTGAGGTTGGCCTGGATCGCGGCATCGACCGGGATCACCGCATTCTTGTCCTCGATGAAATCGCCCAGGTGCGAATCTTCCTCGTCGCCGATCGGCGTCTCGAGGCTGATCGGCTCCTTGGCGATCTTCATCACCTTGCGCACCTTTTCGAGCGGCATGCTCAGGCGCTCGGCCAGCTCTTCCGGGGTCGGCTCGCGGCCGGTCTCGTGCAGGAATTGGCGGCTGGTGCGGACCAGCTTGTTGATCGTCTCGATCATGTGGACCGGGATGCGGATCGTGCGTGCCTGGTCCGCGATCGAGCGCGTGATCGCCTGGCGGATCCACCAGGTGGCGTAGGTCGAGAATTTGTAGCCGCGGCGATATTCGAACTTATCGACCGCCTTCATCAGGCCGATATTGCCTTCCTGGATCAGATCCAGGAACTGCAGGCCGCGGTTGGTATATTTCTTCGCGATCGAGATGACGAGGCGCAGGTTCGCCTCGACCATTTCCTTCTTCGCGATGCGGGCTTCGCGTTCGCCCTTCTGCACCATGTTGACGATGCGGCGGAACTCGGTGAGCGACATGCCGGTCGCCGACGCGATTTCGCCGATCTCGGCGCGAATGCGCTCGACCGGGGCAGCCTCTTCGGTCGCGAAGGCCGTCCACTTCTTGTCGAGCTTCGAAACGGTGGTGAGCCAGCCTTCCTCGGTTTCATGGCCGATATAGCGGTCCAGGAAATCCTTGCGGGGCACCTTATGGCGCTCGGCCAGACGCAGCATCTGGCCGCCGAGCGCGGTGAGGCGCCGGTTGAACGAATAAAGCTGATCGACCAGATGTTCGATCTTGGCGGCGTGGAACTTCACGCTTTCCACCTGCGCGGTCAATTCCTCGCGCAGATTCTGATATTTGGTCTCTTCCGCCTTGGGGAAGTCATCGCCCATGCCGAGCGCGTCGACGCGCTTGGCCTGGAGCTTGGCGAAGCTCTTGTAGAGTGCGGTGATGGCCGCGAACTTTTCGAGCGCCTGCGGCTTGAGCTGCTCTTCCATCTGCGCCAGCGACAAGGTGTTATCCTCATCATCGTCGTCGGACGGACGCGGCACGCGGCGTTCGGTCAGGCCGTCCTCATCCTCGTCGGACGAGGCGGATTCCTCGGGCTCGTCTTCTTCCTTGAAGGACGGGCCGGCGCTCTTCTCGCTGATTTCGCCTGTGTCGTCCTCGGCGCCTTCCACCTGCTCGGCGGTCGGGCCCTTGGAGACCATCGCATCGAGATCGAGGATCTCGCGCAGCTGCATCGTGCCTTCGTTCAGCTGGGTCGACCAGTCGATGATGGCGTTGAAAGTAATCGGGCTCTCGCACAGCCCCTGGATCATCGTGTCGCGGCCGGCCTCGATGCGCTTGGCGATGGCGATCTCGCCCTCGCGGGAGAGCAGTTCGACCGCGCCCATCTCGCGCAGATACATGCGCACCGGATCGTCGGTGCGATCGACGGTTTCCTTCTTGGTCGCCGTGGCGGTGAAGGTCGTGACGGTTTCGTCACCGGTCGTTTCCTCGACCTCGTCCTCTTCCGGCTGCTGAGTCTGCTCGCCTTCCTCGCCAGCCTCCTCATTCTCGACGACGTTGACGCCCATCTCGTTGAGGGCCGACATCACGTCTTCGATCTGATCGGTCGTCATCTGATCTTGCGGCAAAGCTTCGTTGAGCTCGTCCACGGTGATGTAACCGCGCTTCTTGGCGCGCGCGAAGACTTTCTTGATCGACGAGTCGTTGAGATCGATCAGAGGCGCATCGCCACTGTCCATCTTCTCGCCTGCATCCGCAACCATGCCGTTCTTCGCCATGCTACCTCTTTGATCCCGTAACTCGCTCATTCGCCTTCCGGCTGCAATAAATCCATCAGCCGACGTTCGACTTCCCGCTTTTCGCGCGTCAAACGCTGCTGTTCCGCGAAGCTCGCCTCATCCGTCGTGGTGCCCAATCTGCGGGTTGCTTCCGCCAGCGCCTGCTCGATCAGCGGGTGCGTTACCAACACGTCGATCGCTTCTCCAAGATCGCGCGTCGCACGACTCGGGTCCGCATCGCTGCGCAGAAAGGAAAAGGCAAGACTGTTCGTCTGGCACAGCTCATCCGCCACCGATCCAAGCCCGGCATTTGCCAATATGGAATGCGCGCCGTCACCTTCAAGGGAGCGGCCGGTGAAAGCCGCATCGACCAGCGCATCGCGGATGCGCTCGAGCACCGGATCGCCCAGCGGGAGTTCGGCCAGCGCCTCGGCATGCGCCGCCAGAATGCCTGGGTGGAGGACCAGCCCGGCGATGATGGCGCGCGCGAACATCGGATCGACACCGCCTTTGCCGATCGAGCGCGCGCCCGGGGTCGTGGGCCGGGGCGGAGGCTTGCGGAAATCGCCGCGGCGGAATGGCTGTCTTTCCCGAAAAGAGCGTTCCTCATGGGCGGGACGACTGGACGCGGATCCGAACAGCGCGTCGAAGCGGCGGCGAAATTCCAGCTTATATTCTTCGGCTGTGCCCTTGTCGGCGATCGTGCCGGCAAGCTCGGCCAGCCGCCGGCGCAAGCCGGCGCGCGTTTCCGGCGTATCGAGCGGGGTCGCTTCCTTCTCGTGCCGCCAGATGAGGTCGACCAGCGGAATGGCGGTCTGCAGCGCGGCTTCGAACGCGGCCTTGCCGCCGGCCTTGATGAGATCGTCGGGATCCTGCCCGTTGGGCAATGTGGCGAAGCGCAGGGAGCGATCCGGTGCCACCATCGGCAAGGCGCGCAAGGCGGCGCGAATCGCGGCCTTCTGCCCGGCCTTGTCGCCATCGAAACACAGGATCGGAACCGGCACGAGCCGCCAGAGCCGTTCGATCTGCGCCTCCGTCAGCGCCGTGCCCAAGGGAGCAACCGCCTCGTCAATGCCGGCGCCTGCCAGCGCGATGACATCCATATAGCCCTCAACGACGATCACCCGGTCGGTCTTGCGGCTGGCGGGGCCGGCGCGATCGAGATTGTAGAGCGTGCGCCCTTTATCGAAGAGCGGTGTATCCGGCGAATTCAGATATTTGGGCTCGCCGCTGTCGAGGATGCGTCCGCCGAACGCGATCGTACGGCCGCGCGCGTCGCGAACGGGGAAGATCAGCCGTCCGCGAAAGCGGTCATAGGGCTCTTTATCATCCACCAGGATGAGCAGCCCCGCTTCAACCAGCGTATCATTGCCGAAGCTGGCGAGGGCCGCCTTGAGCTTCCCCCGCGAATCCGGCGCGAAGCCCAGGCCGAACGCCTTCACCAGCGCATCCGATACGCGGCGCCGCGTCAGATAGGCGCGCGCTTCCGTGCCGGCGATGCCCTGCAACTGCTCCGCAAACCATTTCTGCGCGGCCTCTGACGCGGCGACCAGCCCGGTGGCGCGTTCGGCCCGTTCGGCGGAACGCGGATCAGGCGCCGGCAGCTCAAGCCCCGCCGCCTGGGCGAGTTCCTTGACCGCATCCATGAAGGGCATGCCCTTGGCTTCGGTCAGAAAGCGGATGGCGTCGCCATGGGCCGAACATCCGAAGCAATGATAGAAGCCTTTCTCGTCATTGACGTAAAAACTTGGTGTTTTCTCGTCATGAAAGGGGCAGCAGGCCCGATATTCGCGGCCCGCTTTCTGCAACTTGACGGTGCGGCCGATCAGCCCGGACAGCAAGGTCCGGTGGCGGAGTTCATCCAGGAATTGCGGGGACAGGCTCAAAAGAGCTCCCCTCCCGCTTGCGCGAGGGGCTGGGGGTGGGGGATCAACCGGCTCAATGCTTGCAAAATTTCCAGCAGGACGCCTTCCAGTCGCTCTGTCACGTCCGCATTTGTGAATCGGATGACGGTAAATCCCAGCTTCTTCAACGACTCTGTCCGGCGCTGATCCTGCTCGATACGCACGTCATGACTGTAGCCGTCGACTTCAATGATCAGCCCGCACTCTCTGCAAAGGAAATCGGCAAAATAGTCGCCTACCGGCATTTGCCGACTGAACTTATACCCCCCTAGCCGACGGCCACCAAGGTGCCTCCAAAGCAAACGCTCGGCGGGGCTCGCCGCGTTACGGAGTTCACGCGCTCTTTCCGTGTTCCTCGTCCGGAAGACGGTCATCCCCACCCCCAGCCCCTCCCGCAAGCGGGAGGGGAGCTTCAGCGCCTGCCCTTTTCAAACGGAGGCGCGACCTACCGCTCTTTCGTTACGCCATTACCCCAATCGCGCCTTCACCAGCGCGCTGGCTTTGCTCATGTCCATTTGGCCGGCGTGGCGCTCTTTGAGGGCAGCCATCACACGGCCCATGTCCTTGACCGAGGTCGCGCCAAGTTCGGTCGCGATGGCGTCGATGGCGCTGGCCGCTTCGGCTTCGCTCATCTGCTGGGGCAGGAAGCGTTCAATGACCGCGATCTCCGCCAGCTCTGCGTCGGCCAGCTCCTGACGGCCGCCTTTTTGATACAGATCGACCGATTCGCGGCGCTGCTTGATCATTTTTTGCAGGACTTCGGTGACCAGCACGTCGTCGTCCGGCGTGGTCGTGGCGGTGCGAAGCTCGATATCGCGATTCTTGATCGCGGCCTGGATCAGTCGGGTGGCGTTGACGGTTGCGGTGTCGCGCGCCTTCATCGCGGCGAGCTGCGCCGTCTTGATATCGTCTCTAATCATGGAATCTCTCGGGGTGGAGCGGAAACCTCCATTCTAGCCGGAACCCGCCCGATTGGGTAGAGTTGACCCGCCGAACAAGGCCGTCTAGCGGACGGCGCTTAGCGACATCGCTGCTCAACCCATTGGAGTGCCCGCCTACTATGGCCGACGCCACGACTTCTCGCGCGCCGTCTCCCGAAGGCGCAACCGGTGTCCTCGTGCTGGGTGATGGTAGCGTCATATGGGGCCGCGGCTTTGGGGCCGAAGGGGCCGCCGTGGGCGAGGTATGCTTCAACACGGCGATGACCGGCTATCAGGAAGTGATGACAGATCCGTCCTATGCCGGGCAGATCGTGACCTTCACCTTCCCGCACATCGGCAATGTCGGTGCGAATCCTGAAGATATCGAAGCGATCAACCCCCATGCGCTCGGCTGCGTCGTGCGTGAGGACGTGACCGATCCTTCCAATTTCCGGTCGACGCAGCGGTTCGACGGCTGGTTGCGCAATAACGGCCGGATCGGGCTGTCGGGTGTCGATACGCGCGCCCTGACCCGCGCCATCCGCCTGGGTGGTGCGCCGAACGGCGTGATCGCGCACAATGCCAAGGGCGAATTCGATCTGGATGCGCTCGCCGAGCAGGCGCGCAGCTGGCCGGGGCTCGAGGGCATGGACCTCGCCAAGGACGTGTCCTCGACCCAGAGCTACAAATGGGACGACGGCTTGTGGACGCTGGGGGAGGGCTACGCGACGCATGCCGCCAACCCGGACGGGCCGCACGTCGTGGCGATCGACTTCGGGCTGAAGCGCAACATCCTGCGCAATCTGGTTGCGGCCGGCGCGCGCGTCACCGTCGTGCCGGCTACGGCGACGTTCGAGGACGTCATGGCGCACGATCCGGACGGCGTATTCCTGTCCAACGGCCCAGGGGATCCGGCCGCGACCGGCGCTTATGCGGTGCCGGTGATCCAGGAATTGCTCAAGATCGCCAAGCCGATCTTCGGCATCTGCCTTGGGCACCAATTGCTGGGTCTGGCGGTCGGCGCCAAGACGGCCAAGATGCACCAGGGCCATCGCGGGGCCAATCACCCGGTGAAACGCAATGACGACGGCCGCGTCGAGATCACCAGCATGAACCACGGCTTCGCGGTGCTGACCGAGACGCTGCCGGCCAATGCCGAGCCTACCCATATCTCGCTGTTCGACGGATCACTGGCGGGGCTGCGCCTGACCGACAAGCCGGCCTTCTCGGTGCAATATCACCCGGAAGCCAGCCCCGGCCCGCAGGATAGTCATTACCTGTTTGAGCAGTTCGTGAGCCAGTTGCGGAGTGTACGGTGATCCCCTCTCCCCAGCGGGAAGAGGGCTGGGGTTGGGAGGAGCCCGCGTCAGCACACAAACTTGGCGCCCTCGATCTGCCGGTTCCTGAGGCGCTGCCAGAGCACCGCTTCAACATCCGTCACCGCTCGCCGGAGCTCGCGCGCAACCGGAGTCAGTCTGCTCTCCATCTGCGTCGTTCACCCTCACCCAACCCTTTCCCTGCAGGGAGAGGGCTTTCAGGTCTCGCATAACCCATGCCCAAGCGCACCGACATCAAATCCATCCTTATCATCGGCGCCGGCCCGATCGTCATCGGCCAGGCGTGCGAGTTCGATTACTCGGGGACGCAGGCGTGCAAGGCGCTGCGCGAGGAGGGCTACCGCATCATCCTCGTCAATTCGAACCCGGCGACGATCATGACCGATCCGGACATGGCGGA
>NZ_JBMDXN010000101.1:0-224842 GCF_048595155.1 Sphingomonas sp.
GCGAGCTGATACAGCAGCTTCCCACGTCGCCGAAGCCGAGCGCCGCCGCCACCGCCTCCATTTTCGTCGGGCAGGTCGACGAGCAACTGGCCGAATGTCTGACCCGGCTGGTGCGGCTGATGGGAAATCCCGATGCGATCCCCGTGCTGTTCCCGGCGATGATGCGGGAGATCCATTATTGGCTGCTGACTGGACCTCATGGTGGCGAGATCGCCAAGCTCGCGCTTCCGGAAACTCATGCCGAACGGGTGGCCAGGGCGATCCACTTCGTGCGTGATAATTTCAACAAGCCGTTGCGTGTCGAGCAGCTGGCCGAGGTTGCCCGGATGAGCCCGTCTTCGTTTCACCATCACTTCAAGACGATGACGTCGATGACGCCGGTCCAGTATCAAAAGCAGCTTCGTTTGGTGGAGGCGCGGCGCTTGATGTTATCGGATACGGCCAACGTGTCCGAGGCGGCGTATCATGTCGGCTATGAAAGCGTCTCACAGTTCAGTCGCGAATATACTCGCTCGTTCGGGATAGCGCCAAAGCGCGATGTCATGATGTTCAAGGAAGTATTGGCGCAAGCAACAGCGCGATGATCGGGCATTATCGCGACCACTAAGAGGATCAGGCACGAAAACGCCGGGTTCGGGCATGGAGCTTGCCCGGCCCGGCCATAGGTTAGCCGTCGAAGCCATTCACTTACTTCGACGGAGATGAACGCCATGACACGTTGGACAATGTCCGACATTCCCCCGCAACATCGGCGCGTTGCGCTTGTCACTGGCACGGGCGGTCTCGGCTTTGAGGATGCCCTTTCGCTGGCCCGTGCAGGCTGTGAAACGATCATCGCGGGACGGGATCTGCGCAAGGGTGTGCTGGCGGTCGAGCAGATTCGGCGTGACGTACCGGGGGCGAAGGTCCGCTTCGAGCGGTGCGACCTCGCGAGCCTGACGTCTGTGGCGGAGTGTGCCGCCCGCTTGGCCGTTCAGATCGAGCGACTGGATATCCTGATCAACAACGCCGCGGTGATGGTGCCGCCGCAGCGGCAAGTCACGGCTGATGGGTTCGAGCTGCAACTGGGGACCAACTTCCTCGGCCATGTGGCGTTGACCGCACAGCTCCTGCCACTCCTGCGCCAGGCCCCCGCCCCGCGGGTGGTGTCGGTATCCAGCATTGCCGCACTGCGCGGGAAGATCGATTTCGATGATCTTCAGGCCGAGCGGACCTATAATCCCATGGCAAGTTACGCCCAGTCGAAACTGGCGTGTCTGATGTTCGCCTTCGAGTTCCAGCGGCGCAGCGTGGCAGAGGGATGGGGCGTGACAAGCATTGCCGCCCATCCAGGGATCTCACGCACCGACCTCATTCATAACGGCGCGGGGCCGCGAAGTTTGCAGGGACGCATCCGGTCCTATTTCCCCTTTCTTTTCCAGCCGGTGGCGCAAGGGGCGTTGCCAACGCTGTTCGCGGCGACTGCGCCGGAGGCGAAGCCGGGCGGCTATTATGGACCTGATGGGTTCGCGGAGCTGCGCGGTTATCCCGCTGCATCGAAAATCCCCTCCGCAGCGCTCGATGAGGGTGTGGCGGCACGGCTGTGGGAGGTGTCGCAGATGCTCACCGGGGTGTGGTTCGCGGCAGCGGAGGCGCCGGGCAATGTCACGCATGTCCAGTGAAGCGCCCGGGCGCGCAGCAGCCTTTGCACCAACCGGAGCGAACCTTATGACTCAGACGGCAACGACCAGCGTGATCGCTGGCCCGCAACTGGACGATGGTAGCGATCAGAAGCGTGGAGGCTTCTTTGGTGCGCGCAGGGCTGTCTTCCTGCTGGGTGCACTCTTCCTGGTCAGCTTGATCGCCCAGGTCGATCGCATGCTGCCGTTCATTCTGGCTGAAGCGATCAAGGCGGAACTGTTGCTCAGCGATACCCAGATCGGGTTGATAACGGGCATCGCCTTCGCCGTCTGCTACGCCTTGCTTTCCTTGCCGATGGCGCGGCTCGCCGATCAGGGATCTCCACGCGCCGTGCTGTTGGGTTGCACCATGATCTGGAGTGCCATGACCGCGTTAGGCGGTATGGCGACGGGCTTTGCAACGCTTGCCGCCAGCCGCTTCGGCGTCGCGCTGGGCGAGGCAGGAGCGATACCGTCCAGCCACGCGATTATAGCGCGCCGTATCCGGCCGGAGCGACGCGGGCTAGCGCTTGGTATCTTTTCGATGGGCATTCCGCTGGGCACGATGATCGGCTTTGGCGCGGGCGGAGCGCTGGGCGAAGCCTATGGGTGGCGCTTCGTATTGCTCGGCGCGGGTGCGATAGGAGCGATCATAGGCATCATCGCCTTCGTGGCAGCCGGCTCCGAGCGGCGCCCAGTCCGCGCGAAGGACACTTCCGCTTTTGGCATGTCCAGCCGCGCGTTACTCGCCTTGCCTGCCTTCCGTGCGATCCTCATCGCCGCAGTCAGCATCGGTTTTGCCTCCGCGCCTTTCTATGCCTTCGCTGCAACCTTCCTGATCCGCACCCACGCACTCACCGCAACCCAAGCCGGCTTGGCTTTCGGCCTGCTCCAGGGCGGGCTGGGGATCGTCGGCACGTTGCTGGGCGGGCGCGGCTTTGACGCAGCGGTTCGTGCGGGCGGATCCTCGCTGCTGCGTGCGCCGGCACTGGCCTTCATGGTCGCAACAATCACAACGATAGCGGCGCTGTTCGCACCACACCACGTGGTGTCGATCGCCTTGCTGACTCCGGCGATGTTCGCCTTTGCGTTCACGCTGCCCTACGCGTTCGGCGCTGCTCACAAGGTCGCGGGCGCGGGACATGAAGCCATCGCATCGAGCCTGTCCCTGATCGCGTCGGGCTTGCTGGGCCCCGCGCTCGGGCCGTTGCTCGTCGGTGCGATCAGCGATCGCATGACTGAGATAGGCGTGGCCAATGGTCTTTCGGTTGCACTGCTGATCGTTCCGATCGGCTGTGCCGCCACAGCCATAGCCTGCCTGAGCGTGAACCGGCGGATCTCGGAAGCTGCCGGTCGATAATCGCGCAAACCTATGGGATCCATATACGGCGCCCGGTTCGCCAATCTCGCAATCCAACGTTCAACCCAACTAACAGGCGGCCAGCTCAGATCGCTGATGCTGAGGCGCCATCGCGCCCCGCCGGTGCATCAGGAGCACGGAATTTGGCGGCTTCATGCCGCTGACACGATGTTCCTCCTGCGAACATACTGGCCGGCGAAGTAATTCGCCGGCCTTTTTGTCGTTCATGATCCCCGGCTCAGCCCGCTGCATAGCGCACGATCGGAGCCACTTCGTTACCCAGCAATTCGATCGACCGTTGCATGGCGACGGTCTCCAGCGATGCGGTGCTCATCTGGAAGGTGATGCGCGATAGGCCGCCGAGCGCGGCGCTGGCAGACAGGATTTTCCTGGCGACAGTCACTGGCTCTCCAATCAGAAAGGCGCCTTCCGGACCCGCCATGTGATCGAACTGCGCGCGGGACGGCGGCGACCAGCCACGTTCACGCCCCACCGTTCCAGTCAGATGCGCCCAACCGGGGAAAAATGCGTTGCGTGCCGCTTCATCAGTGTCGCCAACGAAGCCCATGGCATGGACGCCGACTTTCAGACTGGCGGGATCATGTCCGGCATGCGCGCCGGCTTCGCGGTAAAGATCGACGAGCGGCCGGAACCGTTCGAAGGTGCCACCGATAATGGCGATCATGAGCGGCAGGCCGAGGGTGCCCGCGCGCACGAAGGATTGTGGAGTTCCGCCAACGCCGGTCCATATGGGAAGACGGGCCTGTTGAGGCCGTGGATAAACGCCTTCCCCGCGCAACGGGGGGCGGAACTGCCCGGACCATTCGATGCGGGTTCCGTCGCGTAGCTTCAGGAGCAGATCGAGCTTTTCGGCGAACAACGCATCATAGTTGCGGGGGTCAAACCCAAACAAGGGAAAGGCCTCGCCGAACGATCCGCGGCCGACGACGAGCTCGGCCCGCCCGCCGGAAATGAGGTCCAGGGTAGCAAACTCCTGGAACGTCCGTACGGGATCTACGGCACTCAGGACCGTGACCGCGCTCGTCAGCCGGATGCGGCTGGTGCGGGCTGCAGCCGCTGCCAGAATGACGGCAGGGGCGGAGTCGAGAAACTCGGCGCGATGATGTTCGCCTATACCGAATATATCGAGACCAACCTGATCGGCGACCTGCACTTCCCGAAGAAGATCCACCATCCGGTCGGTCGGGGAGGGGGGCTTGCCTGTTGCCGGATCTGGCAGAATGGCAACGAAGCTATCAACACCGATTTCCACGTACGGTCTCCGTTTCAGGTCATGTTCAACGCCCGATCGATTTCTGGCGCCCACGGGATGTCCAGCGCGATCATGGGCCACCGTCGTCGATGGCGAAATAATCGCTTAGGCTGCGATCGATAGAAGGCTGACGCCGCGCGGTCGGCGTGAGCTTGAGAGAAAGAGGAGGGTGACAGGTATCGGCGTTGCGCATGTTCGCTACTGCGGGCCACCGATACGTGCCACTACCCTGCTCACGCCGCGTTGTTCTCGACGGGCGTGTTGAGCAGCTGTTGCTCCCACAGATAGGCGATGCCGGTACCACCGAGATGCGAATAGAAGATCTCGGTCAAGGCTTCGACATGCTCGGTCCGCGCCCAATCGCGCTGCCATTCGCCCGCCAATGCCATCCAGGTCATCACGTTCGCGCCCGCCGCGATCATCCGCTGAATGGCGACTTCGTGCGACTCCACTGTGACTCCGCCCGAAGCATCGGTGATGACGGTGACATCCCAGCCTTCACCAAGCGCCTGGATAACGGGCATGGCAACGCAGACTTCGGTCCACAGGCCCGCGATGATCAGTTGTTTGCGGCCGGTAGCCTTCACCAGATTCACTACCTTCTCGTCCTCCCAGGTATTTACCCAGGTGCGATCGATCACTTCATTGTCGGGGAAGATGTCGGTGATCTGCTTAAAGAGCAGGCCGCCACGCTCAGCGAGCACACTCGTGAGAATGGTGGGCACATTGAAAGCCTTAGCGAGCTTCGCCAACGCCGTCGTGTTGTTGACGACCGCTTGGGGCTCATGGCTGCCAAGGCCCGCAAGCTGGAAAGCCTGATGATCGATCAGGACGAGAACGGAATCTTCGGGGCGGAGCAGCGAAGCTAGGCCGTTGCGAAAGGTCATAACTTTCCCTCTTGTCGATAATGGAAGGTCAACGTGCTGAAAGACATGCGCCCTCGCGACGATGTCGGGCTGGGCAGTGCCATTGCGGTTCGTGATGCGGTAGGCCTTCGCCCTGACACACGGTGTCGCAGCAATGGGAACGCGGAATGGATATCGAAGAACTGCGCACCTTTGTGGAAGTGGCTGATGCGGGCGGCGTGACACCGGCGGCACGTCGTCTTGGTGTTTCTAAATCGATTGTCAGCCGGCGACTTGCCCGGCTCGAACAGGATCTGGGCGTCCAGTTGCTCGCGCGGACGACCCGCGGGGCGGCCTTGACCGAGGCGGGCGCTACGTTTCGCGATCACGCTGCCCGGGTTTGCAGCGAGATCGATCTTGCGAAGGAGACCATCCTTCCCCTGGGCGAGCTTCGCGGCCGCCTGCGGATCGCGGCGCCGCTGTCCTTCGGGCCGACGCACTTCGCCAAGGTATTATCCCAGCTGGCGGCAGACCATCCGGAGCTGCACATCCACACCAGCTATACCGATCGGTTCGTGGATATTGTCGCGGAAGGTTATGACTGCGCAATTCGGGTGGGGCATCTTCAGGATTCCACGCTGATCGCGCGGCGCGTTGGCCCGATATTCGGCAAGCTGGTTGCAAGTCCCGCCTATATCGACGCGCATGGTGCGCCCGAAACACCGGACGAACTGCTCAACCACGAAGCCGTCATGCAGGGCACCGAGGCTTGGCAATTCGTCGATGGCGACAAGGTTATCACGGTTCGCCCGACTGGGCGGTTCAAAGCGGATAATGGCGTATCACTCGTCGCGCCCGCCTTGGATGGTGTCGGCATTGCTTATTTGCCCGATGCTCTGGTGGCGGACCATATCGCTAGCGGGGCCTTGGTCGAGATCATGACGCGCCACCCGGTTCCGCCCGCCGGGATTTTTGTGGTGCGGCCGCCCGGTCAGCATCCCTCGCGCAAGGTCAGGATATTGACCGAGGCATTGATCGAATGTTTCGATCAACCGGGGCTTTAACGAGCGCTCAGCTGCCTTGAAGCTGGTCGTTCAGGCAGCCGGAACGGCGGCCTGCGCGACACGTTTTCTGCCGATGACCTCATGGCTCCTGATGGCGGTGTTGCCGATGATGCTGACGACCTCCAGCACCATTGCCGACATGCGATGGGAACGGCGCGTTCTTCTGATCACCGCGCCGTCCGACACGGATGCGGCCTTGATCGAACAGCACCATATCATTGATGGCTGGAAGGCCGGAGCAGAGGCGCGCGACCTGAGCCTGGTGGAGGTGGTCGGCGATCGAGTTGCGGGCGCGCGCGACGCGGCCGCGACCCTTCGGCAACAATATCGGCTTCCCGCGAAGAGCTTTTCCGCCATTCTGATCGGCAAGGACGGAGGAGAGAAACTGCGCGGCAAACGGCCGTTTTCGGCAAAGCTACTCGAAGAGACGATTGACGCCATGCCGATGCGCCGGAGCGGTCAGCGATAATCGGAGGTCGCCCTACGAAGGTCGCCAGGCACTTTCATCCAGCGGGACGTCTCGACAGGCGCGAACATAATCCATAGCTTCGCGTCATGGCGGAAGATGATGCAGACGACGATGCGGCACCGGGGTGGGAGGCGATCGACGCCGCGCTGGGCCGGGTTTATCCGGGCCAGGAGCCCAAACATTATGGCACCCTGATCAAGTGGATGCTCGGCGGTCCCGATCCGCTCGATGGGATCAGTGTATGGAAGCGCACCGAGCCTGTGCCGCACTGGCATTATGTCAGCTACGGCCTGAGCGAGCTGTACGCGAAGGAAAGCGAGGATGCCGAGGTTAGCGGCTGGGGGTTCGAACTGACCTTTCGGCTGGTTTGTGCCGTGGCCGACGAGGAGCCGCCGGTCTGGGCGATCAGCCTGATGCAGAATTTGGCGCGCTATGTCTTCAAATCAGGCAATGTTTTGCGCGACGGCGAATGGATGGACATCAACGGGCCTATCGCGCTCGAGACAACCACCGAGTTGCGGGCCTTGGCGTTCATAACCGATCCGGAATTGCCGGCGATCGATACACCGCATGGCAAGGTGCAGTTTCTCCAGATCGTCGGCTTGACCCTTGATGAGATGGAAGCGGGCAAGCACTGGCAAACGCGCGGACTGCTTGATGCGCTACGCCCGCACATGCCGCTCTGGACCACGGACCTCGCGCGGACGTCGCTGCTGGATGCGCCCGGCGTACGGGATGCGGTGGACGCTGGCACGGCTCGGGACGGATCCTCGATGGGCATGTTGTTCGTGCCGGCGCTGGGTTGGTCGCGGCAGCAGCGGATCTTGCGGTCGCCGCTGACGATCATTCGCATGGGGGCGGGGCATATCGAGGAACTGCTCCAGGCGCTCGCCCTGCGCCTGCCGTTCGGCCGCCCCCTCTCGCTGGTGGGTTCCGATCAGTCGATCCTGTTCACGCCCGGCGAGGCAGCTGCGGCGAGCGAGGATGACGGCCGCTTGCGTGTCAAGCTCGATCCGGCCGCGCTCGAGCAGCTGCGTGCAGCGCTAAAGCCCGCGACCGGCACCTATCGCGTTCCGATCCTTCCCGGCATTGTCTGGGAGGTCGAACAGACCGTCATACGCGACGCGGAAGGCGCCGTCGTTCGGACGGTCGGGTAAGGCTCTCAATTTCCTTGACGTCGCCAGCGATCAGCAGGCGGGTCTGTAAGCCGGTCGATCAATTGGGCTGATCATGTTCCGGCTTTATCTTGGGAACCCTTTTGGTTGGGATTTTCTCGCGGAGAGGAAGTTTCTCGAACGGAATTTTGTCCGGGGGCCTGCCAGGATCATACGGTTTGGTGAGCTCGAGCGGCCTGCAGGGCGGCGGAGGGGTGTTGGGATTGCAGGAGTCCGGCGCGCAGGGCGTGCATTGTCCGCGCATTACCGGCGGCCTTCGGGCAAAGTGATCGCGTAATGCATCGATGCGGCCTCGCATCGATGAACCGCCTAGGACATCAGCGAGCCCCTTCTGGCGAACATTCCCGACGCTCGCGGTACGCGCAAAGATGCACGGAAATACGTCGCCTGACGGCGCAACCGCGGCGCTGGCTGCAGTACAATTTCCGCATAGTGCGTCCAGCTGAGGCTCCGGCTGAATACCAGAGCCGCGTCCGACGCCGCGAACACGATCCCAACTGATATCCGTCACCCCGACTTGTGCCAGAAGATTTGCGGTCGCGCTTTCGCTCTGGTCCCCGTCGTCTTCACTGATGATCGCTACCCGGATCGGTATACCCCTGGCGACTGCGCTTTCGATGTTCTTGAGCGTTCGGGATTGGCTCCCCCGGCGTTTTGTCATCGCGTCATGCGTGCTGCTTTCGCTACCATAAAAGCTCGTCGCCAGCGAAATACCGAGATCTTGATACCCAGACCAATGTTCGTCTTTGACGCTAACCATATTCGTATACACTTCGACGGCCCCACGCTTCGATGCAGCATGCCTGAGCAGCAGGAGAAAGTTCGGGTGCAGTGTCGGCTCGCCGCCTATGAATTGTATTGAACTGGCAGCAAGTTCGTCCGCTTCATCGATCACGCGCAACCAGTCCTGTTGAGACATGATGCCATGCCCCGAAGTGGGCCCGCTATCTGCGTAGCAATGCGTGCATTGAAGATTGCAGCGCCCTGTCACTTCCAGCCAGATGTGGCGTAATTTCGGAGACGATTGCTCATCCATTTGCAGCATGGCGACTGCCCTTTGAAGGAGGGATCCTATCTTCGAGGAAATCGTGGAGGCTGGGCCGCTGAAGATCCATGACCTAGATAGGCTTGCCGCTTCCGTGTCGAAGTTACGGAACGAAACGCCACGTACGTGCTATGCCTACAAGGCAGGCCAGATTGTACCGATAGCCATCTTCCGACCAACGATGGGCTTGGTGATCCGATAAGCCAAGTAGAATTGGCTCCGATATAGTGAGAACTTTGTTCCGTAGGCTCACATCATTTGAGTGGGTTTTTACTGGATGCATTGGTGAGCCAGGACGAGTCCGATCTTTGTGAGATCGGCTCGTCGCTGACCTTCGAGCATCCCCAGCGGAGGGGCCGGCCTCGGGTCGGCGCCTCAATCCCAGCCCTCGATAACGACCTTGCCACGTACAGTCTCGCTCTCGACCAGCGCGTGCGCCTCACGCAGTGTCGCCGCGTTGATTGGGGATCGACGTTCGGTGACGGTGCTGACGATCCGGCCCGTGTCTGCGAGACGCGATACTTCATTCAACAGCTTGTGCTGCGCGTCCATGTCGGACGTTTGATACATTGGCCGGCCGAACATGAACTCCCAATGGGTAGAGATCATTTTCGACTTCAACGGCGCGATGTCGAGGGTCTTCGGATCGTCGATAATCGCGAGCCTGCCTTGGGGCGCGATAAGCTGCGCGATCTCCGGCAGATGATCGACGGTGTGAGTGGTCGAGAAGACAAAGCCCGGCGCCCCTAGGTCGAGGGCGGCGATCTGGCCAGCAAGCGGTTGGCGATGATCGACGACATGATCGGCGCCTAGCTTGCGCACCCAATCGCGGGTTTCCGGTCGCGAGGCGGTGGCGATTACTGGCAGGTCGGTCAGCGCCTTGGCAAGCTGGATCGCTATGGAGCCAACGCCGCCGGCACCGCCGATGATCAGCAGCGCGTGCACACCTGGAACTGGGCGGGTGACGTCCAGCCTGTCGAACAAGGTTTCCCAAGCGGTGATAGCCGTAAGCGGGAGGGCTGCGGCGGCTCCCCAATCCAGCGATCGCGGCTTGGACCCGACGATCCTCTCATCCACCAGGTGCAACTCCGCATTGGTTCCTGGACGCGTAATATCGCCTGCATAGAAAACCTCGTCGCCGGGTTGGAACAGGGACACGTCCTGACCGACTGCTTCGACGATTCCGGCGGCGTCATATCCCAGAATACGCGCGGTGCCCGCTGGCGGGGCGGAGCCGGCGCGGACTTTGGTGTCGGCCGGATTGACCGAGACGGCCTTGATGCGCACCAACACATCGTGTGGTCCAGGAGAAGGATCGGGCAATGCGATATCGACCAGCGCATCCTCACGGTCGATTGATCCGGGCGCGTAAAATCCAATAGCTCTCATGATCTGCCTCGCTTCGGGCGGCGAGTGGAAGATGCCGCTCAGTTCGTCTCAATTGGGGCATGCAAAATGTTGTTAGTAGATCCAATCCTGAATATACACTATTCACATATGAATGAACCTGCGGAAGCTGGATTGGGACGACCTGCGGCTGTTTCTGGCCGTGGCGCGGGGCGGCACCTTAACGGCTGCAGCGGGCGATCTCGGTCTTAGTCAGCCGACGGCTGGCCGTAAGCTCCGGAGGCTGGAAGAGGCGTCTGGCTACCCTCTCTTCCAACGTAGCGCAGCCGGTTTCAGGCTGACCGACGAAGGAGAGACGATGTTTCTCCATGCCGAACGGATGGAAGAGGAGGCGCTGGCGCTGGCGCGTCAGTTCGCCGGCAGTGAAGATCGGGTGCAGGGGCAGTTGCGATTGTCGGCATCCGAGTGGTTCTGCCGACTGATCCTCGCACCGCGTGTCGCGGCATTCACGCTCGATCACCCGCTGGTGACCGTGGAATTGTTGGCGGATTCACGGATCGTCGATCTGCATCGCCGCGAAGCAGACTTGGTCTTTCGGTTGCCGCGCTTTGAAGAACCGGAGGTCGTCCAGCGGAAATATACGCATATCCGATATGCCCTGTTCGCATCGTCCTTCTATCTTGAACGCCGGGGCGTGCCGGAGACGGCGTCCGCCGGCGAAGGGCATCATCTGATCATGATGGACGCCGCGCTTGAATCCCAGCCTGACGTGCCCTGGTTGCGCAGCCGGCTGCCGCAAGCGCGCGTCTCGGTGCGAAGCAACAGCCGTGATGTCCAGGCTGTCGCCTGCCTGCAAGGCGCAGGCATTGCGGTGCTGCCCCAAATCCTGGGAGATAGTCTGGGTCTGGTCAGGGTCGACCTGGGGGAGGCGCCGCCTGGGCGGGACATCCGCCTGGGGTACCACGCCGATCTTCGACGGCTGCGGCGGCTGCGGGCGCTGGTCGATCATCTTTGCGCAGGTATCGGCGAAGAGGTTTGATGGCCTGCCTACACCGTGGACAGGCACGGCGATAGGGAGGCCAGCCAACCGCAATCTTGGGCGGACAATATGCCCGCCCAAGATCGCGCCTGCTTCTAGTCCAGCGTCGAATATCGCGCCGCACCCGTGCGCAACTGCGCAAGTCGTGCATGGATGCATTGTTCGCGGGGACTGTCCTTCACGATCGGCCCGGGCGCGACCCGGCCGGCGCCCCACCCGGGCAGCGAAAGGATCGTCGATTTGTTACTGAGGCCCTGGCATTCCAGGCGCGCCTGCTGACGCTGTTCCTGACGGATGCTTCTGGTGTGGCTGACATCGGCCGCAGCTTGGGTAGGCAGGGGCGCCAGCAGGAATGCGCACATTCCAAGTGCGGACGTGTGCAGCGAAGCGTTGAGGATGTTCATGAAGTCTCCTGCGGATGGGTGCGCCGGTCCGTTCCGCAGGTCGATCACGAACAGGTTACAGGAATTATGTTAAGCGCTACGGCGGTAACCGCAACGACCGCAAAGTCGTCATTCAGGGCCGGCGCCGGATAGGACAGGCGTCATGCAGGTAAGCGCAGGGCACCCGTAAGGTCACCCGGCGCAGGTCCGCCGGCCGCGGTCATTGCGCGTTCGCGTTCAGCAAGCCCCGCCAGCTTTTCCAATCCCCATCGCCGCGTGATGAAGCGTGCGATGGAGCCGGTGTCGTAGATCGTGTGATCGACCTCACCATGGCGGGCGTGAGGGGAAACGATCACAGCCGGGATGCGCGTGCCAGGGCCCCAGCGGTCGCCTTTGGGCGGGGCTACATGATCCCACCATCCGCCATTCTCGTCGAACGTGATGACAATCAGCATCTTGTCCCACTGAGGGCTCCGGCGCAGCGCATCGACCACGCGGGATATGTGTCGATCCCCTGCATCCACATCGGAATAGCCGGCGTGCATGTTGAGATCGCCTTGCGGCTTGTAAAAGGTCACTGGCGGTAGCCTGCCTGCCGCGGCGTCAGCCAGAAACAGGTTGGTGCGCGCCGTCTCCCCCAGGCCGCCGTCGCGCAGCCGTTTGGCCCGCTCGGCCGTGCCCGGCCCGAACTGGGTGAAATAGTTGAACGGCTGATGGTGCGGCTGGAAATTGGGACGCGACGGGAAGTCGCCATTCTGGCCCTTGCCCGCCAAGGCCGCACCCCAGCCGCCCGCATACCAGGCCCAGTCGACGCCCTTTGCCGTCAGCAGATCGCCAATCGTCTTATGCTGCTGCGGCACGAGCGTGTGTGCGTTGGACGCATCCGCATAAGCCGGCCGATCAGGGTCGAGATTGTAGGTCGGCGCGTAAGGGGGCAGCATCGTATTGACCGCCCAGAAATCGGGCGTGATCGAATTCGGGACGAAGCGGACCGGACCGCCCATCGCGCTCTTCGGAGACGCGTCCGTCTGCTTCGGGCGAATGCCGCGCGGATCATTGCCCTCCAATATCGTGATGCGTCCTTTGGCCGCGCTCGTGTCAGCGTTGGGGTAGTAAGGGGGGCGTGCCGCGATCAGATATTGATGGTTGAGGTAGGAGCCGCCGAACGCCCCCATGAAGAAATTGTCGCACAGCGTGAATTCGCGCGCGATCTGCCACAGCCTTAGATTGGCCGCCCCATCCGCATAATGGCCCATCACAAGGGCGCCGGTATCGCCCCATGCGACGAAGCCGTCATTCTTGCCGCCGTTGATCTGAAGCTGATTGTTATAGAAAGCGTGGATCAGATCGCTGGTAATCAGGCCATGCGGAAGCGGATCGCCTTCGGGCGTCTGGAGCGGGAAGGGGGCGTTGGGAAGAGGCGGCAGGTCGTCTGGCCCGATCTGATATTCGCGATGCTCGACCACCTGCTTGGTCGGCACCAGTCCCTCCCAGATCTTGGGCAGATGATCGAGCACGCGACCGTCGCGGTCGCGCTGTAAGGTCCGCGCCCGCGGCACGCCGGAGAGCGGCTGTTGCAAGCCGGGAAATTCGGGAAAGAGGTTATTGAAGCTGCGGTTTTCCGCGTAGATCACGACGATCGTGTCGATATGGGCTCGCAAGGCCGCGTCGTTTACGGGCGCCGGCCGTGCCGCAACGGCCGGCTTTGCGTCGGCAGACCCGGACGAACTGGCTGCCGCGACACCGGCGGCGACCAAGCCACCCAGGAGCAGGCGGCGTCCCTGATCAATCTCCTGATCATCGCCATTACCGGTCCCGCTCATCGTCTGGCCCCTTCACTCGCACCGCTCATTGTGCGGCGCTACCAGCCAGCGCCTTACGATATGCTGACAGGAGTTAAGCACATTTCGTCACCGGCCTCTGCTGGATACCGCCGTGTCGCCTCATCGGCCTGCTCCCACCGGTCGGCGCGGATCGTCCGTAGGAAACAGACGCCGTCCTGTCGAGGTGACAGGACGGCGCAGATGCAGGATTAAAGCTCTGGTCGAGCGCGATATCCTCAGAAGCGGACGCGAACTTCTCCGCCGATGGTACGCGGCTGGATAACGCCATAGCCGTAGGATCGGATCAGGACACCGTCATTGGCGCGTGCCAGCGTGTAATCATTGGACACGGTGGAGACTGCATATTTGTTGAAGATGTTGTTGGAGAAGATCGATGCCTCCCAATGCGCCTTCTTGTAAGTGATTGAGGCGCGGCTGGTGGAGTAGCCGGGGATCGCTTCGCCATATCCGCGCAGCCCCGTCGTTGAGAAGGTGTTGCTGCGCGCCGCCGTGCTCCACAGGAAGTTCAGATCCGCATTATCCGGCCTCGGTACCGAATAGCTCGCGGTAATCGAGCCGGCATGCCGGGACGAGCCGGGCAGGCGATCTCCCTTGAACGCATCGCCCGCACCGGCAATGGCGAAGGGCTTGCTGAGGCCCCCGATCAACCCAGGCGCGTCTTTCGTCAGCTTGGCGTCCAGATAGGTGTAGTTGCCGGATAGGCTGAACTTGCCGCGGGTGAAGGACAATGTCGCTTCGACGCCGCGGCTGCGCGCGCCACCGGCGTTGGCGGTGATGCCTACTGCGCCATTGGTCGTCTGACTGCCAAGCTGCAGGTTCGTCCAATCGATATTGTACAGATCGATCGTGCCCTGCAGCATCCGATCCAACAGGCTGAAGCGGATGCCGACTTCGTAATTCTTCGTCTTGTCGGGTCCGTAGGACAGCTCGTTGGGGAGTGCGCAGACATTCTGCCCCGGGGGCAGCGGAAGGATGCAGGGCGCGACGCGGTTGACGCCGCCGATCCGGTAGCCGGTCGAATAGGTGGCATAGCCGAACAGCTCGGGACTGAATTCATAAGAGGCGTTCGCCTTGTAGACGAAGCCGTCATCCTTGGTGGAGCCGGTGCGGATCCGCGACGGGTCGAACTGGATCAGCGGATAAGGTGTACGTCGGCGTCCCCCGGACAGGAGCGGTGTGTCGGTCGCGCCAGAAATATAGGATTTGTACTTGTAATAGCGCACGCCGCCGGTGAGCTGGAACTTCGACGTGATGTGCCAGGTCGCTTCGCCGAAGGCTGCATATTCCTTGGTGTAGGTATCGGTGAACGAGATATATTCCAGCCCGTCCGGGCGGACGAGACCGCGGTAGAGCGTGCCGTAGAGGCTGCCTGGCCCGGTCGAGTTGGCAGCTGCGAATTCGGGGAATCCGGGAATGCGCTCGGCCCCGAAAGTGTAGCTCTTATAATGGTTGTAAAAGCCGCCGACGAGCCAGTTGATCGGCCCGCCATGGGTCGAGACGAGTCGAACTTCCTGGTTGAACTGCTTGGGATCACTGTCCGAAGTCGTGGTGCCGGCAAAGGCCGGGAACAGTTCATAGTCATAATCGAGGTCGAGCAGCAGGTCGGCAATATCCTGCTGGCTGTGCAGTTTCTGCTTGGAGTAGGCGGTGGCCGATACGAACTGTGCGATGTCGAAAATATCAGCCGTGATCTCTGCCGCGAACAGATCGAGCTGCCGGCGGGAGGGCTGTTCCACGCGGGCGCCATTTTCATATTTGCCCGTACCCAATACGCCGCGGCAATTGGCATAGACGCACTGGCCGTCCGGGAAGGGGACACCATTCGGGTTCAGCGTATAGGTCGCGCCGTAACCGCCGTTCGTCTGGGTACCGCGGGTTTTCGTTTCCTGTCGGATATAGCTGAAGATCGGGCGCAACCAACCGAAGTCGAACCCCAACTGGGCACGGACCGAGTAGGTCTTCTCATCGTTCAGATCCTTGCCGCGGCGCAGGTTGGCCGCCACCGCTGCCGGATCGTTGAAATTCGGCTGCGGCAGCGAAACGCCGAGCTGTCGCACCAGAAACGGTGAATCGATAAAGCCCGGATCGTAATAATAACCGCCTGTGACGCGCAGCGCGACCTTGTCCTGGATGATCGGCAGGTTGATCGTGCCATCCACCACCGTACCGATGCCGCTGCTATGCGCCACGTCATAGACGCGGCTGTGCGCTTCGGCTTCGATATTGGTGAAGTTCGGACGGTTGGGAATGTAGCGAATGGCGCCCGCAAGCGTACCGAGGCCATAGAGTGTTCCCTGCGGCCCGAGCAGGGTTTCGACCCGATTGATGTCGAGGAACTTGAAGTCGACATACAGCGGTATCTCGCCCAGATAGACGCCCACCGCCGTGCTGCGGTTGGTGCCCCCCGGGCCGCCCGATGTAATGCCGCGCATGACGATGCTGTTTGCGGTCCGCGGCCCCGTCTCCGGTACCGTCAAGCCGGGCGTGAAAAGGCCGATATCGCCGATATCATCGAGCCGCTTGGACTCGAGCGCGGCCTCGCCGATCGCAGAGATGTTGATCGGCGCGGTCTGCAGCGACACCGAGCGTCGCGTCGCCGTGACGACGATTTCGTTGGACCCTGGCGCTTCCTCCGCAACCACTTCGGGCGTGGGCTGCTGTTGCGCCTGTGCCGGTGCGGTGATGATGCCTGCTAGAAATGTCGCGGAAAGCAGCTGCAGCCGCGTCTGTGTACGCTTGGTCATTCATGTCCCCCTTTTTTCACTACGCCATGCACCTCAGTGCGCATCCCCTCCCGATGCCTGGCCGCCATTGCGGCTCCTGAGTCATGTCGTGTTGAAGTAGGCAGGCTATGAACCACCGCCGTGCTGCAATATGGGTGGTTTGACGTAGAGGGATTGAAAGAGATGGTAAATCTTGATCCGCCACCAGGGCAGAAGTTGATGACTCGATAATATTGGGAATGACTGATCGGGTGCGATCATGTTGGATTAAGAGCTTCGATGATCGTTGTCGCAGGCGCTGCGGTGGCCATTGTATTTGATGATCATAGCTGCTGCTGGCAGCAGATCGCGCTGCCGTAATTCGCGGCTGCAATCACGCACCCGCTCTGGTGCCGGATCGCGCGGCGCCTGCAATCCGGACCCGCTGGAGGAGACTCACTCTGCCACCAAGCCGGCAAATTGCCCTCTACGTTAAACGACTTAAGGCCAGGATTGCGCTCAGCCGCTAAAAGCTCCGCCAAGATCTCCCGCCCTTTAGCCATCTATCTAGGGATTGACATGAGCGGAACTGTCGCAGTCGAGAAACCGTCCTACATGGTCAGCGCCCCGATCACTGTGGGGCTCGACAATTTGGGGAGGGTGCAGGGCGGCCCTCTGAAGCAGATGTTCTTCACCCACTTCCAGCCGGCATTTCTGCTCGCCGTTGTCGCTTTTTATTATTACGCCCCCGCGGCGTGGATCAAGCCTTCCGTGACGCTGTGGATCGGCTACGGCGTGCGGCTCATGATGCTGGGCATGGAGTGGGTCAGCCCGCGCTACAAAAGCTGGCAGCATACATGGAAGGAACTGGCGTGCGACGTCTTCTACGTCTGCATGGGGATGATGTTCGTCCGGGTCTTCTTCGCGCCTATCAATAGCGAGGTCATTATTACCTGGTTCCAGGATACGTTCGATCTCGCCAAATTTGCCTGGTTCATGGGAATGCCATTGCTCCTCCAGGCGTTCCTGATCTCTCTGATCGGCGATTATTTCCAATATTGGGTGCATCGCGCGATGCATAATTGGTATCCGCTGTGGGTTACCCATGCGCCGCACCACTTCCTGACCCAGCTGAACGTGCAAAAGGGAAGCGTCGGTAACCCGGTCGAAATCTTCCTGATCGGTCTGGGCATTGGCGGACTGTTCGATTTCCTGCCGCGTGCTGCCTTGCTGGCGGGTGCCTTCGGTCTCGCGGTGAGCCAGTATCAGCACTGCAATATTCGCTTCAATACGCCGCGTTGGTGGTTCAAGATCTTCAACACGACCGAACATCACAGCCTGCATCATGCGCAGGATTATGACAGCACCCGTAGCAACTATTCGGGCACGTGGATCTTCATCGATCGTCTGCACGGAACGTGCAAGGATGGCGAGGCGGAATTGCTGGGCCAGGAAGGTGGGCGTCGCATGACGATCTGGGAAACGATGCACTATACCTTCACCGAGCCCTACAAGGTGCTCAAGCAAAAGTGGGCGAGCCGTGGGCAGATGGTCGCGGCGCCTGCGGAGTGATCGGGTGGGTGCACCTGGCGCAGCTTGATTGACGCGCATCGACCCGTCCGATCGGGCGGGCTGGCAGAGGGCCGGCTGGGATCATGCGGCGGTCCAACGGCGTGCAAAGGATTGTTCCTGTGAAGCTACCCTATATCGACTGGATCTGGCGGGTACGCGGACGCCTGCCGCTGCAGCCTTCTCAATCCGCTGCACAAGCTTTTGGCAGGCTCGAAAGCCTGTTCGAAGAAAAGAACACGACCTACCGGATCGACGGCGATACGCTGACCTTCACCAAGAAGAACCAGCTTCCCCAAGACAAGATGTCTATCTTCGACAACGGCACTTTGCGGGTCACCGGAGGCGTGCTGCGTTACGATATGATGAGCCGCGCTTTGCTTGCATGCTTTCTGGCGCCGCTCTTGTTCTTTGCGCTCGGCCGGATCGGCGTCGCGGTCGATCAATGGCGTAACCCGCCGGAGGTGGTGAAGGCGAAAGCCGAGGCCGCAAAAAAGCGGTCCAGGGTTAAACCCGAGGATGTCCCGATGAACCCGGTCGACAAGTTCCTCGGTGCGCCGCAGCCGGATAAGAAAAAGGGCGGGGAGCAGATCGGCAAGCGCAATCGCAAACCTTCGATGACGACGGCTTACGTCATTATGGGCGTTTTCTTCGCACTGTGGGTCGGCGGCCGCATTCTCGAGCATCGCCTGATCCATCTCCGCTTCCGCCGGAAGCTCGCGATCGAGGATGCAACCGC
Organism: Sphingomonas sp.; assembly: GCF_048595155.1. GTDB lineage: Bacteria > Pseudomonadota > Alphaproteobacteria > Sphingomonadales > Sphingomonadaceae > Sphingomonas_I. Next base: position 18,513 of record NZ_JBMDXN010000101.1, read on the forward strand.
GCCGCTCTGGGGTGATCAGGATGGAACCGCCCCGTTCCAAAGCGGTGCCACCGCATCGCGCTAAGCCAGTCCTTGAGGCGCCAAGCCGGGCGGGGCGCCACACGCTAAGATGCTCTCCCCGGTCGTGCTGCCGGTTCGAAGTGGAGCATTTTCCCAGCTTTGACCTATCGGCCCCACAGGTTTCCGGGCAAGCATAGCTAACGGAAACCGGTTGTATTCAGCGATCGCATCGCTGGGCTACCGTCGTGGGAGGGGCAAATTGAAGATCCGGGGACTCGCACTGTTTTCGGGCGCGCTGTTCGCGCTGGGTGGCGCGGCCTCTGCCGCTCCTCCAGCAGCAGCACAGGCGGTTACGGAGCAACTAGGCTCGGGCCTTGATGCGCGTGGCCATTTGCGGGCCGTACTTGCACCCTCGCCGAGCGGCTTCGCTTACAAACGGTTGGGCCAGGGTGTTCAAGTGCGGGTCGGGCAGGTCGTGAAGAACTTGATCTTCTACGGTCCTGCGACCCTGCGGGTGAACGCCAACTTCGGCGAGAACTATTGGACCGCGCCTAGTCTGTCGGTGATCGCTCCACCGCAATCGATCAGCTTCACCCTGTCCGAAACCGCGGACACGCTGACAATCACCAGCCCAAGATTGCGGATCGAGGTCAGCAAGGCGAACGGCGCCCTGCGCTTCTTCGATCCGGCGGGCAAGCTCTACACCGAGGAAAAGGCGTCCGAACCACAGACGTTGACGAAGCGGATCATCTCCGACGCGCCGACGCTGGAGGCCCGCAACAGCTTCACGCTGCGTCCGGACGAGGCCATCTACGGCCTCGGCTTCAACGGCACCGATCGCAGCAACCGGCGCGGCACCGATCTGCTACTTGTCCAGACCAATGTCGGCATCATCATCCCGGTCATGATGTCCTCGCGCCGCTACGGCGTAATGTGGGACACCTACTCGCAGATGCGCTTCAAGGACGATGCCGGCGGCACCTCGATGTGGGCGGAGAGCGCTCCGGGCGGGGTCGATTATTATTTCATGGCGGGCGATACGCCCGACGCGGTTGTTGCCGATTATCGTGCGCTGACCGGGCAGGCGCCGATGTATCCCAAGCAGGCGTTCGGCCTGTTCATGAGCAAGGAGCGCTACAAGACGCAGGCGCAATTGCTCGACGTCGCCCGCAACTTTCGCAAGGACGGCTTCCCGCTCGATTACATCGTGCAGGATTGGCAATATTGGGGGTCGGACAAGGACGGCAGCTGGAGCGGGATGGCATGGGACAAGACCCGCTACCCAGACCCCGCCGGCATGGCGCGCGAGGTCCACGACCTCCACATGAAGCTGATGGTCTCGATCTGGCCATCGATCGGAAATGACACCGCGCTGGCGCATGAACTCGACGTGCACGGACTGCGCTTCGAACCGCTGCACTGGATTTCCAAACATGCGCGCGTCTACGACGCCTACAGCCCGCTCGGGCGTCAGATCTATTTCAAGCATATCAAGGCCGGTTTGCTCGACCAGGGTGTCGATGCGCTGTGGATGGACGGTACCGAGATCGAGGTGTCGAGCGCGATGTGGAACGCGCAGGACAATATCCGCGATACCAAGGCCTTGGGCCGCAACGCGCTGGGTGACTTTACCCGCTACCTAAATCCTTATTCTCTGCTGACGACCCAGGGGACCTATGATGGCGAGCGCGCGACCAGCGACAAGCGCGTCTTCACGCTGACCCGTTCAGCCTGGGCGGGTGCGCAGCGGACCGCCGCGGCATCCTGGAGCGGCGACATCTTCGCAAGCTGGAAAACGCTGCAACAACAGGTGGCGGACGGCATCAACGTCACCGTGACCGGCAACCCCTATTGGACGCAGGATACGGGCGGCTTCTTCGTCGCCGATTTTCCCGGCGGCGAGAAGAATCCCGCCTGGCGCGAACTCTATGCGCGCTGGCTGCAATTCTCCGCGTTCAACCCGATCATGCGCATCCACGGCACCAACGTGGAACGCGAACCTTATCTGTTCCGGACGATGGATCCGGCGGTCTACGCGTCGCTGCTGAGGAGCACCCGGCTGCGCTACCGCATGCTGCCCTACATCTACAGCCTGAGCTGGAAGGTGACCTCCGACGGCTATACGCTGATGCGGCCGCTGATGATGGATTTTCCGGACGATCGCGCGACCGACAAGATCGACGACAGCTTCCTGTTCGGCCCCTCGATCCTGGTCCACCCGGTTACGCGCGCGATGTACCATATCCTGCCACCGCCGGCGGCCACGATCCCCGGCGACTATCTGCGCACGCCGGACGGTCAGCCAGGGCTCGCCGGCCAATATTATGAAGGCGAGAATTTCGACGCGCCGAAGAGCCGTTTTGTCGACGTGAAGGTCGATCATACTTGGCCAGACCCTCCGCTGGCGGAGGTGCCGGCCGGCCTGAAGAACCTTCAGCATTTCTCCGCGAAATGGGATGGCACGATTACCGCGCCCGAGGATGGAGAATATGAAATCGGACTGGAAGGCAATGACGGCTTTCGGCTGAGGCTCGACGGCAAAACCGTGGTCGAGGACTGGGCCGCCGGCGCGGCGCGCTACAAGGGCGCCCTCATCCGTTTGCGGAAGGGGCAAGTGGTCCGCGTCGGGATTGATTATTATCAGGTCGACGGAAATCGTGTGCTGCGCCTTGCGTGGCGCTTACCGAGCGAACGTACGGCTCTGGGTGGTCCCAAGGGAGCGTTGAATGAGAACATGACCACCTATCTGCCGGCCGGCAGCGGTTGGTATGATTTCTGGACCAATCAGCGCTTCGATGGCGGCCAGCAGGTGACGCGGTCCGCGCCACTCGATCTGATCCCGCTATACGTTCGGGGCGGCTCCATCCTGCCGATGGGGCCGAACATTCAATATGCCACCCAGGATGCCGCTGCGCCCTATGAGGTACGTATCTATCCCGGCGCGGACGCCCGCTTCACCCTGTATGAGGACGACAACGAGACCTACGCCTATGAGAAAGGCGCACGGGCGACCTATGAGCTCGTCTGGAACGATGCTGCCAAAAGGCTGACGATCGGCGCGCGCCACGGCGCTTTCCCGGGGATAGTGCGGACGCGGCAGCTGAACCTCGTCCTCATCAAGGATGGAGTGCCGGGGGGCATGGATAGGCTGCCGGCGAGCAAGTCTATCACCTACTCCGGCGCGGCGACTACGGTCCAATTCTGACGCCCGCCGGAACAGTGCGTCCGATGCAAAGCGATTGAGGGAGAGCGATCCGCAGACAGCATATTAGCGGTTGTTTGACACCGAATTGGCCGCGCTAGTGCGCCGCTTCGCCCCGAATTCGCCGAAGTTCCTGTTGGCGGGATCCCGTAAAGGATGAATGGCCTCCCCCATTCGCGCCCCTGAGTGGCGTCCATTAAGCCCGTCATGGGCCCGGGAGGATGAATATGAGCACGTGTGATCGCCGGCATTTGACCCACAAAGCGGTTCGATCAGGGGTGGTATCGGCCTTGCTGCTGGCGATATCGGCCCCGATTCACGCCCAAAAGGGCCCCCCTGGTTGGCCTGCGACCGTCCAAGGGCGCCTCACTGCCGATGCCGCCCTGCATGCGTTGAGCGATCAATTGCTTGCCAATGACAGCGCCACGCTCGTGCTCGATGATTGGTGCGCCGCGCATCATCTGGCCGCAGGAGCTCCCAAGATTGTCGCGGAACGCGTGCGCGATGGCGATCATCCCATACCCGATGCGATCCGGACTTTGCTCAAAGTGGGGCCGAACGAGGTGGTCGGCTACCGTCACGTGCGGTTGCGATGTGGCACGCACGTGCTATCAGATGCCGACAATTGGTATGTGCCTGCACGGCTGACTGCCGACATAAACCGCCAGCTCGACACCACGGACATCCCCTTTGGACGCGCCGCCAAGCCGCTTCAATTTCGCCGGTTCACCCTCTCCAGCAAGCATGTCTGGTCGCCTTTACCGGCCAATTGGATGACTTTGCCGCGCCAGCAATGGCCCATAATGCCCAATTTGGACGTGCCCGAGACGGTGCTGGAGAACCGGGCAGTCCTGCTGCTTCCCAACGGCAACCCCATCAGCGCGGTGATCGAGCGCTATACAGGCGACGTACTGGCCTTCTTACCCCCACCCACAGCGCGATGACCACGCCTACACACCGTGGGGGGAGAGCATGCCAACCGCGCCGTGAAGAGACGTCTGCAGGTTCGCAGCTAAGCCGAAAGTGTCGGTGGGCGCCCTTCTAGAGGGAATCGTCGCTCTTTCTCAGCAAGGTCCAGCATCCCCCCTCCTGACGGAAGAAAAGGCGAAATTGATCGTCGGTTTCGCCGGTGCGCACCGTGACTTCCATCCCACCCGGCACGGCCTCGTTGAGCACCGTCATGTGCTTCTTCTTCTGCTCCGCCGGAGAGGGCATGATCGGGAAGCGGACGGCTTTGGCGCCGAGCATCTTGCGAACGGTCCGCGGTTCCGGCTCGGCATTCGCATCGATCGTCTCGTACGCGAGAGGGAAGCGGGTGTGCGCCCGCTGGAGCGCGGGATCCGCGGCGAAGGCGGAGAGGAACTTCGGAAACGTTGTGGCAGGACAGGTCTTCCCCGCGGCTTGTGCCGGATTTCCGCCGAGGATCAGCATGGCCGTAAGCAGCGAAATCGCACCGAAGGACGTTTTGATCATTGCTCATTTCCCCTTGTGTCGAAAAGCAACAGGGTCGCCATGCGGCGAGCCACTTCAAGAGTCCACATGTGCGACGGCTGGGCTGACATCGAGCGCGACCTCCGCCCCACATCGTGGTTGGATGTCGCAGCTAATCCATCTCCTTAGGTGATTGGAATGAAAGCTAACATGCGTTGGAGTGATGGATCGTCGGCTTTTAGCTTGCCAGCGAAAGGAAACGCCGATGGCCTCCGCCGCTGCTCGCCATGTTCACCTTCTTCCAAATGAGACGTCCCTCTTGTCCGTCCTGCCGGGCGCTGGCCTCTGCATCACGATCGCGGCGGCAGCCTACCTGCTGGAGGCCGCAGAAAGGATCCTCCTGGGAAGAGCCTGGCTGGAGGCGCTGGTCATGGCCGTTCTGCTTGGCGTCGCCGTGCGCAGTCTGTGGCATCCCGGCAACCGGTATCACGCGGGAATCGCCTTCAGCGCCAAATATCTTCTGGAAATCGCCGTTGTGCTGCTTGGCCTGTCCGTCAAGGCAAGCACGATCCTCGCCGCGGGCCCAGGACTGCTGCTGGGCATCGCCGGCGTCGTCGGCCTGGCAATCCTGTTGAGCTTCGGCATCAGCCGCTGCATGCGGCTTCCTGTCCGCATGGCCTTGCTGATTGCGTGCGGAAATTCGATCTGTGGCAACTCGGCCATCGCAGCGGTTGCGCCGGTGATCGGCGCGGATAGCGACGATGTCGCGGCGTCGATTGCATTCACGGCGATACTGGGCGTGGCGGTCGTACTCCTGATGCCGATCATCGGCTCGGCGATCGACTTGCACCCGATCTCCTATGGCGCTTTTGCCGGCCTGACTGTGTATGCGGTGCCGCAGGTGCTGGCGGCCGCAGCGCCGTTCGGCCCGTCTGCCGTGCATATGGGTACATTGGTGAAGCTCGTCCGCGTGCTGATGCTTGGTCCGGTGTGCCTGGTGCTGTCCATGGTTGCGCCCAAACTGCCGGTGGAGGCTATCCCGGCCGACGAATACGTCGCGGGTGGCGATGCGCTTCGTCCCAAGATCTCGCTGGCGCATCTCGTCCCCTGGTTCATCATCGGCTTCCTGTTGATGCTGGCCTGTCGCTCGCTCGGTCTCGTGCCCGAGGCGATTGTCGTTCCAAGTGGAAGGTTGGCGACATGCCTGACCGTCATCTCGATGGCTGCGCTGGGGCTAGGAGTTGATCTGCGTGCGATCACGGCCGTTGGCGGCCGTGTTACAGCATCTGCGATCTTATCCTTAGCTGCATTGTCGGCGATCAGCCTTTTTCTACTGTGGGCGCTGCACTTTCAATAAAAACGCATCGCTGCGGGAATAACGCGCGTCCGGCCACGTCTCCACTAGCAAACGCCCCGCATAGGAGCATCGCGTGCAGACATTGAAGCTTGGCCTTGCGCTTATCGCGCTCTCAGTTGGAAGCGGGGTTGCGGGCGCAGCCTTGGCAGGCGGGGAACAGCCCTTCCTGGTGGCAACGACAGCGGCGATGGACCGCATGATGGCCGCGATGCAGATCAAGCCCAGCGGCGACGTCGATCGTGATTTCGAAGCGATGATGACGCCACATCACCAGGGCGCGATTGATATGGCCGTCGCCGAGCTGAAATATGGCCGCAACGAACAGCTCAAGCGCATCGCGCAAGAGATCATCGTCGACCAGCAGCAGGAAATTGCCGCGATGCAATTGGCGCTCGGCAAGCCGCTGCCGCCGTCCGCGCCGGCGCCCACCCAGGGCGCGATGCCGCCAATGAACATGGAGCATTGAGATGAAGCACAAGTCGATCCTCTTGACCGCGCTGCTTTGCGCCTGCGCGGCCGCACCGGCAGCGGCGCAGCAGGCGCCTTGGGCGCGTCAGAACACGCCCGTAAGCCACCGCGACCGCGTCTATGCCGCCGAGCAATTTTCCAACACCCTGTCCGTGACCGATCCGGCGGACAATCGCTTGCTGGGCGTGATCAAGCTAGGCGAGCCGCAGCCCGGCAACTTCTCTCCGCTCTACAAGGGGCAGGTGCTGGTACACGGTCTGGGCTATTCGCCGGATGGCAAGACGCTGGCTGTGGTTTCGATCGGATCCAATTCCGTCACATGGATCGACACCGCCACCAACGCGGTCAAACATACGACCTATATTGGCCGCAGCCCTCACGAAGCCTTTTTCACTCCGGACGGTTCCGAAGTGTGGGTCACCGTACGCGGCGAAGATTATATCTCCGTCCTCGATCCAGTAAGTTATGAGGAAAAGACGCGGCTGAAGACGCCGGGCGGACCCGGCATGACGATCTTCTCGCCGGATGGTCACTATGGCTATGTCTGTTCTTCCTTCGATCCCGAGCTGGTGGTGTTCGACACCAAGAGTCATCAGATCGTTGGGCATGTTCCGCAACCAAGCCCGTTCTGCCCGAACATCGCGGCGAGCCCGGATGGCAAGCAGGTCTGGTTTACCTTGAAGGACGTGGGCAAGACCGTCGCGTTCGACGCGCGGCCACCCTTCGCGGTGCTGAAGGTGATTGATACCGGACCAATTACCAACCACGTCAATTTCGCGCAGACACGGAAGGGCGTTTTCGCCTATGTATCGGTGGGCGGGCTTAACGAGGTAAAGGTGTTCCGGACGGACACATTCGATCAAGTGGCCAATGTTCCCGTCGGCAAGCTGCCGCACGGCGTATGGCCATCGGGCGATGGCAGCTGCATCTATGTCGGACTGGAGAATGACGATCAGCTCGCTGCGATCGATACGGGCTCGAACAAGGTGATCGGTAATGTGCCGATCGGGCAGGCACCGCAAGCAATCGCATATGTCCCGAACGCGGTTACCGAAGGTGCCGGTACTGCCAATCTGCAGCCCTTGGGCGTCGCTGGCAAAGCCATTCATCTAGAGCTGGGAGTGCCAGGTTCGAACGGCGCCCCGACCAGCGTCAGCCTGTTCGACCAGGGCTTGATCCAGATCCTGGAAGCCTCTGCAACAGGATTGCAGCCGAAACACCAATATGTGTTGGCTTTTGCCGCCAAGCCGGACGGGTCCGGAGCGCTGGAGCCGCTGGCCATGTTCATGACAAATCCGGCGGGTTCCGCGATCGTCAATGCTTCGGGGCCGATCCGGCAGGTCGTGCAGGGTGGGGCCGATCAGCCGCCCCGGTTCCTCGTCATCGCCGAAGCAGATGAGGGCAATCCGGGCAAGATCGTTCAAGTGCAGCGGCCCTGACCATGGAAGCGCTGGCCTCTGCAATCGAGCCGCTGATACCGGGCCTGCGCCGCTACGCGCGGGCCTGGACGCGGGATACGGCGCTTGCCGACGATCTGGTGCAGGACTGCCTGGAACGCGCGGTCGCGGGCTGGTGGCGCCGGCGCGGCAGCAATGTTCGCCCGTGGCTCTATGCCATCCTGCACAATCTGCTGGTCGATCATTCACGGCGGCAGAAGCGGCGCTCCGGGCTGGTGGCGATCGATGCGGTCGACGAGGAGGCGCTGGCCGTCCGACCGGAGCAGGAAGCCGGCCTTCATCATGACGATTTGCTGCGGGCGCTGGATGCATTGCCGGACGAGCAGCGGGCGGTGCTCCTGCTCGTGTCGGTCGAGGATCTTCCTTATGCGGAGGCGGCGGCGATTTTGGGCGTGCCGCTCGGTACGGTGATGTCGCGCGTGTCGCGTGGGCGCGATCGCCTTTCGGCATTGTTGGCGGCTGGTGAAAGGCCGCGATTGAGGAGCGTGAAGTGACCAGCCCGGTGGGTGATGATGACCTGATGGCATGGGTCGATGGGCGCCTGTCGCCGGAGCGACTCCGCCTCGTGGAAGCCTTCCTGTCGGAACATCCGGAGGTGCGGACGCGCCTGACCTGCCAGATGGCGCAGGCGCGGCAAATGTGCGCGACATTCGCGCCCGCTGCAGAGGAGCCGATTCCGGCCGCCATGCGCGTGGGGGCGATCCTGGAACGGCGGCGCCGGCCGGCCTGGTGGGGCGCGCTTGCGGCCTCCCTGTTGCTCGGGGCAGGCTTCGGGAGCGGGTGGATGAGCGCCCAGCACTTCATGCCACCCTCGGCTGGTATCGGCGCGTTGGCACAGGAAGCGACCGACAATTACCGCGTTTTCTCAGTCGATATGCCCGCCGCGGGCGAGGTCGCGCCGGATGGACGGGAAGGTCTGCTTCGCCAGGCTTCGCTACGCCTCGGGCGGCGTGTGGCTATTCCTGATCTCAGCCGATCGGGATATCGCTATGCGGGTGGGCGATTGGTAGCGACACCACATGGTCCCGCCGTGCTGTTCCTCTACAATAACGAACAAGGCGCCAGTCTCGTCCTGATGACGCGCCCGATGAAGATCGACAAGACCGCGCCGATGGCCGCGACGCGGCAAGACGATGTGGCTCGGGTGAGCTGGGCGTTGAACGGCATGGGTTACAGCGTCGTTGGATCGCGTTCGCCGGAAACGTTGCACGCCGTGGCCGAAGAGGCGCAGCGGCAGCTCACGCATATCTGAGCTGCCGCGCGTCTGGCGGATGTGCGGTCGGCTTAGCAGGGCCGACCTTTGCTTGGCCGATCAGCGGCGCCGCTTCTTGGGCCCCTTCTTCCCCTGGCTGCTGGCAGCAGGCATCGGCGGGTAATCGGGTCGGGTCAGGCAGGCGGGCAGCCAATCCGATGCCATGTCGACGTCGATATCGACGTCGATCTTCTGCAACGGCGGGTAGGGCGGCGTCCGGGTACCAGATGCCGCCGTCCATACAGCATGCTGACCGCCAGACGCATTGGGATTGGGGCAGGAGCCGTAGGCATCATTTCCGATGGAGCATCCCGCAATCTTTGTCAGTGTACCGTTCGTGACGCGTTCCACCACCCGCGTTTCGCTCACGGAGCCACTTGCCCACTCCTGGTCGACGCTGCAGACGCGATCGCGGTTCTGGAAGTGCTGGCGGCCGAAGCAGCCGTAGACGTAACCGCCGCCGCTCGGAACAAAGCTGCACGACGTCTGGAAACCGGCATAGGCGCCGCCGGTGAACCGCGCCGCGAATGCCCGCTGCCGCCGGGCCATGGCGATCATCCGCGGCAGGCCGGTGTCACCCGTGTCGATGCGAATAAGGTCGGCCCCCCGATCGCGGATTGCCTTGAACACGATGGCGCGCCACGCAGGTCCGCTGAGGGAGCCGGGCCCTTGGCCAAGACGGCCCAACTGGCTGTCCCGCGCTGCCAGCCAGCGCCTTTGGCTGGCGATCAGGGCAGCCTTGATATCCTCCTCGCCGGTAGACTTTAGCAGGCGAAGATAGGAGGCATTCATCGCCGCATCGGCCTGGCGCAACCGGCTGTCCGAACAAATCAGCCGTTCCATGCTGTTGGCCGCCTTGCTGCACGTTATGGCGTGGGCGGCTGATGATCCGAACAGGCTCATGGCAAGGGTTGCGATGAGCCATGATAAACGCGTCATCAGGGATCCTTTTACTCGTGAAGGAAGGGCAGCGCCGCGGCGGTCTATTAGCCGCTCGCGCGGGCTCTGCCGAGGGAAGATCGCGGGCGTCGTTGTATGACTATTTGACCTTCGATCCGACGAAATACTGTAAAAACGTCTGTACCCCTGCGAGCGAGGTTAGTACAGCCGCTGCTAACATGGATCAATTGGGGATTGCGGATCGTGCGACGTCTCATCTGGCTTTCGGCAGTGGCCGTACTAACAACGGCATCGATGCAAATTGCGCTCCCCGCACAGGCGGCGGCGCCAGCCCAGAACGCACAGGCAGCCCGATTTCATAGCTTCTTCACTACCTTTCGCGCCGCGGTGCTGAAAGGCGATCGTAACGCCGTCGCCAACATGGTCAGCTTTCCTTTCAAGGACTTCCGCTCGGGCAATTATTGCGAACCAGGCGACACGCAGTGCAAACTAAGCCCCACGTCTGCGGCGAGCCGAGATCGTGCGGAGTTCCTGAAGAAATATGATCGCATCTTTACGCCCGCGGTGATTGCGGCGATCCGCGCCGGACGCGTGCACGGGTTCCGCCGCGGTCAGGACGATGGTGAGGTGGCAGGCCCCATCGTTGCCGGCGAATATCTGCTTGATGCCGAGGATGTCGGCGATCAGCGGGTCTTCGTGCCGGTCGGCAATAGCTGGAAACTGGCCCGCATCCCCTTCTACTCCTAAGCGCGCCTGACGCGCCCGGCAAAACCGCTGGCTGCATCAGAAGAAGCAGGCGCATCGGTGACAATAGCGTGTGGCAGGAGCATCTGATGACAAGACGGACCGGGTTGAGAGCGACCATCCTGGCGGCGCTGTGCGCAGCGGCGGGAATGGCTGCTCCGCCGATGAAGACGATCGCATCGATGGATCTGTCTAAGCCGTTCGCAACGCGCGCGCCGTGGCACTTCACGGCACGCCAGGGCCCGTCGGTGAGCGATACGCCTTCGGGCGATACCGAAGACGGCGCGATCACCTTGTGCATCAGCAAAGATGGTGGCCGCACATGTCAGCCCTCGCTGGAGGGCCTGCTTACGCGTGACGACAAGGTGAAGGATGATTTCTTCCAACCGCACTATCTTGCCGCCCCAACCATCGTGCATCCGACCGACAAGATCGCGCTCCTCAAGATTGAAGTGAGCAGTCTGCACGCCGGCAATGGCGATTATCTTCATGCCCTAGCGCTGCTAAGCTATGATCGTGCGCGCGATGGGTTCGTCCCAGTCTACCGGCATTTCGTAGGCCGGAATAACAATCAGGAAATACGCTACGTCCCGGCTGGGCCTCTGCGCGGCGCCGTCATCTCCGCCGAGCCCACCCAAGACGCGCCATTTGGCTATTGGGTCACGGTGAGCCGGCTTTCGGGCGCGGCCTATCGGCAGGTTGTTCGCTATAGGAGCGGCACACGCTATGGTGATAACAATCCTCTTGCGGTGATCGACGCTGAAATGCCGGCCATCCAACAGCGGCTTGGCCTATGGCGACCCGGCCAGCCTTTGCCGGTCCCGGCAAAGGGCTGTGCCAAGCCGCATCTGGTGAAGAGCGTTTTATGGTGCTGAGCGGGATTGGATGCCGCTTCAAGCAACGACCCAGGTAGCCCCGACAGTCAGATCGTCGTCCAGGCGTGCTGGGCCAGGGGCCAAATCCCAAATCTGTAATGCAGATCATTGCGCATCCGGGGCTGTGCGGGCATCGCATCAGGCATGACTAAGCCTGAAGAAAAGATGGATCCGGAGCAGGAATATTTCGAAAAGCGGGCTGAGGCAGAACTGGAGCTAGCGCAGTCCGCGACACATCCGGGTGTCGTAAAAGCCCATTATGAATTGGCCGGCCTCTACCTCGACATCGTCCATGGTGAGCCGGAGCATTCGGAAAGCGATGCGGGCGTCGAGGAGCAGGGGGAGGGCGTCGAAACGGGCGAGGATTAACGGCGGGCAATATCTTCTTCAGCGCGCGTGGCCCGTCAACCCATCCATTGCGGCTGCGACATGCTCGCGCATCTTAGGATCGCGCGTCACTTCCAGGATCGCGCTCAGGCTGGCTCGCGCCGCGGTGACATCTCCGGCAACGAGCTCCAGCCGGGCGCGTGTCCACCATCCATGCGCCCCGCTCGGATCGATCGTGGTGATCCGTTGCAGCACCTGAAGCGCGCGGCTGGGATCGCTGCTGTTTTCGGCACGGCTCGCTTGATTCATCAATAACCGGACGAGCGCTGCGCGATTGGTCATTGGTACCACGTGATCCGCTAGCGGCTGAACGTCCCGCCCAAGAATTCGGGCGAGCAGACGGGCAAGATCTTCCGCGCCCAGGATCGCGCCATTATCGAACGGATCGATCAGGACCGGCGCTGTGCCCGTACCGATCCGTACCAGCACATGCCCCGGCGTGTTCAACGGATCAGCCGCCCACCCCATCCTGCGCGCAGCAGCGACATAAAGGATCGCCAGGCTGATCGGCAGCCCACGCCGGCGGTCGATGACGCGGATCATGTCGGTATTGGCCGGATCGTCATAGCTTGCGCTGTCACCGTGGAGACCAAAATCTCCCCCTATGACTTGTGCCAGGACGAGCGCCTGTTTCTCGGCCGTATCCGCATGTTCAGCCAATACCGCCAGGCGGTTGGTAACCATGTTGAGGAAGGCCAGATAGGGTTCGAGATCAAGACCGGGGTGATCGAGACTGGCGAGCTCAAGCGCGGCCGCATCAAGCATGATGGCTTCATCGTCCAGCAGGCCGAGATGCGAAATCTGCTGGTTCATGGCCCGAACCTCCGCTGAGTGGCGTTGCAGGAGTCAAGGCGCCGTGATCCAATCATGATGTCCAGCCAACGGCAGCAGCGCCGGATAGTTGCGTAAATCTGCAGAAACACATGTTAAGCAGCTGGTTTAAAAAGATCTTATCTGGCTGGCCACGCCATCGTTGACCGTTGGCAATTGTCTGAGTAATTCCGTGCCGCGCATGCAACGGGCGCGCGGTGGGGAGAGCGAAATGAAGGCGTGGCGGTTGAGCGTGGGCGTCGTGGCGATAGCTTTACATGGGACGGCTGCTCTGGCGGCCGCCCAGGTCAACGTGCGGATCGATGCCGCCAAGCCTGGCGCGACGATCAATCGCGACATCTTCGGTCAGTTCGCAGAGCATCTGGGCACCGGCGTTTACGGTGGCGTATGGGTCGGGCGCGATTCTAAGATACCGAACGTGCGGGGCATCCGCTCCGACGTGGTGGCGGCGCTGAAGGCGATCCGTGTCCCCAATGTACGCTGGCCGGGCGGGTGTTTCGCAGACGAATATCATTGGCGTTGGGGGGTGGGGCCGCAAGCTAGTCGCCGGCACACGCTGAACGCGAGCTGGGGCAATGTGATCGAGCCAAACAGCTTCGGAACGCACGAATATTTCGACTTCCTGCAGCAGATCGGCGCCGACGCGTATCTGTCGGTCAATATTGGTTCTGGTAGCGCCGAAGAGGCTGCCGACTGGTTCGAATATATGACGGCGGACCAGCCGACGACGCTGGCCAACGAACGTGCCGCCAACGGGCACCCGGCGCCGTACAAGATCAAATATGTCGGTCTCGGCAATGAGAATTGGGGCTGTGGCGGGGCCATGTCCGCCGATCATTATGTCGAAGAGATGAAGCGGTTTGCGCATTATACGCGCAATCTGGATCCGGCACAGAAGGGCCCGACGGCAACGAAGCGGATCGCGGTAGGCTGGGACAGCCTGAACAGCGACTATACCGAGGCCGTGATGAAGGCCTGGAAGGACAAGGTCTGGAGCTGGGACATCGAGGGCGTTTCGCTGCACAATTATGTCGTCGGCGGCTGGCCGCCGCATTTGAAGAGCACCGGCTTTGGCGAAGATGAATATGCGATCGCCCTGGCCGAAGCGTTCCGGATGGACACGATGATCAACAAGCAGGCCGGGATCATGGACAAATATGATCCGGAGAAGAAGCTGGAGCTGGTCGTCGACGAATGGGGCGCATGGCTGGCCCCGACCCCGGGCAGCAACCCCGGTTTCCTGCAGCAGCAGAATTCGCAGCGCGACGCGCTTCTGGCGGCGGTCAACCTGAACATCTTCATGCGCCACGCCGATCGGGTGCGGCTGGCCAATATCGCGCAGATGATCAACGTGCTGCAGGCGATGATCCTGACCGACGGGCCGAAGATGGTGCTGACGCCCACCTACCACGTCTATAAGCTCTATTTGCCGTTCCAGGATGCGACGGCGCTGCCGGCCTCCTACGATGCTGGCCTGTACCGGCATGGCAAGGTGGAGATGCCGCGCGTCGACGTGGTCGCCGCTCGCGACAAGGCAGGCAGGACGTGGGTGTCCGTCGTGAACCTGGATCCGAACGGAACGGCAGAAATTGCTATCGACGTCGCGGGCGTCTCGGCGAATGGCGCTTCGGGCCAAGTGCTGAGCGCGGCGAAGGTCGATGCGGTCAACAGCTTCGCCGCGCCCAACGCCGTACAGCCGCGGCCGATCGCGGCCCGTCGTGAGAATGGCAAGCTGGTAGTTACGCTGCCGGCGGCGTCAGTAGCGGTGCTGGCGTTGCAATAAGGTGATCGGCAGGGCGTCGCGGCAACGCCATGCCGGACGATGGTCAGGGTCGGCTGGCGGTCGAGCGGGAGGGCTGTCCCATCTCGTCGGCAAGGTGAATCATCGTATCGGCGTGGCGTCTTGCGACGGCCATGCGATCTGCGCCGTAGCCGCCGCCCAGCGCGCTGGCTAACGGAATAGCCCGTTGCTTGGCGGTGCGTGCGACGTAGCGATCGCGCGCTTCCAATCCCGCGTCGCTGAGCGCCAGCCGACCCAGCCTGTCGCCGGCATGCGGATCGACGCCGGCCTGGTAGAGGATGATCGAAGGGCGAAACTCGTCCAACGTGCGTGGCAGCACGTCGGCAAGCGTGGTGAGATAGGGCTCATCACCAGTTCCGTCAGGCAATCCGATATCCAGGCTCGACTGTGCCTTGCGGACCGGGAAATTCTTTTCGGCATGCAGGGACAAGGTGAAGATGTCCGGATCATCGGCCGTAAGCGCGGCGGTACCGTCCCCCTGATGCACGTCCAGATCGAGGATCATGACCCGCTCGACAGCGCGCTCGGCCATCAGGCGATGGGCCACGATCACCAGATCGTTGAAAACGCAATAACCCGCGCCCGTATCAGCCAGCGCATGATGGCTGCCGCCGGCGCTGTTCGCGGCATATCCGTGCAGCATCGCAAGGCGCGCCGCGAGGTAGGTGCCGCCAGGGGATAGTTGGGATCGGCGCGATACGCGCGGGGTGATGGGGAAGCCGATGCGACGGGTCTTGTCAGGCGGGACCGCGCAGGCCAGCACTTCGTCCACATAGGTAGCGTCATGAACGGCATCGATCCAGTTACGCGGCATCAGTTCCGGCGTGTGGACGGCGAAGGGCGCCCCGCTCTCCTGCAGCGCCACCATCACCAGCCCATATTTATCATGCGGGAAGCTGCTCCCCGGCGCTGCGGGCGAGACATAATCGGGATGATGGACGACGTGCAGCATGCCGATCAGCCGCGATACGCGGGAAGGGCAAGGCCGCGCGAAATGGCCAGCGCACGCAGCGCAAAGCCTGCGACAGCGCCAATCGCGGCCGGCCAGACGCTGGGCAGGCCCGCCATGCTGAGCGTCACGAACAGGCCGGACGACAAAGCGGCGGCCGTTACGTAGATTTCTGGGCGCATGATGATGGAGGGCACACCCGCCACGATATCACGTAATATCCCGCCGAAGCAGGCCGTTACGACGCCCATCAGTGCGCCCGGGAGGGGCGGGACTCCTGCGCTGATTGCCTTGCTGGCGCCATATACAGCGTAGGCCGCGAGGCCCACGGCGTCGAACCAGTCAATCGCCCTGCTGGACCACCAGCGCTGAGGGGTCATCCACACCAGGGCGGCCACGGTCAGGCAGATTGCAACCGGCAGTGTGCGATGCATCCAGAAGACGGGCGCGTCGATCAACAGATCGCGTATCGTGCCGCCCCCAGTTCCCGTCACCAGCGCGAAGAAGCAGAACGTAACGATCGTGCGCTGCGCCCTTGCTGCCGCCAGCGCACCGGACGCTGCAAATACCGCCACGCCGGCAATATCCAACCATGCCAGAAACGGACTGAGCGACGAGAGGAAAACCGGATGCATGCGGCAGCATGCGGCCCGCCACGAGCTTCGGCAAGCGTGATCGTTGGGCGGAACGACATCCATTGGCGGGCATCAAAAAAATTCCGGCAAAGACGAAAAAGTAATAATCTTGCAATAATTGCATTTGCGCCCGGTTTGCTATTGCGATGTTCTGTGGATCCAGAGGTTACGGGGGGCCGGACCAGACACCCAGCCGCCGCCAGAAGACCATGTTGGGAAAGGATGCTCCGAAGGGTGCGCCGCTGACGTAGCGGCGACGCGTCGGAGGGTAAAATGCCCCCGTCGTAACTTGGGGGGTCAAACAGTGATTTCACGACGCAGGCTGCTTGAACGGCTGGGCTATTTTGGTGGCCTGGGGGCAACTTTCAGTGCGATGCAGGCGCTGGGATTGATGAGTACAGCGCGCGCGGCGGCGATGCCCGCGCTGCCGCCTACACTCGGTAACGGTAAGCATGTGATCGTGCTGGGCGCTGGGATATCCGGGCTGGTCGCAGCTTACGAGCTGGAACAAGCCGGTTTTCTTGTGACGTTACTTGAGGCGCGTGAGCGGGTGGGCGGTCGCGCGTGGACGGTGCGCGATGGCGACAAGATCGAAATGATCGGCGAGGAAACGCAAACCGCGCGCTTTACGGACGGCGCCTATTTCAACGCCGGTCCCGCCCGTATACCCAGCTTCCATACCGGTCTGCTCGGCTATGCAGACAAGTTCGGGGTACCGCTGGAGGTGGAGGTGAACTCCAGCCGATCCGCCTATATCGTAGGGGATGATGGCGCCAAGCTGCGCCAGCGCACCGCCGTCAACGATATGCGCGGCCACATTGCCGAGCTTCTCTCCAAGGCGGTCAGCCAAGGTGCCTTGGATCAGAGACTGACGCCTGGGGACAAGGAAAAGCTACTGCCGTTCCTGCGCTTCTACGGCGATCTGGATGACACTGGCGCCTTCACGGGGACCGCGCGTTCCGGCTTCCAGACCATGCCGGGGGCTGGCCCCGCATTTGCGACCCATCATCCTGCACGTCCCCTCGGGGAACTATTGGCCAATCAGCAATTGCCGATGACCCTGTTCGACGATGCTTTCTATATGCAGGCGACAATGGTCGAGCCGGTCGGCGGCATGGATCGGATCCATGCAGGGTTCGACCGGAACCTGCGGCGCCCGGCGATCCGCGGTGCCGAAGTCACACGCATTCGCGACACCGCCAAGGGTGTCGAGGTAGTCTATCGCGACAAAGCTTCACACGCGACCAACGTGGTGAGCGGCGATTATCTGATCTGTACGATACCGTTCCCCGTCCTTTCTTCCATCGATACCAATTTCTCGAAGCCGGTGGCGCAGGCGATCGCTGGCGTGGTCTACGATCATTCCAACAAGATCGCGTTCGACGCGCCGCGGTTCTGGGAAACGGAGGATCAGATTTACGGCGGCATCACCTTTGTCGGTGGGCCGACGAGCCTGATCTGGTACCCGTCGGCTGCCATTCATTCCGCACGGGGCATGCTGCTTGCCTGCTATGCATCAGGGCCGGTCGCCGCCGATTTCCAGAAACGGCCGATCGCCGAGCAGATCGAATATGCCCGCGCTGTGGTAGAGAAGGTTCACCCAGGCCACGGCAAAGATCTTTCCAATGGCATCGCCGTGAACTGGCACAAAATACCCTATAGCCTCGGCCCGTGGCCGGCGTGGAATCCCGGCCAAGCGGGACGGCAGGAAGGGAATATCGACACCCCGGCATTCCGTTTGCTGCAGAAGCCGGATGGCCGCGTCTATTTCGCAAGCGCCGCGCTGAGCCAGACGCCGGGATGGCAGGAGGGCGGGATCGCGTCGGCGCACTATCAAGTGAAGGCGCTGGCCGGGCGGGTTACGGCAGAGGCGCTGGCGGAGCCAAGTTGGGAGCGGAGGGCGGCCTGAACCCGAACGGGAAGTCTGTATACGGGGACGCGCGTCGTAATTTGCCCTGCGAAGAGCTGATTGCGCGCAGCTGAGCGCACAACGTTGCTGGCTTTACCTGCGGCGAGGCGCGGAGGCAGCACTCGGAACAATCATGCATGGTTGGGTCACGAGAAATGTTCTCGATCCATGCCTGATGCAAATGTTGCAGAAATGGTACTAGGACTACTGCGATAATCCGGACTGGATGCAAAGTTGATATTGTATTTGCCCGAATCAAAAGTTGGGATAGCTTTGCTGATATAAGAACAGAATCACAGGCGAACATTTTTGTTCGCTGCAGTTGGAATTGAAAAGCGTCAGTGTCGTTGCTTCTTTATGCCTTTTGGGCAGGAGGTTTTGCGTTTGCTTAGCATATAAAAGCGATATTCATAATCGTGTCTAGCGAGAGGCTCCTGAGGCGTAGGTTTACTCTGGGGGCATTATGAAGATGAGCATTGGCATGATTTCCCGCTTGGCGATCGTTGTGGGGTCGATCGCAACAGGACAGGCGGTCTGGGCGGCAGATGCGCCGGCAGCGGCGGCGCCTGCCTCTAATTCGGCCGGTGCATCTGCGGACGACGAGGTGATCGTCACGGGAACCCGCGCGGTCGGGATAACAGCTGCGGAAAGCGCTACCCCGATCAAGCTTCTCGGCGCGGACGCGATCGAACATGTTGGGCAGCCCAACCTCAATCAGGTTCTGACCCAGCTCGTCCCGTCATTCAACGCCGCGGCCTTTGGTGGCGACACGGCTCAGCTGACGCTTTCCGCGCGACTGCGGGGCCTGAGCCCCAATCACACATTGGTGCTGGTCAATGGCAAGCGCCGCCACGGAACTGCCAACCTGGCGGTGCTGGCAGGGGTCACACAAGGCGGTGCAGCTCCAGACTTGGACTTCATATCGCCGGCGTCGATCAAGCGGATCGAGGTGCTGGAGGATGGCGCAGCCGCGCAATATGGCTCCGATGCGATCGCGGGCGTGATCAACATCATCCTGAAGGACAGCGACGAGGGTGGGGCCGTCAGCGCAACCGGCGGCCAATATTATAAAAGCGACGGCTTGATCGTGTCGGGCAGCGTCAACCTGGGCACCAAATTGGGCGAGAGCGGCTTCATCAACCTGACCGGGATGTATCGTTATCATCAACGTAGCCAGGTCGGCGGTATCGATCGCCGTATCTATTTCCCCGACGGGACGGTGCGCACGACGGCCAGCGGCCTTTCGCCCGAACAAGTCGCGCTCTATCAGAATTTGCCCGGCGCACCCTACGTGAACCGGATCTTCGGCGATCCGCAATCGAAGCTGGGGCAGGGCGGCTTCAACGCCGGCTATGATTTCGGCGAGGTGCAGCTCTACAGTTTCGGTACGTACAGCCATCGCACGGCGGCGGCTTACGAGAATTATCGTGTTCCAGATCGCGTGCGCCGCTCTCCGGTACTGGGCGTGCAAGGGTCGCTTACGACGCCGGGGGAAGTGCTCTTCAACCCGCTGGGCTTCAATCCGCAGGAAGCTTTCCGGGAAGATGATGCGGCCATCACCGGGGGGGCGAAGGGTCAGTTCAGCGGCTTTAACTGGGA
The DNA here is from genome assembly GCF_048595155.1 of Sphingomonas sp. GTDB lineage: Bacteria > Pseudomonadota > Alphaproteobacteria > Sphingomonadales > Sphingomonadaceae > Sphingomonas_I. Next base: position 38,310 of record NZ_JBMDXN010000101.1, read on the forward strand.
TCTCAGCGTCACCTATGGGCGCGACCAGGACAAGATCTATACCCAGAATTCAGCCAATGCCTCGCTTTACGTCGATACACATTTTACCCCGACGAAATTCTATAATGGTAAGTTCATCAACGACGAACTGACGTTCAACGCGGACTTTAGCAAGGAAGTCGATATCGGCATGGCCGGCCCGCTCAATATCGCTTTCGGCGGCGAATATCGCAGGAACGGTTATACGATCGGCAGCGGCGACCCGGCCGCGATCTACAAGGAGGGCGGCCAATCCTATCCCGGCTTCCAGCCGACCGACGCAGGCCATTATTCCCGCAATAACGAAAGCGCCTATATCGATCTTGCCTTGACCCCGATGGAGGGGCTGAAGCTGGATGTGGCGGGTCGCTACGAGCATTATTCAGACTTCGGCAGCAAGGTCATCGGCAAGGCGACCGCTCGATACGATTTGTCAGAAGCGATTGCCATTCGTGGTACCGTTTCGAACGGCTTCCGCGCACCGACGCAGGCCGAGCAATATTATTCGGCCACGAACGTATCGCCGACCTCTGCAACCGTCCAGTTGCCGGCTAATTCCGAAGCGGCAAAGCTGCTCGGTTTCAACAATCTGAAACCGGAGAAGTCGTTCAACCTGAGTGGTGGCTTCGTCTTGCGGCCAATGGACCGCGCAACGATCACGCTCGATTATTATCACATCCGTATCAAGGATAGGATTTTCGGATCGGGGACGATCTATGGGTTGGGCGGCGCCACCAACAATCCAGCGGTGCTGCTGGCGATCGCAGCGCATGGCAACGTGCTGGATCCCACAGTCACGCAGGTCGGCGTAGCGGCCTTCACCAACGGCGTGGATACGAATACGGACGGGGTCGATATCACCGGCAGTTATACGATCCCGTCCGATTATGGCAGCTTCAACCTGACCCTGTCGGGCAATTACAACAAGAACAAGATCAAGAAGATCAGCGACGCGGCGCTGGCCCAAGGGTTGTTCGACTATACCTCTGTTTCGTTGCTGGAACATTCCGCACCGCGCTTCAAAGTGATCGGTGGTCTCAACTGGTCGCTGGATCGGTTCAGCGTAACCGCGCGCGAAACCCTCTATGGCAAGCATTCCGTACTCTACAGCCCGAATGGCGGCGCCGTCACCGCAACGAGCACGCCGACGGGATATTATCGCAACAAGATCGGAACGGCAGCGCTGACTGATCTGGAGGTCGGCATCGATTTGACCAAGACCCTTACCTTCTCGGTCGGCGCGAATAACCTGTTCAACAAGAAGCCGCCAAAGGTGTTGGCGGTGCCGAACAGCGGCCCGGTGCCGACGCTTTCTACTGCCGGGAACGTCTATGACGCGCCCAGCACATTCTCTGCTTACGGTATTAACGGCGGCTATTATTACGCGCGTATCGACTTCCGCTTCTAAACTGCGGCACGATCTTGGGGCGGCGTGTCGGCGATACGCCGCCTCTCTTCGGGATAAGGAATGATGATGAAGAGGTTACTCCTGCTGACTGCAGCTGCGCTGATGACGGGCACGGGACATGCTGCCGAGATTACGCGCTTCAAGGCGCCGGGCACCGCTCCTGCGCTGATCCTGCAGGGCGTGTCGGTGCCGGCGGGAGCGGACACGCTCTACCTGTCCGGACAATTGGCCGCCCCGATCGACCCGGCCAAGCCGGCGTCGACGCTGACCATGGCGGACTATGGCGACACCAAGACGCAGACGGTGAGCACGCTCACCAAGATCAAGACGATCCTGGCGAGCCGCGGATATGCCATGTCCGACATCATCAAGATGACGGTTTTCGTAGCGGGGGATCCGGCGCTTGGCGGCAAAATGGATTTTGCGGGCATGAACGACGGCTTCAAGATGTTCTTCGGAACCGCTGAGAACCCAAATACTGTCGCCCGCTCCACCATCCAGGTAGCGGCGCTAGCCGGGCCCAACTTCCTGGTCGAGATCGAGGTAACGGCGGCGAAGATGCCCAGATGACGTGGGCCTGGGGCTGTCTGACGGTCCCGGCTTGTTCCCGATCAGGCGGCGGGTTACATCCTTCCTCCGCAGCGAGAGTATCCCGGCCTGGTCGGACGTCGCATGCGAGTAAGGATATGGGGCATAATGGCGGAGGCAACAATTCGCGACGTGGCGCGACAGGCACAGCTGTCCGTCGCCTCCGTCTCACGAGCACTGAACGGCCATAAGAGCGTGCGGCCCGAAACGCGGGCCCGCATCGTCGCAGTCGCCAATCAGCTTGGCTATGTTCCGCACGCGGGCGCGCGCAGCCTCAGCATGGCGCGATCGAATGCGATCGGAGTGGTCCTGCCTGATCTTCACGGCGAATTTTTCTCTGAGATCGTGCGTGGCATGGACCGCGAAGCGACCCGCAATGGCCTGCAATTGTTGCTGTCCAACATGCATCCCGATCCGGTTCAGGCCGGGCAGGTCCTGCGCGCCATGCACGGGCGGGTGGATGGGCTGCTGATCATGTGTCCGCAGATGCAGTCTGACGAATGGGTCGCGTCACTTCCACGCGGTTTGCCGACCATCTTCCTCAACGCCGCCGGGGCGATTCCAGGCCGCCCCTCGGTGCAGATCGACAATCGTGTGGGCGCCGCTGTGATCGCGCGGCATTTTGCGGAGCTCGGTCGGCGATCGATCGTCCATATCGCCGGGCCGGAACGGAATGGCGACGCGCGGGAGCGGCGGGCCGGCTTTGAGGAGGCCATGGCGCAGCATGCGCCCGATGCGCAGATCGTCGTCCTCTATGGCGACTTCAAAGAGGAAAGCGGTCGCGCGGCAGCCGAAGAAATCTTGGCACGCGGGATCAAGGTGGATGCGGTTTTTGCGGCCAATGACATGATGGCGGTCGGCTGCCTGCAAGCTCTTAAGGCGGCGGGCGTGCGCGTACCGGAGGACGTGGCGGTTGCCGGCTTCGACGATGTGCCGATCGCCCGTTATCTCGATCTCACGACCGCCCGCATTGGGATTGCTGACATCGGGTCCCGCGCGGTTGTACGCCTGACCGATTGGATCGACGGCGCCAGCCAGGATGCGGCGATCGAAACCTATACGCCGGAACTGGTGGTCCGCGGAACGACCGGCGGCGTCGGCAGCCTTGCAGGAGTCGCAGCGTAGCTTTCACCCGCCGTGCAGCCGACGGCGAAGTCGCGCCGCTAGGGTGGGGAAGGAGCCTGCTTTTCGCGAGCGGTGACTTCGCCTGCAATCTCTATTGGCAGAGCATCAGCTTCTACCTGCTGTTCTTCTACACAGATACGCTCGACATGTCGGCCGCCGCGGCTGGGCTGATCGTGATGGCAGCATCCATATGGGATGGCGTTGTCGGGCTCTTGATCGGCATTGCCGCCGATCGGAGGGGGGCTCGCGCTTTCGTGCGCCTCTACGCGATCCCGTTAGCACTGGCATTCGTGCTGCTTTATCTTCCGGTGCCGATCCAAGGCGCTTGGCTAATCGCTTTGGCACTGGTGGCCAACATGCTGTTCCGCACCTTCTATGTCGCGGTGAACGTGCCCTACGCCGCACTTACGATCGATGTCGCGCCCGACAGTCTTAGCCGCTCGCGTATCGCCGGTCTGCGCATGATCCTCGGCGGTGCCGCTGCGCTCGTCGTAGCAACGGGCACGGAGGCCAGCATCGATTGGGTTGGGCAGACGGGCTACACCGACTGGGGCTATGCGGTGGTGGGGATGGCGCTGGCAATCGTTGCGAGCGTCTTGCTGTTCGCCGTCGGCGGAATGCGTACACCTGTTTCGGCCGCTGCTCCCCAGCGAGGGGCAGTGCGTCTGCGCGGGATTGCGGCTGCCATCGCTGGTAATCGTGCCTTCCTCGCCATCAACCTGGGAATTTGCGGGGCAGCGGCGGCGATGGGCGTGATCACCCGCGCCGTGCCTTACTACTTCAAATATCAGGTGGGGGACGTAGCAGCCGGCTCGACGGCGTTGGCCGGCATGGCCATCGCGGGCGTGGTGGCGGTTCCGCTATGGATGGCCTGTGCCGCGCGTTTCGGACATCGCCGACAGTGGCAGGCGAGCGCGCTCGTCGCCATCGTCTCCATGGTGCTCTTGCTGGTGGCGCGCCCGGCAGAGGCGGCTAGCGCCCAGTGGCTTTGCGCGCTTTTCTACATGGGCGGCCAGGGGCTGTTCTTCGGTTTCTGGGCGCTCTTGCCCGATGTCGTGCAACATGGCGGCCCGGAGGGCAGCCCACGCATGGATGTATTCCTGTTCGGCATCGCAGCCCTGTTGCAAAAGGTAACGCAAGGCATCGCGGTGGCGCTGTTTGGAACCTTGCTGTCGGCGTCGGGCTATGTCGCGCGCACCGTGCAGCCGGAAGGTGTGCTGGATCAGCTGATATTGCTGACGGGCATGCTGCCGTTGATCGGGATGGGCCTCGCCTGGCTTGCCATGCTGGGCTTTCCCCACTTGCGGCTTACGCCGCGCTGAGCTCCCGCCCGCCGATCCAGCTCCGCACGACGTTCAGGTCGCCATCGACAAGGATCAGATCCGCGCGAAGCCCGATAGCGATCTTTCCCGTCGCATCGTCAACGCCGATGAACCGGGCCGGTACGGCGGATGCCATCGCCGTGGCATCCCGCAGGCTCACGCCTGTCTGCGCCATGATGTTGCGAACCGCGCCCGCCATATCGAGTGCCGAACCGGCAAGCACGCCTTGATCGTCACGCAACAGCCCGTCCTCTTCATGGATGCGACGCCCCTGCAGGATGAATTCGGTTCGATCTGTCCCGACGCTCGGCATGGCATCCGTGACCAGCATCAGCCGCTCCGCACCTTTGGCGCGAAGCGCGATGCGCACGGCCGCCGGATGGAGATGATGCCCGTCGACGATGATCCCCGCGATCGTGCGGTCGTCATCGAGGGCGGCGCCGACAACACCCGGCGCGCGGTTCATCAGCGGAGACATGGCGTTGAAGATGTGGGTGAAGCCGCTCAGGCCATGATCTACAGCACGAACGATGGTCTCATAGTCGGCATTCGTGTGCCCGGCCGCGACCACTACGCCGCGCGACACCAATGCCTGAATGGCGGCCGGGTCGACTTCTTCAGGCGCAAGCGTCACCAGCGTGCGTCCGTGTCGGGCCGAAGACAGCAGCTCGATCGCCTCCGCATCGAACCTGCGGATCTTTTCGGGATCGTGGATCCCATGGCGCGCAAGGCTAAGGAATGGTCCCTCGATATGGATGCCAAGCACACCAGGCACGCCGTCTTCGATCGCCTGATCGACAGCCTCAATCGCGCGCGCAACGACGGCCAGATCGTCGCTGATCAGCGTCGGCAGAAAGCCGGTCGTGCCGAACCGTCGATGGGCCGCGCCGATGACACGGATGGTTTGCACGCTGGGATCGTCGTTGAACAGGGCACCGCCGCCGCCATTGACCTGCGTGTCGATGAACCCGGCCAACAATAGTTTGCCCTCCAGATCGATGCGCTCGGCACCGGCGGGCACGTCGTCGGACAGTGCGCTGATCCGACCCTCTTCCACAATGACACAGAGGTCTTCGCGCACACCGGCAGGCAGCATCAGCCGCCCATTGACAAGGGCAAGCGCCATCAGACGGTTTCCGTCACCTTTGCCAGCGTCGGTGGCCGGTCCGGGTCATGGCCGCGCTGGACAGACAGGCTGTTCACCATCTTGTAGAAGCTCTGGGTCATCAGGATCGGCTGGACCAGCGGGTCCGCGTCCAGCGTCGGAAGCAGGACGCCGGGACTGCCGCTGATCCCGGCCACCAGAACGGGTGCATCCCGCTGGGTGAAGGCGTCGGCCAGCGTGCGCACGCTGTCTTCCGTCTCGTCATTTTGGGCGATCAGCAGAACGGGAAATTGCGGCCCAACCAGCGCCATCGGGCCATGCTTTATCTCGGCCGCGCTGAACGCTTCGGCGTGAATTCCACACGTCTCCTTGAACTTCAATGCCATTTCCTGGGCGACACCGAAGCCGTGGCCGCGCCCGGCGACGTACAGATGGCCGACCGGTTGCAGCACCGCCAGCGCAGCTGACCAGTCCGCGTCCCAGGCCCGATCGAGCAGGTCGGGAAGAGCCTGCACGGTCGCCAGCATCGGCGCATTGGCTTTCCAGTGCGCGAGAAGTTGGAGGATCGCGCCCAAAGTGGCGATGAAGGATTTGGTGGCGGCGACGCTTCGCTCGGCAACGGCAACCAATGGGATCTAAACCTCCGCGAGCGTGAATAGCGGCGAATGTTCGTCGTTCACGATCGAGACGACAAAGGCGCCGCGTTCCTTGGCCGCGGTCGCGGCCGCCACCAGATCCGGGCTGCGCCCCGATTGCGATAGCGCGAGTAGCAGCGTGCCCGTCATATCGGGTGCGGCATCGTAGACCGACGCGATGGAAGGGGAGGCAGAGCTGGTAAGAATGCCAAGCCGTGTCTCGATCAGATAACGCGCGAAGGTTGCCGCATTATCGGAGCTTCCCCGTGCGAGCGTCACCACAGCCCGGGGCGGCTCCCGGCGCAATCGCTCCGCCAGAGCGGTGATCGCGCCGGCATTGCGTACCTGTTGCCGGCGCAGGACGGCGGCGGCCTCGCGCGCTTCGGCGAACATCAAGGTTTTTTCAGGGTCAAGCATCTGGATCAGCTGGCGCTCGTGCCGAACTCGGCGACATAGTCATAGCTGTCGCCGCGATAGAGGGAGCGGGTAAATTCCACGGTACGGCCGTCCTGGGCATAGCCACGCCGCTCGATCTCGAGCGCGGGAGCGCCAGCTTCTACTTCCAGCATCTCGGCTTGGTCCGCCGTAAACAGGACGGCTCGCAAGCGCTGCAGCACGCGTACCGGTCGGGCGTCGCCAAGGGCCGCGTAGAGTGACTCTTCGACGGCATCCAGCGCGTCCAGGCAATCGGCAGGCACTGTCGAAAATTCCAACGCCATCGATTGATCGTCGGCATAGCGGGCACGGGTGAAGCGGAACACGCGTGTGCCTGGGCTGAGGCCGAGCGCCATGGCTTCCTCCGGCGTGACTAGGCCCTCCGATCGTGCAAGCCACTCGCTATGGGGATGACGGCCTCGCGCCTGCATGTCTTCCGTGAACGACGTGATCGTCGCGAAATTCTTTTCGACCCGCGTGGCGACGAACGTGCCGGCACCGTGGCGCCTTGTCAGCAGGCCAGCATCGACAAGTCCGTCCAGCGCCTTGCGTACGGTAACTCGTGACACCTCGAAAGCGTTCGCCAGATCGCGCTCGGCGGGAAGTGCCTCGTCCGCCGAAAGAATTTGCGTCTCGATCGCCTGCCGCAGCACCCGCTGCAGCTGCAGATAGAGCGGCGCGCTGTCACCTGCGGACAAGCGGCCGACCCGCTCAACGAACATCTGCTGCCCCATAGATGGCCTTCCTTGCCGTAATATACATACCACCACAATACCAAAATTTTCCGGACCGCATTTTTGGTATTGCAATCTTGTTACCATTAGGCCCTAATCCGAGTGCCATGACTGGAATCGGCTATGTATCGAGCTCCGGCATTCGCAGGTTTGTTGCGTATTGGTCATACATTGGCCTTGTTAGTGCAGGCGTGCGGCAACGGGGAGTTCTAGCATGGTGACGGATCGTAAGGGCATTTTGGCGCTGGGGGTAAGTCTGATCGCGATGTCGGTCGCGACGCCCAGCTGGACGCAAAGCACAGCAACCAGCAATTCGACGCCGACCACCGAAGGTAAAGCGGCGGGGAGCGATATCAACGGGACGGTTGGCCCCGCGCAGGAGCGCGGCGACAGCGACGGTGGAGAGATTGTCGTCACGGGCCTGCGCGCATCGATCCAAGCGTCGCTCGATCAAAAGCGTCGCTCCGACATGGTCAGCGAGGTCATCACGGCCCAGGACATCGGCAAATTCCCCGACAAGAACGTTGCTGACTCGCTCGGCCGCCTGACCGGAGTGAACGTCGTCACAGGCTCGGCGAATGCTGGCGGCTTCGGCGAAAATTCCTCCATCTCGATCCGTGGTACCGACCCGAGCCTTAATCTCACTTTGCTGGATGGTCATAGTGTGGCGACCGGCGACTGGTTCGTGATCGATCAGCAGAATGGCGGCCGCAGCTTCGATTTCAGCCTGTTGCCGTCCGAAGTAGTGGGTAGCCTTGAGCTCTATAAATCGAGCCAGGCGGATCTGCCCGAGGGTGGCGTTGGCGGCACGGTCAATCTGCACAGCCGCAAGCCGCTCGACTTGCCGTCCGGCACGGTGACGCTGACGGGCCAAGCGGCCTATAACGACCTTGCCGAAAAATGGACGCCGCAGGTCTCCGGCCTGGTGAGCTGGAAGAACGCGGAAGGGACTTTCGGTGTTCTCGGCGCCGCTTTCTATCAAAAGCGCGATTTCCGCCGCGATGGGCAGGAGATCCTAGGCTATGCGCCATACACGAATTTTGCCGGCACCGGTCAGACCGTCACCGCGCCCAACCTGATCGGCGCTTCCTATTTCCGGCAGCAGCGCGTGCGCAAAGGCGGGCTGGTCGCGCTGCAGTATAAGGGCGACAAGGTCGAGGTGAACCTGAACGGTATCTACACGCGGATGGATGCCGACAATATCAACGTCAATTCGATGGCTTGGATCAGCCGGATAGCCGGCGCCAACTCGACGCCCGGACCGAATAATGCTCTCGCCAGCTACAAGGTCACGGACGGCTATCTCACGTCCGCGACCTTCAACCCGACCACCGCGAGTGGCGCGGCGATCCAGGGCCGGGTCCAGGATGATATCTTCCGCAAGGCTTTCTCGTCGACCTGGGTCGCCAATGCCGATGTGACCTTCCATGCGACCGACAGTCTGACGATCAGCGGCGAGGGCGGCTATACAAAGGGTATCGGCGAAACGAAGGATACGTTTGCCTGGGAAACCTATTGGGATACGGGTGTATCCTACGCGTTTGACGGGAAGACGGCGGACGTGGCTTATGCGGGCTTGCCCACGGATCCCACCTCGCAGGCCTATCTGAATAACTATTACAGCTGGTCGTGGGGCGGCAAAATCAAGTCGCCGGATAGCGAGCTGTATGGCCGTGCCGATGTCGAGTGGAAGGCACCGGATAATGGCTTTCTGAAGTCGATCCGCGTGGGCGGCCGCTACACGCACCATAAGCGGTCGCTGGACTATGAAGCCTATTCATGGGCGGGCAACGGCCTCTATTCGGGCACGAAGGGGGTCGGCCTGGGGACCGTCTTCGACGGCGGGCTAACCCCCGGCGACTATAGCCACGGGATCAATGATTTCCCGCGCTATTCCTTGGCGGACCAGGACAAGACGCTGGCCGAACTGGCCACCAATGGCGGCCGGGTATTCGACTTCTATCCTCAGGCAAGTTTCTCCGTGAAGGAGAATACGGAGGCAGCGTATGCCATGGCCAACCTGGGCAACGACAATGATTGGCGCGGCAATATCGGTGTGCGCGCCGTGCATACCCGCCAGACGTCGCTACAATATTCGCCGACCGCGCCCAACCAGAATGCGGTGACGTCCTTTTGCGCGACGTGCGGCACGGTGGAGACGAAGAACAGCTATTGGGACATCCTGCCCAGCGCCAATCTGACCTATAATGTCCAGCCTGACCTGCTGCTGCGAGGATCGGTCGCCAAGGTTATGAGCCGGCCCGGTTACGCCCAGTTGGCGGGTGCGGTGACGCTCAGCGACCTTGGCTTGACCGGTACCGCAGGCGGTAATCCCAAGCTCAAGCCGACACGCGCATGGCAGTATAATGCCGGCGTGGAATGGTATTATGGGAAGCAGGCGTTGCTGTCCGTCAACCTCTTCTACCTGGATATCCAATCTTACATCACGTCGGCAAGCTTCACCCGCTTCTATGTGACGCAGCAACATCCGCAGGGGGCAGACTTCCTGTTGAGCGGGCCGATCAACGGTGCGGGTGGTCGTAACCAGGGGTTTGAAGTCAACTGGCAGCAGCCGCTGTGGTGGGGCTTCGGTGTGATCGCCAATTACACCTATGCCGACGCCAAGGCCAAGGGCGGCGGCACGATCGACGGCAATAGCAAACACACCTACAATTTGACCGGCTATTTCGAAAATGACCTGCTGAGCGCGCGGCTGGCTTACACCTTCCGGTCGAAGTTCCGCTCTGGTGTCGATCGCGCCTTGCCAATGTGGCAGGACGATTTCGGTCAACTCGACGGCTCGATCCTGCTGCACGTAACGAAGGAGGTCGCCCTGACGGTGGATGCGCAGAACCTGCTCAACCGCAAACTTTTCTACTTCGTCGGCAATCCCACGATCCCGCGGGCTTACTATAATAACGGCCGAACCTTCTGGGTTGGCGCCAAGGTCACATTCTGAACTATGGCGGACGTGCCGGCTGAGGTGAGATGTCGATGCGTCTGATCGTGAGTGCCACGTTCGCTTTCCTTTATGGGGCAGCGGCTGCGAATGCCGCTGCCCCTTCGGTAAGTTCCTTGCCCTTATTGCCTCTGCCGGCATCGATCGTTCGGACAACGGGATCATTTGCCCTGGCGGGGAGTGCTCTTTCCTACGACAGCGGGGACGCCGGCGTGCGGGCCGCGGGCGAGCGCTTGACCGATTTGCTGACGCGATCGGGTGGTGCGGCGATTGCTGCTGGTAAAGGACGGCCGATCCGCATCCGCCGCGACAGCCAAGTGGCTGGCCCGGAGGCCTATCAACTGGAAATCAAGCCTGGTGCCGTGACGCTTCGCGCGTCAACCGATGCCGGCCTCTATTACGGTGCGACCACGCTATGGCAGCTGATCCAGCGGGCGGGGCCACAGGGTGCGCTCCCGGCCATGACGATCGACGATGCGCCCGCCTTCGCCTGGCGGGGCGTGATGCTGGATTCGGCTCGTCATTTCCAGCCGGTCGCATTCGTCAAAGCGCTGATCGATCGCATGGCGATGGATAAGCTCAACGTCCTGCAATGGCATCTGACGGACGATCAGGGCTGGCGGCTGCAGATCGATCGTTATCCGCGACTGACCGAGGTGGGCGCATGGCGTCAGAATGCGGGCGCGGCGGGGTTCGATGCGGCGGGACGGCCGGTTCGGTATGGCGGCTTCTACACCAAGGCGGAAGTCCGTGAAGTCGTGGCCTATGCCGCGGCGCGCCACATCACGATCGTGCCCGAGATTGAGATGCCTGGCCACGCCACCGCTGCGATCGCAGCATATCCCGAACTGGCATCGACGGCGCAGCCCCCAACGCAGCCGAGCAATGATTGGGGCATTCTCCCCAATTTGTTCAACACGGACGACAGCACCTTCACCTTTCTGGAAAATGTGCTGGATGAAGTGATGGCGCTCTTTCCGTCCCGCTACATTCATGTGGGAGGGGATGAGGCGACGAAGGAACAATGGGCTGCCAACCCTCGCATTCAGGCAAGGCGCACGGAACTGGGGCTGGCGAGTGATGACAAGCTCCAAGGCTGGTTCACCGCCAGGATTGGCGATTATCTGCAAAAGCACGGTCGGCGTCTCATCGGATGGGACGAGATCCTCCTCGGCGATGTGCCGCAATCCGCAACGATCATGTCGTGGCGCGGTATGGATGGCGCGATTACCGCGGCCAAGGCGGGGCATGATGCCGTACTTTCTCCGGCGCCCGACCTCTATCTCGACAACAGGCAGAGCGACTCCGGCGACGAGCCGCCGGGCCGCGGCGCCATTGTCGACTGGAAGAAATTATATGCCTTCGATGTCGCGCCGCCTGCTCTGACCGAGGACCAGCACAAACATCTGCTCGGGTTGCAGGTGAACGAGTTCACCGAACATGCACGCACAACCGATTATGCCGAGCGGATGATCTGGCCGCGCGCCGCAATCCTGGCGGAGCTTGGATGGTCCAGGGCGACGAGCCGCGATTGGGACAGCTTCGCGCCGCGGCTCGCGGCCGAGCTCGATCGCTACCAGGCTCTGAATCTCGGCTACGACGTCACGCCGCTCATCCCCGAAGCCGACATTTCCGGGAAGCCAGGCGCGCTGAGCGCGGCCCTGCGTCAGCAGGCCGGCATAGGAACGATCCGATACACGCTGGACGGAAGCGCGCCTGCAGCGACATCACCGGCTTATCAGGCGCCGCTCGCTATGCGTGGCGTCCTTACCGCTCAGGCCTTTCTCGGTACGCAGCCAATGGGCACGCCAAAGCGCTTCACGGTCGATCCGGCGGACCTGTTCAGTCGCGCCGCGTCACAGCTGGAGCTCTGCGCCAACAAGCTGCCCTTGCGGCTGGAGGATGATGGCCCCTCCAACGGCCCACGCGCAATCTACTGGGTCGATGTGATGCAGCCCTGTTGGATCTGGCGTGCTGCACCGCTCGACGGCGTGCGGCAGGTCCGTGCGGTCGTCGGGAGCGTACCGTTCAATTTCGCGATCGGCGATGCGATCAATCACATTACGTTTCGCAAACCGGAAACGGCGGAGGGTGAACTGGAAATTCGGCAGGACGATTGTAACGGCCGTGTCATCGGCAAACTGCCGCTTGCCCCGGCGGCGGCCCATAGCGGCACGACTACTTTGCAGGGCAGTATAAACGGGGGAGGTGGGACGCATGACTTGTGCATCACCTTCGCCCAGCCGAAGCTTCAGCCGCTTTGGGTCATTGATAAACTGACGTTGGCGCCGGCGGGATGACGATCGCAATTGCCAGTCCGATCGCGGGCTGGATCACGGCTCTCGAGGATGTTCCCGACCCCGTCTTCGCGCAGAAAATGCTGGGAGATGGCGTCGCGATCGATCCGACGGAAGGCAGGGTGGTCTCTCCCGGTGCGGGCGTCATCGCGACGCTCAATCCTTCAGGGCATGCAGTCACGATCGATCTCGATTGCGGCGTGCAGATATTGATCCACGTCGGCATCGATACGGTCGCGCTCGGCGGAACAGGCTTCACCGCCCATGTCGCGCAAGGCGCGCGCGTCAGCGCTGGAGATACGCTGATCAGCTTCGACATGGATTATCTCGCCCGCAATGCCAAAAGCCTGATCACGCCGATCCTGATCACGCGGGGCGGCCAAGTTACCGCGCGTACGGATCGGCTGACGGCGTGTAGCGAGACGCTGTTCGACGTCGTCGGGGCGTCGTCCAGCGCGCCTAGGCAATCGACAGACGTCGCCGCGGTGCGCCGTTTGCGCCTGCCGCTGAAGCACGGTCTCCATGCGCGTCCTGCCGCCCGTATCGCGGAGCTTGCGCGTGGCTTTGATGCGGATGTCGAGGTGCACGCGCAGGGTGGCAAACGCGCCTCGGCGTTAAGCCCCGTCGCCATGCTCGCCCTTACCTTGCCGCACGGCGCCGAATTGACGATCGAGGGACGAGGCCCTCAGGGGGAAGCAGCGGCCGACGCCGTGGCCGCCCTGATCGAGAGCGGAATGGGGGAGGGCTCACCTCTCCCGCTCGCAGCGCCTGAGCCGTGGCCTGCGACGGAGGTCGTGGTGGAACGGCCTGCGGCACCGGTCGGCGTGCTGCACGGCGTTATGGCGGCACCCGGATTTGCGATGGCATCAAGCCACCGGCTCGATATTGCGCCCGTGGCAGTCGAAACCACCTCCAGCCTTGGTGCCGAGGCTGAGAGGCAGGCGCTCGATGCGGCCCGCGCGCTGGTACGCGAACATCTGACGTCGCGCGCTGGGGCAGGTGGCGCCGGCGCAGAAATCGCCAAGGCGCACCTCGCGTTCCTCGACGATCCGGCGCTGCTGCTGGACGCGCACCGATCGATCGACCAAGGCGGGTCGGCCGGGCAGGGCTGGATCTCTGCCAGCCAGGGTTTCATGGCCGCGCTTCAAGCGGGGGGCGACAGGTTTGCCGAACGCATCGACGATCTGCGCGATCTGGAGCGCCAGATCCTGGCGGCACTGCGCGGCGATCGTCTGGATCAGGAAGTTCCGCGGGGTGCGATCCTGGTTGCCCGCGAAATATTGCCGTCCCAGCTGATGGCCCTCGGCGACGCCGGCGTGGCCGGCATTTGCACCGCCGAGGGCGGGCCGACCTCACACGCTGCGATTATTGCGGCCTCGATGGGGATTCCGATGCTGACCGCCTTGGGACGCTCGATCGAGGCAATCGACGATGGCACGATCCTGATCCTGGACGCCGGGAGTGGGACGGTCACGGTCGATCCATCGGCCGCCGCACAGGAGGCAGCAGCAAAGAGCGAGGCCGAGCGTGAGGAGCGACGTCGGATCGCCGCTGGCCATCAGTTCGAACCGGCCGTAACGATCGACGGGAAGCCTATAGAAGTATTTGCTAATCTTGGCTCACTTGCCGACGCGCAGGCTGCGGTCCGCGTCGGCGCGGAAGGCTGCGGCCTGTTACGGACCGAGTTTCTGTTCCTGGACCGTGCATCGGCTCCTGATGAGGACGAACAATGTGCGGCCTATCAGGCGATCGCAGACGCGCTCGAAGGCCGTCCTCTCATCGTTCGTACGCTCGACATCGGTGCCGATAAGCCCGCGCCTTATCTGCCGCTGCCGCCAGAGGAAAACCCCGCATTGGGCGTACGTGGCCTCCGCTTGGGCCTGGCACGGCCGGACCTGTTGGCAACGCAGCTGCGCGCGTTGATCCGCGTTAATGCCCATGATCTCAAGATCATGCTGCCGATGGTGTCCTCGCTCTATGAAGTACGGGATACGCACGCCCTGTTGAAGCGGGAAGCTGAGAAGTTGGGGCGGCCCATGCCCACGCTGGGGATCATGGTGGAAACGCCGGCAGCGGCGTTGATCGCCGACCGGTTTGCGGAAGAGGTCGCATTCCTCTCGATCGGCAGCAACGATCTCAGCCAATATACGCTCGCGATGGATCGGGGGAATTCCGGAACGGCGGCCGGCCTCGACGCCTTACATCCCGCCGTCCTGCGCCTGATCCGTGCGACGGTAGATGGCGCCAACCGCCATGCCCGCTGGACCGGCGTATGTGGGGGCGTGGCAGCGGATCCGCAGGCCATCCCCATCCTGGTGGGATTGGGTGTGACCGAATTGTCCGTTCCAACCGCCGCCGTCGCGGAAACGAAGCAGATCGTGCGCCAGATCGACATGCAGGCCGCGATGCGCCTGGCGACGCAAGCATGCGACGCTCGGGACGCAGCGACCGTGCGTGACATGGCGCGCACCTTTATGGGAGGCCTGGCATGAAGCTGTCGCTCGAGGCCCTGCAGCCGCTCGGTCGGGCGCTGATGTTGCCCATTGCTGTATTACCGATCGCAGGCTTGCTGCTGCGCCTTGGCCAGCCCGATCTGCTTAACCTGCCGTTCGTCGCGGCGGCCGGCAGTGCAGTGTTCGACAATCTCGGCCTGCTGTTCGCGGCTGGCATCGGCGCCGGGTTGGCCAAGGATGGCAATGGCGCTGCAGCACTGGCCGGGCTCGTGTGCTTCCTGATTGCGACCCGCGGCGCGGCGACGTTGCTGCCGGTCCCGGCCGACGTGATTGCAGGCCTTGCCGCGGATACGGCTAAACTCGCTGGCGACGCATATCGCACCAAGGCGATCGACAAATTGTCGGTGCCGGTCGGCATCCTTTCAGGGCTGATCGCGGGGGGCGCCTATAACCGTTACTCCGACATTCGCCTGCCCGATTATCTGTCCTTCTTCGGGGGGCGGCGCTTCGTTCCCATCGTCTCCGGCTGTGGCGGCCTGATCCTCGCGGCGATGGTCGGTTTTGGCTATGCTCCAATCGCGGCGGTCATCGATGGGCTGAGCCGTCTGGTCATTCATTCCGGCATGGTTGGCCTGTTCCTCTACGGCGTGCTCAACCGGCTGCTCATCATCACCGGGCTGCACCATATCCTCAACAACGTGGTGTGGTTCATCGTCGGGGATTTCCACGGTTCGACCGGGGATCTGAAGCGCTTCTTCGCCGGGGATCCGACGGCCGGCAGCTTCATGGCCGGCTTTTTCCCCGTGATGATGTTTGGCCTGCCCGCGGCCTGCCTGGCAATGTACCGGGCGGCGTTGCCAGAGCGGCGCAAGGCGGTAGGCGGGCTGCTTTTCTCCATGGCGGCGACGGCGTTCCTCACGGGCGTGACGGAGCCGATCGAGTTCACGTTCATCTTCCTGGCGCCCATACTCTACGCCCTCCACATGCTGCTGACAGGCGCGGCGTTCGTCATCATGGATTTGCTGGGTGTGAAGCTGGGCTTCACCTTCTCTGCCGGCGCCCTGGATTATGTACTGAATTACTCCAAGGCGACGCGACCATGGCTTTTGCTACCGGTGGGCATCGCCTATTTCGCCATCTATTATGGCATGTTCAGCTTCGCGATCCGCCGCCTCAATCTCAAGACTCCGGGGCGTGATGCTTCCGTAACCGAGGCACCAGTGGAGGCGGGTAAAGGTCGCGGCGCCGCCTTCGTCGCCGCATTGGGAGGCGCCGATAATCTCGCCAGCATCGATGCCTGCACCACCCGCCTGCGCCTGGTCGTCGAAGATCAGGCTAAGGTCGACGAAGCGCGGCTGCAGGCGCTTGGCGCGATGGGGTTGCTGCGTCCGTCGCTACGTGGCCTTCAGGTCGTGCTGGGGCCGATCGCGGATCAGGTCGCCACGGAAATGCGCACCGCCGCCGGCACGTTGGCGGCAGCGCACCCGACCCCGGCGCCCATCGCGGAAGAGCCCGTCCTCGCGGTCGATGCGACGCCTTGGCTGGCAGCCCTGGGCGGGCGTGACAATCTTGCCGAAGCAGGGGCAGCGTCCAGCCGTATTTGGTTGGCCGTGCGAAATGCGGCAGCGGTGGATCGGCAAGCCCTGGCAAACCTTGGTGTCCACGCAGTTGCCACACCTGTCGAGGGGACGCTCCATCTGATCGTCGGCCAACGCGCCGCCGCCATCGCGAAAGCCCTTCAATAGCCGCCGCGCGCAACCGCCTTCGCTAGTATCGGCTGGATCGCCGCCAACTGATCGGCATAATTGTGCCAGCGCCCGGCTGCGCGGCGGTGCAGCGGCTCGCGCACCTGGGCATAGCTTGGCGTCGGCGCGTGGCGACGAACCTTGTGAAACTCTTCTTGGGCGGGTTCCGGGGGGAGCCCGATCACCGCCATCAGCTGGGCAGTTTCGTTAGCCTGATCCGTCACGAAGCGTTCGTAACGCAAAACGTAAGGATCTATTCCCATTTCTTTGAAATTGCTCGTTAAATCCGAAACCGCTGCAAAGTGCCGTGCTGCATCTTCTGCCCGATACGCGCAATGGAAGCCGTGGGTCATGTCGTGCTGCATGGCGGAAACGATGACATCCCGTGGATCGCGCTGCACGGCCACGACCGGGGCGTCGGGAAAGGCCAGCCGCAGGATGGGCAGGTAAACTTCGTTGAGCGGCATTTTGTCTGTGAAGAAATCGGCGCCCGGCGCGAGCAGGCCATGATCAGCAGCCTGTCGCATATAGAAATCATGGATTTGGCCGACGATCTTCTCGTCTTGTAGCTGCTTTACCGCGAGGCCCAGCGGCCTTCCGCACGCACGCTCAATCAGGACGGGCAGGGCGTTCAGGAAAGGGAGCTCGCCACCCGCACGGACGCGAGAGTGGCTCGCCAGCACCTGTTCCACCATCGTGGTTCCCGATCGCGGAAATCCCAGGATGAAGATAGGCTGCGGAACACCGGATGATCGCGATAGATGAACATCCACAAGAGGTTGTTGTGCAAGGTTCGCCATCGCTGCGAAGAGCGCCTCTGCCGTTTGGCGGGCATATGCGTGGCCACGCATCCGCGCCAGCTGCGCTTTTGCGGCTACTGCATCGGTCCAGGCCGCTTCGAACCGACGTGCTCGGTCGCGTAGCCTCGCGCGAAGCAGCAACGCGGTGCCGGCAAGGTCGGGCAGGCCGTCCAACAAATCCAGCGCGTCTTGCCAACGCGGTGTACGGCTGAGCAACTGCGCTCTTTGTGCAATGACGTCCCGGCCTTGTCGGCGAGCAATTCTCTCGGCCCGATCCAGCAGCGCAATGGCATCGTCGAAACGATCCTGCTGTTCGGCCAGTTCGGCAAGGTGAACGGCTGGAAGGAGCAGGTCGGGTGCCGCAGCGCAGGCGTCGCGTAACAGCGGCTCTGCCTCCTCGAGCCGGCCTTGGCGCATGAGATTGCGGCCCAAATTGGCGAGGAGCTGCGGATGCTTCCCTGACAGATCGATTGCACGGCGCAGATGATGCGCGCCCGGGATCAAGGTCTCGCGTTCGGACAGCAGTCCGCCGAGCATCGCATGGGCTTCGCCATGGCGGTCGTCGATGGCAATCGCCTCGCGCAACACCGCTTCAGCCTCGCTTTCGCGTCCGGCCGCCAGCAGCAGTCGCGCCAAGTCACCTCTTGGCCACTGCTTGGTCGGCATCAGCCGGACGATCCTGCGCAACGTCCCCTCGGCGCCGGCATGATCCTGCCGTGCCTGTTGGCAGAGAAACAGGATTTCCAACGCCTCGGCCATGTCCGGCGCTGCCCGCAGCACTTTTCCCGCCAGCGACTCAGCCCGCATATAATCGCCGGAGCGTACGGCTTGGCGGGCCTGGCCGATCAATTCGTGGTTCGCGACATGCATCGCATATCTCTATCTTCGCACAGGCTTGGCGGCCAGTTGGTCCCTCCGCCCAACCAATATGCCTGGGTCGGGTGGACGATCGGTCCGAACTCCACTATATACCGCTCGGTATGGAAAGCGTTGTATCTTGTGCGGCCCCCAAGGGGCGCCCCCGCGAATTCGATGTCGAAGAGGCACTGACCGCAGCTTTGCGCGTGTTCTGGCAGCGTGGCTACGAAGGTGCGTCGATGTCGGAACTGACGGCGGAGATGGGCATCGCGAAGCCGAGCCTCTACGCAGCATTCGGCAATAAGGAAGAGCTCTTCAAGAAGGCGCTCGACCTCTATGAGCGAGAGAAATTGGCCTACATGACGGAAGCCGTGAAGGAGCCGACGTCACGCAAGATGGCCGAACGGCTCTTGCTGGGCGCGCTTGAGCTTCAGACCAGTTCCGCCAACCCCAGAGGCTGCCTGGGCGTGATCACCACCGTCTCCTGTGGCCAGGAGCCATCGCCGATCCGCGACAGCGTGATCGAGCGCCAGAAGTCCTCGCGCAACGCGCTTATCGCGCGGCTCGAAGAGCATAAGCAGAATGGCGATTTGCCTGCGGACATCGATGCGGAAGCGCTGGCTCGATATATGACCGCGGTCATGCAGGGGCTTTCGGTCCAGTCCGGAGCAGGTGCATCTCCTCAGGAGCTTAAGAGCTTGGTAGATATGGCGATGCGCACGTGGCCGGGCCGTTGACTCAGAAAAATACTAAGCGGTATAAAAAGCCGTTGACGCGACGCAGCATAGGGTTATATACCGATCGGTATTGAAGTGGCGAACCTGCAAGGAGCCGCCTGAATGAACAAACCGATCAAATAACCGCCGGGCTTCGGCTGGCACTCCATCAGTAAACATTCGAAGACGTGAGCTGCGTATCCGCTCGCGCCTGAAGTCTTGCGCCGCCTGTCGGGCGAACGTGGTCGCATCCCTGCGTCCCCGTGCGTGGTCGCGGCTGCCTTTAAAGAACAAGGAATTTCGCATGGCTTATCTCGATCACGCATCCGCCTTTGCGATCGCGGGCGCAGAAGCCGTCGCAGCACCGTGGGCGGCGCCGGATGAGGGCCGCATCGACTTCAGCGCGCTGGAGTGGACGGTCATCGCAATGTCGCGGCGCGACAGCATCTCCAGCCTGAGCGCACCGGGCCCGCTTGCTCGCGCATTCGGCGGGCTGTTCGGGCTGGGGCGCAAGTCCATGCTCGCAGATCCCAAGCTGGAGGCGCTGCGCCGGATTGCGGTCCACGCTTGGCGGCGGGGCTACACCCTGCCTGTTTCGGAAATCAAACGCTTCCTCGCTGCCGGATTCTCGTCCGGGCAGGTTGAGACCTTGCTTGCCAGCATCGCCTCCAAGCGTCTCGATCGTTCGCGGAGCCTGAACGCATGAACATGCTGACCCACGACATACACGCCGAAGAACCGGCGGGATCGTCCAGATCGCGCTCCGTTCGGAACGGCAGCATCGCGGTCGTGGCTGCCCTGTTGGTTGCCGGCGGAGCATGGAAGCTGACCCACAATGCGCCTGCCGCCGCGGCTCCGCCGCCGGCAAATGTCACAGTGGCGACACCGCTGTCGCGAGAGGTACGCGCCTGGGACGATTATGTCGGCCGCTTCGCACCCAGCAAAACGGTGGAAGTGCGGCCGCGCGTATCGGGGCAGGTGGTCGGCGTCCATTTCAAGGATGGCGATATCGTCCGTCAGGGGCAGCTGCTGTTCACGATCGACCCACGTCCCTTCGGTGCTGCCTTAGCTGAGGCGCGGGCCAACAGCGCCAGCGCGCGCAGCACGCTGGCACTGGCACGGGCCGATCTTGGTCGCGCCAATCGTCTGGTCGGCGATGAGGCGATTTCCGCGGGCGAGATTGATGCATTGAAGGCGCGCGTCCAGGCAGCTCAGGCCGCCGTCGCCGCAGCGGATGCGCGGGTTCGGGAACGTGCGCTGGACATGGAGTTCACGCAGGTGCGTGCGCCCATCGCCGGCCGTATTTCCGACCGCCGCGTCGATGCGGGCAACCAGGTTGCAGGCGGCGAGGGGACTACAGGCAGCCTCCTGACGACGATCAATGCGCTGGATCCGATCTACTTCACCTTCGACGGTTCGGAGGCTCTCTTCATCAAGGCGCAGCGCGCGCGGGCGGCCGGCAGCACGGCCTCGCCGGTGGAGATCCAGTTGCAGGATGAGGCGGGCTATCGCTGGAAGGGGAAGCTCGACTTTACCGACAATGGGCTCGATCCGCGCTCCGGCACGATCCGCGGGCGTGCCGTGTTGGCAAACCCCAATTACTTCCTGACGCCGGGTATGTTCGGCAATATGCGGCTTGCGAGCGGCGGCACCCAGCCCGCGCTGCTGGTTCCGGATTCCGCGATCCAGACGGATCAGGCGCGCAAGACGCTGTTGGTCGTCGGCAAGGACGGCAAGGTCGTCGTGAAGCCGGTCCAGCTCGGGCCGGTCGTCGATGGACTTCGTGTCGTCGCCTCCGGCATCTCGCCCAGCGATCGGATCATCATCAGCGGAACGCAGATGGCTTTGCCCGGCATGCCGGTGGATGCCCATCCCGGGAAAATTGCCCCCGATGCTGACGCCAGCGCGACGCCGTCCGCTGCCGCGCCAGCCGCTGCCCAGGCTACCTTCGCCGGCTAAAGCCGGTCCAAAAGGACAAAGATCATGCGCTTTTCGCGCTTTTTTATCACGCGGCCTATCTTTGCCGCGGTGATTGCTATCGCCATCACCATTGTCGGTGCGCTGGCTTATTTCGCGCTGCCTGTCTCGCAATATCCGGACATCGTGCCGCCAACCGTGACAGTGACGGCCAATTATCCGGGCGCGAGCGCGGAGACGGTTGCCGAAACGGTCGCCGCGCCGATCGAGCAGGAAATCAACGGCGTCGACAACATGCTGTACCAATCGTCCCAATCGACGGGCGACGGCAAGCTGGTGATCACGGTGACGTTCAAGATCGGGACCGATCTCGATGCGGCGCAGGTGCTCGTCCAGAACCGCGTGGCAGTAGCCGTCCCCCGTTTGCCGGAAGAGGTACAGCGCCTTGGCGTCGTCACCAAGAAGACGTCGCCGGACTTCCTGATGGTGGTCAATCTGATCTCGCCGGATGAGAGCCTGGATCGCGGTTATATCTCCAACTATGCGCTCACGCGCGTCCGCGACCGGCTCGCACGCATCGATGGCGTAGGTGACGTGCAGCTGTTCGGCAGCCGTGACTTTTCGATGCGCGTGTGGATCGATCCAGGCCGTGCGGCTGCATTGGGCCTGACCGCGGGTGACATCGTGTCGGCCCTGCGGGCGCAGAACGTCCAGGTCGCCTCCGGCGCTTTGGGCCAGCCACCTTACGATACGGGCCAGGCCTTCCAGCTTAACGTTGAAACGCAGGGGCGTCTGACCGATCCGAAGCAGTTTGCCGACGTGGTGATCCGCACCGATCCCGATGGCCGTCAGGTTCGCGTGTCGGACGTCGCCCGGGTCGAGCTGGGTGCCCAGGATTATGGAACCAACACCTATCTCAGTGGCAAGCCGACCGTGATTGTCGCCGTGTTCCAGCGGCCGGGGTCCAACGCACTGGCTGCGGCCGAAGGTGTGTCGGCGGCGATGAAGGAGATGTCGGGCAAGTTCCCGCCCGGCCTGGCCTATCGCGTGATCTACAACCCGACCGAGTTCATCTCCCAGTCGATCGATGCGGTGATGCATACGCTGGCCGAAGCGATGATCCTGGTCGTCCTCGTCATCCTGGTCTTCCTGCAGAAATGGCGCGCCGCGGTCATCCCGATCGTTGCCATCCCGGTATCGCTGATCGGTACGTTCGCGGTGCTGCAGGCGGTGGGTTATTCGCTCAACAACCTGTCCTTGTTCGGCCTAGTGCTGGCGATCGGCATCGTCGTCGACGACGCGATCGTCGTGGTCGAGAATGTCGAGCGTAACCTGGAACGGGGTCTGACTCCGCTGGAGGCGGCCCGGACGTCGATGGACGAAGTGTCCACCGCGCTCGTCGCGATCGTGCTGGTTCTGTGCGCGGTGTTCGTGCCGACCTTGTTCCTGAGCGGCTTGTCCGGCGCATTCTATCGCCAGTTCGCCGTCACGATCTCGGCCGCGACGATCATTTCGCTGATCCTTTCGCTCACGCTGTCGCCCGCGTTGGCCGTGCTGCTGCTGAAGCCGCATGAAACGCATGACGAGGGTGGTCCGCGCTGGCGTCAGATGATCCGGAATGCGGGCGATCGCTTCAACCACGGGTTCGAGCGGATGAGCCAGGGCTATGGCCGGCTCACCCACCGACTGGTGCTGAAGCCAGCCCGGATGATGATGGCCTATGCGGGCCTGATCGCGCTCACCATAGGCGTGTTCTGGGCGACGCCGACCGGCTTCGTACCGGCGCAGGACCAAGGTTACTTCCTGACCGTTATTCAGCTGCCGCCCGGATCGTCGATCGCACGAACCGACGCGGTGATGAAGAAGGTCGCCGCCCGCATCCTGCCGCTCAAGGGCGTCAAGGGATCGGTGATGCTTGCCGGCTTCGACGGCCCTTCGCAGACGCTCGCCCCGAACACGGCGGCCGCCTATGTTCCGCTGCAAAGCTTCGAAGAGCGTAAAAAGCTCGGCGTCTCGATCGGTAGCATCATGGGCGAGGCGCAGAAGGCGACCGCCGACATTACCGAGGCGCGCTTGCTGATCGTGCCGCCGCCGCTCATCCAGGGCATCGGCTCGGCCGGTGGCTATCGGATGATGGTCCAGGATATTGGCGGCCATGGGTATGAGGATCTGGGCAAGGTCAGTTACGGGCTGATCGGTCAGGCCAACCAGACCAAGGGCCTGAAGCAGATCTACACCTTCTTCGCGACCAACACGCCGCGCGTCTTTGCCGATATCGATCGTCGCAAGGCCGATCTGCTGGGGGTTCCGCCAGAGCGCGTGTTCGAAGCGTTGCAGGTCTATCTGGGCTCTGCCTTCGTCAATGACTTCAACCTGCTGGGTCGTACCTATCGCGTCACGGCACAGGCCGACGCCCGCTTCCGGAACACGACCGCTGATGTGGCGAACCTGAAGACGCGATCCAATTCGGGGGCGATGGTGCCGATCGGATCGGTTGCGACCTTCAAGGACAAGACCGGACCCTATCGCGTCACCCGCTATAACCTCTTCCCCGCGGTCGAGGTCGATGGTGACACTGCGCCGGGCACGTCATCGGGCACGGCCTTGAAGACGATGGATGCGCTGGCCGACAAGACATTGCCCAGCGGCTATGATCATGATTGGACGGGTATTGCCTACCAGCAGAAGGCGGCCGGCAGCACATCTGCGCTCGTCTTCACCATGGCGGTGGTGTTCGTCTTCCTGGTGCTGGCGGCGCAATATGAGAGCCTGACGCTGCCGCTCGCGATCGTTCTGATCGTGCCCATGTGCCTGCTGGCGGCGATGATCGGCGTCAACATACGTGGGTTGGACAATAATGTGCTGACGCAGATCGGGCTGGTCGTGCTGATTGCCCTTGCGGCCAAGAACGCGATCCTTGTGGTCGAGTTCGCCAAGCAGGCGGAGGAAGAGCAGGGAATGTCGCCGGTCGATGCCGCGGTTCATGCGGCGCGGACCCGACTGCGGCCGATCCTGATGACCAGCTTCGCCTTCATTCTGGGTGCGGTCCCACTCGTGATTGCCACAGGCGCCGGTTCGGAGCTGCGGCAGGCGCTGGGAACGGCCGTTTTCTTCGGCATGATCGGGGTGACCGGCTTCGGCCTGATCTTCACGCCGACCTTCTATGTGGTGTGCCGGGCGCTGGGCGATCGCTTCGCCCGCCGCCGCCGTGGCCAAGCAGGCAGCCCCGCGCTGCAGCCTGCCGAATAGGATAATCACTATGGCATTGGTCAAATTGTTACCGGCCGTCTCGGCCTTGGCGCTCGTCGCCTGTTCTGTCGGGCCAAATTACGTGCCGCCGGCAACCACTGCTGCGGCCCAGGCGCCACTGCTGGCCGGCGGGGCACCGGTCAGCGACGCGCAGACGCCGGGCGATTGGTGGAAGATGTATGACGATCCCGTTCTGGACGGGCTGGTCGCCGATGCGCTTGCGGCGAACACGGACATCCGTGTGGCGATCTCGCGCCTCGACCGGGCCAAGGCATCGCTGCGCGGGGCGCGTTCCGATCTGCTTCCGCAGACCACCCTTAGCGCCAACCCCGCCTACGGCCGCCGGCCCACCATCCAGCGGCTCCCCGGCCTCCAACGGGAAGGTTGGCAGGTCGATGCGGGGTTGGACGTCTCTTATGAACTCGATCTGTCTGGCCGGGTGCGTCGTGAGATTGAGGCGGCCAAGGGCGATGTCGGTGCCGCTGCAGGCGATGTGGATGCGGTCCGCGTCTCGATCGTGGCACAGACGATCGGTGCGTATGTCGAGGCTGCATCCGCCGCGGAGCAGATCAAGGTCGCACAGTCGATCGTCGCATTGCTCGATCGTTCGGTGAACATCACGCAGAAGCGGTTCCAAGCGGGGCGTTCGGAGCGGCTGGATATCATCCGTTTGACCACGCTCGCCGATCAACGCCGGGCGGAAATCCCACCGCTGGTGGCGCAGCGGCAGGCCGCATTGTACCGCCTGGCGATGCTCACCGGCCGAACGCCGGATGCGCTTCCCACCGCAGCAACGGTCCGCGACACGACGCCGGAAATTCGCCAGCTCATTCCGGTCGGGGATGGGGGGACGTTGCTGGCGCGGCGGCCTGACGTGCGGGCGGCGGAACGCCGCCTGGCCGCGAATACCGCCCGGATCGGGATCGCGACGGCGGAGCTCTATCCCCGTATCACCCTGGGTGGTTCGGTCGGCCAGACCAGCACGGGCTTTTCCAACCTGTTCGGCGCCGGCCCGCTTCGCTGGCTGCTGGGCCCGCTGATCAGCTGGAATTTCCCCAATCAGGCGGCCGCACGTGCGCGCATCGCGGAAGCCCGCGCCGATCGTGACGGATCGCTGGCCACGTTCGATGGAACGGTCCTGCGTGCATTGCAGGAAACCGACACGGCCTTGTCAGCCTATGCCGAGTCCCTCAACCGGCGTCAGGCGCTGAAGACTGCCTATGATGACGCAGCAACCGCATCGCGTATCGTGCAAGCCCGCCAGCGGGAAGGGCAGGTCGATTTCCTGACATTGCTGGATGCGCAACGCACCGACGCGGAAGCCGCGGCGGCGCTGGCACAGTCGCAATATGCGGTGGCCTCGGCGCAGGTCGATCTTTTCCGCGCATTGGGTGGCGGCTGGCAGAATGTCGCCGACGCCAACCGGGCCGGCGCTGGCGCGAACTGAACAGCGGCGCCGGGCAGATCGCACCGGCGCCGTTCTCCTTCCTTAGAAAGCGCCGCGGAAGCCGAAGCGGCCGGAGATGATCCGCTGCCCGTTGGAGCGGGTCTCGACCACGCCCGAGGCAACGAAGCGGAAGGCCGACGAGCCCAGCGAGGCATTGGCCCCGCCGATCCAGCCGCTCTTGCGATCTTCCGGCAGCAGGATGAATTCGTTGCCGCCGGCGAACTGTGCCCGGGTGCCATCGAGCTTGGAGTCGATGATCTGCCGCCGGCCACCTTCCAGCTCGATGCGGAAGGTCGCCGCATCGGGGTTTGACAGGTCGCCGAAGCGAAGGCCCGCCGCCAACAGGCCGGTGGCTGCCGCTTCGCTGCTGGTCCGCTTGCCGATCGACAGGTCGAAACCAGTGCCGCCCCCGGTCTCGTTATGCGCCTTTTCCGACAGACGGTTGTAGCTCAGCTGTGCCGAGGGGCGCAGGTAGAATGTACCCAAGGCCTTCTCGTAGCTGACCTTGGCGCCAGCGGCCGCATTGATGCCGTTCCACTTGCCCTTGCTCGTGAAAATGGCCGGCGCGCCGGACGTCAATGCGGAGAGAGAGCGTTGCTCTGACAGGCGGACATATCCGGCCGAACCAAAGGCAGCGAACTTCAAATTGCCAAAGGTGCTGTACCAGTGAACGCCGCCGCCAAACTGATTGGCCGACACTTCATTGTCGCCGCTGTCGCGCACATCGCCATGGATGTAGCCGATCGACAGGCCGACGCGGCTATTCTCTCCCACCGGCACGTCACCGCCGCCGGTCAGGCCCCAGCCGTTGCCGCCATTGCCAGGCGTGTCATTGGCATCCTGATGCGCATCCCACAGCGCCTGCTGGACCCACAGGTTGACGCGGCCAACCTGGGCCCAGGGTGTCACGTTCTCAGTCGGAGCGAGGGCGCGCGTGCCCTGGGTCAACACATCGAACACGCCGCCCTGATGGTCAGGCAGCATCTGACGGTAGCGCAACAGGGTCGAATCCCGGTCGGTCAGGCCGAGGAAGGTGGAGGACAGCGTGCTGTTGCCCTGGATCGCGGCGAACACCGCATCGTAGGCTGCGGCTTCGGAGCGGCGGAACTGCAGGTCCGTGGCCGTCTTGCGCTGGATCGCGACGCCAACCGTGCCGGAGCTGTCGCTCGCCACCAGATCGCCCTTCAGCAGATAGGGCAACGAGTTGATGGACAGGGTCAGATTATTGCTTCCGCTCAGCGTGCCGCTGCGCAGGACGGTGATCGGGGTGGTGGTGGTGCCGAAGGAGGTCACGCCGACGGCCAGTGTCGTCGGCCCGCTGATCGTGGTCGCTCCTGTCACGTTCACCAGCGTGCCCGTATTCTTGGCGGGATCGATGACCACGCCCAGCGTGCCGCCGGTAGCATTCAGGGTCGTCATGGTGTTGGTGTCGGTCGTATTGAAGCGCAGCGTGCCGCCATTCAGCCCGACCGTGATGTTCGATCCGGCTCTATCCCCATTCGCGAATACGCCGGCAAAAGTCGCGCCGCTCCCGATCGTCAACGAGTCATTGCCCGTTCCGAAGTCGATCTTGCCCGACGTGGTGCTGGTGCCGGAGAGGGTGATGCTGTCATTCCCGTCGCCCAGCCGGGCGTCGATCGCGGCGGTGACGTTTCCGCTGATCGCGATCGTATCGTTGCCGGCACCGAGATCGATGACCGACTGGATGACGCCCGCGGATGCGGTGAACGTGTCGTTGCCGCTTCCCGTGAAGACGCCACCCGTCAGCGCGGGCGTGGTGGTCTGGGTCGAGCTGGCAAGCGCCTGAGTATAGGTGAAGCCCGTCGTATTGCTGGTGACGTCGATCGCACGCTGATCCGTGTCGCTGCCGGAGGTGGCGGCGGCGATGATGGTACCGTTGTTGACGACGCTGGTCAGTGTACCGCTATTGTCGAGGATCGCCTTCGCGTTGCCCGAGGTCGCCGTCGTCTGCGCGGAGATCGTGCCGCTGTTGACGATCGTCGGCAGGCTGGCGCCATTCTCGATCACGACGCCGTAAGAGGCGCTGCCGGCGGTTGCAGAGCCGCCCGCGCCGATGCTGCCGCTGACGGTGAGTTGCGGCGTCGTGGCACCCGAAGCCAGCCGCAGGCCGTAGGCGGTTCCGCCGTTGGAGCTGCCGGCAATCTGCCCGGCGACGGCAATACCGCCGTTGATGGTGACCGGCGCACCCAGACCGCCGATTTGAGCGCCGGTGGCGCCGATGCCGGAATAGACGCCGATGCCCGCGATCTTGCCGTTGACGATCAGGCCGTTGGTATTGCCGGTGAAGGTGCCCAGCGTAATCGGCGCGGTGGCTGAGCCGATGAGCAGCGCCGGCGCGCTGCCATAGGTCGTCAGCGATGCGGTCTGCTGCGTCGCGTCGGCAATACCGTCCTTGTCAACGTCCGCGGTGGTGTTGGTGGTGTCTGTCGGCGCCGCGGCGATGAGGACGCCGCCGCTGACACTGCCGCCGATGACCATGGCGGATCCGGCCTGCTGCACATTTTCCGGCGTCAGCTTGGTGACGTCGGTCGGCAGCGTCGTCGAGCTATAGCCCGTGCTGCTGAACGTGCCGTGGACGACGACCTGCCCCGCGACGTCGCCGGTCAAGGCGACAGCCGTGGCGTTGCCGCCGAGGACGCTGACCGAGCTGGACAAGGCGATGTTGCCGTTCACCGCGCCGAGCCGAACACCATAGGTGTTGTTGCCCGTCACGCTGATCGCGCCGGTATTGGCGGTGACGTTGCCCACGATCGGTGCCGAGGCGTAAATCCCGGCAGAGTCGTTGCCGCGCACCGTGATCGCGCCCGTATTGTTGATCGCGCCGGTAAAGGGCGCTGTGCCATCGATCCGGATCGCGTAGCGATTACTGCCCTGTGCATAGGGGCCATCCAGCACCGTGTCGCCGTTTGTGTCCGTGCGGGTGTAGTTTTCGTCGAGCGTGATTGTCCCGCTGTTGGTGATGCTGCTGGTAAGGCCGCCATTTGCGACGATGCCGGCGGCATTGTTCACCCCCGAAAAGGTGATCTTGCCTGCGCTGCTCACCGTATTGTTGCTGTTGATCGTGATGGCCGTGCCGCTCGTCGGTGCGATCGAACCATCGGCCGTGACCGTGATATTGCCGCCGCTCGACGTCTGCACCGGCGTCGTGGTTGCGGTGCTGATCGATGTGTCGGCGCGTGCTTCAGCGGCGAGCAGAGTGGCAAGGGTGGTGATGCAGGTTGCGGTGAGCGCCAGGCGCATGAACAATTCTCGCTGCTGAAGTTGGTGGAAGAGGCCTCGGTGGCTGTCAGGACCTACGCGCAAGGATGGACGTGATTTCGTGGCATTGCGGGGTGGGAGCGCCGCTGGCGCATATCACATGTTTGTGATTGCGCGGCGGCTTCATGCCGGATTGCACCCGCCATGGCCATCGTAAATGTCGCTCCCCGACCCCTTTTGATCCAATCGGCCAATGGCGATGGCACATGAACGCCAGATGACCAAGATGCATTCGGCCCGCGAAGATGCGCCTGAAAGGTCGCCATTGAGGTATCCAGAGTCCGCCCTTGATCAAGATTTGACGGAGACAGGATGCGGCTGCCTTGGCGCCTTCCTACATTATCCACATGCATGATTTGTTCGGCGTTGCGCCGGTCCCGGGCTTCAACCAAATCGAGGCGGCGTTCACAACGGCGGAAGAGCGCGCGTTGATCGCGCGGATCGATGCGGAAGACTTGTCGCCATTCCGTTTTCAGGGTTGGACCGGCAAGCGGCTGACACGCAGCTTCGGATGGAATTATGATTTCGATGCCGCGCGTTTGGCCGAGGCCGATCCCATTCCCGGCTGGCTGTTGCCCGCGCGCGACAAGGCTGCGGCCCTCGCCGGGCTGGATCCAGGGGAATTCGTGCAGGTGCTGCTGATCCGTTATGATCCCGGTGCGGGAATCGGGTGGCATCGCGACCGCCCGGTTTTCGAGCATGTAGCCGGCATCTCATTGGGAAACCCTGCCACCCTGCGGCTTCGCCGGCGCCTGTCGTCCGGGTTCGAACGGGCCTCCGCGCATCTCGCCCCGTGCTCGATCTATCATCTCTCCGGAACGGCGCGCCATGATTGGGAGCATAGCATTGCGGCGATGGATGTGCCGCGCTGGTCGATCACCTTTCGCAGCCTATCTGACAAAGGGCGACGGATCCTTCAGCGATAAGCGCGACTCCATCCAGGGGGCGGTGCCGCATGATCGCGCGCCTCGGGGATCAAAGCGCGCACCCGCCGCGCGAAGTTGCGAAGCGCCACCTCTTCACGGCTGAGCGGCCCCACGGAGAAGCTGGAGGAAGCCATGCCCTGCTGCACGCGTGCCACCAACTCGGTGTCTTCGGCGTTCACCTGGCGGTTGATGCGCCAGTTCAGATATTGCGCCGCTCTCATTCTGCGGCGGGCATCGTCGGAAGCTTCCGGATCCGGAACGGCGTAGCTGATTTCCCGGATCAGGGTCTCCGTGGCGGAGATTGGCAGGAACTGCATGAAGTCGACCTGATCGGGATAGATGTCGAAGGCGACGTTCGGCCAAAGCTTGAAATAGGTCCACAGCCGCTGTCGGTCCGCTGGCAGATGCGCGACCCGCGGCAGGAAGTGCGCATAGGCCCGCTCGGACGGATTGGACGACGGACGATCGACCAACGGACCCCACATTTTGTCGGCCCAATCGGTAGATTCGACGCCATAGCCGTCGCCCACCAACCGCTTCAGGCCGGGATGGGCGACGGCAATATGTAGGCCATCCGAATAGTTATCGGCAATATTCTTCCAGTTGACGGTGCGATGACGCAAGGTCACGCGCCCAAGTTTGCGCAGTTCGGGGAAACGATAGGGCCCGATTTCCTGCGCATAAGGTGCCATCATTCGCGCCACGCTCGGCCCGCCACTCTCCAGGCGGACGAACACGAACCCTTCCCAGATCTCATGCTCAACCGGAACTAAGCCTATTCCCGCCAGATCTGTAGGATCATAGCTTTCCCGACTGGGCACGCCGACCAGGCGACCGTCGCTGGCGTAGGTCCAGGCATGATAGGGGCAGACGATCCGTTTGGCGCAGCCGGACGAGCCGTCCAAAATACGCGCGCCGCGATGGCGGCAGACATTATGGAAGGCGCGAATCTCATCGTCAGCTCCGTGGAGCACGACGATATTCTCGCCTGCATAGTCCAATCCCATCCAGTCGCCGGGAGCAGCGATGTCGCTGACGTGGCAGACGATTTGCCAGGCCGGCCGGATGATCTGCTTGAGCTCGACTTCGAAATATTCAGGATCGGCATAGAGCCAAGCCGGCAGGCTCCAGCCATCATCCGGATCGTGGCGCTGCGCGGTCAGGGAAGTTGTGGCCATGATGTCGCAGAAGAGTAGAAGACTAGCTTCGCAGCCGCAACATCGCGTTGACAAGACTGTTTGCGCGGCGTCTCATCCCGCCATCACGGCGTAAAGCCAGGCAAAAGGGCAGGGATGGCAACGCGCACGGAGCAGCCGGTCGGTTCCCTGAACATGGCGTTGGCGCAGGCCGAACGTCTTGCCTCGACCCGTCCGACACTTGCGCTGGAAC
Organism: Sphingomonas sp.; assembly: GCF_048595155.1. Lineage (GTDB taxonomy): Bacteria > Pseudomonadota > Alphaproteobacteria > Sphingomonadales > Sphingomonadaceae > Sphingomonas_I. The sequence continues at coordinate 69,715 of NZ_JBMDXN010000101.1, forward strand.
AAGTCGATGAAATTTTGGCCGTGGCTCCGGGGCATCCGCAAGCATTGTTGGTGCGGGGACGCGCGCTTCGTCTGATTGGCCAGACGCGCGAGGCGCGCCGTCTGCTGGAACGACTGGCGGTCGAGCAATCCGGATCGGCTGCAACCGCATTGGAGCTGGGGCTTGCCCTGCGTGCCGACGGCGATCTTCCCCGCGCAATCGCACAATTCCGTCATGCGCTCACGCTTAAGCCGGCATGGGCTGATGCGTGGGCGATCCTCGCGGATGCGCTCCGCACCGCCGGCGACGATGCTGCCGCCAATGCAGCCCAACTGGCAACGGTGCGCGCGTCGACCCAGGATCCGGTGTTGATGCGAGCGGCCATGGCTTTGCAGGACAATGATCTTCCCACCGCGGAAGCGCTGCTGCGCCAGCAACTACGTACGCGGCCGGGCAACGTGGCGGCGATGCGCATGCTGGCGGAGCTCGCGGCGCGGTTGGGACGGTTGGACGACGCGCAGGCGCTTTTGGCGCAGGTCGTGCAGCTGGCGCCCGCTTTCGATGCGGCACGGCAGGCCTATGCGATGATCCTTCAGCGCAACAACCGCCCGGCCGAGGCGCTGCGTGAGATTGACGTGCTGCTGGCACAGGATCCGCGTCAGGGTGGCGCACGCACGGTCAAGGCCGCCACCTTGGTCAGGCTCGGCGAATATGATGCGGCGATTGCGCTCTACGAGGGGCTGCTGGCGGATTATCCAACGCTTGCCCGTAATTGGATGAGTTTCGGACATGCGTTGAAGACGGTTGGTCGTCAGAACGATGCCGTAGCTGCCTATCGACGCGCAACGGAGATCGAGCCGACGCTGGGGGAGGCATGGTGGAGCCTCGCTAACCTGAAGACCTACCGGTTCGGGGATGAGGCGATCGGCGCGATGGACGGCGCCTTGCGCGTCGCCGGAATCAGCGAAGAGGATCGGCTGCATCTTCATTTCGCGCTGGCCAAGGCGCGGGAGGATCGTGGCGAAGATGCCTTGGCTTTCGATCATTATCGCAGTGGGAATGCGCTGCGCCGGGACCAGCTTGGCTACGACCCCGATCGCATTCACCGCCAAGTGGCGCGAACGATCGCGACCTTCGACTCTGCCATGATCCGTGAGCGGGGCGGGCAGGGGTGCGATGCGCGCGATCCCATCTTCATCGTCGGTCTGCCACGGTCGGGTTCGACCCTGGTGGAGCAGATTTTGGCATCTCACCCGCTGGTCGAAGGCACGATGGAGCTGCCCGATCTGATGGCCATTGTGCGCGAATTGACCGGGCGGGAGGATCGCTATCCGGAGCGGTTGCGCGAAGCGGGCGCGGAGGAGCTGCGCAATTGGGGTGAGGCCTATCTCACCCGTACCAAGGTGCAGCGCAAGACGAGCCGCCCTTTCTTCATCGACAAGATGCCAAACAATTGGCTGCATGCCGGATTGATCGCGCTGATCCTGCCGAATGCGAAAATCATCGACGCCCGCCGTCACCCGATGGACTGCTGCTTTTCGGCCTATCGCCAGCATTTCGCGCGTGGCCAGGCCTTTACCTACGACCTAGAGGATGTTGGGCTTTACTATCGCGACTATGTGACCGCGATGGCGCATTTCGATGCCATAATGCCCGGCCGGATCCACCGTGTAATCCACGAGCGCTTGATCGAGGATGTAGAGGGTGAGGTCCGCAAATTGCTGGACCATTGCGGGCTCGCGTTCGATCCCGCCTGCCTGTCTTTCTGGAAGACGGATCGGGCGGTTCGAACCGCCAGTTCGGAACAGGTGCGACGCCCGGTCAACCGCGACGGCATTGATCGCTGGCGCCGCTTCGAAGGGGAGCTTGCACCTCTCAAAACCGCATTGGGCCCGGCGCTGAACGATTGGGAGGCGCCGACGAGGCCGTGAATAGCTCGCAGCCGCAGAGAAAATGCGGCGCGGGACAAGCAGGGGCGAACGAAAGTTCGAACGAAAGGGAGTCACATGACTGCACAAGACCTATTGTCCAGGCGCCGATCCCGCTTTTCCGCGGGCCGCATATTGCTGGCCACGACCATGCTGGTGCCGGCCAGTGCCGCCGTCGCCCAGGATGGCCAGCAAGCGGCCCCAGCAGCGGCCGTCCGCACCAACCAGACCAACGGGCCTGCGACCAATCAGCAGGCCACCGGCGCGTCGCCGGACGTTCCTGACGAAATCGTGGTGACCGCCAACAAGCGTGCGGAAAATATCCAGAAGGTGCCCATCAGCATGCAGGCGCTCGGGAACGAGACGCTGGAGCAGCACCAGGTGCAGAGCTTTGACGATTATACGAAGCTGCTGCCCAGCGTGTCCTATCAGACCTATGGCCCTTCGCAGCAACAGCTTACCTTTCGCGGCGTCGCGACCGGCGGCATCGATCTTCCGGGTGGCGCGCTGTCTGCGACCGGCGTCTATCTTGATGAGATTCCGATCACGACTACGGGTGCCTTGCTCGACGTCCACGTCTACGACGTTGCCCGGGTCGAGGCCTTGGCGGGCCCGCAAGGAACCTTGTTCGGCGCTAGTTCGCTCGCCGGCACCTTGCGGATCATCACCAACAAGCCGGATCCCTCGAAGTTTGCCGCCGGGTATGATTTGGAAGGTAACAAGTTCGGCAAAGGCAATGCGGGCGGATCGGCCGAAGGCTTCGTCAACATTCCTTTGAGCGAAAGTGCGGCGGTCCGGATCGTCGGCTATTATCAGCATGATGGCGGATATATCGACAATACGCCCGGGCAGCGGACCTACACATTGTCCGACGACGATCCGAGCAACGACAAGACCGTGAACAATTCGGAATTCGTCAAGAAAAACTTCAACGATGTCGATACCTATGGCGGCCGCATTGCCCTGGCCGTCGACCTGAATGACAATTGGACGGTCACGCCCTCGCTCGTGGCGCAGCATCAGCTCGCGCACGGCACGTTCGGGTTCGATCCGCGGGTGGGCGATCTTGAGGTTCACGAATTCGCACCCGATCGCAACCTGGACAAATGGTATCAGGCGGCGTTGACGGTCGAAGGCAAGATCGGCAATTTCGATCTGGTCTATTCGGGCGGCTATCTGCAAAGATCGATCGATAACGATCAGGATTATTCCTACTATACTGTCTATTACGATAATATTCCCGGCTACACGCATTTTCCGGACGGCAAGGGCGGTTTCCTCGATCCGACCCAGCGGTATCACAATCATCAGGCGCTCACGAAACAGACGCACGAGCTCCGGATCAGCTCGCCGTCGGGCGAGCGATTCCGCGTTACCGCTGGCTTATTCTATCAGCGTCAGGCCAATCGGAATGTGGCGGACTATTTTGTCCCGGGGCTGGGGTCGATACCGAACAGCCCCGCTGTCATAGGTGACGACATCTTCGTCACGCGCACCCATATCGTCAATCGCGACTATGCGGCCTTTGCGCAAGCCTCGTTAGACCTCACCGACACGTTGACGCTGACCGGTGGCATACGCGGATTCAAGGCCCACAACACGTTGATGGGCTTCTCCGGTTTTGCCAGCAATGCGGAGAGTGTCGGCTGTACTGTTCCGATTACGGCCGGCTGCGTCAATGTCGATAAGAGTTACAAACAAAGCGGCGAAACGCATAAGGTCAGCCTCGACTGGAACATCACGCCGACCAAGATGGTCTACGCGACCTACTCGACGGGCTTCCGGCCTGGCGGCAATAACCGCCGGCCCGGCATCGATCCCTATAAGGCCGATACGCTCGACAATTATGAGATTGGTTGGAAAACCAATTGGTTCGATCGCAAGCTGCGCTGGAATACGGCCTTGTTCTACGAGCGATGGAATAACGTTCAATATGCGCTCGCCCCCGTGGGTGCGGTGGGCGTGGCCAACATTTACAATGTCGGCAAGGCCAACATCTATGGCATTGAGACCGATGCCTCGGCGTATATCGGTGCGCTCACCCTGTCGGGATCTGCGGCCTATACCGATGCCAAGCTGGGCTCCGATTTTTGCTCCATCGGCACGGATGGCAATCCGGATTGTACGCTCGGCACTCTTACGGCACCCAAGGGCACGCGGCTGCCAGTCCAGCCCAAATTCAAGGGCACGGCGACCGCGCGATATCAGCTCGATATCGCCGGTCACCCAAGCTTCCTGCAAGGGACGATCCTGCACCAATCGGGCGTGCGCAACTTCCTCGGCCTCGCCGATGACGATGCAGTCGGCGACACCCGAGGCTTTACCACGTTCGACTTCTCGGCCGGAATCCGCTTCAGCAGCCTGTCGTTCGAGGCGTTCATAACCAATGCGTTCGACAAACGCGGGATACTCAGCCGCAATACCTTCTGCGTGCCGACCTATTGCGGCCAATATGCGCGATCCTATCCGGTCAAGCCGCAGCAATTCGGCATCAAAATGTCGCAACGGTTCTGAGGCAAAAAGCTTGATCGCGACGGCCCAGCAAAGCGTTGCGATCAAGCTGAAGGCCGCCGGATTGCGCGTGCAGGGTGATCGGCCTATCCGGTTGCTCCGGTCAAACGGGTTGCGGGACGTGGAATGACGGCGCTTCTCCTTGACGGCGTCACGAAGGATTTCGGCGGCAAGCGGGCTGTCGATCATCTCAGTTTCGCTGTCGCAAACGGAGAAGTGTTCGGCTTCCTTGGCGGTAATGGCGCGGGCAAGACGACGTCTTTGCGCATGATCCTCGATATCATCCGCCCCACTGCCGGTCGTATTGAGGTTCTGGGGCGGCGGCCGGGGCGCGAGAACGGGCCGCGGCTTGGCTTCTTGCCCGAAGAACGCGGTCTCTATCGCACCATGACCGCGCTTGAGACGATCACCTATTTCGGTCGGCTCAAGGGCATGGGCCGCGCCGATGCCCGACAAGAAGGATTGCGACTGCTCGACCGGTTCGGCCTCGGCAGTGCGGCAAGTAGCCGGATCGACCGCTTATCCAAGGGGATGGCGCAGAAGGTCCAGCTGGCCACAGCGATCGTCAACAAGCCGGCCTTGCTGATCCTCGATGAGCCTTTCTCGGGACTGGACCCCGTCAATCAGGGGCTACTGGAGGCGGAGATCCAATGTCTGTCGCAGCAAGGATCGACAGTCGTCTTCTCGACCCATGTCATGCAGCACGCGGAACGGCTTTGCCATCGCCTGTTGCTCCTGACGGAAGGACGCAAATTGTTCGAAGGCACGCAGGATCAGGCGCGTGCCCTGCTGCCCGTTCGACTTTCGCTGGTGTCGCGCGCGACGCCGCTCACACTTCCGTACGTCATCGCGGCAGAGGTGGTTGAGCAGGAGGGAGACTGGACACGGTGGGATGTTCGCCTTGCACCCCGCGCGGACCCGGCCGACCTGCTGCAGGTGTGTACCGAACGCGGGTTTGCTTTGCGGCACTTTGAGCAGAGCCGGCCGAGCCTCCACGACGTCTTTCTCCATGTTGTCGGCGGTGGGGACGGGCGGCCGTGAACGGCCGCATCGTGATCGTCGCCGCGCGCGAGTTCCGGCAGATCGCCGCTGCGCGCAGTTTTTGGATTACCCTACTGATCATCCCCTTGGCACTGGCGCTCGGCCCCATCGCTTCTCATTTCATGGAGAAGCCGAACACTGAAAGCGTGATGCTGATCGATGCAACGGGCAGGGTTGCGCCGGCCATCCAGCACCGGATCGAGCTTGAGCAGCAACGCCGCGTCCTCAGTGCGCTCGCTCGCTATGCGGCGAGATACGGTCTGGCGCGGGCGGAGCCGTCGGCATCTTGGGCGCTGCCGGAGCATTATTTCTCCGACGGCGAGGTCGCGGCCTTTCTCGCGCAGGGCGGCGCCGCACATGCATCGCAGGCGATGGCGCGCGTGGCACCGCCGGGGACGCCCGATTTCGCGCCGCCCCAGCCCGACTATCGCTTTGTCCTCCCGCCGCCGGACATACGAGGCCGGGATGCTGCCGCCCTGACGCGCGCTCTGCCCGGCTTGATCAACCCGTCCGAACAACGCCGTCGATCGCAGGAACTGGACTATGCCGTCTATATTCCGGCCGACTTCCTTGCTGAAGGTCGGGGCGTCCAGATCTGGTCCGACGGCGCGCCCTCGGCCGGGCTGATGGATGCGGTGCAGGCCGAACTGACCCGCATCCTGCGAAATCACTTCCTGGAGGATCATGGCGTGGCATCCGTAACCGCAGCCGCCGCTGGGCGGATCGTGCCGGCGATCGGGATCAACCAGCCGCCGAGAGGCGAGGGGCATCAGCAAGTGATCGTACGATCGATCCTGCCGTTGCTGATTTCCTATGTCCTGCTGGTGTCCTTGATGCTGTCCGGATCCTGGATGCTGCAGGGTACGGTGGAAGAGCGATCCAACAAGCTGATCGAAACGCTGCTGGCCTGCGTTAGTCCAAACGAACTGATGCACGGCAAGCTGATCGGGACGGTCGCTGTCGGATTGACCATGGTGCTGTTCTGGCTGCTCTGCGCCGTTGGGGCTGCTTTCGCCACACAGGGGATTATCTCCGAATTCCTGCGGCCCGCCTTGGCGCCGCTCGGCTCGCCCGGCATCGTGATCGCTATGATCTTCTATTTCGTCGCTGGCTATTTGATGGTGGCGATGATCTTCCTGGCGATCGGCGCGATGAGCGACAGTTTTCGGGACGCGCAGGCCTATCTCACACCGGTGCTGCTGGTGATCGCCATGCCCTACGCGATCATTGCGCAGCAGGTCCTGCGTGATCCCTCCGGCCTGGCAGTCCGTATCATGAGCTGGATTCCGCTTTATGCTCCGTTCATCATGCTCGCGCGATTGGGCACGAGCGTACCCGCGTGGGAAATCGTCGGCTGCGGGTTGGTGCTGGCGCTATTCGTGGCGGCAGAAGTGGTGCTGCTCGGCCGCGTATTTCGGGCGAGCCTGCTCAACGCAGGGGCCAAGCCCAATTTCGTACGTCTCGGCCGTCTCATGATGGGCCGGGAGGTCGAGTGACATAGGTTGACCCCGCCGCGGGGTCACCATAGCCTCCCAGGTGCATCCAGCGATCAACAAGCTAGGGCAAGGAGGGGATACGAAATGGCTGAAGACAGTGTGACGACTGCGCCGGTTGCGCCGGTTGCCAACCCGGCTGGGTTGGGATTGGTCGCGTTTGGCTTGACCACCGTTCTCTTGAGCCTGATCAACGCAGGCATTCTTCCGGCGGGTGGGGAGCCTGTTGTCATCCCCCTGGCGCTCGCCTTCGGCGGCCTCATGCAGATCTTCGCCGGCGTCTTCGAGGTTCGCCTCGGCAATACCTTCGGGATGACGGCGTTCCTCAGCTACGGCGCGTTCTGGTGGTGGTTCGCGCTGTTGCTCCTGTTCGGGCATAATCATTGGATTGACCTGTCGGCAGTCGGGCCGACGGTGGGCGTGGCACTGCTATTGTGGGGTGTGCTTACCCTCTATCTTTGGATCAGCACCTTCCGGCTGCCCAAGATCCTCTTCCTGATCTTCCTTACGCTCTGGGTGACCTTCGCGTTGCTCGGGCTGGGCGCCATCCAGGGCGATGCAGGCTTGACCCACGCTGGCGGATGGCTGGGGCTGCTGTGCGGCTGCCTCGCGCTCTATGGCAGCTTCGGCATCGTCACGAACGCCACGTTTGGCCGGCCTGTCGTGCCGCTTGGTGAGACCCCGCTGGTGCGTTGACGTCTTCCAATTGTGAACGCGACGAGGGGAGGCCGGCAGGTGCGACTTGCCCGTCTCCCCGCTTGATTATCCGCGCCGGTCGTTCCACGCTGCCGCATCGGCGCCTGCCGAACCCATCCAAAGGATTTTCTCCCTCATGAAGATGATGACGTGGCTCGCGCTCTCGACGACGTCGGCGTGCCTTGCCGCTTCCATGGCCGCAGCCGCACTTCCCGCGGCCAACCCGTTCGCGCAGCCGAGCAACTTGCCGTTCCAGGCGCCGCGTTTTGATCGCATCAAGGACCAGGATTATCAGCCCGCGATCGAGGCCGGCATTGCGGAACAAGCCGCCGAGATCACGCGCATCGCCAATAACCCGGCTGCCCCGACGTTCGACAACACGATCGTCGCGATCGAGCGCTCGGGCAGGCTGCTCGATCGCGTCACCAGCACCTTCTTCGGCGTCGTCCAGGCCAATACCAACCCAACGCTGGACAAGGTGCAGGAGGTCGAATCCCCCAAGCTGACCCAGCATTCCGATGCCATCTATCTGGATCCCAAGCTATTTGCTCGGGTGCGGACGATCTACGAACAGCGCGGCACGCTCAAGCTGAACCCCGAACAGCAGCAATTGCTGGAAATCTATCATGCCAACTTCATTCGGGCCGGCGCGCAACTGTCCGATGCCGACAAGAGCAAGCTGCGCGCCCTGAACACGCAGCTCTCCACCTTGGAGACAGCCTTCCAGCAGAAGCTGCTCGCCGCCGCCAAGGCCGGCGCATTGGTGGTGGACGACAAGGCGAAGCTGGCTGGGCTTGATGACGGTGCGATTGCCGCGGCCGCCAAGGACGCGAGCGAGCGGAAGCTGGACGGAAAATATGTACTTCCGCTCCAGAACACGACCCAGCAGCCGGCGCTGCAATCCCTCGCGGATCGCAGCACGCGCGAAGCCTTGTTCATGCAGAGCTGGACGCGTGCGGAGAAGGGCGATGCCAACGATACCCGCTCGACGATCCGCGAAATCGCCTATCTGCGTGCGCAGAAGGCGCAGCTGCTCGGCTTCCCGACCTGGGGCGATTATGTTCTGCAGGACCAGATGGCCAAGACGCCTCAGGCCGCCAAGGCGTTCATGAAGCAGCTGGTGCCGGCACTTGCCGCCGAGCAAAAGAATGAGGCGGCGGAATTGCAGCGTACGATCGCAGCCGGGGGTGAGAATTTCACCTTGAAACCGTGGGATTGGGATCGCTATTCCGAGCGCGTTCGTAAGGCGAAATATGACCTCGATGAAAATGAGGTCAAACCTTATCTTGAGCTGAATGCGGTGCTGGAGAAGGGCGTATTCTACGCGGCCAACCAGCTGTACGGCCTCACCTTCAAGCGGCGGACAGACATTCCGGTCTATCAGCCGGACGTCACCGTCTACACCGTCTACGACAAGGACGGGTCCGAGCTTGGGTTGATGTACTTCGACTACTTCAAGCGCGACAACAAATCCGGCGGCGCGTGGATGTCGAACTTCGTCGGACAATCCTATCTGTTGAAAACCAAACCGGTTATTTACAACGTTGCCAATTTCACCAAGCCGGCTGCTGGTCAGCCGGCCTTGATCAGCTTCGACGATGCGACCACAATGTTCCACGAATTCGGTCATGCCCTGCACGGCCTATTCGCCAGCCAGACTTATCCGGCGATCTCGGGCACGGCTACTGCACGCGACTGGGTTGAATTCCCGTCGCAGTTCAATGAACATTGGGCACTCGATCCCAAGGTGCTCGCGAACTACGCAAAGGATTATCGCACCGGCGCGCCGATGCCGCAGGCATTGGTCGACAAGATCAAGAAGGCGGCAAAGTTCAACCAGGGCTATGCCTTGGGCGAGACGGTTGAGGCAGCCACGCTCGACATGGATTGGCATAGCCTGACCGCGTCAGAGCCGCGTCAGGATGTGGACGCGTTCGAGAAGAAGGCTTTGGATAACATGGGGCTGGATACCGCCAATGTGCCGCCGCGGTACCGGACAAGCTATTTCCTGCATATCTGGGCGAACGGCTATTCCGCAGGCTATTATGCTTATCTATGGACGCAGATGCTGGAGCACGCCGCCTATCATTGGTTCATGGACCACGGCGGCATGACGCGCGAAAACGGCCAGCGCTTCCGCGATCTGATCCTGTCGCGCGGGCACACCCAGGACTATGGCACGATGTTCCGCGCCTTCTACGGGAAGGATCCGGATATCGGCCCGATGCTGCAAGAACATGGGCTCCCAACCGGACGGTAAGAAACGAGGGCAGGCGGGGCGATCCTGCCTGCCCCGAACGATGCCGAACATCGGCACACAAGAGGAGACGGAATGCGCCTCGCGCGAATGACGGCTGCGGCCATGGTTCTGGCAATTGCGCCGGTGCACGCGGCCTCCGGTGGGCCGCTGGTAAAGACAGCAAGCGGTACGGTAGAGGGTGTCGCGGCGGCGTCCGGTTCATCGGTGCAGATATTCCGCGGGATCCCCTTCGCCCGTCCACCGATCGGGCAGAACCGCTGGCGTGAACCGCAGCCGGTGCAACGCTGGAGCGGCGTGCGCTCGGCCGACCAATTCGGCCCGCGCTGCATGCAGAAGCGCTTATGGGACGACATGTTCTTTCGTTCGCCTGCGGCCAGCGAGGATTGTCTATATCTGAATGTCTGGACGCCGGCGGACCTGCATGCCCGATCCGCCGCGAAGTTGCCCGTGCTGGTCTATATCTACGGCGGTGGGTTCCTCGCAGGCGATGCATCGGAGCCGCGCTATGATGGTGCAGCCATGGCGTCGCAGGGTATCGTCGTCGTCACGCTGAACTATCGGCTGGGCATCTTTGGCTTTCTTGCCCACCCGGAATTGACGGCGGAGTCCCGCCACCATGCATCCGGCAATTACGGTTTGATGGACCAGGCGGCGGCGCTTGCCTGGGTCAGGAAGAATATCGCCCGCTTTGGCGGCAATCCGCGCCGTATAACGATAGGTGGGGAATCCGCGGGATCCATGTCTGTCAGCGGGCTGGTCACCTCGCCTCTGAGCCGTGGCAGTATCGCCGGCGCAATCGGAGAAAGCGGTTCGCTGATGCTCTCTGCCAAGGTTCCGACCCGGGCTGAAGGCGAGGCTGAGGGTACGGCGTTCGCCGCTTCGCAAAACGCCCTCTCTCTGGCGGCTCTTCGCGCCGTTCCTGCCGAGACTTTGTTGGCGGCGCAAAGTGCGGACGGGCGGCGGTTCGGGCCAGTGATCGATGGCTATTTCCTACCGGAACAACCCGCCGTCACTTATGCCAGCGGCAAGGCTGCCAAGGTGCCGCTGTTGGTCGGATCGAACTCACAGGAAGCGGCAGCCAGCGGCGTCTTGAACGATGCTTTGCCGACGCTTGCCAATTATCGCGCCGCCCTGACGCGCCTCTATGCCGAGAAAGCCGACGCTGTCTTCGCCCTGTATCCCGCAACGCGCGATGCCGATGTGGTGCGTGTGGCCACCGATCTTGCGAGCGATCGATTTCTCGGCGCCGCCACCTGGCGCTGGTTCGACGCCCACCGTCGAACGGGCGCGCCGACCTTCTATTATTATTATCAGCATGTCCGCCCGCGTCCGACGGCCTACACGGCGACAGGGGCTGCGCCGTTCGGCGCCGTGCACAGTGCCGAGATCGAATATGCCTTGGGCAATCTGGATGCGAACCCAGCCTATGCCTGGACCGACGAAGATCGCCGGCTGTCGACCGTGATGACCGGCTACTTCGCCAATTTCATCAAGACCGCAAATCCAAATGGCGGCGGTCTGCCGGCTTGGGCGGCCGCCTCGATCGACGACAAGGTCATCCAGCGTCAGATCATCGATGTCGAGACGCGCGCAGCGCCGTTCCCGGGCCAGGCGCGGTACTTGGCGATGGAGACATTGGCGCCACCGCGCTGATTGACCTTCCCCCCAGGGATTCCCTGACGTAACAGCGCTGCAAGACGTCTCGCTTTATGATGGGGCGCATCAGCAGAGAGGATAGCCGTGATCAATCGACGTCTCGCCGGCCGCTTGGCTCTTTATGGTAGCGCTATCGCGATTACGCAGTCGGCGGGCGCGCAACTCTATAAGGATCCTACGGCACCCTTGGCGGCCCGTGTGTCCGATCTGGTCGGACGGATGACGCTGGAGGAGAAAGCGGCGCAGATGCAGAATACCGCGCCGGCTATCCCGCGCCTCGGTATTCCCGCCTATGATTATTGGAACGAGGCGCTTCACGGGGTTGCCCGCGCGGGCGAAGCCACCGTTTTTCCGCAAGCGATCGGTATGGCCGCGACCTGGGACGCCGATCTCATGCGCGAAGAGGGGCGAGTGGTCGCCACCGAGGGACGCGCCAAATATAACAAGGCGCAGGCGGAACGAAACTACGAACGCTATTTCGGGCTGACTTTCTGGTCGCCGAACATCAACATCTTTCGCGACCCGCGCTGGGGGCGCGGCCAGGAAACGCTGGGCGAAGATCCTTATCTGAGCGGCACGCTTGGCACCGAATTCATCAAAGGTGTCCAGGGCGACAATCCCAAATATTTCGAGGCGATCGCTACCCCCAAACATTTCGCCGTCCATTCGGGCCCAGAGCCGCTGCGCCATGGTTTCAACGTCGATCCAAGCCCGCGCGATCTTACCGAAACCTATTTGCCGCAGTTCCGAAGGGCGATCGTGGAAGGCCAAGCCTATTCACTGATGTGCGCCTATAATGCGGTCGACGGAAAGGCGGCGTGCGCGAACGGGACGCTGCTCGGCGATATCTTGCGCCGCGATTGGGGATTTCAGGGTTTCATCACGTCGGATTGCGGCGCGATCGACGACATCACCACTGGCCATCATAATACGAAGACCAACCCGGAGGGGGCTGCGCTGTCGGTGCGGATGGGAACGGATACTGGCTGCGACTTCAAGGATGAAATGCTGGATCTGCCCAAGGCGGTCCGGCAGGGCTATCTGAAGGAAGCGGACATGGACACGGCCGTGAAGCGCCTGTTCACCGCACGCATGCGGCTCGGCATGTTCGATCCGGTCGACATGGTGCCCTTCTCGCGGATCGGGATCGATCAGAATCATAGCAGCGCGCACAAGGCGGTCTCGCTTCGCGCCGCGCGGGAATCGATCGTTCTGCTCAAGAATGAGCAGATGCTGCCGCTGGCGCGCGGTACCAAAATCGCGGTCGTCGGGCCAACCGCGACCTCGCTCATTGGCCTGGAAGGCAATTATAACGGTACGCCGACTGAACCGATCCTGCCGCTCGACGGGGTCGAGGCAGCATTCGGGAAATCCAACGTCAGCTATGCGCAGGGCGCGCCGTTCACGGAACAGCTGGCCGTGCCGGTTCCGCGCACCGCCTTCCCGGGCGGCTTGCAGGCCAGCTTCTACAACGGCGCTGACTTTACCGGTCCCGTGGTTGCACGTCGGACAGACAAGCAGATCGACTTCAATTGGGCCTTGGTTGATCCTGCGCCGGGCGTCAGCCAGAAGGCGTTTTCGGTGCGCTGGACTGGCAAGATCGCCGTTCCTGCGCCCGGTGATTATGCGCTGCAGCTCGAAACGCGCGGCAATTGTGAGCGCGGCGCGGGCACGGGCAGCTACACGATCCGTGTCGCCGGTTCGCCCGACCTGAAGGTTAATTCCAAATGCGGCGGTCGCGAGCAGGCGCCGCAGCCGCTGATGGTGCATTTCACCGATACTATGCCGCGTGACTTCACCCTTGAATTTACCCACGCGTCGGGCGGCGCCGGCGACATCACCCTATCCTGGAAGGCGCCGCTGACAGCGCTTCGCGACGAGGCGGTCCGTAATGCGCAAGACGCCGATGTGGTGGTGGCCTTCGTCGGGCTGAACGCCTGGCTAGAGGGTGAGGAAATGCCGCTCAAGGTGCCGGGCTTCGATGGTGGCGATCGGACCAGCATCGCATTGCCGCAGGCGCAGCTCGCCTTGCTCGACGCGGTGGCCGCAACGGGCAAGCCGCTCATCGTCGTGATGCAGAGCGGTTCGGCGATCGCGTTGGGCGCCGATGATGCCAAGGCGCGCGCCATTCTGCAGGCGTGGTATCCGGGCGAGCAGGGGGGCCAGGCGATCGGCGAGGTTCTGCGTGGATCCGTTAATCCCAGCGGCCGCCTGCCGGTGACCTTCTACAAATCGACCGGGGATCTGCCGCCCTTCGTTGACTATTCAATGAAGAACCGGACGTATCGCTATTTCGACGGTCAGCCTGAATATGCGTTCGGTCACGGCCTCAGCTACACGACCTTCGCCTATTCGACGCCCACGATCGCGGCTGGCCGCGTCGTTGCGGGCAAGGAGCAGACAGTCAGCGTGCGGGTGCGGAACACCGGCAAGGTCGCGGGTGAGGAGGTTGCCCAGCTGTATCTGTCGACCCCCGGCATCAAGGATGCGCCGTTACGCTCGCTGAAGGGGTATCAGCGCGTGCGCCTCAATCCTGGCCAGACCAAGACGGTCACTTTCCGCCTCGCCCCCCGCGATATGGCGTTCGCCGATGCCAAGGGTGTGATGCGGATCGTGCCGACCACCTACAATCTGTGGGTCGGCGGCGGTCAGCCGGGCACAGGTGCGGCCGGCAGCATGGGCACATTCGCCATGGACGGCACTCTGGCGCTGCCGCGCTAGGGGGCGGCTCAAACCGTGAGGGGCGGGCCATAGCGGCACGGCCTGTCCCCACAAGCCAGCGCAATCCATTCGTCCTATCACAGTGGCGTTTGGCCGCTGCCGTCGCTATCTCCTTTCCATGCTTTCGCAAAAAGCCCGTTACGCGCTGCGTGCGCTCCTCCACCTCGTCGAACATGGCGCGTCCCGGACGATCCAGGTGGGAGAGATGGCGGAGACGCAGCAGATTCCGCGCAAATATCTCGAATTCATCATGGTCGATTTGAAGAAGGCTGGGCTGGTGACCAGCCGGCGTGGCCCTGGCGGTGGCTATGTGCTCGCGCGGCCCGCGTCGGAGATCAGCTTCGTCGAGGTCATTCGGGCGATCGATGGCCCGATTGCGCTGGTGCCGTGCGCGAGCGAGAATTTCTACGCGCGTTGCGGCGACTGCCATGATGAGGCGACCTGCGCGATCCGGCGCGTACTGGCGCAAGTGCGGGATAGCGCCGTCGCTATCCTGGAAAATACGTCGCTCGCGGATGCGGCACGGGTCGAATTGGCGGCTGAGGCGTTGTCTGCAGCCTGACGGTTTTGCGGGATCAAGAAAAGCTAGGCCGCGCCAGCCGTAACCCCAATTGTCGGGTAGGAATTAGTATAATAGCGTTCTCTCGAACATGAGGGAGTTTCTATGCACCGTCGGGCTTTGATCGTCGCGGCAGCAATGGCGATAAGCGCCTTCGCGCCGATCGCGGCCACGGCCGCGGCGCCTGTGGAATTGCTGAACGTCAGCTATGATCCGACGCGCGAACTGTATCGCGACGTGGATGCCGCATTCACGGCCCAGTGGAAAGCCAAGACGGGACAGGTCGTCACCATCAAGCAGAGCCACGGCGGCTCCGGTGCGCAGGCGCGGGCCGTGATCGACGGGCTCGCGGCGGATGTTGTGACGCTCGCACTTGCGGCAGACATCGACGCAATCGCCGACAAGGCAAAGGCGTTGCCGGCCAATTGGCAAGCCCGGCTGCCCGAAAATTCAACGCCTTATTACTCGACGATCGTTTTCCTCGTCCGCAAGGGCAATCCCAAGCAGATCCGGGATTGGAGCGATCTGATCAAGCCGGGTGTGAAAGTCATCACCCCCAATCCGAAGACATCCGGGGGCGCTCGGTGGAATTATCTGGCGGCGTGGGGCTATGCCCAGAGCAAGACCGGTTCCGTCGCCGGTGCACGGGACTATATGACCAAGCTTTTCCGCAACGTGCCCGTCCTCGATAGCGGCGCTCGTGGCGCCACGACAACCTTCGTCCAGCGCGGGCAGGGGGATGTCCTGCTGGCATGGGAGAATGAGGCCTATCTGGCTGCCAACCAACTCGGCAAAGGCAAGCTGGAGATCGTCTACCCGTCCGTTTCCGTATTGGCGGAGCCGCCGGTGACAGTGGTCGACAAGGTCGTCGACCGCAAGGGCACCCGCGCCGTGGCCGAAGCGTATTTGAAGTTCCTCTACACGGCACCCGCCCAGCAGTTGATCGCCAAGAACTTCTACCGTCCGCGCGACCCTGCTTTCGCCGCGCAGTATAAGGCGCGCTTCAAGAGCCTGCCCTTGTTCACCATCGATAAGAATTTCGGCGGATGGAAGCGGGTGCAGGCAGCGCATTTCAGCGACGGCGGCATGTTCGATCAGGTGTTTGCGGACGCCAAGCGCTAAAGTCGCGCGCCTTGGAGGAGCGGGAGGAGCCACGTTCATGATCCGCCGCCTCTTGTTGGTCCATGCGGCTGCGCTCACCGGCGCCACGCCCGGTGTCGCGGGGGGCGTGATCGAACCTCAGGCACAGGCTTCTGGTGCCGCCGCCGTGCTGCCCGGAAAGCAAACGGTGCCGCCCGCGCCCGCGGCGCATACGGGCGATGCTGTGCTCGATCGGCTCAACGAACTGGAAGCAAGGGTGAAGGCGCTGGAAGCGCGCAACCGCCAATTGGAAGCCGAGGCGCTTGCAACGCAGACGCGGGTCCAGAAGGTCGAGGTTGGCGCGGCGAAAGGCGTTCAGCCGGGCGTGGCGCCGACCTTCGGCGATCCGACCGACACGTTCAGTTTCCACCCGCGCGGCACAATCCAGCTTGAATATGCGGGCTATCGCTCCCGCGCCGGGGGCTATGATTATAATAATGGTACGGACGTGCGCCGTGGCCGCTTCGGCTTTGAGGGAACCGCCTGGAAGGTGTGGCGCTACCGGATCGAAGCGGAATTCGTCAGGAACAACGTCAATCTGCTGGACGCCTATGTTCAATATGCAGGGATCAAGAACGTCTTGCTGACGGTCGGCCAGCATAAGGCGCCCTTCAGCCTGGAAGCGAACAGCAGCGACACAAATGGCAGCTTTCTCGAACGCGGTATGATCATCAATGCGTTCAGCGCGGTGGGCGCGGAACGCCGGGTCGGCGTCAGCGCCGCTTATATCACGGAAAAGCTGACGGCGACCTTAGGCCTGTTCGGCGCGCCGGAAGGTGTGCAGCGCAATCCATCGACACCGGACGAGGCTTATAGCGTGAACGGGCGTGTTACGCTGGAGCCGATCCTGGAAAAGAGGCGGGTGGTGCATGTCGGCGCGGCCGCCTATCATGTCAGTCACCTCGCGGGGAAAAGCATCCTTCTGGGGGACCGGCCCGGAACACGCGTCGACGGCGGGCTGATTGAAGCCGTTACGCTGGGTCCGATCACCAGCGGTGACGCCGGCGATCGCACGCGCGGCGTCCGCGATGCCACGTATTGGGGAACCGAAGGCGCGATCGTGTACGGGCCGCTGTCCATCCAGGGCGAATATGGCCACCTGAACGTCGATCGTTATGACGTCGCGTCGGCCAATTTCGATGGCTTCTACGGTTTTGCGACCCTCTTCCTTACCGGGGAGAGCCGTGTATTCAGGGGCGGTATCGAGGAACGCGTAAAGCCGTTCAATGATTTCAATCTGGAAAATGGTGGCTGGGGGGCTTTGGAGCTGGCCGCGCGGTACGATCGAATGGATCTGACTGATCGGAACGTCTCTCCCTTATCGCATCTTGCGACATCATGGACGGGCGGCGTCAACTGGTATCTCAACCCCAATACACGGTTCGTCTTCAATTATATTCGGTTCAAAGGCTCAAATTCACCATTGGTGGTTGCCCCTGTGGCAACCTTCGGTACGACCGCCAAGGGTGACGCCTACGCCACCAGGTTGCAGTTTGATTTCTAGGATGACGATGGCGACAGCATCATTGCCACTGCCGCCGAAAGGGCGGCGAACGCGGACGAAATCCCCGCTCCCCGGACTTTCCTTGACGCTCGGCATCACTTTTGCCTGGCTGACGATCCTGCTTCTGCTGCCGCTGGTGGCGCTCTTCACGAAGTCGATCGCGCTCGGGCCGGAGCATTTTGTGGAAGCGGCTTTCTCGCGCCGCGCGCTTGCGTCCTACCAGCTCAGTTTCGGCGCGGCCCTCGCGGCTGCCGCCGTAAACGCCATCTTCGGCTTGCTGGTGGCGTGGGTTCTCGTCCGCTACCGGTTCCCCGGACGGCGGCTGCTCAGCGCGCTTGTCGATCTGCCCTTCGCGCTTCCCACGGCGGTCGCCGGTATCGCGCTTACGGCGGTCTATGCCAACAACGGCTGGGTGGGTAAGCCGGCCTCTCTGTTCGGGTTGACCCTTGCCTATAATCCGGTCGGCGTCGTGATCGCCCTGACGTTCATCGGCTTGCCATTCGTGGTGCGGACGATCGAGCCGGTGCTGGCGGATCTGGGCAAGGGGATTGAGGAAGCTGCGGCGACGCTGGGCGCCGGCCGCTGGACGATCTTTCGGCGTGTCATCCTGCCCGAGATCCTGCCAGCGCTGATCACCGGTTTCAGCCTCGCTTTCGCGCGCGGCGTCGGGGAATATGGTTCGGTGATCTTCATTGCCGGCAACATGCCGTTCAAATCCGAGATCGCGCCGCTGCTGATCGTCACGAAGCTGGAAGAATATGATTATGCCGGTGCCACGGCAATTGCCACGGTGCTGCTGCTGGCAAGCCTGGTGCTGCTGCTGGCGATCAACGCCTATCAAGGGCGCGAATTGCGGAGGCGTTCGGCGTGAGCGCGAAGTTGAAAGCGACCACCGAAGGTGTCGTCACGCGCACGCTGCTAATCCTGGCTGCGTTCGCATATATCGCCCTGATCCTGCTGCTTCCGCTGGCGTCCGTTTTCAGCGAAGCGTTCCGCCATGGCTTGAGTGCGTTCAAGACCGCGATCACAGATCCCGACGCGTTGTCCGCGATCAAGCTTACGCTGACGGTCGCGGCAATATCGGTGCCCGTCAACATGGTTGGCGGCGTGGCGGCCGCATGGGCGATCACGAAGCATGATTTTCGCGGCAAGGATCTGCTGATCAGCTTGATCGACGTGCCTTTCTCCATTTCGCCAGTCGTTGCCGGCCTCATGTATCTGCTTCTTTTCGGCGCGCAGGGCTGGTTCGGTCCCTGGCTGTTGGCGCACGATATTCAAATTGCGTTCGCTAAACCTGGGATCGTGCTTGCGACGCTGATCGTCACGCTGCCGTTTGTGGCGCGGGAACTTATCCCGATGATGCAGGCGCAGGGCCGCGAGGAGGAAGAGGCGGCGCTGACGCTCGGCGCATCCGGCTGGCGTATCTTCCTGTGGGTGACGTTGCCGAATATCAGGTGGGGCCTGCTCTACGGCGTATTGCTGACCAATGCGCGGGCGATGGGGGAATTCGGCGCGGTATCGGTCATCTCCGGCCACATCCGGGGCGAGACCAACACGATGCCGCTGCAAGTCGAAGTTCTCTACAACGAATATAATTTCGCTGCGGCTTTCGCTGTCGCATCGCTACTCGCGGGCCTGGCGCTCGTGACGTTGGCGGTGAAAACCTTCCTCGAATGGCGCCACAGCGATCAGCTTGCCGCCTCGGGACATTAAATGACCATTACCGTCAGCAATATCGTCAAGGGCTTCGGCAATTATCCGGCGTTGAAGCGCGTTTCGCTCGACATCGAGGATGGCGCTTTCGTCGCGCTGCTGGGCCCCTCCGGATCGGGTAAGACCACGCTGCTGCGGATCATCGCTGGGTTGGAGAGTGCAGAGAGCGGGCACATCCTGTTCGGCGGCAACGACGTTACCGACGTCGCACCGCAGGATCGCGGGATCGGCTTCGTCTTTCAGAATTATGCGCTGTTCCGGCACATGACGGTGGCTCGCAATATCGCTTTCGGCCTGGAAGTGATGAAGCGTGCGCAGCGCCCCCAAAAATCGGTGATCAAGGCGCGGGTGGATGAACTGCTGGAGCTGGTTCAATTGCCTGGCTACGGCGATCGTTATCCGGCGCAATTGTCCGGCGGCCAGCGCCAGCGGGTCGCGCTTGCCCGTGCGCTCGCGCGCGAACCCAGCATATTGCTGTTGGATGAGCCCTTCGGAGCCTTGGATGCAAAGGTCCGCCGAGAGCTGCGCGAGGCTTTACGGGAGATCCATGATCGCGTCGGTTTGACCTCCATCTTCGTCACGCATGATTATGAAGAGGCCTTTGCACTGGCGGATAAGGTCGCGATCCTCGGGCAGGGGCAGATCGAGCAGTTCGACGCGCCGGACGTCATTAGAAGCAGTCCTGCTTCCGATTACGTACGCGAATTTCTTTCCTGATCGGCTCAGCCCGGCGAACCTGCTTAGGCGTTGGCAGCAATTATGACGGATCGGCCCGACGTCTCGGCCGGGTTATTGATGAGCGCTTCCAAGGCGATGCGCAGGGCGGCGGCATCATAGGTCGGGACGGTCGTGAGCAGCGGATGTGCCGGCAACCCGCAGGCCGGCGTCGCAATTGCGGGGATGTTCGCAGCCAAGGCGCGCAAGAGAAGGGCAGGATGATGCTCTATGAGCGCTGGTAGCACCACACCGGCCAGTTCCTGGGGCTGCTCGCCGATGGCCATGCGCCGAACATTAGCGACACCCACCCAGAAATCGGGCGCCTCCTCGGCACCCGCGGGCAACAGCAATGTCATATCGAGGCCGCTTATCGCGTCTCTCAGGGCATAAATTCCCTTACGGGCAACGGGAGCACCCGCCAGCAGGATGGTCGGCCCGGCCTGCCGAGCAGGGTAGGGCGCTCCCGGCCGCCAATCCACAAGAAGCACGCGGCCATTGGGAAAATGCGCGGCGATGGATCGATGCGGCGTGATCAGACGGTTGGCCGCTGCCAAGGCCTCGCTTTCCGCTCGGGCGATCGCGTCCGGAGCTCGGAAGTCACCGAGCGTTGAGCTTTCCGGATAATGCGCTCGCGCCTCATTCAACATTTTGTGCAGCCATTCGATGGGCCAACGGTCCAGCAGCACGTCGAAGGTCCGACCCTGCAGGACGCCCTTCTGCCACAGATGCGGCAACAGGTTCTGAGCGACAACGAGATGCTCGTAACGATGCGACAGCGTATGGGCATAGGCGGCGGCGAGCCGTGCGTCCGCCGCCAATAGGATCGCCGCGCGCGGCCGGCGGACAGGGGCCAAGCGAAGATCCAGCGCGCGCCGAAGCGTTGCTATCGCCGCGCCGCGCTCCTCGCCAAATGCGGGCCAACCCCGCGCGCTCTTCGCGAAGCGTCGGCTCGGCCGAAGCAATAGGTCGTGAGCTTTCGCTTCTTTTTGAGCATAGTGGCTGAACTCTGATGTCGCCCGGTCGACGAGCCAGGCGGTGGGGAGGAAGGATGCCGGCCGGTCGGGCGTGTGGCGATGGCAGGTCAGCTGGCCGCAGCTCAGGCAGTCATGTGGTCTTGCGTAAGCGATGGCGGGCGGTTCGGCCTCGCTCGGCGAGGCGGGCGTACCCCTGAAAGCAATCTCCAGCATGTCGGCGGTCATGCGCGCCTCAATGCGAAAGCGTGTTCGCGCGCGCAGACGCAAGTCGATATAATTCCAGAATACCGTCGCGTCCCGCCCCGCTTCCGCGCGGGAACCGGGCACGGCGCGGGTATGAGGGTGCCGCTCTACCACCATGACCCCAGCGTCCAGTGCGGCCTCGTACAGGGCGTTCGAGAGCTGGCACAGCCCACCGCCGATGGCGGCGATCATGCACCCTTCGCGCAACTCTCGTCCGGCGACGAAGCCACGACGGCGTACCGGTTTGCCGACCTGCCGCCAGAAGCTGAAGACCGTTTGAGCGGGAACTTCGACACCGTCGATCTGGCGGATCGCGGTACGCAGATTGTGCACCTTCCCCGCGTTGAGCAGGCGATCAAGCTCGCCGCCGTCGGTGGTGCGCAAGGGCGAGCGGATTGAGGCTATGATCGGGGCGTCGATCAGCGAGGTGCCTCGACGAAGCCGGGGAGGGGCGTTCGGCAGAAGGTCGATCAGCGCACGCCGTCGTCGCAATAGCCAAGCCTTCGCCGCGAAGATCGCCGCCTCGGCGCGTGTAGGGACCCGCCGCTCCGGGGGGATAGCAATGCTGGCCAACCGATGCGCCACCGCTTTTCCTCCTGGATCCGCACCATAGCGGATTTATTCTGGATCGGAACAGCGGCATGATCGAGAAGGGCGATCAGCAAAGTGCTGGCCACGAAGTCGGCAGCTGCCAAGCCATTGGCAGAAGGTAACGACCGCTAAGCTGATGCGGCGATCTGCTCTATCAATGCGCGATGTGTTGGCAGCTCTGCAGTCGCTCGCTCGCCGAACAATTGTATCTTCTGGAATAGCTTTTCGGCCGCCCGGGCATTGGGAAAATCTGCCCGTCCTGACGACAGATCGGTTCTGAAATCCATGCCATAGAGGATATATTGGTAATTGAAGAAGGCGAAGCTCTCCAGGTCCAGGATGAAGTCGTAACGATTGGGCGGGCGGTAGCGCCATTGCTCCAGCAATTCTTGCAAGCGCTCCGGAATTGAGGTCGGCGCGACGTTGTCGCGCCAAAAGGCTTCTTCTCGTCTGCTCAGGCAATAATGAAGCTTGAGGAAGGTGATGATGTTGTCGAAACGCGCGGTCATAAGCGTGTTGAAGCGCTTTGCCGGCGCGTCGATCGGGCCGTTATGTGGGAACAGCTCGGCAATCATGCTGACCGCCGCTTCGATCAGGACCACGCCCGTCGATTCCAGCGGCTCTAGGAAACCGGCCGACAGCCCGACGGCAACACAATTCTTGATCCATTGCTGCTCGCGATAGCCGGGCTCGAAGGTGATCAGACGTGGAGACACTGCATCGGCCCGGGCGCCGACATAGCGCGCAAGGACCTGTTCGGCCGCGGCATCGTCCATATGTGCGCTGGAATAGACCGTACCAATACCGCGTGCGCCGGCGAGCCCGATATCCCACGTCCAGCCGGCTTGATGCGCAGTCGCGACCGTGACGCTCTCCAATGGTCCGTCCGCCTTGGGATAGGGCAGCTTGCAGGCCAATGCGCGATCCGTGAACAGATAGCGCTTGGCGGACTTGAAGGGTGAACCCAAGGCGCCGCCGATCAGCTCGGCCCGGAACCCGGAGCAGTCGATGAAAAGATCTGCCGACAAGCCGCCATGTTCCACCGTCGTCACCGTGTCGATCGCGCCGTCCTGCCGCAAGCGGATGTCGGTCACGCGCCCGTTGAGGTGCTGTACGCCAAGCTCGCTGGCCCGCTTCGCCAGCATCGCTCCCAGCTTGCTGGCGTCGAAATGGTAGGCGTAGTTCAATGGCCCGGTGAACGCACCTTCCTCCGGCCGCTTAGGACCGCGCCTTGCATCCGCCACCTGGTTCTGGATCGTCACCGCTTCCGCGAACGGCCGGCGATGCCGCTCATCCTGCAACAGCCAATAAGGGACGAGGCTCGCATCCTCGGTGTAGAACGGTGCCTCGAAGGGATGGAAATAGTGGCTGCTCTCACTATCGGACGGCGTACGCAGCCAATCCACAAAGCGGATGCCCTGTTTGAACGTGGCTGCCGTTTCGCGGATGAAGAGGCTTTCATCGATGCCTAGGAATTGCAGCGTCGTTCGCATCGTCGGGAAGGCGCCTTCGCCGACCCCGATGGTGCCAATATCCGGCGAGTCTAGCACTGTGATTTCCAGCGCAGGATTTCGTGCAAGATCCAGGAACTTGGCGAGATACGCCGCGGTGAGCCAGCCGGCCGTGCCGCCACCGACGATGAGGATTGAACGTTTGTGATCCACGGTTCAGGCCCTCACGAACAGGTTTTTGAGCCATACCGGCCCGCTGCGCGCCGCCTGGCGCCAGTCGCCGTCATCGGTATCGTCCGGCGTATAGCCCCAGGGGTTGAACAGCTTGACGCGCCCCGCTTTGAAAGCGGCGGTGTGCCGCGTGACGAGCGTCAGGCCATGTTCGATCGCGGTTGCAGCGAGCAGTGCGTCGCGGGCGTCTGCATAGGGAAGGCGTGCTCTGCGGCGCACTACGGCGGCATCGATAGCCAGGATGCGCCCTTCAAAGGCGGTCGTGACCGGGCCTTCGATCCAGTCCCGCAGCGCGGCGCCGCCTAGTTTGTCCTTCCGCTCCACCTGCGCCGCGCCATTTCCCAGTTCCAGCAAGGTAAGGGCCGATAGAAAAAGGTGATGGCGGGACACGCCGGCTGCCCAGGCCGAAAGACCCGGATCCGCGCGCCCCGCCTTGGCCCTGCGCAATTCCAGCACAACTTCGCTGTTCAACAGATACATCAGCCGAGCGTCGCCCGACGATCCCATGGCGCCGATTGACCGCCGTCGATGTCAATCTCCCGTGGCTCGGGCATGGCCAGCAGATCGACGATGGTTTCCGTCTGGCCGGTGAGATGACGAAAATTCTCGATGCTCATCAACACATGCGTGGGCCGTCCGCGATCGGTGATGAAGACGGGTTCGATTCGGGCGGCACGTTTGGCGTGGCTGACATCCTGGTTGAAATCGCGGCTGCTAACCACTTTCATGGCGTCTTCCTTCTCTTGGCAGCCAGCAATTATCTCGATCGGATGTAGGCACATTACTACATTGTAGCTGCCCCGCAACAGAATCCGCGACATGGCGGCCAATCGTCGGCGGAACGTCGCTTTAGCATTGCGACGGGTGGGCCGTTCGGCTCCGGTGGCTTGGCCGCACATCAAGATGCGCAGGTAGATCAAGTACGATCCGGGGAGGATTTCATCGATGACTGAGGGGATGTGGGATAGCTTCGTCGCGGCGGTGAGCGGGATGTTGTCGGCGCACGGCCCGGCCGTTCCGGCCGCAGTGAAAAGTTATGCGCCCGGCGACTTCAGCGTCCACTTCTTCCTTCAACTGGCGGTGATCATCCTGGCATGCCGGGTTGTTGGCTGGCTGGGGCAAAAACTTCTCGCTCAGCCGCAGGTCGTGGGGGAGATGATCGCGGGTGTCGTCCTCGGGCCGTCCTTGATCGGGCTGATATGGCCGGACCTGCAAGCAGCGATATTTCCCAAGGAAACAAAGAACGTTCTCTACGCTGGCGCGCAACTCGGCGTCGCGCTGTACATGTTCATGGTCGGCCTGAAGCTGCGTCTGGATCACTTTCAGACCAAGGCGCGTAGTGCGGCGGCCGTTTCGGCCTCCGGCGTTATCGCACCTTTCCTCATCGCGGCGATCATCACACCCTTCCTGCTGAAAGTGCCTGGCCTGTTCGCCGACGGTATCAGTCAGGCCAACGCGACGCTGTTCATGGGCGCATGCATCGCCTTGACAGCATTTCCGATGCTGGCGCGCATCATCAACGAACGCGGCCTGGCGGACAGCGGGCTTGGCACGCTGTCGTTGACGGCTGGTGCGTTCGACGACGCGGCCTCCTGGTGCGTCCTGGCGATCGTGCTGGCGACGTTCGGGGCAGGTTCGGGCGTTGCGGTACTCGCGATTGGGGGAGGTGTCCTGTATGTCGGCTTTCTGGCCCTGTTCGGGCGCCGGCTGCTGGCGCCGCTGGGACGGATGGTCGAACGGGACGGCGAAATGACAGTCTCGGTCCTCGCCATCACATTGTTCCTGTTCTGCGCTTCCGCCTTTTTCATGGATGCTATCGGCATCCACGGCATCTTCGGCGGTTTCATTCTGGGCGTTTTCATGCCGCGCGGCCTGTTTGTGCAGGAAATGGAAAAGAAGGTGGAGCCGATCGCGGTCGTGCTGCTGCTGCCGATGTTCTTCACCTATTCCGGTCTCAATACGCGCATGGATATGGTGAATTCGCCGGGGCTCCTGCTGATCGCGGTGGGTATTCTGGTCGCATCGATCCTTGCCAAATTCGGTGCCTGCTATGCGGCGGCCCGGGTGATGGGTGAGGATAATCGCACCGCGCTGGGGATCGGCGCGCTGATGAACTCGCGCGGCCTGATGGAACTGATCATCATCAATATCGGGCTGCAGAAGGGCATTATCGGCCCGACCTTGTTCTCGATGCTGGTGCTGATGGCGATCGTCACGACCATGATGGCGAGCCCGCTATTCGAATTCGTCTATGGTCGTCAGGCGCGTGCACGGGGCGAGTTGGGCTCCGTGCCGGGACGGCTGGCTGCACGAAATGCCTGATTTTGGCTGGAATCTGCGGTCATTTCCCCTAGGACCCTCTTGAACCGGCCATCAAAGCGTCCTCGCCAATGGCTTGAGGGTGTGGGGTCTCTCTCGAGAAAGAATGATGAAACCACTCGCCTTGATTTCCGGCGCGCTGATGGCCAGCGCCGCCTCGTCCCAGGAACTTGCCGTCCAGCCACTGCTGGACGCACGCCTTCGGTTCGAGAATGTTGATCAGGAAGACTTCGGCCGCGAGGCGAATGCCCTTACCTTGCGCGTGCGGCCCGGTGTGCAGGTGTCGCGTGACCGCTGGTCGGCGCTGATCGAAGGAGAGGCGACTGCCGTGTTCGCGCATGGCTATAACGACGGAACGAATGGCAAGACGCGATATCCCAGCATCTACGATCCGCCCAATACTGAGATCAATCGTGCGCTGATCCGCTATGCGGGCAATAACGGTTTCGCCGTTACGGCCGGCCGGCAGGCGCTGGAACTTGCCGATCAGCGTTTCGTCGGCTCGGCCAACTTCCGTCAAAACCAGCAAACCTTCGATGCCGTCCGGCTGCAATGGGGGCAGGGGAACGGCTTCAGTGCCGACCTGACATATGCCTGGAGCGATCGCACCATTAACGGTCGACGCGGTACAGGTGCGCGCCAGCAGGCGGTCAGCGGCGACAATGTCTTCGCGCTTCTCAATTATGGTACCAAGATCGGTACGCTGACGGGCTTCGCCTCTCTGATCGATCAGGATGAGGCAGCCGTGCAGGGATTCCGACTGTCCAGCCAGACCTATGGCGTGCGCTTCGCAGGCAGCACGCCGCTCAACAAAGACGTCAAGCTGGGCTATGTCGCGAGTTGGGCGCGGCAGAGCGACTATCACCGCAATCCCAACGATTATTCGGCCAATTACTGGCTGCTCGAAGGCGCCATTACTGTCAGCGCACTCACCGGCAAGGTGGGCCTGGAGGTGCTTGGTGCGGACAAGGGCGTAGCGCTTACCAGCGTACAGACGCCTATCGGATCGGTTTTCGGTTTTCAGGGCTGGGCCGACAAGCTCACGACGACACCGCCGGACGGCGTCCGCGACCGCTATGGCTCCCTTGCTTATGCCTGGAAGAATGTCGGGTTCGCCGACGCGATCAGCCTGACTGCCGCATATCACCGCTTCACCAGCGATCGGCAGCACCAGCATTACGGCAATGAATGGGATCTTCTGGCAAGCGCCAAGCAAGGCCGTACAACGCTGTCAGTGCGTTACGCCCGCTATGAGGCAGACCGGTTTTCCACCGACACGGACAAGCTTTGGCTGCAGGCTGACTGGACCTTCTAAGGTCTACCTGCAGCCAATCGGACGGTTAGCTACCCGCCTTCTCGCCCAGCAGCTTGTCGAGCGTCGTAACGACGGTTGGGTGATAATTCGCCCGTGCATTGGCATAGATGCGGCGTGCGATCGTGCGTCCCCAGTCGCCTTGGTCGGCTAGCGCGCGGTAAACCGGGAAGATCAACAGACCCCGGCCCACCCGCGGCAGGAATTCGGTCATGGAGGCCACGGCCGGCTCATAGCGGTTCTGCGCCGCAAGCACGAGCCAGGCCGATCGGACATAAGGATTGTTGGATGAGGACAGGTGCAGATCCCGATCGAATTCCGCAAGGCGCGCCAGCGTCTGCTTGCGCGGTAGCCCGTTAAGGAAACGCAGCCACTCTTGGGTGGACCAACGGGATGTGTCGACCGATGCGGCCGCCGCGCCGGCATTTACACGCTCCAACGTTTCGTCGATCTTGGACAGCGTCGCCGAACGGATGTGGATCGCGTTGGCCGGCAAGCCGGAGCGATAGGCCCATTTGTCGAGATCCAGCCGCGCTTCCAGATCCTTGTCGCCCTTGATCAGATTGGCGCGTAGATCGGCGAGGAAGCCGGCCGTGGTCTGGGGTTGGAAGGCGTGGCGGTCGAAATAGGAGGACAGATACGCGTCCCACCGCGGCCGACCGACGGCAACCTCAATGGTCCGCAGAAAGGTCGCTCCCTTGTTATAGTCGAGTTCGCCGTAGGTGCCCTCGGGATCGCCGTGCAGGCGGGTCTGGTCCGGCTTTGCTTCCTTCAGATCGCGCTGAAGATTGTCCCATGACAGATCAGCCAAAGTCGCACCCCGCGCTTGCCCATAGACGGCCTCATCGATGCGGTTTTCGAAATAGGTGGTGAAGCCTTCGTTCAGCCAGATGTCCGACCAGGTCGCGTTGGTGACGAGATTGCCTGACCAACTGTGCGCAAGTTCATGGGCGATGACGTCGACATTGGATTTGTCGCCCGTGATGATGGTGGGGGTCGCAAAGGTCAGCGTCGGATTTTCCATCCCGCCGTAAGGGAAGGACGGCGGCAGCACGAGGATGTCGTACCGGCCCCACCGATAGGGCCCGTACAATTTCTCCGCCGTGTCCACCATCTTCTCGGTGTCGCTCAATTCACGCGCGGCCCGTTCCAGCATCGATGGTTCGGTATAGACGCCCGTGCGCGGGCCGAGCGGCCGGAAGGCGAGATCGCCCACCGCCAGCGCGATCAGATAGGGCGGCACATTATGATCCATGCGGAAGCGATAACTGTGGCGGCCGCGTCCCGCGGGGACGCCCTTGGGCGTCAGCCGCTCGCCGCTCATCACCGCTACCAGGTCTGACGGAACCGTGATCTTTGCCGTCCAGCTCTGGCGGATGCCTGGGCTGTCCTGCGTCGGGATCCAGCTGCGATTGTTGATCGATTGGCCCTGGGTGTAGAGGTACGGCTTCTTCTTGCCCGCGGTGAGCGCTGGTGCCAGCCAACCCAGCGCGCTGGCATCCGGGCCGGAACGATAAGTGACAATGATCCGCCGCGCCTGGCCGATCTCAACGGTCAGCGGGGCACCCTTATAGTCGTCATGGGCACCCACCGTGTAGGAAAGCGCGCGTCCCGCACTGTCGGTTATCTTGCTGATGACGAGCCGGTTGTCGTCGAGGACGATCTCCTGCGCTTCCGGCGCCGCGAGAATATCGAGCGCGGCCGTGCCGCCGATCGTCTTCGTGCGGAAATCGACCGTCAGGTTAAGGTCTACGTGGGTGACCCGTGCGATCTGCGGCTGCGCATAGGATAAGGTGTCGCGGGCATCCGGCGTGGTAAGAATCGGAGAAGGCGCATCTGGACGTGCCAGGGCAGGGCTCAGGGCCAGGAACGTCGTGATAAAAGCTGTGGCCGGAACGACAAAGAAACGCATCAACAAACTTTCGGTGAAATGAGGCTGCCTTGTGGCGGCGCCAAGCCGACCCTGCAAGCACTACCAAGTCGTGCGCGTGCAGGACAGGCAGGGTTAAGATTTATAGCGGTATCGGGCAGGTCCGAAGGACAGTTGGCATGGGCAAAAATCCAGCTTTGGGTGTCACTTTGGCGATCGGCCTGGCTACATTTGTGGCTACGCCAGTCACTGCGGAAAGCAGGAAGCCGAATGGATTCGCATGGGCGAACCGCCTCACTTGGGGCGTTTCTTCGCAGCCGATTGCTGGTCCGCAGCCGGGAACCGCGGCGTGGTTAAATGCGCAGCTTTCGCCGCATCCTGACGATAGGCTGCCTCCCGCCATGGCGGCTCAGATCGCATCGATGGAGATCAGCCAAAAATCCGTCGCCGAGTTGCTGGTGGAGCAGGATGCGGCACAGCGCGCCGCAAACAAGCTCGCTGATCCCACGCAGAGGGACGCTGCGCGCGCGATCAATAACCAGCACGTCAACGATCTGATGACAGACGCTGCGACGCGGTCTTTGCTGCGCGACGTCTCTGCTCCCGATCAATTGCGCGAACAGCTTACTTGGTTCTGGTTCAACCATTTCAACGTGTCGTCCGGTAAGGCAGATATACGGATTACCGTCGGGGATTACGAAGACACGATCCGGTCTCACGCTCTTGGCAGATTTCGGGATCTGCTAGAGGTGACGTTGAAGCATCCGGCGATGCTGCGTTACCTCGATAACGATCAGAATGCCGCAAAACATATTAACGAGAATTATGCGCGCGAAATCATGGAGCTACACTCGATGGGTGTGGGATCCGGATATACGCAAGGAGATGTACAGGAGCTGGCGCGGATACTCACAGGCGTCGGCGTCAATATCAAAAGCGATCCTCCTAAGCTGAAGGACGATCACAAAGCGCTCTACGTTCGCGAAGGCGTGTTCGAGTTCAATCCGGATCGCCATGATTTCGGCGAAAAGAAGTTCCTGAACCACGCGATCAAAGGCGCCGGTTTCGCCGAAGTCGAAGAGGCGCTGGACCTGATCGCCGCATCTCCGGCAACGGCGCACCACGTGTCGAAGCAATTGGCGGCCTATTTCATGGGCGGCGATCCGCCTGCAGAGGTCGTCGATCGCATGGCAGCCGCCTGGAAGCGTAGCGATGGCGATATTCCAACCGTGCTGCGCGCCTTGATACGCACATCGGCTTTCAAGCAGTCTTTGCAAACGGCGATGAAGGATCCGGTCCATTTCACCGTATCGGCATTGCGCCTGATGTACGGGGATCAGCCCACGATCGTGAACATGCGGCCCGCCATAAGCTGGCTGAACCGCATGGGCGAAGGTCTCTACGCGCATGACACGCCCGACGGATATCCGATGGATAATGCCGCATGGATTGGGCCGGGCCAGATGGCTGCCCGTTTCGAGGTGGCAAGGCAGATCGGTTCCGGGGGCGGGGGGCTGTTCGTCGTCGCCCCGCCACCGCCTGTGCCCACCGTCGTCAGCGCGGTGCTGCCGGGGACCGGTGCAGTGCCGTTCGTCTTGAATCTGCGGCCTATTTCCGCGCTTGTAACCCGGCCGGCCCCCGCAAGCGCCACGCCGCCGCTTCCCCGGCTGCAAAACTCCGCATTGTACGATACGATCGGACCCGATCTCGCCGGTCCGACCAAGGCCGTGTTGGCGCAGGCGAAGGCGCCCGCCCAGTGGAACGCTTTGTTTCTGTCGTCGCCCGAATTCATGCGCCGCTGATACTAACGGAGAACACCATGTCGTTGGATCGCCGTCAATTCCTCGCCGCGAGCGCCGTGTTAAGCCCCATGCTGATCGCGGGGCGGGCCTTCGCAGCGCCCGCTGCAGGAAGTCGCCTTTTGGTTGTATTCCTGCGCGGCGGCTATGATGCTGCCAACATCGTGGCCCCGACGGGGAGCGACTTCTACCACAGCGCACGTCCTAACATCGCGCTTGCCAAGCCTAACCCCAGCGATCCCAATGCCGCGCTTGAGCTCAACGCCGACTGGAGCCTCCACCCGGCGCTGCGGGAATCGATCTATCCGCTCTGGCAGAAGAAGCAGATTGCCTTCATTCCCTTCGCCGGCACCGATGATATGACTCGCAGTCACTTCGAGACGCAGGACACGGTAGAGTTGGGCCAGCCGGTTGGTGGCCATCGGGATTATCGCTCCGGTTTTATGGCGCGCCTGGCCGAGACGCTGGGTAAGGACCGGCCGATTTCCTTCACCGATCAATTACCTCTTTGCTTTCGTGGAGGTCCGATCATCCCGAACGTGGGCCTTGCGGCGGTTGGATCGAAACCGGCTGTCCCTGCACAGGATGCCGCGTTGATCGCACAAATGTATCAGGGGCAGCGCAGCGGATCCGTGGACCTCGGCAACTCGGTTGCGCAAGGCTTTCAGGTCCGTGATGAGGTTTTCAAGACCAGCGCGGAAATGGAAGAGGCCAATCGCGGTGCGGTCAGCCCGAAAGGCTTCGAGCTATCGGCACGTCGCATCGGGCGCCTGATGCGGGATCAGTTCAATCTCGCCTTTGTCGATGTCGGGGGTTGGGACACGCATGTGAACCAAGGTGGCGCGCAAGGATATCTTGCATCGCACATCGCTGAGCTGGGGCGCGGTCTGGTCGGCCTGGCGGATGAACTTGGCCCGCAAGCGTGGAGGAAGACGACGGTCGTCGTGATCTCGGAATTTGGTCGCACATTTCATGAGAATGGGGACAAGGGCACGGATCACGGCCATGGTAGCATCTATTGGGTGCTGGGCGGGGGCGTGAATGGTGGGCGCATCGCTGGCCCGCAGGATCCCATCACGCCTGATGCCCTCAATCAGTCGCGTGATCTTCCCGTCCTGACCGATTACCGCGCCATGATCGGCGGGCTGGTTGGACGGCAATTCTCCCTGGCGGGCGATCGTCTGGCCACCATATTCCCCGAAAGCAAGCCAGCGGACTTGTCGCTGATCTAACCGCTATGGTTTTGGCGAGTTAGTCCGGATCGGTACGGGAGACTGCGCATGGGCCTGTCCGTCGGGCGCGGGGGCACTCGCAGGCGCTGAGAGGAAAGGGGGAGGGCGCACCGATCGCCGCCGGGCGCCCTCCCGATCATTAAAAGCGGACGCCGGCGCTGAGGAACAGTCGCTGCCGTGCAGTGTGATCCTGGTAGTTCGAATATTTGTAGCCAACGCCGGTGTAGAAGCGGTCGGTCAGCGAATATTCGACGCCCGCGCCGACCTGATACCCATCCGTGTTGAAATGGTCGTAGAAGCCGGTTTCGGTTGCGGTGCCGGTGAACGCCTTGCGCTGCTCGTCCGTCACCCAGCCGCCGCTGACATAGCCCAGCAGCTTCGGATTGAAGAGGTAGCCGGCACGCACCCCTGCGCCGAGCTCGTTGAACGATTTGTGCGAGACGGTGCCGCCGTTCACGCCGGGCGTGTTGTTCTCACCACGGCCACGCCAATAGGTGAATTCAGGCCCCACCACGATGCGATCGCCGATCAGGCCATCATAGCCGATCGCGCCGCCGAACGCGAAATTATGGTCGTGCGTGCCCTGGCTTTGAAAGCGGTCGCCGCCGGCCTGAATTTCAGCGCGAAACCCGCGGAAGCTGGTGCCGTTGCTGCTGGTCGATGCAGTGTCTTGGGCGGTGGCTGCGGATCCCACCAGGCATGCGGCAGCCACGGCCGTCAAAAATGTTGTACGCATGTGCTATCCTTACGTAGTGATCGTCACCCCTGTCGGGCAAAACAAGCGTTCAGAATAGGCAGTGTTCCTCAACTCATCCCGTTTTCAACTCAACATCTTGATCCGAAATGGGTGAGCGATGCCAAAAAGCCTCACATTTAATTTGATCTGTTCATAGCACAGCAAGCTTTGTCACGCTTCGTCAATATTCCATTCAGAACTCGCCCCGCGCAGTGAAAATGGGCGCTCAATGCGGCCCAGCCGATCGGATGCAAATGGGACCTGACGGCCGACCGCGGCGTTATGCCGGCACCTCGCTGTGGAGATCATCATGCTGGCATCTTTTCTTATGGGTCTCGTTGGTGGGCAGCGGGCGATGACACCGCTCGCGATGGTTTCGATGGCGGCCGCACGCGGCGAACTTGCCGCCGACAATGGTGCGCCGCCTCTGCTCGGCCATCCAGTTGTCGCTGCGGGAACCTTATTGTTAGCCGTTGGGGAGATGGCGGGCGACAAGCAGAAGACGGCGCCTGACCGGATCGTGCCTATCGGTTTAGCGGCCCGCTTCATAACCAATGCCATTGCTGGTGCTGCGCTGGCGCCGCGCCGTCGGCGTTGGCTCGGGGCGGCGGTCGGCGGCGCCACCGCACTCGTGGCATCCTATCCCGGCTGGCGCGCCCGAATGGCTGCGCAAGGTCGCTATGGCCAGACGCCGACCGGCTTTGTTGAAGATAGCGCGGTTCTTGCCGGCGCAGCGGCAGTCATTCGACACCAGGCAACCCACGCCTGATGGGGTGCCAACCACTCTTTTAAGCCGGTATTATCCGGCTCGGTGCGTGCTGCGGGCGCCACGTTGCCGGCGCTCAATGCCTGTGTAACAATCGCGCTCGAAAAAAGATTTCCTCGCCAAAGACGGAAATTGGGCCGGAGCGACTCTTTGCTTCCGGAGGAGAGTGATTACGCAACCTGGACACTTGGCCGAATGGGTCGGACGCGAGATCCTGCCGCATGAGCGCGACTTGAGGGCGTGGCTCCAACGGCGGCTCGTGGCTGCCGCAGATGTGGAGGATGTCGTGCAGGAATGTTATTGCGCGATCGCTCAATTGTCCGATGTCAGCCACATTGCAGTCCCCCGGGCCTACCTGTTCACCATGGCGCGCAATCTGGTCCAGCGACAACGTCAGCGGGCGCGGGTCGTGCGTTTGGATGCTTCGGACGGGGTTTGCGATCCGATGCTTGAAAGCGACCATCTCTCGCCGGAACGCATCGCCAGCGCACGACAGGAATTACAGCGTGTACAGGCGGCAGTGTCTACCTTGAGCGATCGAGCGCGATGTATTTTCCTCATGCGCCGTTTGGACGGTCTTGCGCAGAAGGAGATTGCGCAGCGGCTGGGCGTAACCGAAACCATTGTGGAAAATGAGGCGAGCCGCAGTCTACGCGCTATCTTGAAGTTCATGGTTGAGCCGGCCGCCGATGATGCGCCAGCACCCATTGCGGGGGGCACGAGCCATGTCCGAACCCGTTGACGATCTTGCGGCCCGTTGGGCGCTGCGCGAGCCCCTCGACGATGTCGGGCAGGCGCAAATGGCGGCATGGCTAGCCGAAGATCCGCGCAATCAGGGCGCCCTCTTGCGTGCCCGCGCCGCCCTTTCGCTGATCGGTTCTGCCCTTGTGCCGGAGCAGGATGGCGACCCCGTTCGCGGGCCGCAGCGTCTAAGCCGTCGCTGGGTGGTTACGGGGATCGGTAGCGCCATGGCGGCTGCACTTGCCGGCCTCGTGGGATGGCCGCGCCTGATGGGGCAGCATGTCCAGACGGCCCGTGGAGAAATCCGGCGCCTGCCGCTGGCGGACGGATCGATCGCGACGATCGACACCGGTAGCGATATGCGGGTTGTGCTCGCCAGCGACAGCCGCCGGATCGCGCTGCGCCAGGGACAAGCCTGGTTCCAGGTTGCCAAGGATCGCAAGAGGCCCTTCATCGTCGACGCCGGCATCGCGCAGGTCCGTGCCGTCGGTACCGCCTTCTCCGTAAGCCGGACCGGCGACATCGTGAACGTCGCGGTGACGGAGGGTACCGTCGCGGTCTGGCCGAGCGGCGCCGACGGTGCCATGAACATCCTTCAGGCTGGTCAATATGCCATCTTCAACGGGGCGGATGCACCGCCGTCGACCGGCACCGCCCCTGCGGCCATCGCGCGTTCTTTGGCATGGCGGGAGGGTGAGATTGCGCTGCAGGATGAGCCGCTGAGCAACGCGATCGCCCAGTTCAACCGCTACAATCACCAGCAATTGGTGATCGTGGATCCCGATCTAGGCCATGAGCGTCTTGTCGGGCTGTTCAGGATCGACAATCCCACCGATTTTGCCAGGACGCTTGAAGCATCGTTCGGGGTTTCCGTTCGTGTAACGACCGATGAAATCCAGTTGTCCCGAAAAAAGTTGGAAATGCACTGACGGAAAATCGCAGTTGCAGACTCGAAGGATCGAGAGCGCACAAAAAATGGGCGCCGTCTTCGGGAGGGGAAATTGCGATGATCCACGCGCGTACTATTCTGCTGCTTGGCGGCGCCACGATCGGGTTGTGCGTGGTGGCTGTTCCAGCCGCGGCGCAGGTTCGCCGCTTCGACATTCCGGCTCAGGCTGCGTCGACCGGAATACCAATGTTCGCGCATCAGGCCGGCATCCAGATCCTTGCGCCTGGCGCGATTACCAACGGCGTGACCTTGAACGGCCTCCAGGGATCCATGGACGTTCCTACCGCTCTTCGCACATTGTTGTCGGGAACCGACCTCACGCCAGTTGCGGTGGGTCAGGCGATTATCCTGCGGCGTCGCGATACGAATGGTGGCGCTTTGAAGCCGCGGCCTCTGGCTTTTGCGCAAGCCGCCCAGCCTGCGGCGGCACCGCAGGAGGTTGTGCCAAGCACGACCGCGCCGATCGCCGCCGGGGCGGGCGAAGGGGATGAGGTGGTCGTCACCGGCATTCGCGCGTCACTTCAGCAGTCGATCGCGACCAAGCGGGCCGCGGGCAATATCGCCGACGTCATCAGCGCGCAGGATATCGGCAAGCTGCCCGATCAAAATGTCGCAGAGTCTCTAAGCCGTATCACGGGTGTGCAGATCAGCCGGCGAGAGGGCGAAGGCTCCAACTTCACCGTCCGCGGCATTTCGCAAAACCGATTGGAGATTAACGGGCGAACCTATCTTGGGCCGACGGCGAACGGTACGCCGGCGTTGGAGACGCTCAGCCCCGAGATCCTGTCCAGCATCGTCGTGAGCAAAACGCCCTCGGCCGACATGCCGGAAGGCGCGCTCGGCGCGACGGTCAATCTCAAGACCAAGCGGCCGCTGGAGCTGGCGGACCTCGTCGTCTCCGGGCGCGTCCAGGGTGCCTATACGGATCAGGCGGATAAAGCGGGATTGCGGACATCGGCACTGGTGTCGAAGAATTTTGATGATCGGTTCGGCGTCCTTGCCAGCCTTGCCTACACCAAACTTGATACGCTGGGTTACTCCTACGATTCCGGAGGCTGGACGCGGACGGACAATATCGACGGTAATGGTGACGGCGTGGCCGATCCGGGGCTGTTCCGTCCCAATCGGATCATGGCGCGCATCTATGATCGGCGTGAGAACCGGCTGACCGCCAATGGTACGGCGCAGTGGCGCCCGACGGATACGCTGGAATTCATCGTCGACGGCACCTATTCGCGGCTCTCGCGCAAGCGCAACGACACCAATTATCAGGTGTTGCTTAACGACAACGATGTTGATGCGCGGGCGGACGCCAATGGCACCGTTGTTAGCGGCACCTTCAACGGCGTCACGCTACGTCCGCTGATCTACGACGAACCGACCAAGCTGCAGACCACCAATTTCGGCGCTTCGGGAAAATATGAAGCCGGCCGCCTGCGCATCAGCGTCGATGGCTCCTACAGCAAGGCCAAGGGGACGGACGGCGGCCCGGGCGCGTCCTTCGTTTATGTGGTAGTCCCCAGAGCCGGCAACATCACCAACGCCTCCTACAATTTCGTTCCGGGGCATCTGCTGCCTGATCTTTCGCTAAACACGAACTTCAACCGGGACGATCCGGCGCAATATCGGCTCAACTCGGTCTTCGATTCCGATAATCAGTCCGATAATACGGGGTATGATGCGCGGATCGATGGCCATTACGACCTTGATTTTGGGCCGCTAAAGTCCGTCGAGACCGGGTTCCGCTACGAACATCTGTCTCTATTCGGCTCCTATCCACAGAATACGCCTGGTGCTGCGGCGCTGCTGGCGACGGGCGACAAGAATGGCGATGGGATCATCGGCCTCGATGAACTCCCCGGCGTCCAATATGACCGGATCACCAGCAAATTCTATCCCGGCGCCAGCGCCAATTTCCCGCGGCAGTTGTTGACCGGTACGGCCAACGCCACGGCCGCGCGCGACGGCCTCAATCTTCCCACGCTCGATCCCTATGCCGCCATCACGGTAGGCGTGACATCGATCGCCAACATCAAACAGGAAACCACCGCGGAATATGTGAAGGCGAATTTCGGCGGAGACTTGGGCACTATTCGCTATTCGGGCAATGCCGGTCTGCGCTTCCTTTCCACGTCGCGCACATCGTCCGGCTATCTCGCGGTCGGTACGCCCACATCGGCGACCTACAAATTCAACTATGTCCTGCCGAGCGCCAACGTGAAGTTCGACTTTACGGACGATTTATCGCTGCGCCTGGCAGCTGCGAAGGTGGTGGCGCGGCCGAATATCGGCGACGTCAGCGTCAGCTTCGTTCCCAACACCGTGTCCTTCACCGGATCGCGCGGCAATCCCGGCCTGCGCCCGTTCGAGGCGAAGCAATATGATGCCAGCCTTGAATGGTATTTCGCGCCCGCGAGTTCACTGACGGCGGCCCTCTTCAAGAAGGATGTGAACTCCTTCACGGTCAACACCGTGACCCAGGAGTTCATCCCCGGCTTCTCCGAGACATATGGACTTTTCAATATCAGCCAACCGACCAACGGCGAGAATGGCACCATCAAGGGGTTCGAAGTGGGGTATCAACAAACCCTGCGCTTCCTGCCGGGCATATTACGGAACCTGGGTGTCCAGGCCAACTACACCTATGTCGACAGCCGAACCCCATTGATCGATCCGCTCACGGCCCGAAGACTGCCGCTGCCGGGACTATCCAAGAACAACTACAATCTCATCGCCTTCTATGAAGATGGCCTGATTTCGGCCCGCGTGGCCTATACGTTCCGCGACAAATATCTCATCGCCGTGCAGAGCGCGGCCAGTGGCGGCAGTCTGTATCAGGCTTCGACAGGCCAGCTGGACGCATCGGCACAGATCAACCTGACAAAATCCGTCCGTCTCATCGTTGAAGGCGTCAACCTCAACAAGTCCGTCACCAACCAATATCTGCAATACCCCAATCGCCTTTTCCTGACCACGCGCGAAGATCGGCGTTTGTTCTTCGGCGTCGCGGCGACCTTCTGAGGTACAGATCATGCGCATCATCCTGACCATGATGGCCGCGGTCGGCTTTGGCTCCGTCTCTGTCGATGCGGCCCCACCGCGCGCGAAAACGCCGGTGGCGGCCGAGGCGGATCTTGTCGTCTACGGCTGCACGTCGGCCGGCGTAACCGCAGCCACCGCGGCAAGCGACCTCGGCAAGACCGTCACGCTGCTCTGTACGGGCGACTATGTCGGGGGCATGACCACCAACGGGCTTGGTTGGTCGGATACCGGTAACCACCGCGCGATCGGCGGCATGGCGCTGCGCTTCTATCGGGAGGTCAAACGCTGGTATGACCAGCCGGGGGCGTGGACCGCCAGTGCCCGCCCGTCCGACGCGACGGAAAACTTCGTCAATGATGGCGCGCAGTGGATTTTCGAGCCGCACGTTGCGGAGCGCATCTATGAGGATTGGCTACGGCGAAAGACCATAAAGATCGTCCGTAACCAGCGGCTGGATCGCAGCGCGGGCGGGGTGCGCAAGGACGGGGCGCGGATCGTGGCAATCCGATCCGAAAGCGGCGTGCTCTATCGCGGAAAGATGTTCATCGATGCCACCTATGAAGGCGATCTGATGGCCGCGTCCGGCGTTTCCTTCGCGGTGGGACGGGAGGCGAACGCAACCTATGGCGAGACGCTGAACGGCGTGCAGACGCGCAACAGCGTCAAGCATCAATTCACCAAGGACATCGATCCTTATGTCGTGCCAGGCCGGCCTGCCAGCGGATTGCTCCCCCATATTTCGGCGGAGCGGGCCGATCCGGATGGATCGGCAGACCGCAAGGTTCAGGCCTATATGTATCGGCTCTGCCTGACCGACGTAGCCGCCAACCAGGCGCCGCTGCCGCGGCCGGAGGGCTACGATCCGCGCGAGTTCGCGCTGCTCGGCCGCTATCTCGCCAGCGGCGTCGACGATGTCTTCCGAAAGTTCGATCGAATCCCCAACGGCAAGACCGACGTCAACAATTGGGGCGCATTCTCCTTCGATGCGATCGGGATGAACTATGATTATCCCACCGCCAGCTATATCGAGCGGGAGACGATCCTCGCTGCACATCGCCGCTATCAGCAGGGCGTTCTCTGGTATCTTGCGCATGATCCGGCTGTGCCGGGAAAGATCCGTACCGAGATGCAGCGCTGGGGCCTCTGTCGCGACGAGTTCACCCGCAACGCCAACTGGCCGCGTGAAATCTATGTGCGCGAAGGCCGGCGGATGGTCTCCGATTTCGTCATGGCCGAACCCTATCTGACCCGCGCCAAGTCGACGCCGGAGCCGATCGGCATGGGATCTTACAATATGGATTCCCATAATGTGCAGCGGATCGTCGATGCCCGCGGCTTCGTCCGCAACGAGGGCAATATCGAAGTTTCGCCCGGCGATGCCTATCCGATCAGCTATCGCGCTATCGTGCCCAAGCGCGCGGAAGCCAGCAACCTTCTGGTCCCGGTCGCCCTGTCGGCATCCCACATCGCCTACGGTTCGATCCGGATGGAGCCCGTTTTCATGATCCTGGGCGAATCCGCGGCGGCGGCGGCGTCATTGGCGATCGATGGCGGCACCTCGGTACAGGATGTCGCTTATGCGAAGCTCCAGGCCGCACTGCTGCGGCGGAACCAGATCCTGTCCTTGGCGGGGCCGGCGGGATAGCTTCTCCGATCAGGCGCGCCAGCCGTTGATCCGCAGCGGCAGACGCAACACGCGTGTGTTGGACGTGAGGTAAAGCGTCCGGCCGTCATCTCCAAAACAGCAATTGGCGATGGCCGCGCCGTCTTCGATCAGGCCCAATTTCTCCCCGTCGGGCGCCAAGATCCACATGCCTCCTGGCGCGGAGCAGAACATCGTGCCGTCCGCCGCGATCTTCATGCCGTCCGGATTGCCGGGGCCGGGCATGTCGCCGGCGTCGAGGAAGACGCGGCCGGGGCTGGAGGGCAGTCCGTCGGCTCCAAGATCATAGACCATGATCTTCTTGTTCTGCGGGTCGGAGCTGGACACGAATAAGCGCTTCTCGTCCGGCGACAATGCGATGCCGTTGGGGAAGGTGAGCCCGCCCTCCACCAGTTGCACCTCGCCGCCCTCTTTCCAGCGATAGACGCCGTTCTGCGCCGTTTCCTTCAGCAGTGACTCGTTAAACTGTGCGAAGCCGTAAGGAGGATCGGTGAAGTAGATCGCGCCGGATCTGGACACGGTCAGATCGTTGCAGCTGTTAAACCTATGGCCTTCATAACGGCCGAGCAGCGTCGTGCGCTGCTTGGTGCGCAGGTCGACGCGATCGATCGACCGGCCACCACTGTTGGCGATCAACAGGCGGCCCTGATGGTCCAGGGCCAATCCGTTGGAGCCGGCCTCACGGACCAGCTTCGGATCCAGCCCGCCAGTGCCTGACGGTTCCAGGAAGATGGACACGCCGTCTCTGCGGCTCCAGCGGCGCATGATGTTCGCCGGTGGATCGGAAAAGAGGAGGTAGCCGCCCTGCTTCACCCAAACGGGCCCCTCCGCCCATTTGATGCCGGTCGCGATCACTTCCGCCTTGGCGCCAGGATCGATGATGCGATCCAGCTTGGGCGATATGCGGCGGACGGTGGGCGCAACCTCGCCCGGCGCGTCGGCCCAGGCGGTCGCGGCCGCAAGCGCCACGGTCGAAGCCAGTAAAGTCCGGCGGGTAAGCATCATCGAGTGCGCGCCCTTTTTTTGCGAAGGAGAGCCTGAAGCGGAAGAGGAGCTTATAACGTGATACGCTTCTTCTCACGCGCCGATCGATAAATCGCCTCCACGATGCGAAGGTCGCGCAGACCCTCTTCGCCCGATACGATCGGCTCCTTATTCTGCGCGATACATTCGGCGAAGTGGTCGAGCTGCCCGGCAAATTGCGTCGGGCGCGGGCCGGGGGGCGGGTTCGCGATCTCGGTCTCGCGGCCATCGCGCCCGGTCCACATCTTGTTGCCCGTATAGCGTGTCGCCGGCTCCAGCTCGATCCGGCCTTTGTCCCCCATCAAAAGGATATGGTTCTGATTGGCGCTGTACATCGACAGGCAGGATGCGATCACGCCGGACGGGAATTCCAGCTCCCACTCGATCCGATCCTCAACCTCCTGGAAGCGCGGGTCGCTCTTGTCGGTGCTTTCATGCGCATAGACGGCGATCGGCTCCTCGCCTGTCATGTAGCGCGCCGCTTGCAGGCTGTAGACACCCATGTCCATCAGCGATCCGCCGCCTGACAGGGCTCGCTTCAGGCGCCACATATTCGGGTTCGGCTGCACGAAGCCATGCTCGCTGCGCAGATATTTGCGGGTGCCGATCGCTCCTGACGATGCCAGCCGCATCGCTTCCAGATTGGTGGCCTCGAAATGGACGCGATAGCCGATCATCAGCTTCTTGCCGGCCTTCTTGCAGGCCGCGATCATCGATTCACATTCCGCGACGGAGATCGCCATCGGCTTCTCGCACATCACATGTTTGCCGGCCTTGGCGGCGCGCACGACATAGTCATGGTGCATCGAATTGGGCAGGCAGACATAGACGATGTCGACGTCTGGGTTGTCGCGGATCGTGTCGAAGTTCTGGTAATTATATATCGCGCGATCCGGCAGGCCATGTTCGGCGGCGACGCGCTTCGCCTTTTCCGGATCGCCGCTGACGACTGCGGCGAGGCGGCTGTTCGTGCAATTGACGAATTGGGGGATGATGACCTTCAGGCCGTACGTGCCGAGGCCAACGATCGCATAGCCCAGCTTGCGGTTCGGATCGGCCGCTCGAGCCGCGCCCGGAAGGGCCACCGCCGCGGCAACGCCGCCGGCTGCGACCACCATCTCACGTCTGTTGATGCCGGTCATTCGCGCTCTCCTCGCCCTTTGTGAACCCGGTCATGCTGGGCGAAGGCCGGCGATGAGTCGCTACGCTACGTATCGACTTTCCGGCATTTCACGCAGGCGAACGGAACTGCCGCAGCAGGTTAGCGATATAGCTCGACCGCGCAAATGCTATAGCATCTCATCTACGACCAAAGGAGGGGGCAATCGCTAGCACCAAAATGTCCGGACCGGCCGCGCAGGCGGGCCGGCGCGATTTGACGCAAGGCCCGATCGCCCGGACATTGCTGTTGTTCGCCCTGCCGACCTTGGGCTCGAATGTACTTCAGTCGCTCAATGGTTCGATCAATTCGATCTGGGTCGGTCGTTTCCTTGGCGAAGGCGCGCTGGCGGCGACCACCAACGCCAACCTTGTCATGTTCTTGATGTTCGCGCTCGGCTTCGGCTTCGGGATGGCAGCCACCATTCTCGTGGGCCAGAGCATGGGGGCCGGGGACGTTCAGGGGGCCCGCCGTGCCATGGGTACGGCCCTCGGCCTGTTCGCGATCATCTCGGTTCTGATCGCGCTCTTCGGGTGGCTTTTCGCCCCGCACCTGCTGGAGATATTGGCGACGCCCGCCCAGTCTCAGGCGCTCGCTTTGGCCTATCTGCGCGTGATCTTCCTTGCGATGCCACCCATGTTCATCGGCGTTCTGCTGACCATGGGCATGCGGGGCACGGGGGATAGCGTCACGCCGCTGCGACTGATGATCCTCTCGGTCATTCTCGATGCAGGGCTCAACCCGCTGTTGATCGCGGGCGTAGGGCCCTTTCCCCGCATGGGCATTGCGGGTTCGGCCGTGGCTACTTTGGCCGCCAATTATGTGATGCTCCTTGTCGGCATTTACTACATTTATGCGCGTGATCTGCCGATCCGGCTGCGGGGTACGGAGCTTCGCTATCTCTGTCCCGATCGTGCCTTGCTGAAGGTGATCGCGATCAAGGGCCTGCCAATGGGCATGCAGATGCTCGTGTTCAGCCTGTCGGGCCTGGTGATGGTGGGGTTGGTCAACCGCGCCGGGATCGACGTGACCGCGGCCTACGGCATTGCCCAGCAACTTTGGACCTATGTGCAGATGCCTGCCCTGGCGATCGGCGCGGCGGTGTCGGCGATGGCGGCACAGAATATAGGGGCCGGGCGCTGGGATCGGGTCGGTCAAATCACCCGCGCGGGCGTGATCACCAACATCGTCATGACGGGCGCTCTGATTGTTGTCATGCTGTTGTTCGATCGCCCGATCTTCGCCCTTTTCGTCGGCGGCGAGAGTGCGGCGATACCGATCGCGCGGCACATCCAGCTGATCGGCAGCTGGAGCTTCATACTGTTCGGCGTGACCCTGGTGCTTTTCTCTACCGTGCGCGCCAATGGTGCTGTCTACGCGCCGCTGATCATCCTGATCCTGAGCGTGCTGGTTGGGAGGCTGGGCTTCGCCGCCGCGCTGATGCCGCGTTACGGGATAGACGTGCTCTGGTGGAGCTTTCCGCTCGGCTCGGCCATTTCCCTCGTCTTGGCAATCGCTTATTATCGCTACGGCAATTGGCGCGCGCCGGGCATGATCGGTAGCGTGATCGAAGCGGAAGCCGCCGAACATAGCCATGCCGATGGCGAGGCCGGTGGTCGCCTTGCCCCAGGAGGGTGACGATGGAGCCGATGGTCCTGCACGAATATGCCCCGTCTGGGAATTGCTACAAGATAAGGCTCACTGCCGCGCTGCTAGGTCTGCCGCTCGAACGTCGGCACTATGATATCATGCATGGCGAGACGCGCACCCCGGCCTTCCTGCAAAACATCAACGCAAACGGGCGCATTCCCGTGCTGCAGGTGGGAAGCCGTTTGCTGCCCGAAAGCAATGCCGCCTGCTGGTATCTGGCGACCGGCACGCCGCTCATCCCGGACGACAGGTTCGAACAGGCGGACATGCTGCGCTGGATGTTCTTCGAACAATATAATCACGAACCCAATATAGCGACCCTGCGCTTCTGGAAGGCATTCATTGGGGAAGAGCGCCTCACGGCAAGCCAGACAGCGCAGATCCCGGCCAAGCGGCTGGCGGGGGAGGCGGCCCTTGCGGTCATGAACGATCATCTCGCCCAACGAGACTTCTTCGTCGCGGATAGGGTCACGCTGGCCGACATCAGCCTCTACGCTTATACCCATGTCGCGGATGAGGGAGGCTTCGATCTGTCGCGCTGGCCCGCTGTGCAACGCTGGATCGACGCGGTGTCGGCCGCACCGGGGCATGTATCGTTGGACGCTTGAGCCGCTGAAGGCGCATCAGCGTGTCACGCCAGGATCGTGGACCGCCCGCAATCCTGGGTGCAAGACAAACCCTTGCTCCGAAAGCGGGCTCGTTCTACATTCCGCCC
Source organism: Sphingomonas sp. (assembly GCF_048595155.1). Taxonomy (GTDB): domain Bacteria; phylum Pseudomonadota; class Alphaproteobacteria; order Sphingomonadales; family Sphingomonadaceae; genus Sphingomonas_I. The sequence continues at coordinate 114,099 of NZ_JBMDXN010000101.1, forward strand.
ATATTCAGGCCGCTCCGCGAGGGGCGGCCCTTTCTTTATCTGGAGAGTTTCAGTGGCCCAGCCGCTCATGCCCCACGCGACCGCCTCCTGGCTCGTCGACAATACATCGCTGAGCTTTCAGCAGATTGCGGAGTTTTGCGGGCTCCATATTCTGGAAATCCAGGCCATCGCCGATGATACCGCGGCGACCAAGCTGACGGGCCGCGATCCCGTGCGCGCGCACGAGCTGACGCAGGAAGAGATCGACAAGGGCCAGGCCGATCCCAACTACAAGCTGCAAATCTCCAAGGGTCCCGAGCCGGTCCGCCGCACCAAGGGCCCGCGCTACACGCCGGTGTCCAAGCGTCAGGACAAGCCCGATGGCATCGCTTGGATCATCCGCAATCATCCCGAAGTGTCCGATGGCCAGATCAGCCAGCTGATCGGTACCACCCGCACGACCATCGCCGCGATCCGCGACCGGACCCACTGGAACATCGCCAACATCACGCCGAAGGATCCGGTGACGCTCGGTTTGACGTCTCAGCGCGAGCTGGACGCCGTGGTTGCCAAGGCGGCCAAGGCTGCCGGGATTGAGGCGCCGATCGACACGCGGCTCGATGGGGATCGCGAGGCGCTGATCAGCCAGTTGCGCCAGGAGCGTGAGACCGCTTCCCATGCCGGCGACGCGATCCTGTCTGACGTGGACGCACTGTTCGGCAAGCGCGACTGATCTTCGGACACGATATCCTGCGCGGCGCTCATGACGTCGCAGGATATCAGCGGATCTGATCGGGCATCTTGACGGCGGCTGCGCGGCAAGCCGGGTCGGGCATCAGGCATCTTTGGCGGGAACGGCAATGCACGATGACAATCTGACGGCCGATCGCCCGACCTTCGTTTCGCATCTCGAATGCGGCCTCACCGGCGAACGCTATGAGGCGGACAGGCTTCACGGCCTGTCTCGCGTCGGCCGCCCGCTGCTGGTGCGCTATGATCTGGATGCTGTGCGTTCTGCGCTGTCGAAGGATAAGCTGGCGGCGCGCCCCGCCGATCTGTGGCGGTATCGCGAATTGCTGCCGGTGCGCCGCCGCGAAAATATCATCAGCCTTGGCGAGACGGTGACGCCGATCGTACCGCTCGACACGATCGCGCGGGAATGCGGGGCATCCGCGCTGCTGGTGAAGGATGAAGGGCGCCTGCCGACCGGCTCCTTCAAAGCGCGCGGGCTGGTCATGGCGCTCTCCATGGCCAAGGAATTGGGTGTTACCGCCATCGCCATGCCCACCAACGGCAATGCGGGTGCGGCCGCTGCGGCTTATGCCAGCCGGGCCGGTATCGATGCCGTGATCTTCTGCCCGGCCGACACGCCGGAGATCAATGTTCGCGAAATCGCGGCGCAGGGCGCGCGCGTCTATCGCGTTGACGGGCGGATCGACGATTGCGGCAAGCTCGTTGCCCAAGGCGTGAAGGAACGCGGCTGGTTCGATCTGTCCACGCTCAAGGAGCCTTATCGGATAGAAGGCAAGAAAACGATGGGTCTGGAGCTGGCCGAGCAGCTCGGCTGGCAACTGCCTGACGTGATCTTCTATCCTACCGGAGGTGGGACGGGATTGATCGGCATGTGGAAGGCCTTTGACGAGCTCGAGGCGCTTGGCTGGATCGGGTCGGAGCGCCCGCGCATGGTGGCCGTCCAGGCCGAAGGCTGCGCCCCGATCGTACGCGCGTTCGAAGAGGGCGCACGCCATGCACGTCGCTGGGAAGATTCTCACACCATTGCGATGGGGATCCGCGTGCCCCAGGCGGTCGGGGATTTCCTGATCCTGGATGCCGTGCGCGCGAGCGGCGGCTTTGCCATGGCAGTCTCGGATGCCGCAATTGGGGAGGCGGTGGAGGATGCCGGGCGAAAGGACGGCCTGCTTCTCTGTCCGGAAGGCGGTGCGACGCTGGCGGCCTATCGCAAGGCTCGGGCGGACGGTCTAGTCCGCGCCGAAGATCGCGTGATGCTGTTCAACTGCGCGACCGGCCTCAAATATCCTTTGCCGGATCTGTCCCGCACCCTCACTACAAATGCAATCGACTGGGCTGCGCTCTGACGGACGCCTGCCGATCGGACGAACCGGGTGCGGCCGCCTTGACCCTGACACGCTCCGGTCCCAAGAGTCGCCGCCGATGAGCGACGATCCCACCATATCCCAATTGTCCTTCGAAGATGCGCTGAAGCGGCTTGAGACGATCGTGCACCGTCTCGAAAGCGGTGAGGCAAGTCTCGATGAATCGATCGAACTTTATGCCGAAGGCGACAAGCTGCGCGGGCAGTGCGAGCAGCGGCTGCAGGCCGCGCAGGCGCGGATCGAGAAGATAACGCTCGGCCCGGACGGCGGCCCGCGCGGCACCCAGTCTTTCGATGCCGGCTGAGACGCAGATGAGCGTGGTGCCGCTTTCCCTTCGCTCGGCGATGGAACAGATCGCTTCGGACGTCGATCAGATGTTCGATCGCCTGCTCGCCGTTCCCGCCGATCCGCGGGCCCGCTTATATGAGGCTATGCGTCATGCCGCGATCGGCGGCGGCAAGCGATTGCGGCCCTTGCTCGTGCGCGCGGCTGCGGATCTCTTCCTGGTCGATCGGGTCCCCGCATTGCGCGTCGGCGTCGCGATCGAGTGCATCCACGTCTACCGCCTGATCCACGACGACATGCCTTGCATGGACGACGACGATCTTCGTCGTGGCCGTCCGACCGTGCACAAGGCTTATGACGAAGCGACCGCCGTACTGGCGGGCGATTCCCTCCATGCGCTGGCGTTCGAAGTGCTCGCGGATGCGGAAACGCACGCCGATCCGTTCGTGCGCGTCGAACTTTCGGCCGAGCTTGCCAAGGCCTCCGGCCCGGCCGGAATGGCCGGTGGACAAATGATGGATCTGGTGGCGGATGGCGCGGAGTTCGATCTGGGTGCCGTCACCCGTCTCCAGCAGTTGAAGACAGGCGCGCTGATCGGCTTCTGCCTTGAGGCGGGCGCGATCCTGGGGCGGGTGCCGCCGGAGGGACGTCGCCTGATCCGCGCCTATGCGCGGGACATTGGCCTGGCCTTCCAGATTGCGGACGATCTGCTCGACGTGGAAGGCGCCGCCGATATCACGGGCAAGGCGGTCGGCAAGGACGCAGCCCAGGGCAAGGCGACCTTTGTATCACTGTTGGGGCCGGACCGTGCCCGGCAGCAGGCACAGATTCTGGTCGACCAGGCAATCGGCCATCTTGCCGGTTTCGGCGAGGAGGCGGCGCTGCTGCGGGCGATCGCCCGTTATGTGGTGGAGCGCGACCGGTGAACCGGGTTGCCGTTTATACCGGTACCTTTGATCCGCTCACCCTCGGTCATGTCGATATCATCCGCCGGGCGGCACGGCTCGCAGATAGGCTCATCGTTGGTGTGTCCACCAACTCGCTGAAATCACCGCTGTTCACTTTGGATCAGCGGGTTGCGTCGCTGCGCCGCGAGGTGGCCACAATCGCCTCCCATATCGACGTTCAGGAATTCGCCGGCCTGGCCGTGGCCTTCGCCCAGACTGTCGGCGCGCAGTTCGTCGTGCGTGGGCTCCGCAGCGGCACCGATCTGGATTATGAAAGTGCCATGGCGGCGATGAATGGCACGATGACACCTCAGATTGATACGGTTTTCCTGGTCGCCGCGCCTGCCTTCGCTCCCATCGCTTCGTCGCTGGTGAAGGATGTCGCGCGCGGTGGCGGCAGTATCGAACATTTTGTGCCGGCCGCGGTCGCTGCCGAGATACGCGCTCACACGCGTTGATAGAACGGAGTTCAATCCTTTGTCTTTGAAGTTGTTTGCACTGGGCCTGGTCGGTTTCGCCACCCCATTGCTTGCGCAGTCGACGGTGACGGGGCCGCAGGGCTATGCGGAGCCAAAGGTGCGGGAAATGGCTGTGCCGGAGGTCGGCGCCGCTCCTACGCCCACGCCCGAAAACACGTTCAATGTGCAGCTTTCGACCGGTGGGGTCGTGTCGATCCTGCTGCGACCCGACAAGGCGCCGAACTCGGTCGAGCGCATCAAGACGCTCGCGAACCGCCATTTCTACGACGGCACGACGTTCCATCGCGTCATCGAAGGATTCATGGCCCAGGGCGGCGACCCGAAGGGCACCGGCGAAGGCGGTTCCGATCTTCCCGATCTGAAGGCGGAGTTTAACGAGCTGCCGCATGTCCGCGGCGCTATGGCAATGGCGCGCGCGCAGAGCGAAGACAGCGCCAACAGTCAATTCTACATCATGCTCGCGCCCAATCTCACGCTCGATCGGAAATATACGGTGGTCGGGCGGGTCTATGCCGGCATGGCCTATGTCGACATGATTGAGAAGGGCGAGCCGCCGGCGAACCCGACCAAGATCGTACGGGCCTGGATTGGGGCTCCGCCCGCGGACGCGGCAACGCCGCCGGTCGCGACCCAGGCGGCTTCGGCGGCAGCCGACACGGCAGCGGCTCAGGCCGCCCAGGCATCGCTTGCGGCAGGGGATGCCGCGAAGGCTGCGAAGGCCGGCAACGCTAGTGTCGCCACCGAGCGTGCCGCCGCGGCACAGCTTTCCGCGCAGGCGGCGGCTCAGGCGGCGGGCGATGCGGCTGCGGCATCTCAGCAGGCGCAGAAGAAGCGTCGGCCGCGATAAGGCGCTATTGGGCTGGATGTCCCTAGGGCAGCCGGCCAGCTATTGTGACGGTCTCCGACTGAGCGGGCGCGCTCGGCCGCGGATGCCGAACTGGATGATCCGATGCGCGTCGATCTCTTCGATTTCGAGCTTCCCCAAGACCGCATAGCCCTGCGGCCGGTCAGCCCGCGCGACAGCGCGCGTCTGCTGTTGCTTGATGGAGATCGTACGGAAGATCGCATCGTCAACCAATTGCCGACATTGCTGCGGCGTGGTGACTGCCTGGTGTTCAACGACACGCGGGTCATCCCGGCGCAACTGGAAGGCCGGCGGGGGGAGGCGGCCATCGGCGCGACGCTCCACAAGCGGGAGGGACCGCGCGCCTGGGTCGCCTTCGTGCGCAACGCCAAGCGGGTCCGCGTCGGGGATCGCATTAATTTCAGCGCCGATGTCTCGGCTCTGGCGACCGAGAAGCGCGACGATGGATCGCTATTGCTGGAATTCGAAGGTGACGAGCCGGTTGAGCTTCTGCTGGAACGCGCCGGCCGGATGCCGTTGCCACCGTATATCGCAGGAAAGCGCGCCACGGATGAGCGCGATCTAGCCGATTACCAGACGATGTTCGCAAATGAGCCAGGTGCCGTTGCAGCACCAACCGCAGCGCTGCACTTCACGCCAGACTTGCTGCACGGATTGGAGGCTGCCGGGATCTCCCATGCAACGCTGACCTTGCATGTCGGCGCAGGCACGTTCCTGCCGGTCAAGGCGGAGGATACCGAAGCCCACCGCATGCACGCTGAATGGGGGCGGATCGATGCAGCCACGGCCGATCGCCTCAATCAAATACGCGCCGCTGGCGGTCGCCTCATCGCGGTAGGCACGACCAGCTTGCGCCTGATCGAGAGCGCAGCCGGCGAGGATGGGGTGATCCGCTCGTTCGAGGGGGATACGTCCATCTTCATCACGCCAGGCTATCGGTTCCGCGCAATCGACGGACTGCTCACCAACTTCCATCTCCCTCGTTCGACCTTGTTCATGCTGGTCTCGGCCCTCATGGGGCGGCAACGGATGCAGGCAGCCTATGCGCATGCTATCCAGCATGGTTACCGTTTCTATTCCTATGGCGATGCCTCGCTGCTCCTGCCGAAGGCAGACACCGCAGCGGATCGAGCCTGACGACGCAAAGGGATGACTTTCCGCGGGCACGCGCTATCCGCCGGGAAAATGCCGACGCGTATCGCCATCATCGGTCCCGGCGCCATCGGCGGCAGCGTCGCCGTCTGGCTCGCTCAATCGCAGGGTCTGGAGGTGACGCTGTGCGCGCGTACGCCATTCGAACGCCTCGTTGTCGAAACGCCCAACGGGACGATTGAGGCGAAGCCCGAAATCCTGACCCAGCCCGCGCAGGCGAACCCGTTTGACTGGGTCTTGATCGCTACGAAGGCTTATGATGCCAGCGGGACCGCCGCATGGCTGCAGGCGCTGGTCGGCCCAACAACGCAGGTTGCGGTGTTGCAGAACGGCGTGGAGCACGTTGCCCGCTTCGCGGCGGTGGTTCCGGCAGACCGGATATTGCCCGCGATCGTCGATATACCGGGTGAACGAAGCGCACCTGGACGTATTCGTCAGCGGCGTCTCGGCACGATCGTCGTTCCCGATGGACCAGCTGGTGACGCATTCGTACGCCTATTCGCCGCGACACCGATCGCCGTCGCGACCAGCGATGATTTTCGGACTGTTGCCTGGACCAAATTGGCCTTCAATTGCGCGGGAGCGATCTCTGCGCTGGTAATGAAACCCGGCGGTGTCGCCTGGCGTGAGGGCATCGCCGATATTCAACGCGCCATGGTTCGCGAATGTGTATCCGTCGGCCGTGCCGAAGGCGCCCACCTTCCGGAACACCTGCCCGACATTGTCATCGACAAATATCGCGAGGCACCGCGGGATTCGATCAACTCGATCCATGCCGATCGGGCGGCCGGGCGTCCCATGGAACTGGATGCCCGCAACGGCGTCATCGTCCGCCTCGGGCAGGTTCACGGCATCCCGACCCCGATCAATGCGACGATCGTCGCCCTGCTGGAAGCCGCCGCAGAATGAGCTTTTTCTTCTTGGAGTGCTGCAATGTCGCTGGACGCTGATCTTCAGGCGCTGGTTCGCACCATCCCCGATCATCCGAAACCCGGTATCCAGTTTCGGGACATCAGCACGCTGTTGCTGGACGGCCCCGGCTTTGCCGAGGCGATCGATCGGATGGCCGCGTCCATTGCAGGGGAGGGGACGCAGTTGGTGGCCGGCATCGAGGCCCGCGGCTTCGTCTTTGCCGCCGGGCTCGCCTACAAGCTCAAATGCGGTCTGCTGATGCTCCGCAAGCCCGGTAAGCTGCCTGGCGCCCGCATCGGCGTCGATTATGCGCTGGAATATGGCACGGACCGGCTGGAAATGCACGCCGATGCCTGTGGCGAGGGCATGCGCGTTGCGTTGGTCGATGATCTCATCGCCACGGGTGGAACCGCGCTGGCGGCGGTCGAACTGCTGCGCCAGGCGGGCGCGGTGATCGATACCGCGACCTTCGTTATCGATTTGCCCGAACTGGGCGGCGCGGAGAAATTACGCGAGGCCGGCGTCACGGTGCATCACCTGATCGAGTTCGACGGACACTGAGCGGATGCGGCACGCGCCGCGTCGCTCTGACCCGTGCTTTCCCCTCGTCCCGGCAGCCTTTAAGCGACCAGCTATGACCCCTCGTTTCGACTTCACCATTCACGCCACCGACGGCAAGGCGCGCACCGGCGCAATCGCCATGAAGCGCGGCACCATCCGCACCCCCGCCTTCATGCCGGTTGGGACCGCCGGGACGGTGAAGGCGATGCGGCCTGCCGAAGTGCGCGACACTGGTGCCGACATCATCCTCGGCAACACATATCATCTGATGTTGCGGCCGGGCGCGGAACGCGTTGCCAAATTGGGCGGGCTCCACGCCTTTTCGGGCTGGGATCGGCCGATCCTGACGGACAGCGGCGGCTATCAGGTGATGAGCCTGTCCGCGCTCACCAAGCGCAGCGAAGATGGGGTTGCGTTCAAGAGCCACCTCGATGGCTCCACCCACATGTTGAACCCCGAACGCTCGATCGAGATCCAGCGGCTGCTGGGGTCGGACATCGTGATGGCCTTTGACGAACTTGTGCCCACCACCTCGACGCCAGAGGTGCAATTGGCGGCGATGGAGCGGTCGATGCGCTGGGCCAAGCGAAGCCGGGCGGCCTTCGACGCGGGCGGCGCACATGCCGAGGCCGCGGCGATCTTCGGCATCCAGCAGGGCGCGCTGGACGAGCGCCTGCGCAAGGCATCGGCCGATGCACTGCTCGATATCGGTTTCGACGGCTATGCGGTCGGTGGTCTGGCAGTCGGCGAGGGGCAGGAGGCGATGTTCGCCTGCCTCGATTTCGCGCCGGGCCAGCTTGATCCGGCCAAGCCGCGCTACCTGATGGGAGTCGGCAAGCCGGATGACATTGTCGGCGCAGTGGAGCGCGGGATCGACATGTTCGATTGCGTCCTGCCGACCCGCTCAGGCCGCAACGGCCAGGCTTTCACCTGGGATGGCCCAATCAATATGCGCAACGCCAAATGGGCCGAGGATCTGGCGCCGCTCGACCCGCAATCACCGATCGGCGGGTGGAGCATGGCCTATCTTCATCATCTGACGAAGGCGGGAGAAATGCTGGGCGCGATGCTGCTCACCCAGCACAATCTGTGGTTCTATCAGCAGGTGATGGCTGGACTGCGTTCGGCGATTGCAGCGGGGCAATTGGCCGATTGGGCCACCGAATTCCGGGCGCGTTATTATCATGGGCGTCCCCCGGCCGCAGCCGGGGAACGCTAAGCCGGGATCAGCGCTGGGCAGCGGCCACGTAGTCGCGCTGCGTGGGGCCCGTGTACAGCTGGCGCGGGCGACCGATCTTCTGGTCGGGGTCCGAGATCATCTCGTTCCACTGCGCGACCCAGCCGACCGTGCGGGCCAGCGCGAACAGCACGGTGAACATCGTCGTCGGGAAGCCGATCGCAGACAGGATCACGCCCGAATAGAAATCAACGTTCGGATAGAGCTTCTTCTCGATGAAATAATCATCCTTGAGCGCGATCTGCTCCAGCTCGCGCGCCACGTCGAAGATCGGATCCGTCACGCCGAGCTTCTCCAGCACGTCGGCGGCGGTCTTCTGCATGACCTTCGCGCGCGGATCGAAATTCTTGTAGACGCGATGGCCGAAGCCCATCAGCCGGAACGGATCGTCCTTGTTCTTGGCGCGGGCGATATATTCCGGGATCCGATCGACCGTGGCGATCTCGCGCAGCATGTTCAGGGCCGCTTCGTTGGCGCCGCCATGGGCCGGGCCCCACAGGCAGGCGATGCCGGCCGCGATGCAGGCAAACGGGTTCGCGCCCGACGAACCGGCAAGACGCACGGTGGAGGTCGACGCATTCTGCTCATGATCGGCATGCAGGATGAAGATCTTGTCCATCGCATCGACGATCACGGGATCCGGCACATATTCCTCGGCCGGGACCGAGAAGGTCATGCGCAGGAAATTGGCGGTGTAGGACAGATCGTTCTGCGGATAGACGAACGGCTGACCGATCGAATATTTATACGCCATCGCCGCGATCGTCGGCATCTTCGCGATCAGCCGGTGCATCGCGATCATGCGCTGCTGGGGATCGGTGATGTTCGTCGAATCGGGGTAGAAGGCGGATAGCGCACCGACGACGCCGACCATCACCGCCATCGGGTGCGCATCGCGCCGGAAGCCGCGATAGAAGGTGGCGAGCTGCTCGTGCAGCATCGTGTGACGCGTGATCGTCGACGTGAACGTATCGAGCTCGGCCGCGGTCGGCAGCTCGCCGTGGATCAGCAGGTAGGCGACTTCGAGGAAACTCGAATTCTCGGCCAGCTGATCGATCGGGTAGCCACGGTGCAGCAGCACGCCGGCATCGCCGTCGATATAGGTCAGGCCGCTTTCGCAGCTCGCCGTGGAGGTGAAGCCCGGATCGTAGGTAAAGGCGCCGGTCTGACCGTAAAGCTTGCGGATATCGATGACGTCGGGCCCGGTGGTGCCCGAAAGGACCGGATAATCGTAATCCTTGCCCCCGATGCTGATCGTGCTGTCGGCCATTTCACTCAACTCCATCAATGTTCCGCCGCCAGATCGATCTGATCCGAAAGCCGAGCCAGGCTCTCCTCGCGACCGAGGAGCGCCAATACGTCGAAGATGCCGGGGGAGGTGGTCCGGCCGGTCAGGGCGGCGCGCAGCGGCTGCGCGACCTTGCCAAGGCCGATCTGGGCTTCCTCTGCTACCTCGCGGATCGCGGCCTCGAGCGCGCCTGCGCTCCAGTCCCCGACGGCCGCGAGAGCGTCCCGGGCGCGCGCCAAAAGCTGGCGAGCGCCGTCCTCTAGCAGCTTCGCCGCGGCTTCGTCCACGTCGATCGGGCGGCTGCGAAACAGGAAGCTCGCACTCTCCGTTATCTCGTTGATAGATTTCGCTCTCACCTTCAAAAAAGGCATGGCGCGACGCAGCAAATCAACGTCCATTTCGGACCGCTTCGGACTGGTAGCGCTACCCATTTTCGCGGCGACCAGCTCCGCCAGCCGGGCATCGTCTGCCTCACGCAGATAATGGCCGTTCAGATTCTCCAGCTTCTTGATGTCGAACCGCGCTGGCGCCCGGCCGACGCCGTCCAGATCGAACCATTCCACCGCCTGATCGCGCGTGATGAACTCGGCATCGCCATGGCCCCAGCCAAGCCGCAGCAGATAATTGTTCACCGCTTCCGGCAGCATGCCCAACTCGTCGCGATAGGCATCGACGCCAAGAGCCCCATGGCGCTTGGACAGCTTCGCGCCGTCCGCACCATGGATCAGGGGGATATGGGCATAGACGGGCTCGGCCCAGCCCATTGCGCGAATGATGCCCATCTGACGGAAGGCATTGTTCAGATGATCGTCACCGCGGATAACATGGGTCACCCCCATGTCGTGATCGTCGACCACCACCGCCAGCATGTAGGTAGGTGTGCCGTCGGACCGGAGTAGCACCATGTCGTCGAGTTCGGCATTCTTGACCGTCACCGGCCCCTGTACGCGATCCTGGATGGTCGTCTCACCTTCCTGCTCGGCACGCAGCCGGACGACGAAAGGCTTACCCTCCTGATCGGGGCCGGCCACGCGATCGCGCCAGCGCCCGTCATAGCGCATCGGCTGCTTGGCCGCGCGCTGCTCGGCGCGCATCGCCTCCAGTTCCTCGGCGGTCGCATAACACCGATAAGCCGCGCCGCGATCCAGGAGCGCTTGCGCCACTTCCGCGTGCCGCGCGGCGCGTGCGAATTGGTAGACGACATCGCCGTCCCAATCGAGGCCGAGCCATGTCATACCGTCGAGAATCGCCTCGATTGCCGGCTGGGTCGATCTGGCCCGGTCCGTATCCTCGATGCGCAGCAGGAATTTGCCGCCCATATGCTTGGCATAGAGGTAGTTGAACAAGGCAGTCCTCGCCCCACCAATGTGGAGGAAGCCGGTGGGGGAGGGCGCGAACCGCGTCACGACCTCGCCGCCAGAAGCGGTGCTTGCGCCCAAAGCGCCTGTCTCCCAAGCTGTGTCGGCCATGGCCGATGAAATGGTGAGCGCCCCTAGCATAGCCCTTCGGAGCCCACAAACGGGCCGAGCGCGTATTTCGATGCATGCTCGTCGACTAGCCGGGCATATTGAGCTGTGGTTGGAAGCCGAGCGCGACCAACTGCCCTTATGGCTGCCGGTCGGCATCGCCATTGGCATAGCGGCTTGGTTCGGCTTGCCGGACGCACGCGCCTGGCGCGCCTTCATGGTGGCGGGCGGCATCGGCGCCGTGCTGGCTTTCTTTTCGGCGCGGGGCGGCCGGGCAGGTCGCGCGCTGTCTTGGCTATTGTTCGCGGCCGTGCTCGGCTGCGGATTGGCCTGGGCCCGGAGCGAGCGCGTCGCGGCGCCGGTCCTCGGGCGCCCCGTCGTCGTCACCATGACCGCCAAGGTCAATGCCGTGGCAAAACTGCCGGCCAAGGAGAAGATCCGGCTGCTGCTGGCGCCCGAGGCGCAGCCGACCCTGCCACCGCAGGTTCGCGTGTCGCTGGACGAGAAAGAGGTACCTTCGGGTATTGCGCCGGGTGCACGTATCGCGGTGCGGGCGCGCCTTGTGCCACCGCCTCCGCCGCTTCTGCCGGGCAGCTACGATTTCGCGCGGGTCGCCTGGTTTCAAAAGATCGGCGCGACCGGCAAGTCGCTCGGCCCAGCAAAACTGGTCACGCCCGCGCCGGGCGGCGGCGGGTTCATGGCGTGGCTGGGGGCACAACGCGCGCGGCTGACCGCGCATATCCAGAGCCGGCTGGCGGGCAGTCAAGGCGGTGTGGCCGCGGCCTTCGTGACCGGTGATGTCGGTGCCATCAATGAGGCGGATACCGAGGCGTTTCGCCAGTCCGGTCTGGCCCATCTGCTCTCGATCAGCGGCCTGCACGTCACCGCCGTGATCGTCGCGACGATGCTGCTCACGTTGCGGCTCCTGGCCCTGTCGCAGCGGCTCGCCTTGCACGCGCCCCTGCTGCTCATCGCCGCCGGCGCCGGCGCGCTGGCTGGCATTGGCTATACCTTGCTGTCCGGCGCCGAAGTGCCGACAGTCCGCTCCTGCGTCGCGGCATTGCTGGTCCTGGCGGGTATCGCGCTGGGGCGCGAGGCGATGACGTTGCGTCTGGTCGCCACCGGCGCATTGATCGTTCTGCTGCTCTGGCCCGAGGCGCTGGTGGGACCGAGCTTTCAGCTCAGCTTCGCCGCGGTAACCGCGATCATCGCCTTCCACGAACATCCTCGCATGCGCACCTGGGCCTCGAAGCGCGAAGAAGGATGGCCGCGTCGCCTGTTGCGGGAGCTAGGGGTTCTGTTGGCGACCGGTCTTCTCGTCGAATTCTCGCTGATGCCGATCGCCGCCTATCATTTCCACCGCGCGGGTCTCTACGGCGCTTTCGCAAATATCATCGCGATCCCACTCACAACCTTCGTCATAATGCCGCTGGAGGCATTGGCGCTCCTTCTCGACAGCGTCGGATTGGGTGGCCCGATCTGGTGGCTTACCGGCAAGGCGCTGGCCCTCCTGATCGGTCTGGCACGGCACGTGTCGGCTCTCCCCGGTGCGGTCGCGGCGCTGCCATCCATGCCGCTCGGTGCCTTTCTGTTAATGGTGGCCGGCGGGCTATGGATCGCATTGTGGCGAACGCGGATGCGGCGCATCGGCATGATCCCGCTGGCGCTGGGCGCCGCCTGGGCGCTGGTGACGCCGCCGCCTGACGTGCTGATCACCGGGGATGGCAAGCATCTTGCGGTGCGGACGTCGGACGGCGCGCTCCACCTGCTGCGCCCGCGCGCGGGCGATTATGTGCGCGATCAGCTGGGGGAGGGCTCCGGCGTCAAGGCGGAGGCGCTCGATCTTGACGTTCTTCCCGCCGCTCGCTGCACGCGTGACGTGTGTCTGGCAGCAATCTCGCGCGGCGGCCGCGCCTGGCACTTGCTCGCGACGCGCAGCCCGTACATGCTGGATTTGGATCAGTTCAAGACGGCCTGCGCCTGGGCGGATATAGCCGTGAGCGATCGGCGCCTGCCGCGCACGTGCGCACCCCGCTGGTTGAAGCTGGATCGAACGATGCTGGCGCAGACAGGCGGCGTCACGATCGATCTCACGCGCGCAAAGCTGCGCACGGTGCGCGGCGACGATCGCCACCCCTGGAACCTCCGCTCGTCGCAATTGCCCATGCCCGAGCCCCGCCGCACACAATCGGATCGTATCAAAAGAACGACGATAAGTCGCTGACCGGGCAGGGCAAAACCACCTAGGCCGACGTCGTCTCCGCACCGAGATACGCATGGATCTGCGCGATCACGGCGGCGCCTTCACCGACAGCCGCGGCGACGCGTTTGGTCGATCCGCACCTTACATCGCCGGCAGCAAACACCCCGCGGCGGCTGGTCTCCAACGGCGCGGCGCCATTTTCGCCCGTCTTCACGAAGCCCTTCGCATCCAGATCCACGCAGCCGTTCAACCACCCCGTGTTGGGATCCGCGCCGATGAACAGGAACAGGTGGCTTATCGCGCTATGATATTCCGATCCGGTCGAGCGGCAGCGAAAGGTCACACCCTTCAAGCCGGTCGCGCGGTCCCCCTCCAGCGCCACGACTTCCTTGCCGATATGCAATTGCACGTTCGGCAGCGCCGCGATCCGGTCGATCAGATATTTGGACATGGTTTCTTCGAGCGGGCGGCGCACGACCATGTGCAATTTCTCGACCTGCGGGGCCAGGAACACGGTCGCCTGGCCTGCGGAATTACCGCCGCCGACCAGCGCCACTTCCTCGCCTGCACATAATTTGGCCTCGATCGGAGACGCCCAATAGGAGATGCCGGCGCCTTCCAGTTGATCCAGCTTGTCGATTTTCGGGCGGCGATAGCGGGCGCCGGAGGCGATCACCACGGTGCGCGACCGGATGGTCGTGCCATTGTCCAGATCGATCTTGAAACCGACCTCCGCTTCATCGTCGCAATGGAGATGCTGGGCCGACATCGGTATCGCCAGTTCCGCGCCAAATTTGGTTGCCTGGGTAAAGGCGCGCCCGGCCAAAGCCTGGCCGGAAATTCCCGTCGGAAAGCCCAGATAATTTTCGATCCGGGCCGATGCGCCCGCCTGCCCACCGAACGCACGCGTATCGAGCACCAGCACCGACAAACCTTCGGACGCACCATAGACGGCGGTGGCAAGGCCGGCAGGGCCGGCCCCGGTGACGACGACGTCGTAAATCTTGTCGGGTTCCAGCTCGGGCGTCATGCCCAGGCACAAGGCCGCTTCCGCATCGCCTGGGCGCTTCAGCACCGTCCCGTTCGGGCAGATCATCAACGGCAGATCGTTCGGTTGAACCGCCAGGCGCTCCATCAATTCGCGGCCTTCGCCCGTCTCCACGTCGACCGTGGAATGGGGATAGCCATTGCGCGTGAGGAAGCCTGCCAATCGAACCAGATCCGGATCTTCCTGGCGGCCCACCAGGATCGAGCCGACATTGTCGGCGTTGATCAGGCCTACGCGCCGCAAGATGAAGGCGCGCATCAGCAACTCGCCCAAATCGGCGGAACCGATCAGCAGAGCGCGAAGGTGTGCGGCGTCGAACGGTACCGCAAGACAGCCATCTTTGCCCGCCACACCGGCGGCAAGCGAGGCGCGTCCGCCAAGCTGACTGATTTCCCCGGAAATCTGTCCGGCATGATGCGTGACCACCGCCGATTCATGACCCAGGCCGTCGCGGCGTACGACATCGATCGACCCTTCCAGAACCAGCCAGGCGGGCGCGTTGCGCGCGCCCACCGCGAACATCTCGGTGCCGGGTTCGAACCGCTGCGGCTCTCCGCTGGCGAAGCGGCGCGCTGCTTCGATCTGCGCCGCCGTCAGCGTCGGGAACATCTGTTCCCCGCGTCCCCCAAAATCCGGCCCGGATGCCTCTGCGGGTGGTACGTCCCCCATTCTAACCTCTCAGCTGACGCGACGGGCGCTTAGGATGGTGATCTTCGGCTCCAGCATCTGCCCCTTCATGATCCCTTCGCCCGCCGTCGGCGACGTAGGGGAGGCCAGGATCTTGTGCACGACGTCCATACCCTCCACGACATGGCCGAAGGCGGCAAATCCCTGATTGTCGCCCGGCTGATCGGGCTTCGCGTCCAGCGCGCTCATATCGCCGATGATGATGAAGAAATCGCTCGTTGCGGTTCCCGGCGCGCCCCGTGCCATGGAAATCGCGCCGTCGGTATTGCTGAGGCCCGTCTTCGTCGTGGGTTCGTGCGGGATCGGCTTCAGCACGCGCTTCGGATCGTTGCTGGCGCCGCCCTGGATCAGCCCGAAATTGGGAGCCACCGGGTCCGCCCGGTAAAAGGAGGTGCCGTCATAGCGCTTCTGATCGACGTAGCGCAGGAAGTTGGCGGACGTGATCGGCGCCCGCTCGGTCTCCAACTCGACCGTGATCGTGCCGGCGGTAGTCTCGATCGCGACGCGGGCCGTGGC
This sequence comes from Sphingomonas sp., assembly GCF_048595155.1. Classification (GTDB taxonomy): domain Bacteria; phylum Pseudomonadota; class Alphaproteobacteria; order Sphingomonadales; family Sphingomonadaceae; genus Sphingomonas_I. Next base: position 129,838 of record NZ_JBMDXN010000101.1, read on the forward strand.
CGGCTTGGTGGCTGGGGCAGGCGCGGTAGCCGGCTCCGGCGCGGGCAGTTGCGCTAGGGCCGGCGCAGCGAGAAGGCAGAGGAGAAAAGCGATTCGTCTCAGCATCTCCTAGCCATAGCGCATCACGCGCGACGGAGAAGCGTCAGCGTAGCCTCATCCTCCTCTCCCCCAAACCAACGGTCCAGAGCGGCGGTGACGTGGGCATCGGCGGGATCGGCGGCGTGGAACAAGGTAAGCGACGATCGAAACTTCATCGCATCCAACGCGCCGAACACATGCTCAGCATCGATGCTGGTGAGGCTGCTCAATGCATCCAGACATTGATGAAGCCGCATGCCGAGGATCGGATGGTCCAGATAGGCCCGTGCTTCATCCAGTGAGCGGAGCGCATAATGTTGCGCTGTAGAGCTCCGTCCCAAGCCGGCGATTTGCGGGAAAATGAACCAGATCCAGTGGATGGTCTTGCGGCCTCGCTGCAATTCGCCGAGCGCAATCGTGAACATGTCCGCCTGCGCGGCGAGAAAGCGGTCGAGATGGAAGGCGTCATCCATCCTTGGGGAACGCGCGGCTGAGGAAGGGCGATCCGCGCGCGCCAAAGCGCCAAGGATGATCGATCGCCTTGCTGATGCCGATCCGCGGCCCAACGACGATGTCCGCCTCATTTCCCAGCGTAAGCGCGAACGGCGCTTGGTCGAGCGGTGCGCCGTCCAGGCGTCTGTCGATCGACAATGCCTGAGCGAGCTTGCCGGGGCCGCTGCACAACTTCCGTGGATCAGACAGGCCCCGTCGTGCGATCATCGTCTCGATGCCCTGGGTCGGCGCGATCGCACGTATCAGCACGGCGCTGCCGGGATGCACGCCGCCGACGAAATTGAGGCACCAATGAATGCCGTAGATCTTGTAGACATAGGCGTGGGCGACCGGTCCAAACATGGCCAGGTTGCGGCCGCGCGGCCCGCCGAAGGCGTGGCTGGCGGGATCATCCACGTCATAGGCCTCCGTCTCGACGATGGTCCCGCCCGCGCCGTCGACGAGAAGCTGGCAACCGATCAAAGCGCGCGCCAGATCCACCACGGGCTGCGTCCAGAAGGCGGAGGGCGGGGCTTTGCTCATCACTGGTCCCTGCACGATCGAAACATGCTGGGCGAGCATTACCTGCGGACCGTCCCGGTCAGGAGCGTGTCCACGTCTGTCGGAAAACCCGACGGAAATTCTCGCCCAGGATCTTGTCGATGATCCGAGCAGAATAACCTTTCCGCCGCAGCGCGTCGGCGATCACCGCATAGCGATCAGGCCGGTTGAGGCCGATCACGAACGGCGGCGGCCCCTCTCCGGGGGCGCCGACGCCGGACGCCTTGCGTCGTGCGATATCGGCATCCCAGGCCTTCATGCTCTCTGGCGAGGTATCGAACGGTGTCAGCAGGCCGTCCGTGCCGATCCCCACATGATCTTCGCCGCACACGTCGAGCGCGTGGATCAGGTGCGCCACATAGTCGTCCAGGACCGGCTGCGCCGGGGCGGGGACCAGGAACGCGAGCTCGTATATGCCGATGACCCCACCAGTGTCGGCGAGCGCGCGCATCAGCGTGTCCGATTTGTTGCGCGGATGTGGATGGATGGCGGAACATCCGGCATGCGTGACAAGCGTGGATTGGCGCGATGCGGCGATCGCCGCGATGCTGGACAATTCGTCGCTGTGGCTCAGGTCGATTGTGACGCCCAGGCGGTTCATCCGATCGATCGCTTCGCGTCCCAGCGGTGTGAGCCCGGTCGCTTGCGGTGCCAGTACGCCGGAGGCGAAGGGTGACAGCGTGTTGTAGCTCAGCCCCATCACCAGCACCCCGGCCGCGCGGAAATGGTCGATATTGGCGATCTGACCTTCCAGCATCGCCGCCGCTTCGAACGAATAGATTATGCCGATAGCGCCTGACGGCACGGGTGCCAGATCCTTCGCGGTAAGGACTTGCCTGAACAGATCGGGGTTACGCGCGATACCCTTGCCAAGGTCGGCAATCTCAGCCTGTGTCTCGACCTTGCTCTGATTGCCGCTCCCGCCCAGCGTCATCTTGAACGCGGTGAGGCCAGATGCCCGCACTTGCGCGACTGTAGCCGCATCCAGAGGCGTGTCGGGATCCAGCGGCGCGACGAGATTTCCATCTATGACAGGCGCAGCGGATCGTCCGGCGCGTCTCGCGTGACCGGGCAGGGCGACTCCAGCAATGGCCCAAGCCCCAGATTTCAAAAGCGTTCGCCGGTTCATCGCCACCCCCTGAACGGAAAGCAGCAAACTACGTAGGCGCCTACGTATCGTCAATTTCGCTTTCGCGATCCGCGATACGATCCATGATCCGGTCGTACATTGATCGGCGTGCCAGCGCATCGTCGAGGCGATCGAGCAGGCGCACCACATCCTGCGCCTCCTCGTTCAACTCTTTCGCGACCAGGTTGAAATCCTCCCACAGTGGGGCGAGCCTATCCCACAAAGCATGGCCTTGTTCGGTCAAGGCCAGCATTCGGCGCCGGCCATCTTCCGGCGCGGGCCTATTGGCGATGATGCCGGCCTTTTCCAGCGAGCGGCGAGCTTCGCTGACCGACGCATGCGAGATGTGCAGCGCCGTCGCGATCTGCCCTACCGACATCGGCCCGTTCGCGACCAGCTGCCGCAACACGCCATACCAGCGTTGTTCAAAGCGTATGCCGTGCTCGGCATAGATACGCGTGCCGTCGCGATCGATCCTTTCCGAAAGGCGGCGTAGCCGCGCCCCGAGCGCTTCGCCGCCGAAGGTGCGGCTATAATCCTTGGATGCGTCCGACATGCTGGCTACGCATCAGCGCTTGCTGCCGAGCGGCGGTGCAGGGGGGACGCCGCCGAACGTGACAAGGCTCTCCGCTCCATTCACTGCCAGGGCGGAGACGCCGAAAAAGGTGTCGTCGATATTCACGCGGCGCAGATCCGCCGTCGTCGTGCCGGCTGGGACATCCCGTTGATCGGTCCAGCTTGCCCCGTCCGCACGGCGCCAACGAATGCGGTAGCCAGCCGCGCCGGCAACTGGCTCCCACGCGACATGGGTGTCGTCGCTCAGCGCGCCGGCAATCGTCACCCTGGCTGGCGCGGCCGGAGCGGAGGCCAGTTGCCGCAGTAGAGCGACGTTCAAAGCCGTGACCTTGGCCAGATAGGGAAAGTCCACCCACTCGATCGTGTCGCCATAGACGCGACCATTCTCGGTCCGCAGGGACTGGTGCTGCCGATCATAATTCTCGGTCGCTTCGGAGAAGCGGATGGCCGGGTAGTCCGCTTCCAGGAACGGTATATGGTCGCCGCCGCGCTGGAACCTGTCCGGCCGCCGCACGGCCAGGACCTGCAGTCCGATCTCGCGATGCGCGTTTGCCTGCATGACGGCAGCCTTGGCCAAGGCCCGCGACGGGCTATCATCTTCGGCACCCGTTGCGCGTTGCTGCTTCAGCCCGTCGGCATCGGCGGCCGTGCGGATGCCTTCGCTAAATACTCGAACGCGATCGGTGATATGCTCGCCGCCAATGCCGTGCGTGTTCCCGACAATGTCGTTGTTGAGTACGGCCGCCACCTTCCAGCCGCGCGCCTTGGCCGTGTTCGCCAGCAGCTTGCCGCCCCATAGTCCCTGCTCCTCGCCTGATAGGGCCGCATAGACGATCGTCGCGGCGAACTTCTCACGCGAAAGCAGCCGCGCCGCTTCCAGAACGAGGGCGACGCCGGAAGCATCGTCATTGGCGCCAGGCGCATCGCTGGTCGCATCCATCACATCGTTCACGCGGCTGTCGATATGCCCTTGAACGATGATGACCCGATCGGGATCGCCGACACCCTTCTGGATGGCGATCACATCTTCCACCCGCACGCCGTCTGGGGCGCGTGGCCCGGTAAAGCGATCACCGATGGTTTCGACTGTCAGGCAAGAGCCGCACTGCCGCCCCAGGGAGGTGAATTCGCTTGCCACCCATCGCCGCGCCGCGCCGATCCCGCGAGCGGGATCCGTCGTCGTCGACAATGTATGCCGCGTGCCGAAACTCACCAGGTGAGACACAGACGCTTCCAGTGCCTTGGGGCTGGGCGCAGGCGCGGCGGCTATCAGCAGGAAAGCAGGTATCAAATGGGCGATCTGTCTCATGACGGTACATTGCGGCGGCTTCCCTCTATCGGCAAGCGGTCGGGCTAACTTGCGTTAGTTCCTCGACTTTTTGTCTCATTGACGGACCGGTTCGCGGTGTTGAGGCGGAACCGCGACCGCCCCGACTGGTTGATGACGGCAGAGCCCAAGACAATTGCAGGAGCGGAAATGAGCGCCCCCGACAGTATAGACGCGCCGGCAACTGCCGCGCGCGACGGCGACGTGCGCACCAGCGAAGCGCCGCGCGATGAGAAGACCGTCATTGCCTCGGTTGTGACCATCGCGAAGCCTGCCCAGGAACTTTACGATTTCTGGCGTGACTTCTCGAACCTGACGAAGGTCATGGAAAATATCGAGCGTATCGATGTCCATGATCCGATCCGCTCGAGCTGGATCGTCAAGGCCCCCGGCGATCGCATGGTCCAGTGGGATTCGCTCGTCACGGCGGATGAACCTGGCCGACTGATTGCCTGGGAATCGGTCGAAGGCTCGGAAGTTCGCAATTCCGGCAAGGTCGAGTTTCACGAGGTGCCGGACCGGGGCACGGTGGTGCGCGCGGTCATCGCCTATGATCCGCCGGGGGGCGCGATCGCGCAATTCTTTGCCAAGCTGTTCCAGCGCGAGCCGGCTCTGCAGTCCCGCCGCGACTTGCGCCGCTTCAAGCAATTCATGGAGACGGGCGAGATTAGCACGTCCGCGCGGACCCGCGCCCAGGCGACCGATCTCCCGACCGCCGCCTAACCGAACCTCATTCAAGGATACGCCGAATGCGCGCTCTTACCTGGCACGGCAAACACGACGTCCGCATGGAAACGGTGGACGATCCGGAGATCATCAATCCCCGCGACGCCATCATCAAGATCACGTCGACCGCCATCTGTGGTTCGGACCTTCACCTGTACGACCACTACATCCCGACGATGCAGACGGGCGACATTCTCGGCCACGAATTCATGGGCGAGGTGGTGGAAACCGGTTCGCGGTCGACGCTCAAGAAGGGGCAGCGCGTGGTAGTGCCGTTCACCATTTCCTGCGGCGCCTGCTATTTCTGCCAGAAGCATCAATATAGCTGCTGCGACAATTCCAACCCGGCTGACAATCAGGATATTTCGGAACTCGCCTACGGCAACCGCATGGCCGGCCTGTTTGGCTATAGCCATATGACCGGCGGCTATGCTGGCGGCCAGGCCGAATATGTGCGCGTGCCCTATTCGGATGTCGGCCCGATCGTGATTCCGGATGGCGTGGACGACGACAAGGTGCTGTTCCTGTCGGACATCCTGCCGACCGGCTGGATGGCGGCGGAGAATGCCGATATCGAGCCGGGCGATACGGTTGCGGTCTGGGGCTGCGGCCCGGTCGGCCTGTTCGCGATCCAGTCCGCTTTCCTGATGGGCGCGCGCCGCGTCATCGCGATCGACCATTTTCCGCGCCGGCTGGAGCTGGCCGCGAAGTTCGGCGCGGAGACGATCAACTTCAACGACACCAAGGTCTATGACGCGCTGATGGAGATGACCGGCGGGATTGGCCCCGACGCGGTGATCGACAGCGTCGGCCTGGAAGCGCACGGCCTGTTCGTCGACAACGTCATCGATCAGTTCAAGGTCTCGACCTTCCTCGGCACCGATCGCATCCATGCGCTGCGCCAGGTCATCCTGGCCTGCCGCAAGGGCGGGCGCGTGTCGGTCCCGGCCGTCTACGGTGGCTTCGTCGATAAATTCCCGATGGGCGCCTTCATGGAGAAGGGGCTGACGATGAAGACCGGCCAGACCCACGTTCAGCATTATCTGCCCGGCCTGCTCAACGCGATCATGGAGGACAAGGTGGATACCACCTTCCTCATCTCGCACCGCCTGCCGCTGGAGAATGCGCCCGACGGCTACAAGCTGTTCCACGACCATCAGGATGTCGCGACCAAGATCGTGCTCAAGCCCGGTCTGGAGAAGATCAACGTCGAAATGCCTACTTCGGAGAGCTACCATGGGTAACGGAAAGCTTGCGATCGTCACCGGCGCGTCAACCGGCATCGGCTTCGAAATCGCGCATCTCGCGGCGCAGGATGGCTATGATCTGCTGGTCGTTGCGGACGAACCATTGATCAACAATGCCGCCGATGACTTTAAGCGGCATGGCACCCAGGTGACCTCGATCGAGGCTGACCTCGCCACGTTCGAGGGCAATGATCAGCTGCTGGCTGCGGCGAATGGGCGGCCGATCGACGTGCTCGTGGCCAAGGCTGGTCGCGGGCTGGGCCGCGCCTTCGTCGACCAGGACGTCGCCGACTGGCGCCGTGTGATCGATACCAACGTCACCGGCACCACCTACCTTTTGCAGAAGGTGGCGCAGCAGATGCAGGCGCGTAACGAGGGCAAGATCCTGATCACTGGCTCGATCGCCGGCCTGATCCCCGGCGCGTATCAGGCTGTGTATAACGGCACCAAGGCCTATCTCGACAGCTTCTCCTACGCGCTGCGGGAAGAGCTGCGCGATACCGACATTACGGTCACCGTGCTGATGCCCGGGCCGACCGAAACCGAATTCTTCGACCGCGCCGACATGATGGATACGAAGGTCGGCGTCGATAAGAAGGAGGATCCGGCCGCCACCGCGAAGAACGGCTGGGAGGCCATGAATGCGGGCTCGGGCCATGTCGTCTCGGGCTGGATGAACAAGCTGCAGGCGGCGATCAGTCATATCACGCCGGACAGCGTCCTGGCGCACCGCCATACGATGATGGCGGAGCCCGGAACCGCCAAGGAGTCCAGCAACGCCGACCAATAAGGCCGGTGTGATAATTGGGGCCGCTCCGGTAGACGCCGGGGCGGCCTTTTCTATGGAGCGTGAGCATGAAGATCGGGTTTATCGGCCTCGGCAATATGGGCAGCGTGATCGCCCGCAACCTGATGAAGGCGGGGCATGAGGTCACTGTCTGGAACCGCTCGCCAGGCAAGGCCGATGCCCTCGTTGCCGACGGCGCCAGGCGCGCGGCAACGCCGGCTGAAGCCGCCCAAGGTGACGTAGTGCAGACGATGCTGGCCGACGACAAGGCACTGGAGGCGGTCGCTTTTGGCCCGGATGGCATCCTTTCTGCGCCGTCCACGGCAATCCATGTGTCGCACAGCACGATCAGCCTGAAGCTGGCTGAGCGGCTGGCCCAGGCGCATGCGGATCACGGATCGGTCCTGGTCTCGGCGCCGGTGTTCGGTCGTCCTGCTGCAGCGGAGGCAGCCAAGCTGTTTATCGCTGCGGCCGGACCGGCTGACGCGCTGGAGACCTGCCAGCCCGTATTCGATACGATCGGGCAGAAAACCTTCCGCATTGGCGATCATCCGCCTGCAGCGAATATCGTGAAATTATGCGGCAATTTCATGATCCTGGCGGCGGTGGAGGCGATGGCCGAGGCAATGACGCTGGCCGAGAAGAACGGCGTTGCCAAGGCGACGCTGCTGGAGGTTGCGACGGGCACCTTGTTCGGCTCGCCCGCCTACCAAATCTATGGCGACATCATGGTGCGCGATGCCTTCCGCCCCGCTGGTTTCGCAGCGCCGCTGGGCCTGAAGGATATGAACCTGGTGAGCGAAGCGGCGACCGCTGCGCGCGTGCCGATGCCCGCCTTGTCGGTGCTGCGCGACCATCTGATGGCGACGGTCGCGCGCGAGGGCGAGGAGATCGATTGGTCCGGCATCGCGAAAATTATCGCTGAAGATGCAGGTATTTAGACGGAAACGAACTCCCGCGCGCGCCGTTGATGGTCCATGGCCAAAAGCATATTGAACCAGGGACGAGCAACGGCGCCCTTTCGCGATGCTCCTCGCGGAAATACCGCTCTCCTGATCCTCGATATGATCACGGAAATGGATTTCACCGGTGCCGAGGCGATGTTGCGCGACACGATCAGTGCGTCGGATCGCATCCTGAAACTGCGCGAAGCGGCGGACAAGGCAAGGCTGCCCGTCATCTATGTGAATGACAATTTCGGCGAGTGGCATTCGGAGCGCTATCGGCTGGTCGAACGTGCGATGGCGAGCGACACATCGCGCGAATTCGTGGCCAAGCTCGCGCCGCGGGACGGCGATTATTTCATCATAAAGCCGCAATTTTCGGGCTTTTACGCGACCAATTTGCCGGTTCTGCTGCCTAAATTGGGGGTCGATCGGCTGGTCATAACGGGCGTTGCGGCTGATATTTGCGTGATGTTCACCGCCGCGGACGCGCATATGCGCGACTATTCGCTGTGGATTCCGGAAGATGCGGTGGCCGCGCAGACGCGGGAACGGCGGCGCTGGGCGTTGGAAATCATGAAGCAGAGCATGGGTGCGGAGGTGCGTCCGACCGACAAATTGACGCTCTCGCGCTGGACCAAACCGCCCAAGAAGAAGCCGGCCGAGCAGGATTGAGCGCCCCTCTTCGGGCGATTTGCGAACTGCATCGATGAGACTGAGCGCGCTTTCGCATTTGCGGGGGCGGGGAGCGCCGCCTACATCGCAGCCTTCCTTTTCATCGGAAGACATGATGGCAGAGTTCGACGTTGACCTTTTCGTGATCGGTGCGGGCTCGGGCGGGGTGCGCGCCGCGCGCGTAGCCGCGGGCCATGGCGCCAAAGTGGCGATTGCGGAGGAATATCGCGTCGGCGGGACCTGCGTCATTCGCGGCTGCGTGCCGAAGAAGCTGCTCGTCTACGGCGCCCATTTCGCCGAGGATCTGGCGGATGCGCGTCGCTTCGGCTGGAAGGTGCCCGACTGCGAGTTCGACTGGAAGACGCTGCGCGACAATGTGCTCAGCGAGGTTACCCGTATTTCCGGCATCTATGGCGAGACGCTGGAGAATAATAAGGTCGAGGTGATCCATGAACGCGCAACCGTGGCTGGGCCGCATGAGGTGAAGCTGGCCAGCGGCCGCACGGTCACCGCCAAATATATCCTGGTCGCCACCGGCGCGACCCCGGCCATTCCCGACATTCCGGGCAAGGAATTGGGGATCACGTCCAACGAAGCCTTCAACCTGGAGGCGATACCGAAGCGGATCGTGATTGCGGGTGCAGGGTATATCGCGAACGAATTTGCCGGCATTTTCCATGAATTCGGTGCGCGCGTGACACTGGTCAATCGCACCAATGTCATCCTGCGCGGCTATGACGAACAAATCCGGGATCGCCTGCTCCAGATCTCGAGCGGCAAGGGGATCAACTTCAAGTTCGATGCGGAGATCGAGCGGATCGAGAAGCAGGAGGACGGGTCCTTGCTCGTCTATATCGCCGATGATGATCCGATCGCCTGCGACGCGGTCATGTTCGCGACCGGCCGCCAGCCGCTGACCAATCTGGGGCTGGAGAATGCGGGCGTCGAGCTGAACGATCGCGGTGCGATCAAGGTGGATGACGACAACCGCTCCACCTGCGAGAGCATCTATGCGGTGGGTGACGTCACCGACCGTATCCAGCTTACCCCGGTCGCGATCCGCGAGGGCCAGGCGTTCTCCGACACGGTGTTCGGGAACAAGCCGCATCGGGTGGACTATGACAATGTGCCCTCCGCTGTTTTCAGCCATCCGCCGATGGCGGGAGTGGGCCTGACGGAAGGCAAAGCGCGCGAGAAATATGGCGCGATCAAAGTATTCACCTCCGATTTCCGGGCGATGAAAAATGTGCTGGCCGGTCGCAACGAACGCGCCTTGTACAAGATGATTGTACATCCGGAGACGGACGTCGTGCTCGGCCTGCACATGATCGGGCCGGATGCGCCGGAAATATTGCAAGCAGCAGCGGTGGCAGTGAAGGCCGGCCTGACCAAGCAGGCTTTCGATGACACGGTCGCACTTCATCCCAGCATGGCTGAAGAATTAGTCTTGATGCGGTAATGCCATCCTTGTCTCCCGGCGCCGCCCCTGCTTAGGTGACGCCGGGGGATTAGATGACTGATCTGGGTTATTTCTTTGTTTGCGGCGCAGCTAAATCCGGCACGACTTGGCTTCAGCGCGTGCTTGATTATCATCCCGAAGTGCAATCTTCGGGGGAGGGCCATTTCATCGAACGCTTCAGTGTCCCGCTGGCCCAGCTATTGCGGGATTATGCCAAGCATATGGGCGTCGTCTCTCGCCTGGTTTATGAGGGAACGCCTTTTTACCCGCCCGTCGCGCAGGCCGATCTCGACCGACTGGTGCGAAGCTTCATCCTCGATCGGCTGAAGACACGTCCGCTAAAGCCAGGCGTGCGCTGGATCGGCGACAAGACACCACGCTACACCCATGGGCTCCAGGCGCTGCTGCGGCTCTTCCCGCACATGCGCATCATCAATATCGTCCGGGATCCTCGCGATGTCGCGATCGCGCGGATGCATCATGCCCGTCGCTCCGGGGTATCCGAGCAGGTGGCGGAGGGCACCCGCGAGCGGCTCAGCTTCATCGGCGCCGGGGGACATGCCTGGGCATCGCCGGCGATTGGTCGGGCGGCTCGAGCCGGAGGCGCTGGCGGCATTGGAAAAATCCTGCGGAGACCTGATGCGCGCCAACGGCTATGCCTGAGCGATCAGGCTGAACCCTTCTGCTTCCGGGCGGCGCGGACTTGTCCTATGGTAAGGCGGTGGCACCGGCATTGACCCTGGATACGCATCCGGCCTTCGCGGATACGGCCGCGTGGGAAGCGCATCTGCGGCAGGATCGGCGTCGTTCCGAACATACGATCCGCGCTTACGGTGCCACGGCGCGACGGCTCGTCCAGTTTCTGGGCCAGCATCGGGGTAGCGCGATCAGTCGCAGCGATCTCGCCGGCGTGGATGCAGCGGACCTGCGCGCCTTTTTGGCGGCCCGTCGTAGCGAGGGGCTGGCCAACGCGTCTGCGGCACGCGAGTTGTCAGCGCTGCGCGGTTTTTTGGCCTATGTCGCGAAGGGCGATGGGGCTGCTGCCCCGCCGCGGTTACGTGGGCCGCGCGTGAAGAAGGGCGTGCCCCGGCCGGTTTCCCCCGCCGACGCTATCGCCATCGCGGACGATGCCGAGGATGAAGCGCGGGAGCCCTGGATCGGTTTGCGCGACCGGGCGGTGCTGCTGTTGCTCTATGGCGCAGGCCTGCGGGTGGGCGAGGCGATGTCCCTGACGGGAGCGGTGCTGCCGCTGGGCGAGACACTGATCGTCACCGGCAAGCGTGCCAAGACGAGGATGGTGCCGCTGCTAGCGCCCGTGCGCGAGGCCATCCAGCTCTATCTCGATGCGTGCCCCTGGGGCGTCAGCCGCGACCAACCCATTTTTCGCGGGGCCAAGGGTGGCCCTCTTTCGGCTGACCTCATCCGACGCGCCGTACGTGCCGCGCGGGCGCGACTGGGGCTCGGCGATCGCACGACGCCGCATGCCTTGCGCCACAGTTTTGCGACCCATCTGTTGGGCCGTGGGGCGGACTTGCGGTCGTTGCAGGAGCTACTCGGCCATGCCAGCCTGTCCTCGACGCAGGTCTATACCGGCGTCGATGCGGCTCATCTGCTGGACGTCTATCGCAACGCGCACCCGCGGGCGTGATGGACAGTCAGGCGGTGCGTCCGCTGGCTCGCTCGATCAAGGCGGCGATTTCCCCGGGATGGGACAGCAGGGAGACGTGGCTCGATCGCAGTTCAATCGTCGACGCTTTCATCCGCGCCGCCATGAAGCGCTGTAGATCCGGATTGATCGTCCGATCCTCGGTCGAAACCGCATAGAAGCTGGGTTTGCTGCGCCACGCGGCCTGGCTGGTACGCCCGGTGAGGAGGGGCTTCAGAAACGGCTGCTGTACGGCGAACAGCGCTTTCGCGCGTGCCTTTGGAAGATCTCCGGCAAAGTCGCTGAGAAACGCCTCTTCGCTCAGCCGCCCCTCATCCCCGTCATAGACGATGCCGGCGGATGCGGGCGGGGCGGGGTAACGGGTGGCGAGCGCACCATAATCTTCGCCCGCATCCGGTGCCCGCGCCGCCACATAGACGAGAGCAGACACGGAGGGGTGGACACCTGCTTCCGTCACGATCATTCCCGAGAAGGAATGGCCGGCGAGAACCGTGGGGCCATCCTGGCGGTCAAGGACCTTGCGGCAGGCGGCTACCGCATCGTCCAACGTGGTCAACGGGTTCTGAACGGAGGTGACGTTAAGCCCTCGCGCCTGAAGGCGAGGTATAACCTCCGACCAGCTCGACCCATCGGCAAACAAACCGTGGACCAATACGACGTTCTTAGCCGGCCGCGGCTTGGCCGCCGGCTGCGCTTTCAGCGCTGTTCCGGCGGCGGCCGCCGCGACAAGACTTGCGAGAAGGGTTCTGCGGTCCGCTTTCACGCGCTTATTCCGGGAGGAAATCCGGCACGGACAAGTAACGCTCACCCGTGTCATAGTTGAAACCGAGGATGCGGCTGCCGGGCGCGTCCTTGAGCTTCTGCGAGATGGCGGCCAGGGTTGCGCCCGAGGAGATGCCGACCAGCAGGCCTTCCTGGCTCGCCGAACGACGCGCAAATTCCTTCGCATCGTTCGGATCGACCTGGATCACGCCGTCCAATGCCCCGGTGTGGAGATTGGCGGGAATGAAGCCGGCGCCGATGCCCTGGATCGGGTGCGGGCCGGGCTGGCCGCCCGAGATCACCGGCGACAAGGTGGGTTCGACCGCGAAGGTCTTGAGGTTCGGCCAGACCTGCTTCAGCGTCTCGGCGACGCCGGTGATGTGCCCGCCGGTGCCGACGCCCGTGATAATCATGTCGATCGGCGTGTCGCGGAAATCGTTGAGAATTTCCTGCGCGGTGGTGCGCACATGCACGTCGATATTGGCGGGGTTTTCGAACTGCTGGGGCATCCAGCTGTTGGGAGTCTCGCCGATGATCTCGATCGCGCGCTCGATCGCGCCCTTCATCCCCTTTTCGCGCGGGGTCAGATCAAAGGTGGCTCCGTAAGCGAGCATGAGACGACGCCGTTCCAGCGACATGCTCTCCGGCATCACCAGGATGAGCTTGTAGCCTTTGACCGCCGCGACCATTGCAAGGCCGACGCCGGTATTGCCGGACGTGGGTTCGACGATGGTCCCGCCTGGCTTCAAGTCTCCGGACTTTTCCGCCGCCTCGATCATGGCCAGCGCGATGCGATCCTTGATCGAACCGCCCGGATTGGCACGTTCGGACTTGATCCATACCTCGGCGTCGCCGAACAGCCGCTGGACGCGGATGTGCGGCGTGTTGCCGATCGTTTCGAGAACGCTGTTCACTTTCATTTTGCCATCTCCTGGCCTGGAATATTCTCAAGGGTCTTGGGGGGATCGAATGTACGCGCCTGTACCAATTCCGGAAACAGTCGGGACCATAATATGGTTACACCGATAGCGCCGAAGCCACCGAGTACGACGGCCGGCACGGCGCCGATCAGTGCCGCCAGGAAGCCGCTTTCGGCCTCGCCCAGCTCGTTGGAGCCGGAGATGAACAGCGTGGAGACGGCGCCGACCCGGCCGCGCATGTCGTTCGGCGTCCAGATCTGGATCAGCGACTGACGAACATAGACGGACAGCATGTCGCAGGCACCCAGCACGGCCAAGCAGACCAGCGATAAAGGCACCCAGCGTGACAGTCCGAACCCGATCGTGGCAGCGCCGAAGAGCGCGACCGCGAAGAGCATCTTCACACCGACATTATGCTTCAGCGGCTTGATCGAGAAATAGAGCGCCATCGCGGCCGATCCCAGCGCGGGCGCCGCACGCAAATGGCCGAGCCCCTCAGCACCCACTTTGAGAATATCGCGCGCATAGATGGGAAGCATGGCGGTGGCGCCGCCGAGCAGAACCGCGAAAAGATCGAGGCTGATCGCACCCAGGACGACCCGGTTGTGGCGAACATAGTGTAGGCCGTCGATCATCTGGCGCCATGGGTTGGCCTTGCGATCCAGCGTCGTCTTGGGGATCGGCCGGATGAACATCATCGATGCCGCGGCGATCAGGAACAGCCCGGCGGAGACGGTATAGGGCAGCCAATGTCCGGCGGCATAGAGGTAGCCGCCAAGCGCCGGCCCCCCGATCGCGCCGACCTGCCAGGCGATGGCGGATGCCGCGATCGCGGTTGGTAACACCGCCGCAGGAACCAGATTGGGTGCGAGCGCGCCGATCGCGGGGTTGGCGAAAGCACGGCAAATGCCCAGCAAGATCGCGACGACGTAAATGGCAGGCAGGGTGGTGCTGTCATGCCAACCCAGTAGCGCCAGCCAGCCGGCACAGGTCGCTTCGGCCAGCAGCACGATGCGTGCGATCCAACGTCTATCGACCCGATCCGCCGTCCAGCCGGTGACCAGAGTCAGGACGGCGAGCGGAACGAACTGCGCAATGCCGACCATGCCGAGTTGGAAGGCGGCTTCCTTGGGCGACATCGTGCGACGGGCGATGTCATAGACCTGCCAGCCGATGACCACGACCATGGCATTCTGGGCGATCGTGGTGCTGAACCGCGTAAGCCAGTAGAAGCGGTAGTCGCGGAAGGAAAAAGGGGACGGCGTTTTCGTCATTGATATGCTCTTGGCGCGGGCAACCTCGGCTCGCAACCGAGATTAACCCACTGCTGCACTAGGTTTTCTACATCCGTATCATAGCCGTCCGTTCAGGGGCTGATCCGTGTTACTGATGAAGCGGATAAGGTCCCGCGTCAGCCGCTCCTTGGCTGTGACGGTCAGGCCATGCGGCTCCCCTTCATATTCGATGAGCTGCGCGTGGGGGATTGCGCGGGCGGCGGCGCGGCCTGAGATCTCAATGGGGACAGTCTGATCCGCGGTGCCATGGACGATCAGGGTCGGGACGGTGAATGCGGCGAGATCGGCACGGAAGTCGGTTTTGCCGAACGCGTCGATGCAATCCAGCACACCCTTGATGCCGGCTTGCGATGCGAGCCGTTCGAAATGGTGCAGCACCTGCTCGCTGACCGGGCTGGAGATGAAGCCGACCCCGTAAAAAGCTTTGGCGAAGTGCGCAAAGAAAGCGGCGCGATCCTTGCGGATCGGCGCTTTCATCTGATCGTCGAAAATGGCGGCGTCGACACCGTCCGGATTGCTATCGTCCTTCAGGAGGTAGGGTACGACCGAGGCGACCAAGGCGACGCTGCGTACCCGTTTGCCGCCATGGCGGGACATGTAGCGTGCGATCTCCCCGCCGCCCATGGAGAAGCCCACCAAAGTTGCATCGTCGACGCCGGTTACTTCCAGCACCTGCGAAAGATCGTCCGCCAACGTATCATAGTCGTAACCGTCCCATGGCTGGCTCGACCGCCCGAAGCCCCTGCGGTCATAGGCGATGACGCGATGGCCTGCTTCGGCAAGCGCGAGGGCCTGATCTTCCCAGCTGTCCGCGTTCAATGGCCAGCCGTGGATCAACACGATCGGACGACCCGAACCCCAATCCTTTACGTAAAGGTCCACGTCGTCATGCGTGTTGATGTAGGGCATCGGTCACCTCCGGCAGTTAGGAATGTACCAAACGCGCGATATGCGGATCGGCCTCACTCTTTGCTACCGTGAGGTCGCATGTCAGGCTGGGGCCGGTCTGCCACTCCATTGCCATATGGGAGCGGTCCTTATAGTGCGCGGCGGTCGCGAAAAACGGCTGCCTGTGGTTCATATAAGAAGTCCGCAGGTTCCCGCGTACACGTCGCCCTGCTTTCGCAGGGCCGACCAGCGTCTCCAGACCAACCGCGTGCGTGGAAATGCCGCGGTCATCGGAGCGCATTCATGTCACAGAAAATCGCTATCGTAGGTGCGGGCCTGGGTGGCTTGATGCTCGCTCGTGTCCTTTATCGACATGGGATCAATGCCACGATCTACGAAGGCGAGGCATCGCCGGCCGCCAGGAAGCAGGGAGGGCCGCTCGATATCCATGCCGATAGCGGTCAACGTGCGATCGAGGCCGCGGGGCTGACCGACCAATTCTTGCCGCTCGTCCGCCCAGGCGAAGACGCCAAGCGCGTAGTAGACAGACATGGAAGAATATTGCTGGATCGTGCGGGCGATCCGTCATCGTCCCGGCCGGAGGTTGATCGAGGGACACTCCGTGCCCTGCTGATTGGTTCGCTCCCCGGAGGCACGATCCGATGGAACCACAAAGTGGCGGCGGTGGGACCTTCAAAAAACGGCCGCCAAGCGATCGCCTTCGTGCAAGGGACCGTCGCTTCGGCAGACTTGATCGTTGGTGCCGACGGCGCCTGGTCGAAGGTCAGGCCGCTCCTGACCGATGCCGCACCCGCCTATTCGGGCATTTGTTTTATCGAGATAGGGCTTGCCGCCGGTGACAGCCGCTATGCGGCAAGCATCGCAGCGGTCGGTACGGGCACCCTGATGGCAATCGCGCCCGGCCGAGCCATCCTGGTTCACCGCAATGCGGACGGCAGCGTTGCAGGCTATGCCGCGTTGGAGGAACCGGAGGATCGTATCCGCGCTCCCGAATTCGCCGATGTTCAGGCGGGGCTGGCCATGCTCGCCGAGCGATTCAATGGCTGGGCACCGCACCTGACCGATTTTATCACCGGAAGCTTCGCCGAGCCGACACGGCGGCCGATCTATGCTCTTCCCCCGGACATAGGTTGGCAGCAACGCGATGGCATGACCCTCGTCGGGGACGCGGCACACCTCATGTCGCCATTCGCGGGCGAGGGCGCCAATCTCGCCCTGTATGACGGCGCAGAGCTTGCTCTCTCGATTGCGGCAAGTCCCGACGATTTCGGCGCAGCCGTGGCCCGGTATGAATCTTCCCTATTCGAGCGAAGCGGCCGGGCCGCCCGGCAATCCGCCCGTAACCAAGACTTGTTCTTCGGCGCCACGGCACCGGGCAGCGTGGTCGATCTGTTTCGGCCGGCTCGCAGGGGTTCGGGTAGCGGAGCGCGCCCGGTCGATCCGGCGACATGAGAGATCAGGCAGCGCCGACGTCGCCATGGCTGCCGGGTTGGGCCGTGCTTACCTCCCGGGCGGACGGATTGCGGATCGACGGGCGCAGGCGGGAAAGGCTGCAGATGCCCGCAGTGATCGTAAGGCCGCAGGCAATGAGCGGCGGAATGAAAGACGTTCCGAAGCCGAGCGCGAGCATGGTGGCAACGCCGGTCGCACCCATCGTCTGGCCGACGAGCCGGGTGGTGGAGACCAATCCGCCCGCCGAGGCGGCCCGATCGCGCGGCGCCGAGCCGACGATGAGGCGCGCATTGGGCGAGAGGAACAGGCCGAAGCCCGCGCCGCACAAGGCCATGCGCCAGGCGACGTCAAAATATTGGGGGTGGGCCGGCAGGAAGGAGAGCAGAACGAGGGCAATGGTGGCGATCGTCATGCCGATGCCGCCCAGCAGGCCCGCCGGATAGCGATCGGACAGCGTGCCCGCGATCGGCGCGACGATCATGGTCGTCAGCGGCCAGGGGGCGAGCATTGCCCCCACTTCGCTGGGCGCAAACCCGTAACCGTGCTGCAGGCGGAAGGGCAATGAGAGGATCAGCGTCTGCGAGGCGAAGAAGGCCATGAAGGCGCCCGCGACCGAAAGCGCCAGTACCGGGCGCACCAGCAGGTCCACGGGCAGGATCGGGAAGGGTTCGCGCCGTTCGTGAAAGACGAGCGCGAAGCCGAACAGTAGGCCGATCACCACCAGCGCCGCGCTGACCACCGGCGAATTGCCGTGGACGAGCGCTTCGAGCCCGGCGATGACCAATCCGAAAGTCGCCATGTTGAGCATCGCGCCGGCCAGGTTATAGCTTCCCGCGATCGGCGGCACGTCCGGCAGCGCCCACCGGCCAAGCGCGAGCGAAAGGATTGCGAAGGGGGCGGCAATGGCGAATACCCACGGCCATGGAGCGACCGAAAGGATCAGGCCGCCGGCGGTGGGCGCCATCGCAGCCGAAACCGAACCCATGATGTTGTTGAGACCCAATCCGCGGCCGAGATGCTTGGCCGGATAGACCCGACGGATCATCGCCGCCATCACGGAGAGCGCGGCGGCCGCGCCGGTTGCCTGAAGCGCCCGGACGACCAGCAGGAAGCCGAGGCTGTGGGCGAAGAAGCACAGGATGGTCGCGATCGTAAAGACAAGCTGGCCACCCTGGTAGAGCCGCTTGAGGCCGATCCGATCGCCCAATGCCGAAAAGGGCAGTAGCGCCATTACGAGCACGAGCTGGTAGACGGTTACCACCAGCACCGCCGAAGAGCCGTCGACCCGCAGATCGCGCGCAATGGTAGGCAAGGCCACCGTCGCGATCGCGCCGTCGATGATGGTCAGCATCGTGCCGAGACTGATCGCCGCTACCGCGAAAAAGAGGCGGCGACCCTGCAATCCGCCGCCGATCGGTTCGACATGGCTCGCTTTCATGGACGCAAAGAATTCCTCGGGTGGACGTGGCTGGACATGACAGCCGTTATGCCTATTGCCGCGCACGTCAAAGGAGCAGAAGACAATGGGTTACCGTGTGGTTGTAGCGGGCGCGACCGGCAATGTCGGGCGCGAAATGCTCAACATCTTGGCCGAGCGGGAGTTTCCTGCCGATGAAATCGCCGTCCTGGCATCGTCCCGTTCGGCAGGCGACGTGATCGATTTCGGCGAGACCGGTAAGAAATTGACCGTGCGCAACATCGAACATTTCGATTGGGCCGGCTGGGACATGGCTCTTTTCGCGATCGGTTCGGAAGGCACGAAGAAATATGCGCCGATCGCGGCCGCGGCGGGCTGCACGGTGATCGACAACAGCTCGCTCTACCGCATGGATCCGGACGTGCCGTTGATCGTGCCGGAAGTGAATGCCGAGGCGATCGACGGCTATCGCAAGCGCAACATCATCGCGAACCCAAATTGCTCGACCGCGCAGATGGTGGTGGCGCTGAAGCCGCTGCATGACGCCGCGACGATCAAGCGCGTCGTCGTCGCGACCTATCAGTCCGTTTCCGGCGCGGGCAAAGCGGGCATGGACGAATTGTTCGAGCAGAGCCGCAACATCTTCGTCGGCGACCCGGCCGAGCCCAAGAAGTTCACCAAGCAGATCGCGTTCAACGTGATCCCGCATATCGACAGCTTCCTGGACGATGGATCGACCAAGGAAGAATGGAAGATGGTGGTCGAGACCAAGAAGATCCTGGATCCCAAGATCAAGGTAACGGCGACCTGCGTGCGCGTGCCCGTATTCGTCGGCCATTCCGAAGCGATCAACATCGAATTCGAAGATGAGATCAGCGCGGCCAAGGCCAAGTCGATCCTGCGCGAGGCGCCCGGCATCATGCTGGTCGATAAGCATGAGGATGGCGGCTACGTCACCCCGATCGAATGCGTCGGCGAATATGCGACCTATATCAGCCGCGTCCGAGAGGATCCGACCGTCGATAGCGGGATCAGCCTGTGGTGCGTCAGCGACAATCTGCGCAAGGGCGCGGCATTGAACGCGGTCCAGATTGCCGAGCTGCTCGGCCGACGCCATCTGCAGAAAGCGGCGTAAGGCTTTGAACTATCTGCGCAGCTGGGGTGCCCTGCCGGCGTCTCAGCTGAGCATGATCGTCGCGTTGGCAGTGGCGGTGATCGCGGCGAATATTCGTCAGCCTTACCCCGATATCGCGCCCTTGCAGCATATCCCGACGCTGTTGCTGATACTGGCGGCGCCGTTGCTGCTGCGCCGTTGGCCGCTTTCCAAGGGCGCGGTCGGCAGCGTGCTGGCCTTCTTCCTGCTGCACACATTTGCGGGGCGATATACCTATTCGAACGTGCCCTATGAGGCGTGGGGCCGGGCGCTGTTCGACGTCTCGATCAATCAGACCTTCGGTCTCACGCGCAACAATTTCGATCGGCTGGTCCATCTGAGTTTTGGTCTGTGCGCAGTGCTGCCGTTTGCGGAGCTTGCCCGGCGCTATGGTGGGATGGGGTGGAAGGCGGCGGTGCTGAGCGCGTTCCTGTTCGTCGGCGCGGTCAGCGCGCTGTACGAGGTGTTCGAATGGTGGCTGACGCTGGTTCTCGCGCCGGGCATGGCGGACGATTATAACGGCCAGCAAGGCGACGTGTGGGACGCCCAGAAGGACATGGCGATCGCGATGCTCGGCGGCGCGTTGGCATCGGCCTGGTTGCTGGTGCGGGGCGTGCGAGCACCCGCTAGTTAGATCGTCTGGGCCGCTGCCCAGCCGCTGGCCCAGGCCCATTGGAAATTATAGCCGCCGAGCCAGCCGGTCACGTCGACGGCTTCGCCGACGAAATAGAGGCCGGGCAGATGGCGCGCCGCCATCGTCTTGGATGAGAGGCCGTCGGTCGAAACGCCGCCGACGGTGACCTCTGCCTTGGCGAAACCTTCGGTGCCGTCCGGCTGGAATTGCCAGTCGGCGAGTTTGGCTTCGATGTCCCGCAACTGGGCGTCCCGCTGTTCATCGAGCGGCGTATCGATGGCGAGCCGATCGGCGAGCACGGCGGCGAGGCGATCCGGCAGCAGAGTGCCCAACACCGACCGAAGCGTCGCGCGGGGGCGGGTGCGCTTGGCGTCGGTCAGCCAGTTCGGCCGGCCGGGCAGGAAGTCGATGCCGATCGGTTGCCCGTGGCGCCAGTAAGAGGAGACCTGCAGGATGGCGGGGCCGGAGAGGCCGCGATGGGTGAACAAAGCGGCTTCGGCGAAGGCGGCCTTGCCGGCACGAGCGACGACCGGCGCGGCGACGCCGGACAAAGAGCGGAACAATGCCTCATCCTGCGGCAAAGTCAGCGGCACCAAGGCCGGCCGTGGTTCGACCACCTTCAGCCCAAACCGGCGGGCGAGATCATAAGCGAAGCCGGTCGCGCCGATCTTGGGAATGGACGGGCCACCGGTCGCAACGACGAGCGCAGGCGCGGCCGCGGTGCGATCCCCATAGCGGACGGTGAAACCGGCATCGGCATGGGTGAGGTCCGCGATCGCGTTGCCAAGGTGGAGCGTGACGTCGCCCCCCGCGCATTCGTCCAGCAGCATCGCCACGATCTGCCGCGCGGAGCCGTTGCAGAAGAGTTGCCCGAGCGTCTTTTCATGCCAGGCGATATGATGCCGTTCGACCATGTCGAGGAAGTCGCGGGCGGTGTAGCGGCTCAGCGCCGAGCGGGCATAATGGGGGTTGGCCGAGAGGAAGCGATCGGGCGCGGTGCCGAGATTGGTGAAGTTGCATCGGCCACCGCCGGAGATGAGGATCTTCTTGCCCGCCTCGTCGGCGTGATCGAGCACGAGCACACGCCGCCCGCGTTGCCCGGCGACGGCGGCGCACATGAGGCCGGCGCCACCTGCACCCAGGATGATCGCATCATATCGTTCGGAACCGGCCATTCCCCGCCGTGGCATGGGTCGCGCCGTCTTGCCAGCGGGTCTGCGCAGTGCCAACGCTTGCGCATGAGCGAGACCATGACCGGGGGCTGCCAGTGCGGGCGGGTGCGCTACGCGGTGCAGATCGAAAGCGACGACGCCTATCTATGCCATTGCACGATGTGTCGCCATGCGACCGGCGGCGCATCGATCGCCTTCGTCAGCGTCTCGCTGGAAAATGCGACCTGGACCCAGGAGCCCGATTGGTATCGATCCTCGCCGATCGCGGAGCGGCCTTTCTGCGCCGCCTGCGGGACGCCGCTGGGCTTCCGGTTCGTCGACGATGCCAAGAATATGGACGTCACGGTTGGATCGTTCGACGATCCGTCCCGATTCAAGCCGGTGCATAATTATGCGACCGAAAGCATCCTGCCGGCCTGGCAGGATACGTCCCACCTTCCGGGCATGCGCTCGGACGAAAATTCCAATGTCACGGAGCGATGGATGAAGAGCGTTGGCAAGCTCCCCGGCTGATTTTCCCGTTCGCCACTTTCGCAGCGCAGACGGCCTCGACCTTGCCTATCGGGAGATGGGGGAGGGGCGGCCGCTCATCCTGATCCACGGCCTGTTTTCGAACAGCTGGGTCAACTGGATCCGCTACGGCCATGCGCAATTGCTGGTGGAGCGCGGCTTTCGCGTGATCATGCCGGACCTGCGCGGCCATGGCGAAAGCGCCGCACCGCATGATGCGGCCTCCTATCCGCCGGACATATTGGCGCAGGACGGGCTGGCGCTGGTGCGACAGCTGGGCCTGACCGATTATGACCTGGGCGGCTATTCGCTCGGCGGGCGGACGACCCTGCGCATGCTGGTCGATGGGGCGCAGCCGCGCCGCGCCGTCCTGGCCGGCATGGGGCTGGCGGGCATATTGGATGTGCATCAGCGACGCGGCTTCTTTCGCCACGTGCTGGAACATCTGGGCAATCATAAGCGCGGATCGGGTGCCTGGCTGGCGGAGGGCTTCCTGCGGACGACCGGTGGCGATGCCCAGGCGATGCTGCCGCTGCTCGACAGTTTCGTCGATACGACCGAGCAGGAGATTGCGGGGATCATCATGCCGGTGCTCGTGCTGGCGGGTGTCGACGATCATGACAATGGATCGGCGGCGGACCTGGCAGAGGTGCTCCCCAACGGGCGTCTGGCGGAAATCCCCGGCAATCACATGACGAGCGTGCTGCGGCCCGAACTGGGCCAGGAGATTGCGGACTTTTTGCTCGATACTTAGGGCTCGGCGCGAGCTGCCCATCCGTTCGTGCTGAGCCTGTCGAAGCACGGTCCTTCGCCTTGCGAAGAACAGCCCTTCGACAGGCTCAGGGCGAGCGAAGAAGCTAAGCCCTTACCGGAAGGGCGGCTCGTTAAAGGCGCGCAGCTTGCGGCTGTGGAGCTGATCACCGGCAAGCTTCAGTTCGTCGATGGCGGCGATGCCGATGCGCAGATGCTCGGCGATGGCGCGCTCATAGAAGCGGTTGGCTTGGCCGGGCAGCTTGATCTCGCCGTGGATCGGCTTGTCGGACACGCACAGCAATGTGCCGTACGGCACGCGGAAGCGAAAACCCTGCGCCGCGAGCGTGGCCGATTCCATGTCGATCGCGACCGCGCGGCTCTGGCTGAAGCGCAACGCCGAACTGGTGTAGCGCAGCTCCCAATTGCGATCGTCGGTTGTCACGACGGTGCCGGTGCGCAGGCGCGCCTTGAGCTGATCGCCGCTCTCACCGGACACGCGTTCCGCCGCTCGGCCGAGGGCCAGCTGGACCTCCGCGATGGCGGGTACCGGGATTTCCGGCGGCAGCACATCGTCCAGGACATGGTCATCGCGCAGATAAGCGTGGGCCAGAACATAGTCGCCGATCCGCTGGCTCGGGCGCAGGCCGCCGCAATGACCGATCATCAGCCACGCTTCAGGCCGGGTGACGGCGAGGTGATCGGTGATCGTCTTGGCATTGGACGGGCCGACGCCGATATTCACCAGGCTGATCCCGGAGCGATCGGGCGCGACCAGATGATAGGCCGGCATCTGGTGACGGCGCCAGGCGCTGTCGGCGATGGCACGGGCGGGGTCGGGATCACCGGGGCGGATTTCCAGGCCGCCGGCGCCGCTCAGCATCGTATAGCCCTTGCCGGCGTCCAATTCACCGCAGGCCCACGTCACGAATTCATCGACGTAGCGATGATAGTTGGTGAACAGGACATACTTTTGCACATGGGCGGGCGGGGTGCCGGTATAGTGGCGCAAGCGCGCGAGGCTGAAATCGGTCCGGCCTGCTTCGAACAGAGCGAGCGGGCGCGGCGCCGTGCCGGGGATGGCGGTGCCGTCGGCAATCTCGTCGCCAATGTGGGCGAGTTCGGTGGCGGGGAAGATGCGGGCAAGCTCGACCGCGGCGGCACCCGTCAGATCGATCTCCGAATCGAGCACATAAGGATACGCGATCTCTTCATCGCTGCGCCCGACGCTGACCTCGGCGCCGTAATCCTCGATCAGATAATCGAGCTGCTCGGCGAGATAGTCGCGAAAGAGCGCCGGCTGGGTGACGCTGATCGCATAGTCTCCCGGCACGTGCAGTCGACCGAACGCGCGGCCCGGCGCGGTCGACGCGGGCGTGCCGTCATAGCGGACGCGGACTTCGGGATAGCAGAAGGCGCCGGCGGCGCGGGTCGCGGGATCGGGACGCTCGCCGGTGGCGATATAGCGCGACAAGGCGGCGCGCAGCATCGCAACCGATTCGCGGTACAGCGCTTCGAGCGCGTCGACGTGGGCAAGGCTCTGGGCTGACGGCATCAGAGCTCCGTCAGCATGTGATCGGCCGCGCTGACCCGGAATTCGCCCGGCGCCTCGACGAACAGCTTTTCCACGACATTGTCGTTCACGACCATGGCGAAGCGCTGGCCGCGCGTGCCCATGCCAAAGGCGCTGCCGTCGAAATCGAGGCCGAGCGCCTTCACGAATTCGGCGTTGCCGTCTGACAACAAGGTTACCTTGCCCTCGGCCCGCGCGCTCTTGCCCCAGGCGGCCATGACGAACACGTCGTTCACCGCCATGCCGACAATCTCGTCAATGCCCTTGACCTTGAGGGCGTCCGCCTTTTCGATGAAGCCGGGCAGATGCCGCGCCGAGCAGGTCGGGGTGAAGGCGCCCGGTACGGAGAAGAGGGCGATGCGGCGTCCGGCAAAATATTCGTGCAAATCCACCTTGTCCGGACCGTTTTCGGTCATCCGCGCCAGGCTGGCGGGGGGCAGCGTATCGCCAACAGCTATTGTCATGGCTGATCTCCTTTGTTGCCTCCTATCAGCC
Organism: Sphingomonas sp.; assembly: GCF_048595155.1. Classification (GTDB taxonomy): domain Bacteria; phylum Pseudomonadota; class Alphaproteobacteria; order Sphingomonadales; family Sphingomonadaceae; genus Sphingomonas_I. Next base: position 154,547 of record NZ_JBMDXN010000101.1, read on the forward strand.
GGATCGGGAACCCGGAAGGCCGGCGGAGCGGTTGGAGCAAAGATGATCGATGACTATAACAGCGTGATGGCATCTGAAGAATTCAGCTCGCTCGCCGGGGAATTGCTGCTGGCGCTTCCCGGTATTGGTGACCCGCGCTTCGCGCAGGCGGTGATCGCGATGTGTCTGCATCAGCCCGACGGCGCGATGGGGGTTGGCATTGGCCAATTGGTGCCGGGGCTGAAGCTGCATGCGCTGCTGCGCCAGCTGGAGATCGATCCCGGCGCGGCCCCGGATGCGCCGATCCATTTAGGCGGACCGGTCGATCCGCAGCGGGGATTCGTGCTGCATTCGCCCGATTGGCGCGGCGAGGACACGCTGACCATCTCTCCGACCCTGTCGCTTACCACGACGCTGGACGTGCTGCGGGCGATTGCCGGCGGCGAAGGGCCGGATCGTTGGCTGATCGCGCTGGGCTATGCCGGCTGGGGGGAAGAGCAGCTGGATGAGGAAATGCAGCGGCATGGCTGGCAGACGGTGGCGGCGAATGACGAGCTGCTGTTCGAGACACCGGTCAAGGAACGCTGGCCACGTGCGTTCGCCGCAGCCGGGATCGACGTACGGCTGCTAGCGCCGACCAGCGGCCACGCCTGATCGTTTCGGCAACCTGCCGCTTGCCTGGCAAATCAGCGGCAAGAAGCGCGTAAAGTCTTCAATTTACGCAACAAGATGCGCCTGCCGCGCATTGATGCCGCATGCCTCGATATTTCTTCGATCTGAACGAGTGCGGCGATATCGTCGAAGATGTCGAGGGGCATGATCTGTCGAACGAACGTGTGGCACGGGACATCGCGATCAAATTCGCGCGCTCGATCATGGTGGCGGAAGTGGCGGACGGCCGGCTCTGCCTTGGCTGCCGCATTCTGGTCCGGGGAGAGGACGGGCAGCTGGTGCTGGAAGTCCCGTTCAAAGATGCAATCACGATCAGCGGCTTGTGAAGCGCTTCTCTTGTGACGACCCACCCAACGCTTGTTTGAACAAGCGATCGGCAGATCGTCAGAAGAGGTGGCGCGCCCGGAACGCTTCGAACGTCCGACCCTCAGATTCGTAGTCTGATGCTCTATCCCGCTGAGCTACGGGCGCCTGCGGATGCACCCCCTAGTCGACCGATTTGTGCGGCGCAACCCCATGCGTTGCTTCCATGAAGATCGATCAGTAGTGGAATGGCCGTGCGCACCACTTTTCTTCCCCCCATCCTATCCGTCCTGCTGGTCCTGCCAGGCTGTGCGAGCCAGATCGCCGCGCCGTCGCTCGGGCCGCGCGCGGTAGAGAAACAGCCGATCGATATGCCGTTGATGGATGGCAGCGAGGCCGAACAGCCGGCCGACGCCGCCCTGACGCAGCGTATCGCATCCCTGGTGGCGGCCGCCGAAGCAGGACAAAAAGATTTTGTGGAGCATCAGGCGGCTGCGGCGGCGGCGATCAGCCGCGCGGCGGGCGCGGGCGTAGGCAGCGATGCCTGGATCGCCGCGCAGGAGGCACTGACGTCGCTTGATTCGGCGCGCGGGGCGACCCGCGACGCGGCAGCTTCGTTGGACGCTTTGCGGGAGGATCCTGCCAATGCAGCACCGGGAAATCGCAACGCGATCGAAGCGGCGGCCGCACAGATCACGCAAATCGCACAGGCGCAGAGCCGTGCGGTCGGTGAGCTTTCGGCGAAGCTGAACTAGCGCGGTCGCGCGATCGTGTAGACGATGTGCCGATGGAGCGGATGGCCATCGGGGAAGAGCGGGTGCCCAAAGTCGTGGTCCGGATCGCGCACCATGCCGATCCGCTCCATCAGTCCCCAACTACGGCGATTCGCCGGTACCGTCATCGCGATCACCCGTGACAGCGCGGTTTCACGCCAGCACCACCGTAGGGTGGCGAGCGCCGCTTCGCGCGCATAGCCTTGGCCCCAGACCTGTTCGTCGAGGCGCCAACCAATCTCCACCTCGCCATCCACCGGCAGTGAAGACGTGACAACGTTGGGACCGCAAAAGCCCAACACTGCCCTATCGGCGCGGCGTTCCATCGCCCAGAAGCTGAAACCATGCTGATCCTGCTTGGCACAGGCACGATCGATCGCCGCGTCGGCCTGTTCGGGGCTGATAGGTCCGCCCAGATGGGCCATGACAGCGGGTGAGCGGCACAAGGCGGCGAAGGCTGCGCGATCACCGCCACGCCAGGGGCGCAACAGCAGACGCGCGGTTTCGATCATGTCCTCAGCAGACGTGCGGCATGCGCCGCGTGATAGGTGAGGATACCGGAGCAGCCGGCCCGCCGGAAGGCGAGTAGCGTCTCCAGCACCAGCGCGTCGCGATCACCGGCGCCAGCCGCAACCGCCGCCTCGATCATCGCATATTCCCCTGACACCTGGTACGCGAAGACAGGCACTTCGAAACGCTCCTTCACGCGGCGGATGATGTCGAGATAGGGCAGTCCCGGCTTTACCATCACGGTGTCGGCGCCTTCTGCGAGATCAAGCGCGACCTCGCGGAGCGCTTCTTCCGCATTCGCCGGATCCATCTGATAGCCCCGCTTGTCGCCCTTGAGCAGTCCGCCTGAGCCGACTGCGTCGCGAAACGGCCCGTAGAAAGCGGAGGCATATTTGGCGGCGTAGGCCATGATCTGGACATCGTGGAAACCTTCCGCCTCCAAGGCGATACGGATCGCGCCGACGCGCCCGTCCATCATATCCGACGGCGCGATGATGCTGGCCCCAGCGCGTGCCAGGACGAGCGCCTGCTCCACCAATACGGCCATGGTCTCATCATTGAGCACGCGGCCGCGATCATCGACGATCCCGTCATGACCATGGGCGGTATACGGATCCAGGGCGACATCGGTGAGAATGCCGATGTCGGGAACGGCTGCGCTGATGGCCCGCGTTGCGCGACACATCAGATTGTCAGCGTTGGTGGCTTCCTCACCCCGCTCGGATCGCAGATGAGCCGGCGTGTTCGGGAACAGCGCGATGCACGGAATGCCGAGCTCTGCAGCTTCCTTCGCGCGCGCAACGATATTATCAACCGACCAACGCGATACGCCGGGGAGGGTGAGGACCGGCTCCTCAACCTGCTCTCCTTCGGTAACGAACAGCGGCCAGATCAGATTGGCAGGGGAGAGGGAGGTTTCGGCCACCATCGCGCGGCTCCAGCGCGAAGTGCGGGTGCGGCGCAGGCGAAGCGACGGATAGGAGGATTGGGTCATCGCGTCGTCCTAAACGTTATCGGGCAAGACGGTAGCGATTCGCTGGGTGAAAAGACCGGAGGCCGCATTGCAGCGCCTGCGCGCAGCTTCAAATGAGTGACGCATCCGAAATGGTTCGCAGACGTTGGGTGGGTGTGAACAAGCTCCCACGCACCGCCGCCCTGATCGTCAACACGAAATCGCGGATCGGGCAGGATGCCTTCCGCGAGGCTTGCCGCCTGCTACGAGAAGGGGGCGTGGAACTGCCGATCGCCGAGGCGGTGGAAGACCCCTCCAAGCTTTCCGATGAGGTCCGCAAGGCGGTGGAGGCCAAGGTGCCGATGGTGATCGTCGGCGGGGGTGACGGCTCCATCTCGTCCTCGGTAGACTATGTTGTGGGTACGGATACTGTCTTTGCGCTGTTGCCGCTGGGAACGGCCAACAGCTTCGCCCGGACTGTGAACATCCCACTGGATGTTGCCGGCGCGGTCGGCGTGATCACGGGTGGGCAGTCCAAGAAGATCGATCTCGGCATGATCGATGACGATTATTTTGCCAATTGCGCCGCGATCGGCCTGTCGCCGCTGATCGCCGAGTCCGTCCCACACGGATTGAAGAAATGGCTGGGCCGGCCAGGCTACCTGGCCTGGGCGGCGTTGCAGATGGCGCGCTTCAAGCCCTTCCGCCTGAAAATCAGCGAAGGTGACGAGGTCACGGAGATGGATGCGCTGGAAGTACGGATCGCCAATGGGCGTTTCCATGGCGGCGCCGAACTGGTCGAGACGGCGGTCGACGACGGCGAGATCGTTATTCAGGTGATTGAGGGGAGGCTGCCGCTGAAGCTGTTGTGGAGCTGGGGGATGAGCCTGGGTGGGCCGAGTCAGGTCAAGGGCACGGTGCGGGAGTTCCGAGGCCGTCAGTTCCGGGTTGTCACGGATCCGCCGCTGTCCATCTCGATCGACGGCGAAGTGCTCGCCAAGACCCCAGTAGCCGCAAAGGTCGCCCGGCGCGTGATTTCCATGGCGCTCCCCGCGTGACCGGAGACGTCATCAACCTGCGGCAGATGCGCAAGGCGAAGCTGCGGCGGGAGAGCGAACAGGCCGCCCAGCAGGCGCGGGCCTATCATGGCCGCACGAAGGCAGAACGGGCGGCGACAAAGTCCGAGACCGAACGGCTGGATCGACGCATCACGGGAAGCCGGATCGAAACGCCGGGCCAAGGCAGCCCGGAAAAGGGCGGCAGCTCCTGACCCTCAGACGAGCTCGGTCAGCCTCAGCATTTTCAACAGGGCGGCGCGCGCCTCGCCGAGCCTGACCCAAAGCGCGGGATTCTCGAGATCCTCAGGCAGAATTTGCTCCGGCCAATGCTCCTCAATGAGATGCGCAACGCGCTCGAGTTTTGCATCATCCGCCAGAAAGCGGGGATCAATCGTCGCGGGATCCGCCACGACCCGCAGCCGCAAGCAGGCAGGACCGCCGCCGTTGGCCATGGATTGACGCACGTCCACCAGCTCCAGTCGCCGGATCGGGCCGTTGCCAGCGACCATCTTCTCCAGCCATGTCCAAACCGCAGGCGTCTCGCGCGCCTCTGCCGGAAGGATCAGCGCTTGACCGCCCTGCGGGAGCGTGACCAGCTGCGCATTGAAGAGGTAGGAGCGGATCGCATCGTCCAGCGAGACCTCTGCGGCCGGCACCTCCACGATGGTCACATCAGGCAACAGCCGCCGCAATTCCGCATAAACATCAGCCGGTTGGGCAAAGGCTTGCTCATGGGCGAACAGCGTCAGCCCGTCGGCCACCGCGACCACATCGTTGTGGAAGGCGCCCGCCGCGATCGCCGCCTCCGACTGAGCGATATGGAGAGTCCGGACAGGATCCAATTGGTGCGCGCGGGCAATGGCGCGTCCGGCTTCCGCATGTTGGCGAACGGGGAAGCCGCCACCGCCGACACCATGGACGAATATCTCGACGCCGGCGGAGTCGGTTGTGGCCGCAAGCCGCATATGGTTGGCCGCACCCTCATCGCCAAAGGGGGGCGGGACGGGGGCGTGCACCTGAAAAGCCGGATGGGCGAACGCCAGCCGCAACTGCGCGAGTGTTTGCGGCCATTCATGGCTGCGGTGGGGCATCGTCATCAGATTGGCGACTGTCAGGTGACAGCGCCCATCCCCCGCGTCCGCCGCAGGCGAGACGGTCGCCGCATTGGCCGCCCACATGGGTGAAGCTGACAAGGCGGCGGCGCGAAGCCATGCGGGCGCGCTCGCGGCGTCGGTCCCAAGGCTGGCCAGCCAGACATGATCCGGCCGGGCGTGCGGCAGCAACAGGCCCTGGCGTAATCCCAAAGCGATGTTGGCTCGCATCTTGGCGATGCCTTCCAACGCAGCTGCCCGTGGAAAGGAGGCGCGGCCGGCATTGGCGCTGGCAGCAAGATTGCCGGGGCTCAGACCGGCATAATTATGGCTGGGACCAACGATGCCGTCGAAGTTGATCTCGATCATGACGGTCAGCGCGCGGCGTGAAGAATGGTGTCGCCAATCTCGACACCCAACGCCGCTGCACTGGCCGGATCCACCCGCACCCCATCCACCAGCGACACTTCGCCCAGCGTCGCGCGGAACTGACTGAGCCGACCCGCGGATAGGATCGCCCGCTCGCCGCTTTCGGCATCGAGCCCGGTCAAGACGGCTTCGGCTGCCGTGCGCACCGTGCGCACGCGATCGGTGGGTGCCGTCATCGTCGGGCCGCCGTCAAAAATGTCGATATAGCCTTCGGCCGTAAAGCCTTCGTCCTCCAACATCCGCATCGCGGCGCGGCCGGTGGGATGGGGCACGCCGATCACTGCACGTGCGGCCTCGGTCAGCATGGCCAGATAGATCGGGTGCTTGGGCATCAGATCGGCAATGAATTGGTTGCCGCGTACCGCATTAAAGGCATCGGCCTCGCGAAAGGTCATACCGAAGAAGCGGCCGGCAAGGCCATCCCAAAAAGGCGCGTTGCCGGCTTCGTCGATCACGCCGCGCAATTCGGCTAAAAGCCGATCGCTGAAGCGTGCGCGATGGCGGCGGATGAACAGATAGCGGCTGCGAGCGAGCAGCATGCCGAGCCCGCCGGCGCGATAGCGGGGATGCAGGAACAGACCGCCGACTTCGGAAGAACCTTCCAGATCGGTGACCAGCGTCAGCATATCCGCCCGAAAGGTCCGGCCCAATTCAATCGACTGCTGCGAAACGGCGCCCAATCGATACGAATAGAAAGGCTGGCTTTCGCCGACACGGGCCATGATCTGCGCGGTGCCGGCGACCCGGCCCGTTTCCAGATCTTCCATCATCAGCACATAAAGATGGTCGCCTGGCACATCCTTGTCATGATCGATCGCCTCGTCGGAGCGGGCGAGCTTCGCCGCCAAGGCGTCGCGATCGGCCGGCAGATTGGTAAATCCACCCCCGGTCAGCTTGGCCATTTCATAGAGCGCATCGATATCTTTCGTGCGCGCAATGCGAACCACCGCCGACATTAGAATGAATAGACCAAGGTGGCGCGGCCGATCGTATCGAGCGAATTGCGGGTGCCCAGATTATCCTGCTCATACTGGACGTTATAGGACAGGCGCGCCTTGAGGCGGCCGATCAGGCGGGTGTCGATCGCGGTCGTCGACATGGCCGTCGTGTCACCCGACTCCAAGAATACCGAAGCGTCCTGGCTGAAGCTGAGCGTCGGGCTGATCGCGAAGCGCGCTGCCAGCGACGCGCGTGCAGCCAAAGTCGTCCGTGCTTCCTGGCCGATAAAGTCGGTTTCACGAACCGCAGGACCGCCTTCCAAATTCAACGTGCCTGCAGCACTCTTATAGGCAGTAATACCAAGGCCCGCGCCGACCGTCTCGCGATTGGCATAGCCGAGCGAGCGATCGCGCTCATATTGAACCAGCCCATAGGAATAGAGGTCGTCATTCCATTTATAATTGGGTTGGTAGGCAAACAGCATACGATCGGTGGTCGTTTCGCCGTCGGTCCGCTGATAGTCGATGCGTCCGGCGAAGGTCTGACGCCAGCGCAGGCCATCGCGGCTTAGTTTGGCGGACGCGTACAAGCCGAAAACGCGCGAGCTGCCGGTCGAGCGGCTGGCGCCGGCCTCCAGCTCACCCTTCCAGATTTCGAAGAAGGTTGCCGCGGCGATACGCGCCTGTTCGGCCAGCTGTTCTTCCTTGCGGGATGACGCAAGGACCGCCGCATTGCCGGCCGACAGCCGATCTATCTCTGCAATGTCGTCCGGAAAGGTGGCCTTGGCGACGCCGACGACTGCCTTGATCGTCGCATCGTCACCCGTCTTGTAGGCCGCGGCAAGCATGGCCGCGATCGTGTCCGCGGGGGCGATTGGCCGCGCTGCCAGACCGGCTGTCGCATCCGCCAAAGCGGGCGAGCCGATGGTGACAAAAGGGATCAGCAAGGCGTGATGACGGCGTAACATGGATCCTCATGAAAGCCTGGTCAGGAAGGGGGTGAATTCGGCGAGGACGTCGCGATACAGTTGTTTCTTGAACGGGACGATCATGTCGGGCAGGTCCCGCGGGTTCGCCCATTTCCATGCACGAAATTCAGGATGACGCGTCTCCAGCGTGATATCCTGATCCCGTCCCGTAAAACGCAGCAGGAACCAGGTTTGGCGCTGACCGCGGTAGCGCCCCTTCCACAATTTGCCGACCAGCTCCGGCGGAAGATCATAATCAAACTCGCGCGATGAACGGGCGATGACCTCCACCATGTCCCGGCCGATCCCGGTTTCCTCTTCGAGTTCGCGTAGCGCGCCCTGTTCGGCATCTTCGCCGGGGTCCAGCCCACCTTGCGGCATTTGCCAGGCCTCAGCGACATTATCGATTCGCAGCCCAACCCACACCTTATCTTCCGGATTCAAAAGCATGATGCCGGCCGCGGGTCGGTAGGGAAGGGTGCTCATATATCCCGCTTGGTTCAGATCGGCAGAGGGATCAAGATTGTGTTCAGCCCTGGAGGCCCATTAAGCCCGCGATATGCTGGAGCTCCCTATGATGAAACGCATCGTCCGTCCCGCTTTGCTGCTGTGCTGCGCCGTGGCGCCAGCCTTCGCCGTGGCCGCACAAGCGCCCACACCGACGCGATTTCCCGGCGTATCCGAGGCCGGCAACGCCGCTTTAGCCAAGGCGCAGACCGCCCCCGACCCGCAACGGCAGGCCCTTATCAAGCAGGTGCGTGCCGCGCATGAGCAACTGACCAGTACGATCATGGCGCCTGCGATCGACGTTGAAAAAGTCGCGGCCGCGTTGAGGCAGGAAGATGCCGCGCAGGCGCAGCTACGCACGTATAACAATGATCGGTTGATCAACGTGGTGAAACAGTTGCCCGAGGAAGATCGAGGAACTTTCCTGCGGACCCTGCTGCTGTCGCGGCGGTCCGGCGCTACGCCGAGCCCGGCTCCCCAACCCTGAGGCGGTGACCGGACGGAAAGTCCGACGCGAGCAGATCCGCAATCGCGTTGCCGACGACATCCGGCTGCTTCAGCGTCGCGGGATCCTCACCGGGGAAGGCGTCGGTCCGCATTGCCGTTGCCGTCGCGCCGGGATCGACGATGGCCACGCGCATGTCGCCCAGGCCGGCCATCTCATCGCCATAGGCAAGGGTGAGCGTTTCCAGTGCGGCCTTCGATGCGCCATAGCCGCCCCAATAAGCGCGGGGGTGGGCGCCGACGCTGGACGTCACGGCCACCAAGCGGGGGCCGCGGCTCTGCCGCATCCATGGATCGAAGGCTGCGATCAGCGCCTGGTTGGCGCCGACGTTAAGCGTGAGCAGGCGGGAAAATTCCGTAGCGTCGATCGAAGGAACGGGTGTGAGCGTCCCGAGGATGGCAGCGTTCAGCACCAGCAGGTCCAGCCGTCCCCAGCGCTGACCGACCGCCTCCGCAAGGCGCCCGATCGAATCGCCGTCGGCGAGATCGAGCGGCGCGATCGTCGCAGTGCCACCGGCGGAATGAATGGCATCCTCGGTCGCTTCCAGTCCGCCGACCGTTCGCGCAACCAGAATGACGTGCGCGCCTTTGGCCGCGAGCGCGCGCGCGGTGGCGGCGCCGATGCCGCGGCTGGCACCGGTGACGAGAGCGATATGATCGGAAAGAGGAAGGTCGGTCATGCAGGCGCCTTACCGGATCGCCCGTTTGAGAAAAGCCTTCTCAGCCTGTCCGCCCGATCTTAGGCGGGAACCGGCTCCAACATGGCCAATTGATCGGCAACATCTTCATGATCGGTCAGCGGGGTCGGATATTCGCCGGTGAAGCAGGCGTCGCAGCGGCTGGGCCGGCCGGGTGTGCGGCCTTGTTCGCCCAAGGCGCGGTACAGGCCATCGACCGATACGAACGCCAGGCTATCGGCATCGATGAACTTCGCCATCTCTTCCACCGTCATGCGGGCCGCCAGCAGCTTGGCCCGCTCGGGCGTGTCGACGCCATAGAAGCAGCTGTGCCGCGTCGGCGGGGAGGCGATGCGCATATGCACTTCGCTCGCGCCGGCATCGCGCATCATCTGCACGATCTTCATGCTGGTGGTGCCGCGCACGATCGAATCGTCGACCAACACGATCCGCTTGCCTTCCAGCAAGGCACGATTGGCATTGTGCTTCAGCTTCACGCCCAGGTGGCGAATATTGTCGGCCGGCTGGATGAAGGTGCGGCCGACATAATGGGATCGGATGATTCCCAGTTCGAACGGAATACCAGATTCCTGCGCATAACCGATCGCGGCGGGGACGCCGGAATCAGGCACGGGGATGATGAAGTCCGCATCGACCGGCATCTCACGCGCCAGCTCGGCGCCGATCGCCTTACGCACAGAATAGACCGACTGCCCGTCGACGACGGAGTCGGGACGCGAGAAATAGACATGTTCGAACACGCAGGGACGGGGCGCGACCTTGGCAAAGGGGCGGATCGAACGGACCAACGTATCCGACACGATCACGATCTCACCTGGCTCGATCTCGCGCACGAATTCGGCGCCGCACACGTCGAGCGCAACAGTCTCCGACGCGAAGATGGTCGAATCGCCGAGCTTGCCCATGACCAGCGGCCGGATGCCGAGCGGATCGCGGCAAGCGATCATGCCTTCGCGCGTCATGCAGATCAGTGAATAGGCGCCTTCGATTCGGCGCAGCGCATCGATGAAGCGATCGATCAGCGTGGGATAGGTGGAGGTAGCGACGAGATGGATGATAGTCTCGGTATCGCTGGTAGACTGGAAGATCGAACCGCGCCGGACGAGTTCATTGCGCAGGTGAACCGCGTTGGAAAGGTTGCCGTTATGCGCGATCGCGAAGCCGCCGCCGGCCAATTCGGCAAATAGCGGCTGCACGTTGCGCAATGCGGTCTCACCCGTCGTCGAATAGCGGACGTGCCCGCAGGCGACACGCCCGGGCAGCGCGCGGATCGTGTCGTCTCGATCGAAATTGCCCGCGACATGCCCCATGGCGCGGTGGCTGTGGAACAGGTGACCGTCCCAGCTGGTGATGCCAGCCGCCTCCTGGCCGCGATGCTGAAGCGCATGCAAACCGAGCGCGACAACTGCCGCCGCGGATTCCGCGTCATAAACGCCAAAGACGCCGCACTCTTCGCGCAGCTTGTCGTCATCGAAAGGATTGGTGGTGAGCATCTCAGCCCTATTGCCGCCGTCGCGGCTCATATAGGAGCGCTAAATCGGAATGTCGCCCCCATTACAGGTTCGTGACGTTTTTTTCGGATTCAATCCGGTCCGCAAGAGGGACGAAATGGCTGAAGATATCGAACAAGGCAGCCTGTTGGCGCCGCGCTGGGATGCCGCCGGATTGATCACCGCGGTGCTGACCGACCGCCGCAGCGGAGACGTGCTGATGGTGGCCCATATGAACAAGGAGGCGCTCCGGCGCACGATCGACAGCGGCGAAGCCTGGTTCTGGTCCCGATCCCGCCAAGCCATGTGGAAGAAGGGCGAAACATCCGGCCATGTAATGCGGGTCACGGACATCCGCATCGATTGCGACCAGGATTCGGTCTGGCTCAAGGTCGATCCCGCCGGCCCTGCATGCCATACCGGCGAGCGCAGCTGCTATTATCGCCGCATCGAAGGAGACGCGCTGATCCGCGACGATTGAACGGCGGCACAAAAAGGCCGCAATCCGATGAGACGAAGCGGTCTTGCTCCTGCGGAGTGATGGATCGCGATGCTGGTCTATGTTCTCGCCGTCATGATCGATCCCCCGTCAGCCGCGCCGGCGGACGCACCCGCATCGCCGCATATCTATCTTCATCCGCCGACCGATGGCTGCGACAGCCGTGCGCGTGAAGATGAAGTGGTCGTGTGCGGCAATCAGGATCGCGATGAGACATTTCGGCTGCGTCCCGCAGACGACGACCGATATGGCCAAAAGCCTGTCCGCGCCGAGGCGAAGATCGGGAATGCCACGGTAGCCCTTAAGGCGGACGGAAAGAAGGTCGGTGACGCAGAGGACGATGTCTATTTCCGCCGGCGCTACACCGACATGCGCCTGCGGCTGATGCTGCCCTTTTAAGGGCTCGGTTGCGCGGTTCCTCAGCCGCCCCTATCTTCTCCCTGAACAAGGGAGCCTGCTGGAATGAGCACATTTGATGACCGGGAACGCGCGTTCGAGACGAAGTTCGCGCGCGACGAGGAGATGGCGTTCCGCGTCACCGCCCGCCGCAACCGGCTGGTCGGCACCTGGGCGGCGGGGCTGATGGGCCTGACGCCGGAAGAGACCGACGCTTATGCCAAGGCGGTGGTGCAGGCGGATTTTGAGGAAGCGGGCGACGAGGATGTCGTGCGCAAGCTGGTCGGCGACCTGCTGTCCGCCAATGTGGAAACGGACGAAAGCCGCGTGCGCACCGCGCTTCACGAAGCGACGATCGAGGCGCGCCGCCAGCTGATGGGTGTCGAAAACTGATGCCGATGGCGGCGGACGAGATTGAAGCCATGATCCGCGCGGCGATCCCCGACGCGCAGGTCGAAATCACCGATCTTGCCGGCGATGGCGATCATTATGCCGCGCGCGTCGTATCGGAAAGCTTCCGGGGGCAAACGCGGGTCGCGCAGCAGCGGCGCGTCTATGAAGCCCTAGGCGGCAATATGGGGGGCGTGCTGCACGCCCTTCAGCTTACTACTGCAACACCCTGATAGAGTATTGGTTATGACCGAAGACGCACGCTCCCGCATCGATACCGCCGTGAAGGGCAATGATGTTGTCCTGTTCATGAAGGGCACAGCGCTGTTTCCGCAATGTGGCTTTTCCAGCCGCGCCGTTGCGATCCTGGAGCATCTGGGGGTCGCTTATACGACCGTTGATGTGCTGCAAGATCAGGGCATCCGACAGGGCATCAAGGAATATTCGGATTGGCCGACCATACCGCAGCTCTACGTGAAGGGTGAGTTTATCGGCGGATCGGACATCATGATGGAGATGTACGAGAGCGGCGAACTGGGCCAGCTGATGCAGGAGCAGGGCGTCTCCGCCGCACAGTGACCGCGCGCGACCTGACCGCCGTGCCGGTCACGCTGGAGCCGTTGGTGCGCCGTCTACTGGCGCCGAACCCTTCGGCTTTCACGCATACCGGCACCGAAACCTATCTCGTTGGGCGGGGCGAGGTGGCCGTGATCGATCCCGGCCCCGATCTGCCCGATCATGTCGATGCCATCCTGGCAGCGACGGCGGGCGAGCGGATCACGGCGATCCTGTGCACGCATACCCACCGCGATCACAGCCCCGCCAGCCGTCCGCTGCAGGCACGAACCGGCGCCCCGATCATCGGCTGCGCGCCGCTGACGATGGACGATGACGGGCCTCGCGCCGACGCGGCGTTCGACGCCGACTATCGTCCGGATCGCGTGTTGCAGGATGGCGAGACGGTGTGCGGCCCCGGCTGGACGCTGGAAGCGGTGGCGACGCCGGGCCACACCTCTAACCATCTGTGCCTGGCATTGCAGGAGAGCGGTGCCCTTTTCTCGGGTGACCACATCATGGGCTGGTCGACCACGGTTGTATCGCCGCCTGACGGCGACATGGCCGCTTATATGGCGAGCCTCGACAAACTCGTCGGACGCACCGATCGCATCTATTATCCGGCCCATGGCGATCCCGTGCGCGAACCGCAGCGTTTCGTGCGGGCCGTCGCAGCGCACCGGCGCCAGCGCGAACGCCAGATACTCGATCTGCTGGAACAGGAATCGCTGCCGATTCCCGTAATGGTGCAGAGCATGTATCGCGGCATTGACCCCCGCTTGCACGGCGCCGCCGGGCGCAGCGTTCTCGCCCATCTGATCGATCTGGAAGCGCGCGATCGCGTATGGCGCGACGGCGACTTGTGGGCGATCGCCGCATGATCCGGCCGGTCGCCAAATTCCTCGGCGCGCTGCTACTGGTGGTGGTGATCGCGGCCGGGATCATCTTCGCGCTGGGTTGGAAGCTTCGCAAGGAGCTCAACCCCGATCCGGTGACGGTGGCCGCGGCCAGCCTGCAGGCGGTGCGCGAACAGGCGGTGCTGGTGCCGTTTGCCGCGCGGTTCGTGGCGGTGGTGACGTCGGAGCAGCATCGGTTCGGCTTCTCGGCCAAGCAGACGCTGATCATGCCGGGCATGGTGCGGTACGAGCTGGACCTGTCCGCGCTGCAGCAGCGTGACCTGCGTTGGGATGCGGCGACGCGGACATTGGCGGTGACCTTGCCGCCGCTGTCCGTATCGGCGCCGGAGGTCGATCTGCGCCATGTTCAAAGTTATGGCGAGGGCGGGGTGCTGATGGCGCTGACGGCTATCGAGACCCGGTTGGATGCCGCCAACAAGGCGGCCGGCCAGGCGGAACTGGTGCGACAGGCGCGCGATGCCTTGCCGATGAAGCTCGCGCGCGATGCGGCTCGTAATGCGATCCAGCGCAGCTTCGCCATGCCGCTGAAGGCCGCCGGGATCGATGCGACCGTCGTCGCGAAGTTCCAGGGCGAAGCCTAGCGCGGCGGCAAGTCGACCAAGGTCAGCGATGCCGCGCGGATCTGCGGCACGATCAGCCGGTTGCGCTTGCTGTCATAGCCGATGGCGGCGGGCACCTCGATATCCTTGGCAACCACAGTGATGGGGCCCATGCCGGGGCCGACATGATAGACGACGTGGCCGTCCTGGCTGGAGACGAACAGGCTGCCGTCCTTTAGTGCGACGATGCCGTCGATCCGGCCGGTGGGCAATGTGCGTTCGCGCAAGACTTTTCCGGCGGCGTTGCGGAACACCAGGTTCACCCCGCGGCCGCCGTGAACGATCGTACCGTCGGGCAGCAGGGCAATGCCGTTCGGCTTCTCCAGCGCGTCGTTGCGGGCTGCCCATTGTACAACCTTCCCGCGGCGCGAGATGCGATAGATCGCGCCCGGCTGATCACCCTTGCCTGAGTCGGTCACATAGATCGTGCCGTCCTTGGCAACGGTCAGATCGTTGAGGCGCAGCGCACCGGGCACGACGACGCTGGAGGCGGGCGCGCCCGTGCGGCGATCATAGATGCGGACCGCATCAACATCCGCCACATAGATGCGTTCGCCTTCGATGAAGAGACCGAAGGGATCGGCGAGCCGGCTCGCGCTGCCGTCGATCCAGTGCAGTGTCTCGACAGTGCCGTCGGGCGTGACGACGGAGAGAAAACCGGGGTTGGGCCCATTGATGTTGGAGACGATGTAACGATCTGCCGCGGCATCGTAGCGCGCGCATTCCGAGCCGACCAAGCCGATATCGGCGAGGGTAAGGGGCGGAGCCTGTGCAACGGCCGCGACGGCGCCGAACAAGATAGCGATTATCAAGCAGACCCGCATCATTTCCCCCAACTCGATGTCAGCGCGGTCGTCGCGCAGGATTTACGTCCGCTGGATATGCGCCACGAATCCGGCCAGATATTTGCGTAGCCGTGCCCGGGTTGCCCCGTCAGCAAGATCGCCCGATCCATCGAAAAGCGCGGACGCGTCCGAAACGACGAGCCGGCCGCCACTCCAATGATCGGCTTCCAGCGTACGCAGCACCGGTAGCCAGGCGGTCTGTGCCGACAAGGTGCCGAAGCGACCTGGTGAGGTGCCGATCACGCCAACCGCCTTCCCGCCGAATATACGCGCAATATCGCTCGACGGCCGGCTCAACCAGTCGATTACGTTCTTGAACACGCCGGGTATGCCATTGTTATATTCGGGCGTGACGAGAAGCAGGCCGTCAGCGGCGGCGACCTGATCCTTCAAGCGAATAACCGCCGCGGGTATCCCTTCGGCCTCCACGTCGCCATTGTAGAGCGGCACGTCCGCGATCGACCCGATGTCTAGGCGGGCACCGTCCGGCATCTCCTCGACGGCCGCACGGAGGAGTCCGCTGTTGAAGCTGTGATGCCGCAGGCTTCCCGACAATCCAACAAGAATTGTCATTGCGCGCGGATCACCTTCACCAATGCCGCCGGTGACTGTCCGCTCGGCAGCGCGCCACTCGCCGAAAGCCGGGCGGTGGCTTCGTCCCAACGCAGGGTCGCGGTCTTGCCGCCATCCTTCTGATACTGGTTGGTCACGCCGTCATCGTCATACAGGGCGAAGCTTGTATCGCGTCCCGGGAAGACCCGGATTTCCGACAGCGGCTGACGCGTCGCCGTGTTCTGGATGGGCGCGCCGAGCGGCACGATCGATCCGGCGCGCACGAACAGCGGCATCCGTTCGATCGGCGCGGCAGCGTCGATCCACTGGCCGCCTGTAATCTTGCGGTTGGTCCACCAGTCGTACCAGTCGCTCCCTGCGGGCAGATAGACCTTGCGCGTCGTGGCGCCCTGATCAGTCACAGGCGCGACCAGGAAAGCGGGGCCGAACATATATTGATCGCCTACGGTCGCGGCGACCGGGTCCTTGGGGAAGTCCATGAACAAGGCGCGCATGAACGGCGCACCCGTCTGATAGGTGTCATGACCCAGAGCATAGAGATAGGGCATCAGCTGGTAGCGTAGCCGCAGATAATCGGCGAGGATCGGTTCGGCTGCTTTGCCATATTCCCAGATTGCCGCCGCCGGGCGCTGGCCGTGGATGCGCAACGTCGGCGTGAACGTGTTGAGCTGGAACCAGCGGACGAACAATTCCGGATAGTCGGTATAGGATGGGGCCATCGCGGTGGCGCCGGCCGGATCGACCAGCACGGGACGTTGCGCCTTGGGGCCGTTCGGCCACTGCCAGCCGCCCGTGTCGCTGCTCGTATAAGCGATGCCGCTCGCCGCCATGCCGAGGTTTGCCGGAACTTGGCGCTTGAGCGCTTCCCAGGTGGACTGGACGTCGGACGTCCAGAAAATCGCACCATTGGCCTGGGTACCCAGATAGGCCGCGCGGGCGAGGATCAGGTTGCGGAATTGCGGACGATCGCGTGCAGAGCCTTCGGCGACGCCGCCCGTATGCAACAGCGGGAACAGGTTATGATAACGGTCGCCTGTCCCGATCGAATAGAAATAGCCGTCAGGCACAAGATCGGGTTCCGTTTCGTCAAGCCAGAACCAGTCGAACCCCTGGCTTGCGATATTGTCCCGTATCTTGGTCCAGAACCAGGCGCGGGCGTCTGGATTAGTGCTGTCGATCAACGCGCCGGCTCGATCCGTGCGTACCGCAAGGCCATCGACCGGCTTGCCGTCCTTGTCCTTCAGGAACCAGCCCTTGGATGCGAGCAGATCGAAATAGCGGCTTTCCTTCTCGAAGCGCGGCCAGACCGAAATGATGCTGTGCATGCCCCAATCGTGCAGCTGGCGGTTCATCGCGCCGGGATCGGGGAAGTAGGTGCGGTCGATGTCGAGCTGGCCCATGCGCGTCCAGTAGAACCAGTCGAGCACCATCACGTCGAGCGGATAGCCGCGGTCGCGATAGCCCTTAGCAATGCCGAGCAGCTCATTCTGGGTCTCGTAGCGCGCCTTGGACTGGATGAGCCCGAATGCGGCCTTTGGGGGCAGCGGCGTGACGCCGGTCAGCAGACGATAGCCCTTGTAGAGATCGTCGCTGTCGGCGCCGGTGATGACGAAGAAGGAAACGCGCTCGCCAACATTCGACTGGAAATGCGTGGCATTGTTCATCCCCACCGACACGGTCGTGGTCGAGGGATTGTCCCAGACGATCATGTAATTGTTGGAGCTGACCAGGACCGGCACGCAAACCTGCTCGCCGGCAGGCGCGTCGTAATAATGGCGGCAATCGATCGTGCGACCCTTCAGGTCGAGCGTGCCCTCCTGATTTTGCCCCAGGCCATAAAAATGCTCGTCCGGCGTGATGGAAAAGCTAGCGCCCACCTTGAAGGTCCGTTCGCCCGCAACCTCATGCGGGACCATGTCCCACCCCTTCATGGTAACGATCGGCTGCCCGTCGGCGCGCTTCACGGTCAGGGAGACAGGCGGAAGCGACGGCGCGAAATAGCGCTCCATCTGCGTTGGGGCCTTCGGCCAAGGCTGCGCATCGATGGTGAGGTTGATTGCGCCCGAGGTGAAGACATCGCCGGCCACACCATTATTATGCGCCCAACCGCTGGCGTTGCTCTTCGCGGTCACACCATAACCGGGGGCGGCATCCGCAAGATCATGATCCCGCGCGATGGTCACGCGCACGATGTTGGGCGCATAGGGCTCGACCGAGACGATGCTGCCGTTGCGATCGATCGTCGCCAGCGGCGCTGCCGATGCACCGCTTGCGAGCAGGATTGCCACCGCGCCCGCCAAAATCCGTGCCATATGCATCTATCTCCCTGTTTCCCTGCCCCTAACAGCAGGAAGCGGTTATGATCCACCCGTTCGACAAACGGGCCGGCACTTCTTATTTGGGGCGCATGAACGCTCCTACCCAAAGCCTCGCCGGTCTGGACTTGCGCGCCGAGATCAATCGGCTCCGTCAGGAAAAGAATGCCGTCATTCTGGCGCATTATTACCAGGTGCCGGAAATTCAGGATCTGGCCGACTTCGTTGGCGACAGCCTGGATCTGTCGAAGAAGGCAGCAGAGACGAGCGCGGACGTGATCGCCTTTTGCGGCGTTCGCTTCATGGCGGAGGTCGCCAAGATCTTGTCACCCGACAAGACTGTGGTGCTTCCAGACATGGCGGCGGGGTGCAGCCTGGAGGATTCGTGTCCGCCGGAGCAGTTCGCACGTTTCCGGGCGGCCCATCCCGATCATATTGCGCTGACCTACATCAACTGCTCGGCCGCCGTTAAGGCACACTCCGACATCATCGTGACATCCTCATCGGCCGAGAAGATCCTGTCGCAGCTGCCGATGGATCAGAAGATCATCTTCGCGCCGGACAAGAATCTGGGCGCCTATTTCAACCGCAAGACGGGGCGCGACATGTTGCTGTGGCCGGGCGCCTGCATCGTCCATGAGGCCTTCAGCGAGACCGAATTGCTTAAGCTGAAGGTGCAGTATCCGGACGCGCCGGTCGCGGCGCATCCGGAATGCCCGGCCTACATCCTCGATCATGCGGATTTGGTCGGATCGACCCGCGCGATCCTAGAATTCGCTTTGGCGTCGCCTGCGCAGACGATCATCGTCGCCACCGAGCCGCATATCATCCATCAAATGGAGAAGGCGGCCCCGCACAAGACGTTTATCGGCGCGCCCGGGGCGGACGGCAATTGCAACTGCAATATGTGCCCGTACATGGCGATGAACTCGATCGAGAAGCTGTACCTGGCGCTACGCGATCTCAATCCGCGGATCGAGATGGACGAAGAAACGCGTTTGGCCGCGAAGCGGCCGCTCGATCGCATGCTGGAAATGGCTAGCGCCACTGGCGGGCAGGGGGATCTCGGGCATAAGCGACCGTCCGGCGACTGAAGCGCTGACCGATCAGGACCTCCGCATGGCGCGTAGCGCGATTGCGGCGCCGCCGATCAGGCCACAGGACATGCAGAAAAGATGCAGGCCGTCGACGGAGATAATGCCCTGCAGGCTGTTGCCCGGGGCAAAGGGCCATAGCGGGTTCATGTCTGAATGCATGATCGCGTCCAGAAGAATGTGCGAGTAAGTCCCTACAAGGGCGCTGATCGTCGCGACAGTCCAGGTAAGCGGTGGGGCGTTCGTGAGATGTCGCATCAACCAGCGGATGATCGGTACCGCAAGCAGGATCGAGACGCCCGCAATGGCCAACGCGCCGGCAATGGTATGACTGGTGCCGTGCAGCACCCTGTCACCGCGCAGGATATGGACGAGCGGCTCCACGTCCATCAGGATCTGCGTGCCTCCGAACATCAGGAAGCTGAAGCGATCGCGGCCGATCGCCTTAAAGACGGCGCCCGGACCGAGGTGGAATGGGGTGAACGGCATGGATCAGGCGGTCCGCGGTTCACGGGGCGGCGGCGCCACGACGGATGCAGAGACGATTGTATCGGACAAGCCGTGCTCAGGCGTGAAGATGGTCAAATGCCTCTCGCTGCTTCATCGGGTTGCACGCATGCCCTGCTACTGTCGAATCGACAGGCTTACCACCGGCCGGATCTGGGAGACGTGATGACATTCGAACTGGACGGCTTCGATGCCGGTGCCTTTGTCGTTTCGACGTTGGCGGAAGACGTGGGGGAGGGGGGAGACATCACCTCACGCGCCGTCATTCCGGCCGATGCGCGCTTCGATGGCACGATGGTCAGTCGCGACGCCATCGTTCCAGCCGGCCTAGCACTGGCTGCCGAATTCTTTCGCCATCTCGATCCCACCGCCGACATCGTCTTGCTGGTGGAGGACGGCGCGGCGGTGCCCGCCGGAACGGAATTGCTCCGAGTCTCCGGCCGCGCGCGTGCGCTCCTGACGGCCGAGCGATCCGCCTTGAACACGGCACAGCATCTTTCAGGCATAGCGACGCTCACGCGCACCTATGTCGATGCAATTGCTGGAACCGGCGCGACCCTGCTGGACACACGCAAGACCATCCCCGGCCTGCGCCGTCTGGAAAAATACGCGACGCGTATGGGCGGCGCACGCAATCACCGCATGGGATTGTGGGATTCCGCCATGATCAAAGACAATCATGTCGCCGTGGCTGGCGGTATCGCACCGGCAGTGGGTCGCGCGGTTGAGGCGGGCATCAAGCAAATCATCGTCGAGGTCGACCATATCGATCAGATCGCACCCGCGATTGATGCCGGAGCGACTTGGCTCTTGTTGGATAATATGGTGCCGGCAACGCTGCGCGAAGCGGTGCAGATGATCGGAGGACGGGTCCCCAGCGAAGCGTCGGGCGGAGTTCGGTTGGACACGATCCGGGCGATCGCGGAAACCGGCGTGACCTATATTTCGGTCGGGCGTCTCACCCAATCGGCGCCTGCAGCAGACATCGGTTTGGACCTGGTGGAATCATGATTGCGTGGCTCGCCTTACTCGCTCTTCAAGCAGCAGCACCGGCTTGGGACGCGGCTGCCGTTCCGCATGCTGAAGGCCCGAGCGCCGAACAGTCGAGGCGCATGGAGCCGATCGGCGGATACACGCTGGCACTGATCTGGGCGCCCGAGCATTGCGCGCGCCCGGTGCCGGGTGCGGAAAGCTTCCAGTGCGGACCGATCGGAAGGGGCGGGTTCGTCCTGCACGGCCTGTGGCCGGACGGGCAGGGCAAGAGCTGGCCGCAATGGTGCACGGATGCGGCGATCCTCCCGCCAGGGATCATCACCACCTATCATGCCGCGACCCCGTCAGCTCAGTTGATGCAGCATGAATGGGCCAAACATGGCACCTGCATGGGCATCACGCCTAAAGCCTATTTCAAGCGATCCAGCCGCTTATTCTATCGGATCCGCTTTCCGGACATGGTGACGCTTGCCGGGCAAACCATGGATGCGGGCAGCTTCACCCGCGCTTTCGCCGCCGCGAATCCCGGTATGACATCGGATATGGTTACCTTGAATCTGGATCGAGACGGCTGGCTACGCGAAGTCTGGCTATGCCTTGATACGAAGTTCCGGCGGGAGCGTTGCCGCACGCCCACGCGCGGAAACCGTATCGTGCGGATCCGCCTGCCAGGCGCGGCCGCCGCCGCGTAGTGATCGTGCCCTCTACCGCCCCTCGAGGATCGCCGTCGCGGGGTGATGCTTATCCAGGTGGCGGCGGATGATCCGCACGTTTCGGCTGTTGGACCGGAAGAAATAATCCGGAATAGCGCCGACCCAGGGGATGGCGCCCAGCAATGCGTCGAAGCCGACATTGCCCAGCATGCGCGCCATCTGCCATTTCGACATGCCCAGATTGCGTGCTTCCCAGACAAGGTATGAACCCAGGGCGGCCCCAACCAGACTGCCCGCCACGGGAAGCGCATCGAGTAGAACATCCAATCCGATTGGGCGATTAAGGCCTGGAATGACGATCATGCGCTCCAGGATATGCTCCAGCGCCTCGACGCGCTTGCGCACTGCCTGAGGATCCCGCCCCAGCCCCGGCAAACGATCAAATGCAGCGTGATAGGGCTTGGTGCGATCCGCCATGAAACGCTGATCGCGCGAGCGTCGCGTTGGTTCCGTTATCGCCGCGTGCGGAGCTGATCGATAGGGTGGGCGGCGAGCGCATTAGCCGTGAAGGCATCGAGCGACGGGGCAACCAGAGACCAGCGGATCGGCGTCGCGATCGGGATGAAAGGCGGGTTGATCAGCGCCAGCCGATCGCGCGGATTGCAGCCTGCGCTGACGGCACAGGCGAGCGTCGCAAGCGTCCCCGCAGGGGCAACCCGGTCTACCAGCGAGAGATCCGACGGCGCGCCCAGCTCGACCGCGTGCGCCTCTATCCCGACCTTGTGCCAATCGCTTGCCAATGCGGCAAACAGCACGCGGGCGCCGGGCCCAGGTGGCATGCCCACCTGGATCTGGGGCGCCCTGCCCGCCAATAGGGCGCGCGCCATCTCGCGTCGTTGATCCAGCGGGGGTTCGATCGTGGATCCGGCAATCGTCGTCGCCTTCGTTTGTTGAGGCGCGGCCATCAAGGACACGATCCGGTCGCGGTCAATCGCCAGCGAAAGAGCCGTGCGGAGGGCCGGGTCCAACTGCGCATTGCGGATGGCGAGCCCAAATAAGCCTGATGTGGGGTCGAAACGCAGCGCCTCACGCGGCAGGTCGGCGGCGCGGGCCACGCCCAGATCTGCGAAGGTGCCTCCCAGCACGAGCGCGCTGCCGCCAGCCTGGAAGCGTGCCACGGCGCGGCCCACCTGTTCGGCACGAAGACGAACCGCTGCCGCTTCCTCGTCGCCGGGCGGAGGCGTGAGCAGGATCTGTCCGGCATTTTCCTTGGTAGAACGCCATTGGCTTGGTCCGCCGACGGCGAGCTCGGACTGGGCCAGCAACGGCAGGAGATCGGGTTGCGGCGAATCCAGCCGCATCTCGATGACACTGGAGGTGACCGCCGTGATGCTTTCGACGGGCTGCAAGGCGGAAAGATCCGGGTTGGCGGTGTTGCGGCGAAGGGCGTCCCGCAGGCGGCGGGCAATGGCGCGGGCAGAGAGCCCGGCCTGATCATCGATACGGAAAATATAGTCGACGCCATCATCCAGAATGGCCCAGCGGGCGGCTGCTCCAGGAATCACCTGCCCTTCGCGATCCAGCCGGACCAAGCCGACATCGGTCGTCGTCGCGAGCGTTGCCGCCGCTTCGGGGCTTTTCCAATCGGTGCCGATCACGCTGACGGAAAGGGGTCCGTCGCTCGTCCCGCCGCGGCACCCAGCCAGGAGCAAGACCACGCTCAGCAAACCGGAAGGCAACCACCGCATGGCCGCGACCTTATCGAGGCGATCACGGCAGTAACAGCGGCGATTGACCGCTTGTCGGTGGCTAGCTGGGATGCGCTTCCGCCTCAGGATCCGTATCGCTATCCTCGGGCCCTGTAGTAGACGTGGCGTCGCTGTCGGACGATGCGCCATCATTCTGGCGTTCGATATCGTGCGAAGGATCTGCGCCTTCATCATTCGCCATTTCGACCTCTGGGCTCTGCCCGTTTCGATCGTCGCCCATGATAACCTCCTGATATCTCAGAGGGTCAACGCACCTCGGTGGCGAAGGGACGCAAATTACACTAAATGTTTGATCGTGCCACGATTGCCTGGCCGTTCTTAGCCGGAATTGGTGCGGACGGCGGGACTCGAACCCGCACTCCTATCGGAAAAGGATTTTAAGTCCTCTGCGTCTACCGGTTTCGCCACGTCCGCACGGATAGCCGCTTAGCCGCAGCGGGGGCGGTAACGCCAGTACCGAAGCTCAGACGTTGAGCCGGTGGCGCATTTCCTTGCCGGGTTTGAAATAGGGAACCCGCTTGGGCTGCACATCGACCGCCTCGCCGGTGCGAGGATTGCGCCCGACGCGGCCATCGCGCGCGCGCGTCGTGAAGGTGCCAAAGCCACGGAGTTCGACGCGGCCGCCTTCGGCTAGGCGCTTGGAGATTGCGTCAAAGATACAGGCGACAATCTGCTCGACCTCGCGAGGGGAAAGCCCTGGCTGATCCTTGTGCACCAGAGCGATAAGCTCGGACCTGATCAATGACTTGCCCCTTCTCTGGCTCAATGACGCATCGGCTTTCCGCGTCCCTTGAAGCCGCAACCTAAGCCGCCACCTCTATGTCGTAGAAATAAATATAGATCAATCTTGAAGGATCACGCCGGGCCGCGATTTTGCCCGGCCCGGCGTGAGATTGTGGCGTTTATGCCTCGTCGCGTGCCTTCAATGCCGCACCCAGGATGTCGCCCAGCGATGCGCCCGAATCGGACGATCCATATTGCGCAACAGCCTGCTTTTCCTCGGCGAGCTGCATCGCCTTGACCGAGAAGGTGGGCTTCTTCGAACGATCGAAGCCGGTTACCATCGCATCGAGCTTCTGGCCGGGCTGGAAACGCTCCGGACGCTGCTCGTCGCGATCGCGGCCAAGATCGGCGCGCTTGATGAAGCCGGTCGGGCCATCGTCGCCGACCTGCACGTCCAGACCGCCATCGCCCGACGCCATCACGGTGACGGTGACGATCGCGCCCTTGTTCACGGCGCCGCTGGAGCCCGAAGCACCGGACGATGCGCCGGCACGCTCAAGCTGCTTGATGCCGAGGCTGATACGCTCCTTCTCGGGATCGATGTCGAGGACCTGCGCCTTGACCGTCTCGCCCTTGTGATGCAGCGCCAGGGCTTCCTCGCCGGACACACCCCAGGCGATGTCGGACATGTGGACCATGCCGTCGATCTCGCCGTCCAGGCCAATGAACAGGCCGAACTCGGTCGCGTTCTTGACTTCGCCTTCCACGGTCGAGCCGACCGGGTGGGCTTCCGCGAACTTCTCCCACGGATTGGCCTGTGCCTGCTTGAGGCCGAGGCTGATGCGACGCTTCTCTTCGTCGACCTCGAGGATGATGACGTCCACTTCCTGGCTGGTCGAGACGATCTTGCCCGGGTGCACGTTCTTCTTGGTCCAGCTCATTTCGCTGACATGGACCAGACCTTCGATGCCCGGCTCCAGTTCGACGAACGCGCCATATTCGGTGATGTTGGTCACGCGGCCCGTGAACTTGCCACCGATCGGATACTTGGCGGCCGCGCCTTCCCACGGATCGCTCTCGAGCTGCTTCATGCCGAGGCTGATGCGCTGCGTGTCGCGGTTGATGCGGATGATCTGCACCTTCACCGTGTCGCCGATGTTGATCACTTCGGACGGGTGATTGACGCGCTTGTAGCTGATGTCGGTGACATGCAGCAGGCCGTCGATGCCGCCCAGATCCACGAACGCACCATAATCGGTGATGTTCTTGACCACACCGTCAACGATCTGACCCTCGGCCAGGCTCTGGATAAGGCCGGTGCGCTGCTCAGCGCGGGTCTCTTCCAGCACGGCGCGGCGCGACACGACGATGTTGCCACGACGGCGATCCATCTTCAGCACCTGGAAGGGCTGCGGGATGTCCATCAGCGGGCCGACGTCGCGAACCGGGCGAATATCGACCTGCGAGCCGGGCAGGAACGCCACGGCGCCATTCAGATCGACCGTGAAGCCGCCCTTGACGCGGCCGAAGATCACGCCGTCGACGCGGTTGCCGGCGGCGAATTCGTGCTCGAGATTGTCCCACGCGGCTTCGCGGCGGGCGCGGTCGCGCGACAGCATCGCTTCGCCATGGCTGTTCTCGACGCGGTCGACATAGACTTCGACTTCGTCGCCACCGTTCAGTTCGGCCTTCTGGCCGGGGGCGGGGGCGAATTCGCGCAGCGGAACGCGGCCTTCGGACTTCAGGCCGACGTCGATGACGACCATGTCGTTCTCGATGCCGGTGACGGTGCCCTTGACGACCCGTCCTTCGAAGCCCTGGCTCTCGCCGCCGAGCGTTTCGTTAAGCATTGCCGCGAAATCATCGCGGGTGGGGAATGCCGCAGTGGCCATAAAAATGAATAGTCCTTTAGTCTGTTTCCGGCCGTCCGGTTGTCTCCGGAGGTCTTCAGCCGAACCGCCGCCCGAGCCTCATGCGCGAGCGGCATCCTTCAAATGAAGCATGCGGAGGAAGGCTCAGCGCAAAATGCGAAAAGGGCGCGTGAGGTGCGGTCATGCCGCCCAACTCCGCGCCGTCCTCCGCGAGCATCGCTCGCTGGATAGGTCGTATATAGCGCACAGGCGCGCTACGGGCAAGCGCGCGCCCTTAGGAGCCGCGTGGCTTGGGCGGGCGGCGGTTACGATCATTGCCGGGCCGGGGCCCGCCATTGCCGGGGCGCGGGCCGGGTCGACCCTGCGGCGGCCGTCCAGCGCCGGCGCCGGACGGACGACCGCCGCCGGGGGCTGGCGGGCGCGGCGGTGGCGCGGCCGGCCTGCCGGGCGAAACGCTATAGCCTTCCTTCAACAGTCGGTTGAAGGCAGTTCGCACCGATTCTCCAATACTTGCCTGTAACTCTTTAGGCAAATCGGCAAAGGTGGTGTTCGGGCCGATCGCCTGGATGTCCCGCAGCATCGCATTCGGCACGCCCTTCGACGCGGTACGCAACGCGCCCACGGCGTCGATCAGGGAAGAAAAGATGATCTCCTGCATGAGATCGGTGGCGGATTTGGTCATGATGTCCACGTCTGCTGTCGGGCGGCCCCTTTAGGCCCGGCAGAGCAGACGGCCAATGGGAAAGTCCGCCTCCATCCGCGCTCCGCGGCATGTTATATCCGTCATCTGGTGTCGGAGCAGCCCGCAAGGACGCGCGAAAGGCGGCTACCGAATGCGGCGGACGGTGATGATCTTGACGGGCTGGCGGATGATCTGACCGATCGTGTATTCGTCAAAGCCGCCGGGATATGTCGGTTTTGCGAGGATTTTCTTGGCCACGTCCATCCCGCTGACGACATGGCCGAAGGCGGCATAACCCGGATAGGAGGGGCGCGCGTCGAGATCGGGCGCCGGACCGACCGTGATGAAGAAATCACCCATCGCCGAATTCACGGCGTTGCGCGCCATCGAGAGCGTACCGTCGACGTGCCGCAGCCCGGTCACCGTGGTCGGCTCATGCTTGATCGGCAGGAAGCTCTTGGGAATATTGTGGTTGATCCCACCCTGGACCAACCCCTTCCCCGGGATGCGCTTGCTGCGGGCTGCACGATAGAAGGTGGTGTTGTCGAAGCGTTTGGCATCGACATAACGCAGGAAATTGGCGGTTGTGATCGGCGCACGTTTTGCCTCGAGCGTCGCCACGATCGTCCCCTCGCTCGTGACGATGGCAACCTTGGGAAGTGGTGCCGGCGCGGCGTTGGCAGGAGCAACAGCAAGCAACAACAAAGACGCAACAAGCGACCGTACCATCTTGTAATCCCGAAACTAATCGTTCGCAGCCGTGAATGGCCGTTCTTCGGCCAGCGCGATCGCCGCCGCGACTGCTTGCTCGATCGTAAGTGTGCTGGTGTCGAGCAAGGCCGCATCCTCGGCCATTTTGAGGGGGGCAGCGGAACGCGCGGAATCCCGTTCATCGCGCGCCCTGATATCGTTCAGCACGGCTGTCAGATGCACGTCGAGGCCCATACCGAGAAGCTCGTCGCAGCGGCGTTTCGCGCGGACTTCCGGGCTGGCCGTAACGAACAATTTCGCATCCGCATGAGGCGCAATCACCGTACCGATGTCGCGGCCGTCGAGCACAGCGCCGCCCGGCTGCTCGGCAAATCGCTTTTGCCGTTCGAGCAAAGCGGCGCGCACGCCGGGATGGGCGGACACGAGCGAGGCCGCCTTGCCGGCAGCTTCGGATTTCAAGCCTGGATCGTCGAGCGCGCTGCTCAAGTGGCGCGCCGCCTCCAGGGCATCGTCGGGGGATGCGGGATCACCGCCAGCCTCCAGCACGGCAAGCCCCACGGCGCGATAGAGCAATCCGGTATCAAGGTGGGGCAGGCCATAGTGGCGGGCTAGCGCTTTCGCGATCGTTCCCTTGCCGGAAGCGGCGGGTCCATCGACAGCGATGATCATGCGCGACTCCGCAAGACAAGGGCCTTGATCAGGCCAAACAGGGCGATTGCCGCCCACACGATTTCCAGCACGAGCGAGGCCATGTTGAAATGGATCGTCAACGACCAGCCAAGCAAGATCGCGCCGATCAGGTTCAACAGGTTGAATAGAACAAGGTTCACGACGGTAGCGAGATTGGAATAGGCGAAGGCGACCATCATCAGTCCGCTGCCGACGAGACCGACGATCGTCGGGAAATCGAGATCAAGGGTCATGCGACCGTCGCACCCAGGCTCTGCATCAACCTCTGGAAGGTTGGAAAGCTCGTGGCGACCGGCGCCATATCGTCGATCGTCACGGTGTTCGCCGATACCAGGCCGGCAACAGCGAAGCTCATCGCGATGCGGTGATCCAGTTCCGCGGCGATCTCGACCGGCCCGTTGGCGGCGAGCAGCGCTCCGTCGGTGCCGTCGATGATCAATCCGTCTTTACTCTCTTCCACGCGCACGCCGAGACGCGCCAGCCCACGCGCCATCAAGGCGAGGCGGTCGCTTTCCTTGACGCGCAGTTCCTCAAGGCCGCGCGCCACCGTCCGCCCTTTGGCGACGGACGCTGCCACGAACAGGATCGGAAATTCGTCGATCATGCTTGGCGCAATGTCCGGCGGCACCTCCACGCCGTGCAGGGAGGATCCGCGGACGCGCAGATCGGCCACCGGCTCGCCGCCGACCTCGCGCGCATCGACCAATTCAATATCAGCGCCCATCATCCGCAGCACATCGAACAGGCCGGCGCGGGTCGGATTGAGCCCGACATTTTCGACAATCACGTCCGATCCCGGCACCAGCAAGGCGGCCACGACAGGGAAGGCAGCGGAAGACGGGTCGCCGGGAACGACGATATGTTGCGGACGGAGTTCCGCCTCGCCGCGGATTGAGATGACCCTAGCGCCGGTTCCGTCCTGGTCCACGGTCAGCTCCGCACCAAAGCCACGGAGCATACGCTCGCTGTGGTCGCGGGTAGGCACCGGCTCGACCACGCGTGTGATGCCGGGCGTGTTCAAGCCGGCGAGCAGAAGCGCCGACTTCACTTGGGCCGATGCGACCGGCAGGCGATATTCGATTGGCACGGCAGGCGCGATGCCGCGCAGCACCAGCGGCAATCGGCCGCCCGGGCTGGCGGTAAATTCCGCGCCCATCAGAGACAGCGGATCGATCACGCGGTTCATCGGGCGCTTGGACAAGGATGCATCGCCGATAAAGGTGGCGGTGATCGCGTGGCTTGCCACAAGGCCCATGAGGAGGCGGGTGGAGGTTCCCGAATTGCCCATGTCGAGCGCTTGTTGGGGCTGGAGCAAGCCGCCCACGCCGACACCATGGATCGTCCAGCGGCCGTCCGCGCCGCGTTCTATCCGTGCGCCCATCGCGCGCATCGCGGCGGCGGTGGCGAGCACATCCTCGCCCTCCAGCAAGCCTTCGACGCTGCTGGTGCCGACCGCAAGCGCGGATAGCATGAGCGATCGGTGGGAGATCGATTTGTCGCCGGGAACACGTACGCGGCCGGAAAGCGGCCCCGCACTCTTGAACGCCGCGGGGGAGGGGGCCATCTGGTGCATTGGCAGCGGTCCTTGCCAGCGGCTCCGGCCCGTGGCAAGGCGCGCGGTGTCGGGCTGATCCGCCTTCACGGGCCGGATCGCCTTCCTCCTCTTTCTATCGGAGCTTTACCGTGGTGAAACCTGAATGGGGCACCAAGCGCACTTGCCCCAAGTGCGGCACGCGCTTTTACGATCTTGGCAAGGACGATCCGATCGCCTGCGTCGAATGCGGCACCAATTTCGAAGCCGAAACCGTACTGAAGTCCAAGCAGCCGCTGCCGTTCGACGCACCGAAGCCGACCGCGCAGAAGGAGGACGATGACGCGGATTTGGCCGAAGATCTGGATGTCGATGAGGATGAGGAGCCGAGCGCGGACGACGATGTCGATCTGGGCGGCGACGACGATATCGGCGTCGACACCGGCGAAAAGGAAGAAGATCACTAAAAATGCAGCGGGCGCGTTTTCGCCCGTTGCACGAGCGCCGCGCCTGATCTAAGGCGCGGCCCTCGAAGACGCCGGAACCTCCCAGGGCCGGCGAAAAGGATGGGGCCGTAGCTCAGCTGGGAGAGCGTCGCGATGGCATTGCGAAGGTCTGGGGTTCGATCCCCCACGGCTCCACCATTTTCCTGATAAGTCGAATATAACTCCGCGGACGATGAGCGGGCGTATCCCGCGCATAGGTCTGCCATAGCGCAACCCTCGCTCATGCTCCCGGCTCGCGGCGTGATTCACGCTAACGCGAATCGCTTTTTGGGCGCTGAGGAGGGCGATCCACTCCGATCTCTGTGTCTTAAGCGCATGCAATTGGCTGGGCTTGATCGACTGCATCATGCCTAGCCTGGCTGTGTAACTGCCTGGCTTATAGGAAGACCTTTGGCGCGTCCGGCGAAGAGAAGCGCAACCAGGCTCATCGCCGCTGCGGCGCTGCAATACGCGCCGACGAGAGAGAGGCCGCCACGCACGACGAGCGTTTGCGAGACGAGCGGCGTCAGGCCGCCGCCCAGCACACCCGCGACGTTGAAGGCCATCGACACGCCTGTGTAGCGCACGCGCGCCGGGAACAGGCTGGCGAGCCAGGAGGCGAGCGGGCCGAAAATCATGCCCTTGCTGGTCATTGCCAGTGCGAGGAAGAGGAAAACCAGCAGCAAGGAGCCCGATCTCATCAGCGGCGCCAGCAGCACACCGCTCGCGATGGCCGCGATGCAGCCAAGGATCAGCATTCGGCGTTCGTCGAACTGCAGATCCGCCAGCCGGGCCGAGGCATAGATGCCGGCGACCATGAAGGGAATGGCAGCCAATTGCACTGCCAGGAACTGCCGCATGCCATAGCCGAGCGTCTTGGTGCCGTAGCCAAGCGCGAAGGCGGTCGCGACATAATATAGGGTAAACGAGACGATCGCGCCGATCGTGCCGGCGGCGAGCGGTCCGAAATGGCGCGTCACCAGTTCGCCCAGGGGTATGGTCGGTGGCGGCGCTTCGGCGAGTGAGGCCGCGAACTGAGGCGTCTCTGTAAGCTTGAGCCGGATCCACAGGCCTACGCCGACCAGCATGGCTGAGAGCGCGAACGGAATGCGCCAGCCCCAATCTTGGAATTGCTCGGGTGTGAGAATTGCGCCGAGCGTCAGGAACAGGCCGTTAGCCGCGATGAAACCGGTCGGCACGCCGAGCTGCGGAAACATGCCGTAGCGAGCCCTGCTGCCGGGCGGCGCATTCTCCACCGCCAGCAACACTGCGCCACCCCATTCCCCGCCCAGTCCAAAGCCTTGACCAAAGCGCAAAACGCAAAGCATTAGCGCCGCGATCCAGCCGGCGCTGTGATACGTGGGAAGGCAGGCGACAAGAGTGGTCGAGATGCCCATCGTCAACAGCGAGACGACGAGGGTCGATTTACGACCCACCCGGTCGCCGAAATGCCCAAAGAAGATCGAGCCCAGCGGCCGAGCAGCAAAGGCAACAGCGATGGTCGCGAACGATAGCATCTGCTGAACCGGATGGGATGCCTTCGGGAAGAACAGCTCCCCGAACACCAGCGCGGCAGCGGTGGTATAGATGTTGAAGTCATAACATTCGATCCCTGTGCCGACGAGGCTGGCAATCAGGGTCCGGCGTGTCGAAGACGGTGCCTTTGCGGCCATATCCACACTCCCGCGGCGTCACTCGGCTAAGGTCCGAATGGCCGCCGGTGCGGACGGTGGTCAACCTCGCGCGCTCCTTGATGAATCGACAATGGTGGGATCAGCGCTGCGGGCGGGTCGATGCATCTGCGAGGCCGTCAGCAGGTCGATAATTTCGGGCGGTCCACAGCGAGATCCAGCTTCCGACCTGCGGCGAAGCGATGACCCGGAGCGCCGCCATCGCCAATCGAGTCCGATATGGCGTGCGATCGCAGCAACTGCCACGTGCGCCGGTCTTATGACATCGTTCCGAAAGGCCAGTTGAGCCGCTCCATTATGTCGTGCATGGGCGCGATCAAGAAAAGCAGCGAGAACAAGGGAGTAGGGCGTGGCGAACGATCGCGAACAACAGCCGGAATGCGCGTCGCCGCTGATCGCCGTCGATCGCAGCATCGACCGCCGCTTGTTCTTACGGAAGGCTGCCGCGACCAGCGCTATATTGGGCTTAAGGGGGTGGGATCCCGCCGGCGCTGCAGGAGCAAGCCACACTGATCCAACGTCCGCCGACGCACTCTTGCCCGACGGTTCGGCGTTCGCGCGCTGGGAACAGCCGCTGGTCTTCACCCGGACCTATCATGTCGACAATCGGTCGCCCAACGCCGACGATTCCGGCCCCGGCAGTGAGGCGCAGCCCTTCCGCACCATCGGCAAAGCCGCCGAGGTGCTGCAGCCCGGCGAGCGGGTGGTTGTTGCCACCGGCACCTATCGCGAATGTGTTCGTCCGGCGCGCGGTGGCAGTGGGCCGGGGCAGATGATCAGCTATGAAGCGGCGCCTGGCGCGACGGTGGTGGTTACCGGATCGGAAGTGTTGAAGGACGGCTGGCAGCAGCAAGCGGTTTCGTCCAGCTTCCCGGGTCCCGGTCGTCCCGCCGGTCCGGAGGTCACTGTCTGGCGGCATGATCTGGCCGGCACGATGTTTCCCGATGCCTATAATCCGTTCGCGTTGCCCAGCATTATGGGGTCGTGGGGGTGGCTGGACGGGGCGTCGGTCGACCTTGGCCCCTATTTGCGGCGTCGCGGCCTGATCTTTGTCGACGGCAAGCCGCTCGAGCCGATGGAGCAGTTGCGCGAGCTCGCCATGGCGGATCTGCCCGCAGCGCCCGACTATACGCGTCCTGCGGTGCCGCAGAACGGCTTGCCGCCACGCCGTCGCGGCGGACCGCTGATGCAAGAGATTGGCGGCACGCCCAATGCACGCTTCTGGGCGGATCATTCGGGAACCGCAGTCTATGTCCGCTTGGCGTCCGGCACCCCGGCGGACCATCGGATCGAGGTCACGACCCGGCAACATGCGCTGATCCCGGCACGGAGCGGCATCGGCTTCATCCGCGTGAAGGGCATTACCTTCCAGCACGTCGGCAATGCCTACCCCTTTCCGCAATACGGCATGATCTCGTTGGCCGGCGGCGATCATTGGATCCTGGAAGACAATGTTCTCGAATGGGCCAACGGAATGGCTCTCGCGATCGGCCGTGACGGCGCGAGCACCGACGCGCCGCGGCCAGGCGCCTCGATCATCGTCCGCCGCAACACCATCCGCTATTGCGGGGTCGAAGGGCTCGGCGGCATGGGCACCACGGACGCGCTGATCGAAGACAATCTATTCGAATGGTGCGGCTGGGCTGATGCCGAGCGCGGTTGGGAAGCCTCCGCCGTCAAATTCCATTTTGCCAAGAACATGCTGTTCCGGCGCAATGTCATCCGCCACATCCGTCACGGCAATGCCGCCTGGTGGGATGTCGACAACGCCAATTGCAGGGTGACGCAAAACGTCTTCACCGATGTGATGACCGTGTCCGCGGCTGTTCATTTCGAGATGACGCCGACGCGTAACATGATCGACAACAATGTGATCTGGGACGTGCGCAACGCAGAACCTGGCACAGCGGGGCAGCGTGGATGCGCCGGCTCCGGCATCTTCGACAATGCGAGCAGCAACCTTATTATCGCGCATAATCTTATCGGGCGCTGCGACAATGCCGCCGTCTTTACCATCGTCCGGGCAGATCGTGGGCGCCCGGTGGCGGACGGCAACGTCGTGGCCAACAACATCATCACGCGTTGCAAGGTCGGGATCGTCTTCCTGAACCGTAACAACAAGGCGAACGGCAACGTTTATGCCGACATGCACAAAGATTTTCAGGGCTTTCTTGATCCACAGGCGGCGGCAGCAGCGGGTGGGACCGCCTGGCGCTCGATCGGCTATAGCGATTTGCCACATTGGCGCGCGGCCTATGGTTGGGACATGCAGTCCGTAACCTCACAGACGACGATCGATTTTGACCCAGCAACGCTGAAGCTGACGGTCGATCGCGACAGCCGGCTACCCTCCGTACGCGAGATCGCCCCAATCGGGAACGATTTCTTCGGAAAGCCGGTCGGTGCGGCCCGCATCGCTGGGCCGTTGGCGGCCCTCTCCGGAAAGCGCGCGATAGTCATGGATCCTCGCGTGGCTGGTCGAGAATGATGGCCGGGGTGGGCGAGGATACGGACTAAGTCGGATGGTGATGGATCGCTCCCGATCAGCTCTCGATTGGCAGCGATGTCTCCTCTCGGGATAAGCTCATCCAGTTGGGGCAGGGAACAATCGGTCGTGAACGGCCTGGCGGGCTGGCCATGAGCGTGTCGCTGGGGCATTGCTGCACATGGTTTACCCAAACACAACAAGCACAGCGTGGGGGTGGAGTGGCGATTTCCAGCGGCGACATGGCACCGAACGGGGCAGGGCGATACGCCTTCCCGTATGTGCGTTGGACCATCATCGGGCTGTTCGTCGGCGCGATGATCCTCAACTATCTCGCCCGATCGGTTCTGGGTGTCGCGGCGCCGGTGATCTTGGCCGAACAGTCCATCTCCAGCCAACAATATTCCTGGATTACCAGCGCCTTTCAGCTGGGTGTGATGTTCCAGCCGCTGGTCGGGTTCCTGCTGGATAGCGCCGGGCTGAGGCTGGGCTTCACGATGTGCGCTGCGTTGTGGTCGCTCATTACGATGGCGCATGTTTTCGCGCAGGGCTGGTTTTCCTTTGCCGGGCTGCGCTTTGGTCTCGGGCTGGCCGAAGGATCGGCACAGCCGG
This sequence comes from Sphingomonas sp., assembly GCF_048595155.1. Classification (GTDB taxonomy): domain Bacteria; phylum Pseudomonadota; class Alphaproteobacteria; order Sphingomonadales; family Sphingomonadaceae; genus Sphingomonas_I. The sequence goes on from NZ_JBMDXN010000101.1 coordinate 189,005, forward strand.
CGGGGCAGAAGCTGATCGCGGAATGGTTCCCCTCGCGGGAACGCGGCGTTGCCGGCGGCATCTACAATATTGGTGCATCCTTCGGCGCGGTGTTCGCGCCTCCGCTAGTGGCCTGGGCGGTATTGACGCAAAGCTGGCGCCTTGCCTTTGTCGTCGCGGGCGCGCTCGGACTTTTATGGTGTGTCGCCTGGTTGCTCTGGTATCAGATCCCCAGCCGCCACCGCCGCCTCAGCACGGCGGAACGAACCTATATCGAAGGGGGGCAGGAGGCACGTCTTGCCGTCGGTGCAAAGCGCACTCCGCTCGCGCAGCTGATCCGGCGGCGGGAGCTTTGGGGCATCGCACTGCCGCGGCTGCTGGCTGATCCGGTCTGGGGCATGCTGTCCTTCTGGATGCCGCTCTATCTGGCGCGTGTGCGTGGCTTCGATCTCAGCCAGATTGCGATCTTTGCGTGGCTTCCGTTTCTGGCCGCCGACCTTGGCTGTCTTTTCGGCCCGGCAGTGGTCGCCTTCCTTCAGCGCAAGGGCGTCGACCTCATCGATGCGCGGCGCTGGGCCTTCACGTTGGGTGCTGTCCTGATGACGGCAATGACGATGGTTGGCCTGGCCACCAATCCTTATGTGGCGATCGCGCTGCTGTGCATCGGCGGCTTCGCCCACCAAACCTTGTCGGTCACGGTCATCACCATGGCGTCCGATCTGTTCCGGCGCGACGAGGTGGCGACCGTCGCCGGCTTCGCCGGCCTTGCTGGCAATCTCGGTATCCTGATCTTCACGCTGACGCTGGGGCATTTGGTCGACACGGTCGGCTATGGCCCCTTCTTCGTGGTGCTGGGCCTGCTCGATCTGGTCGGTGCCTTCATTCTCTGGACGATGGTGCGCAAACCCGCATGACCCATTTCCGCAATCCTATATTGCGCGGTTTCAACCCGGATCCGTCTATCCTGCGGCGCGGCGAGGACATCTATCTCGCGACATCAACCTTCGAATGGTTTCCGGGCGTGCAGATCCACCACAGCCGGGATCTGGTAAATTGGCGGCTGGCCGCACGACCGCTGACGCGAGCCTCCCAGCTCGACATGCGCGGCGATCCGGATTCCTGCGGCGTATGGGCGCCGGACCTGAGCTTCGCGCATGGCCGCTTCTGGCTGGTCTACACCGATGTGAAAAGGTTCGGGCAGTCGACGCTGGATGGATCGACCGGCGTGACGCTGCGCGATTTCCACAATTATGTGGTCAGTGCGGATCGCATCGACGGCGAATGGACGGATCCAGTCTATCTGAACAGCAGCGGGTTTGATCCGGCGCTGTTCCATGACGAGGATGGCCGAAGCTGGCTGCTCAACATGCTGTGGGACCATCGACCGAACAAGCCGCGCTTCGCCGGCATAGTGGCACAGGAATTCGATCGGGATCACGGCGCGCTCATTGGCGAGCGGCACCTGATCTTTACCGGAACCGACCGTGGCTTCACGGAAGGGCCGCACATCTACAAGCGTGACGGCTGGTATCATTTGCTGGTGGCGGAAGGCGGCACCAGCTGGGGCCATGCGGTCGTAATGGCGCGATCGCGCCACCTGCTTGGGCCGTATGAGGTGCATCCCGAGGGCGCCGTATTGACATCCCACGGCCGTCGCGACGTCCCGCTGACGCGGGCGGGCCATGGCGATCTGGTAGAGCTGGCCGATGGCACACCGTGGCTGGTCTATCTATGCGGTCGGCCGCTGCCAGGCCTGGAACGGTGCCCGCTTGGACGTGAAACCGCGCTGCAGCCGATGCGCTGGGGTGAGGATGGCTGGCTACGGACGCTCGCTGGCGACGCCGAACCGGACCTTTCGCCCCCGGTGCCCGATCTTCCGGCCGCACCTTGGCACGAGGCGGAATGGGACGGCAGCTTCGGCCCCGGCGAACTGCCGCGAGATTTGCAATGGCTGCGCTCTCCCGAGCCCGATCATTTGTTCAGCCTGTCGGCGCGTCCAGGCTTCCTGCGGCTCTATGGACGGGAAACGGTCGGCAGCCTGTTCAGCCAGGCGCTGGTCGCGCGGCGCCAGCAGCATTTCCAGTATGTCGCAACGACGCGGCTCGAGTTCGATCCCATCGACCACCAGCAGGCGGCTGGGCTGATCTGTTATTATAACAGCACCAAATTCCATTATCTGCACGTCAGCCGTGATGAGGGCCGGCGGGTATTGCAGCTCATGTCGGCCTGGCCGGACGATCGCCGCTTCCGCATGTCGGTCGTCGCGCCCGACCTGCCAGACGGGCCGATCGAGTTGCGGGCCGAGCTGAACATGGCGGACCTGCGCTTCAGCTGGCGTGCGGCAGGGGAGCAGGCTTGGCGCGCCGGGGGCGATCCGCTGGATGCAAGCATTCTTTCGGACGAGGCGTCTCTGCCCGGGCTTCCCAACTTCACCGGCGCGTTCGTGGGCGTTGCCTGTCAGGATGTGGCGGGCCTCGCTACGCCAGCGGACTTCGCCTTCTTCCGGTATGAGGGTTTGGATCGCGACTGATTACGCTGACGTCGGCGTCCGCCCGATCAGGCGGAATTCGCGATCCGATCGACGATCGCGCGGATGGCATCCCGATCGAGCGGGTGATCGTCAATCGAGTTGTGGATACCAATGCCCTCCACCAGCGCATCGAGAGCGCGGGAGGTAAGCGGATCGAAATAGCGTTCCAGCGCCGCCCGGCTCTTGCCCATCCATCCGCGCATAACCGCCGCGACGGGCGGGTGACGCGCAGCAAACGCATAAAGCTCATAGCTGAGCAGCAAGGTGCGAGGCGTAGCCCAGACCGACCCAGCGATGATGTCGATGATCGCGTCCTTGGCGCTGCTGGGATCCGTCGCTTGCGCCATTCGCGCGGCGAAATCCTGGGACGATTGCTCGGCCAATTGCAGGAAGGCCGCGGTGATGAGCGCGTCGAGCGTTTCGAAATAATAGGTGACCGATCCCAGCGGCACCTGGGCGATCCCGGCAATACGACGGTGCGTCGTACCCGTGACGCCAAATTGGGCGATCGCCTCCAGCGTCGCATCGACGATGCGCTGGCGTCGTGCAGGGTCGTTTCGCTTGCCGGCTTCGCTACCCATGACGAGCTGCATTGCATTTATGTGTACATTTGTACACATGGATCGGAAAGGGCCGCGGCATCCGCGGCTCGTAGCGCACAAGGAGGTCTTGGGTCATGCAGGAAGCAGAAGTCTCGCGCCGAAGCGTGATCGGCGGCGCGATCGCGCTTGGGCTCCCCAGTGCGGCGATCGCCCAGCCGTCGTCGGTGAGCCGCTCGATATTGGGGCGGCGGGATGGCCAGTGGCTCAATCCGCCCAAAGTGTGGAGCAGCGACGCGGCAGGCGACCTGACAATTGTGACGGATAAGGCGACCGACTTCTGGCGCGAAACGCATTACGGCTTCACGCGGGATTCCGGCCACTTCCTTGGCTTCGCTACTCCGGCGGCATTTACGGCGCAGGTGCGGATACGCGGTGAGTATAAGGAGCTTTACGATCAAGCCGGCATCATGGTCCGCCTCGACGAGCGCCGCTGGGTCAAGGCGGGCATCGAATTGTCCGACGGGCGGGCGATGCTGAGCAGCGTGCTGACCGATGGCCGTTCGGACTGGGCGACGGGGCCTTATGCGGCTGACCCCCGCGACTTCTGGATGCGCGCCACCGTTGCGAACGGCGTGTTGCGCCTGCAGGTCTCTTCCGACGGAAAGATCTGGCCGCTCGTGCGCCTTGCACCTTTTCCCGTGGCATCCTCTTATCAGGTGGGGCCGATGGCCTGCACGCCTGAGCGCCAGGGGCTGCGTGTCCTGTTTTCCGATCTGCGGATCACGCCGCCGCTCGGCAAAAATCTGCACGACCTGAGCTGAGCATGATGAGCGAAAAGGAGAAGATGCTTTCCGGCGCGCTTTATACCGCCGATGATCCGGAGCTTGCGGCCGACAGTGCACGCGCGGCGGCCTGGATCGCGCGCTACAATGCGCCGACCGATCCCGTCACCTGCGACCGCGCCGCATTGCTGGAAGAGGGGCTTGGGAGCGTCGGGCATCGCGTGACGATCCGGGCGCCATTCTATTGCGACTATGGCTACAACATCCATGTCGGCGCAGGTGTGTTCATCAACTTTGGCTGCACCGTCCTGGATGTGGCGCGCGTGGATATCGGGCCGGGAACGCAGATCGGGCCGGGCGTCCAGATCCTTACGGCCGATCATCCGCGCGATCCCGCATTGCGCGCGCAGATGCTGGAATTTGGCCGGCCCATCCGCATCGGCGCGAACGTCTGGATCGGGGGTGGCGCGCTCATTATGCCAGGCGTTACGATCGGTGATGATGCGATTATCGGCGCCGGTAGCGTCGTGACGCGTGACGTACCTGCCGGTGCCACTGCCATGGGTAATCCAGCGCGATTGCAGACACGATGAGCGCCTCGGACACCTATCCAGACGCCGACCGTACGGGTGACGGCAAAGCCCATTTTGAGGTGCTCGACGGCCTGCGCGGTGCCGCGGCGCTGCTGGTGGTGGCCTTCCACATCCAGGGCATTACCGTCCTGTTCGATGCACCGCGTCTCTTGTTGCCGCACGCATATCTGGCCGTGGATTTCTTCTTCGCGCTCTCAGGGTTCGTCGTCGGCTATGCCTATGATGACCGCTGGGGAACGATGACGACCCGTCAATTTCTGGTTCGTCGGCTAATCAGGCTCCACCCGCTGGTGGTGCTCGGCGCGATCGTAGGATTGGCGAGTTATCTCGGCGATCCGTTCGCAGGGGATCGGCAGGAGGCGTCGGCCGCGCTGGTTGTCTTCGCCTTCCTCACGGCGCTACTCGCCCTGCCATCCGCGCCGCTTCCCAATCGTTTGGGTGACAGTCATCCACTGAACGCGCCCGCATGGACGTTGCTGCAGGAATATATCGGGAATATCGCTTACGCTCTCGTGCTGCGACGGCTCCGCACGCGCGCTTTGGCGGGCATGGCGGTCATTGCAGCGATCATCTCGGCCGTCACCGCACTTTCGCTCGGTTCCTACGATACCGGCTGGGGTCTTGCGAATTTTTGGGGCGCGCCCGTTCGCCTGGCCTATCCCTTCCTGATCGGACTGCTCATCTACCGCCTGCATGATCGGCTGCCGCGCTTTCGGGTCGGCTTCATCCCGCTCAGCATCGTGCTGGCGCTCGCTTTCATCGCGCCGGTTTGGCCCTCTTCCGGGGCCATCAAATGGAATGGCGTTTATCAGGCGGCGTGCGTGCTTATCCTGTTCCCCGCCATTCTGGTCGTGGGGCGCCATTCCGCTGGCGGGCCGTCGACGCTCCGCCTGTGCAAGGCGGCGGGCCGGCTTTCCTACCCGCTCTACATCACCCATTACCCCTTCGTGTATCTCTACATGAACTGGGTCGTGGGGAAGACCGGCACGGCGGCGGCCACAGCGGCCATCGCCGTCTCGCTTTTCCTGTTCACGATCCTCTTCGCGACGGCCGCATATCGATGGTGGGACCTTCCGCTGCGATCAGCTTTGCAGCGGAAGGCGAGGGGCAGGGGCGATTAGGTACGGCGGACCGGCCGAAGCCCGGTGCCGATCGTTGCCGTCGTCCGCATGCTAAGCCGACCGTCAGTCACGTGCCGATCGACCGCCTCCAGAATGGCTTGATCGACCCTACGCCGCTGCTCGTGATCGAGCGCGGCATAGGGGCCCATATAGGAATGGAGTTCTGCCATCTGCAGGAGATAATCAAATCCGGCAGGCCCCTCCCAGATCGCTTCGATTTCCTCCACCTCGCTATCGATCAAACCCGCTTCCGTAAGCGCTGCGGTCATCGCATCGGGCGCGGCCAATTTCAGGAAGCCTTCCGGGCCGGCGGGTACCGGACGGTCGGGAAACGTAGCGCGAAGGGCTTCCGCCATGACGACGAAGGGGCCGCCGCCGGGCGGCTGACGCCAGGTCGCCACTACCACATGTCCGCCGCCGCGGACGACACGGGTCAGTTCGGCGAGGCCGGCCTTCCAGTCGCCGAACAGGCTTACACCAAACACCGATAGCGCGGCATCGAAGCTTGCGTCCGGGAAGGACAGCGCTTCGCCATCCATTTGGCAGGCTTGGGCGGTGGGGAAGGGCGCCAGCCGCTCCTCGAGCACCTCCACCATGCCGGGCGCAATGTCGACGGCGGTGACGGCGGCACCCGCATGGGCAGCGGGCACGCTCAGCGCGCCGGTGCCGGCCGCCACGTCCAGAATTCGGAGACCATGGCCGAACGCGGGAATGTGCCGTAGCGCCGCGAAGGAGACCGGGCCGGTGATCCGTGTTGCGGTCTGCTCATAGGCACGTGCGAAGGCTAGCGTCATGTGCGGATTGTCCGCGCGCGAGGGTGCCGCGGGAAGCCACCGTACGGGAAGAGTATCGTCCGGGTTCGTCAACGTCTGTCTCCGTTGGTCGCGCGAGGGTGAGGGCTGTGCGCGACGGGGACTGCGCCTCTAGGCGGGAATGGCGGCAGCGCCGATGGCGGATATCTCCATCCTGGTGCGTTGGATGATGGCAAGGCATCATCTCATCCATCGGGGGCGTCAGTCGTCTGGCGTAACGGCCGAGCGGCTTGGCCTTTGCTCTAGCAGGCGCTGCTATAGCCGCCGAAAGGACTAGCCTGGTAACAAGCCAGACAGCACCACCGTTTCGGCTAAGATATTGGTTAACCTACATTACGGACAGGTCGGAAACATCGATTCACGATGGAACCACCCGTTGCCAAGCGGCTTAAAAGTCCATCGTTATTGGATGCAGGACTGCTGAATGTCAGAGACGGCAACCATCGACACACCTCCGTCGGCCAGCCCCTATCTGCTGGCGCTGCGAGATGCACTGGACAAGCCAGCCGCACCGCTCGCCCGCTTCCAGACGGGGGAGCTGGAAGTGGAGATCCGTACAACGCAGGATTCCGTATTCGCCTTCATCCGGCGCCCCAATGGTGGCGGACTGGCATTGCGCTGCGCCTATCTGGGTGTTCCCTTCACCTGCAAGCTCATTGCCGCGCAGGACGAAGAAGCGGCCCGGGTGCGCGTCGACAGCGCGATGGGCGAACATGTTATCAGTTTCGTTGCCAATCGTACGGCGCTGGAGCGGCTGCGTGTGCAGGTAATGCTCACGCCCGCCGGTCCGATCACGCTGCCTTTTGCGCCGCGCGACCTTTATCCTCTGGGTGCGAAGGACGATCCGCTGGAAGCCGAAGGCGTCGTCGAAGCCTCCCAACGCGGGATCAATGCGGGGCTGCTCTATTTCCGGATCGAGAGGCCTTCCTTTGGCAACGTTCTGTATCTTCAGAATCTCACCGCATCGAACGACTATTTTCGGGCGACTGGCACCAAACCCGATGAGGCCGTGGCAGGGGAATGGCCGGAGCTTGGTTACGCATTGCCGACTCCGCCCTTGAAAGCGGATGCCGGTGCGGTGGCGCTGCAGCCAGGTAAGCCGGTCACGCTGTCCGATGTGATCCTGGTGTTCCGGCATGACGCATCCGCGCAGGAGCGGGCTTCGGCCAAACAGTTCGTGCAGATGCTGGGGGCGGCCTACCAGATGCTTGAGCTGCCGCCGGTGCAGTATCGCGACTGGATCGAGCGAGCCGACCGGACGGTGCGGGATCTCGCGACCGCGGACGAAGCCACGGTCCGCCACTATGGGCACCTGTACGTCCATCCTTATACGGCCGCCGAATATCCCGACATCATGGTGCAGATGTCCGTCATCGCGGCGCTGCACCAGTGGGGCAGGTGGCGCAACGAACCGCATCCTCTGGAGGCGGAGCTGAAGGCCGGGCTGCGCAAATTTTACGATCCGAAGCTGAAGACCTTACGTCGCTACCTGCCAAATGTTGGCGAGGACAAGGATGCCGACGCGGTCGACAGCTGGTACCTCTACCATCCCCTGCTGAACCTGGGCCTCCTGGCCCTGAATGGCGACAGGCAGGCGCGCGGCCTGTTTCTCGATTCGATCGATTATGCGATCAAGGCAGCGCATCATTTCGACTATTGCTGGCCGGTCCAATACAAGATCACCGATTTCACTGTGATCGAGGAGGACGCACCAGTCGATGGGCGCGGCCAGACGGACGTCGGCGGCATCTATGCCTGGGTGATGCTCCAGGCGTTCGAAATGACGGACGAGAAGCGTTTCCTGGATGAAGCCCGTGCCGCGCTCGATGCCGCGATGGGGCTGCGCTTCAACGTCAATTATCAGGCCAACCTGACCGCCTGGGGCGCGGCCGCCTGCATGCGCATGTGGCGTATTACCAATCGAGACGTGTATTTGGAGCAGAGCTATGTCTATCTCGGAAGCTTCCTGCACAATGCGGTAATCTGGGAAAGTCAGCTCGGCCATGCGGCGCATTACGAAACCTTCTTGGGCGTGAGCTGCCTGCAGGATGCGCCCTACATGGCGCTTTACGAATGCTTCGACAGCTTCGTCGCCTTCGAACGCTATCTGAATGACGGTGGCCCCGACCTTGAGTCTGAGGCCAACATGCTGGTTAGCGAATATTGCAAATATGCATTGTCGCGCGCCTGGTATTATTATCCCGACGCACTGCCGCCGGCGGCGATCTCGGATAAGCAGCGCGAGTTCAACGGTCATGTCGACCGGGGATTGTCGTTCCCGCTAGAGGATCTGTATCCCGATGGCCAACCGGCGGGGCAAGTTGGCCAGGAAGTCTATGGCGCGGGCGCCGCTCTGATCTTTGCCTCGCGCGCCTTTCACGATATCGACGATGCGCCCTTTCGGCTCTTTTGCGACTATTTCTTGCGTGGGATCGAGCGGACGGGCGATCGTGCCGTCACCCTTGCTTTGCATGGGGCGGAGAATTGTACCGCCAATCTGCGACTGATCCGGCTCAAGCACAAGAGAATGCCCAAATTGTCCTTGAGCACGGGGGGAGGCGACACAATCCGTCCTCATGACACGTCCGCCGACCGCATCGACTATCAGGTTCCCGCGAGCGGAAGGCTGATCCTGACCTGGGAGTGATTGCGCGCAGTCACTCCGGCATCGGGGCAGCAAGCAGATCCTGCACATCGGGATGGCGTTCGACGTAGGAGACGACGAACGAGCATTCCGGAAGGATCTTAAGGCCCTGACGCCGAACATCGGCCAGCGCGCCTTCAATCAGCTTCCCGGCCAGACCTTGCCCCCGCAGTCGTTCCGGCACGATCGTGTGGGTAAAGGCGACGACGTCGCCCTGCCGTTCGTAGACGGCGAATGCGACCCCGCCGTCCGCGTGGATTTCATACCGGTTTTTGGCTTCGTTATTGGTGACGTCGTCCGCCATGCGTGTTCCCTTAATCTTCAGATGCCCGTCCTTGTAAGCGTTTCGCGGCGCAATGGTAATCGGCCGAGTAAGACGGTGTCGCGGGCTTCGTCGGGCCACGCCGCCGGCAATGCGGCGAAGTGCTCTGTTACGCGTTGATCATCCGCACAGAAGGATAAGGATCATGGCAAAACCGCCCGAAGCAACCCCACATTCCGATATTGACGGCGTCAATCGCGATGCACGCATCGGCACGCCGTCGAAATCGCCACACCCTAATCCGGGTAAGGCGCTGGACGATGCCGACACTCAATCGAAAGGGCGGCCCGAACAGACGCCACCAGAGCGTTAAACGAGCGCTGTGCTGGCCGGGCGCGGCGGTTCCGCCCCGGCCAGGAGCGCCGACGGTTGCTCGCCCGGGTCGCCCGAAAACAATTTGAACTGGGCTGCCCGGGTGCCCCAGTCCACCCGGGACGTGGCTGACACCAGCAAAGGCGCGCCCAGCAAGCCAAGCGCCACCGGCAAGTTCCAAAGGCCCGTTGCCGAAGGATCCATGGTGACCAGCAGGAAGGGCAGGCCCAGCAAAACGTGCCAGCGATAATGATCGAAGGCATCGATGATTGAGATGTTGCTGGCTTCGCGCCGCTGCGCCGCCCATCCGCTTGGCCGCCCGGTCAAGATTTCGAGGATAGCCAGGCATTGCGATCCCATGATGATGGGCGCGGCCAGCACGGACAGCGGGATATCGACCAGCACACCGAAAAGGATTGCGCGCCATCCGCCCAGCATGATCACCAGTTTGCGATCGAACGCAGCCCAAATCAGCGCGAGCATCTTGTTGCCGAACAGAAGCAGCAGGGTGCCGACCAGCAGCCAAGTCGGCGTGCCATGATCCAGCACCGGCGCGCCGACGCGGATCGACTGCAGCAGCGCCATCATGAGCAGGAACAGCCACAGGGGCGACGTGAGGTAGGCCGAAGCCCCCATCAGCAACTGCAGTCGGCTCACCCAGTGAAGCCCCGCCGCGTCCAGCAACTGCAGGTGCTGCAAATTACCCTGACACCAGCGCCGGTCGCGGATCGCATGATCGATCATCGTCGGCGGGCATTCCTCATAGCTCCCTTCCGACAGCAACATCATGCGGGCGCGCCAACCCCGGCGTCGCAACAAGGCGGCTTCGACCATGTCATGGCTCATAATGACGCCGCCCAGCGGTTCGCGACCGGGCAGGGCGGGGAGCCCGCAGCTTTCCGCGAACGCCTTGACCCGCAAGATGGCGTTATGCCCCCAAAAAGTCGCCTCGTCGCCTGACCACCAGTTGAGTCCCGCGCTGGAGACGGGGCCGTAGAGCGCGGCGGCGAATTGCTGCCAGCGCGCGAACAGGGTCTGTCCGGCCGTCAGTTGCGGGTTTGTCTGGATAAGGCCCAGCTTTGGATCGGCTTCCATGTTGCCCGCGAGCCGCAGCATCACCTCGCCGCTCATGCGGCTGTCGGCATCCAATACGATCATGGATTCATAAGCGGCGCCGAACCGCTTGACCCACTCGGCGATGTTGCCGGGTTTGCGGCCCACATTGGCTTCGCGCCGGCGGTAATAGATCGGGCAGCTGCCGCGTTTGCGCAGCAGACGACATGCGGCACGTTCGGCCGCCTCCGCACCGGGTTTGGAATCGCTGAGGACGAAAAAGTGGAACAGGTCGGCCGCGCCGCTCTGCCGCAATTCCTCCGTCATGCGCGCGATCCGCGCGCCGACCGCCGAAATGTCTTCATTATAGATGGGGATCAGCACTGCCACGGGCCGCGTCGGGGACGGCACGGCGGCCGGTTGTTTGTGACGCCGCCGGATTGAAACGATCAGGCCGACGACGGCGTTCAGGAAACCGAAACCGATCCAGGCAAACAGGGACAGGCTAAGAATGGCCAGAACCTGGTCGATCGCATCATAGCCGTCCCCGGCTAGACCGTCGGCGATGCCGATGCTGGCCATGAAGCCGATGATGCCGCTGCCAATGATCAGGAAAATGCGCCGCCACAGGCCCGCGGACGTGACGAATGCGGGCGCCGGATGTGGCGGGCGATAGAAGTCCTGCACCGGCATCGCCAGTGGTGCCTCTATCGGCAAGTCGGCCGCGGCGTCGCTGCGCTCTATCGCTAAACGAATATCCTGAACCATCATTGTTGCGCCTTATGGACGCCGATCAAAACGCTACCCTCCGATGCTCTCTCTAGGAGCTCGGGTTGCAATCGCTCATCCGGACGGCAAGTTCCGTGTCGGAGCCGAAATTAAACCAACTGATACAATAGCGTCTCAGTCAGTGCGCCACCTTTTAGGCGCAAGTAACCGCGAAGATCGCGCGTCTCGCCGTTCCTATAGGGAATGTCGACGATCATCCGCCACCGATCCGATGCACCCACGACGGGATAGGCATCGACGCTGATCGGCGCTCCGGACGACAAGGTGACGACAGGCTCGACGCCGCTATTGCGGTCAAGGCCCCGCAGGGCAGCGCCGGCAAAATCCACCACCAGGCGCGTGGCATTCGGGATCGGATCATGGCCAGGCCGGCCGGCGACACCCCGCCAGGTATCCACAATCCGTGCAATCGCGTTGGCCGTGCCGGATCCCGCTGCCCACCGCAGGCGGTAATTGAGGCTGTAGCGCGCGCCGCGCCGCGCGGGCGACGCCGGCATCCAGAAAGCAACGATATTGTCCGATGTTTCGCCGTTGGTGGGGATCTCGAACAAGCCGACCGATCCCGGTCCCCAGCTGCCCTTGGGCTCGACCCAGAGATCCGGCCGCTTTTCGTAGAAGACGCCGTCATCCTGATAATGATCGAAATTGCGGTCCCGCTGCAGCAGCGCGAAGGCCCGCGGATCGCGATCCGCGAAGCTGTTGAGGATGGCGCGCGGCGGATTGTTGAGCGGGCGCCAAATCTGCTCGCCGCGACCCGTGACCATCGCCAGACCATCGCTGTCGTGGATTTCGGGGCGCCAATCGACCGCCTTGTCACGCTGGCCTTCGCCATACCAGAACATGCTGGTCAGCGGAGCAAGGCCGAGACGCTCGACATCCTTGCGCAGCTGCAGCGACATGCTGACATCCTGGATAATGCCGGCAGGCGTACGCCGGTTGACGAAGCGCCAGGCTCCGGCGGCGCTTGGACTGTCGAGCAGCGCATAGACGGTGATCACATCGCCCGGCCCTTGCTCGAGCCAGAATTTCGTGAAGCTTGGAAATTCTTCGGGCCGGCTCAGCCCGGTGTCGATCGCCAATCCGCGTGCGGAGAGTCCATATTGGTTGAGCGGTCCCGCTGTCCGGAAATACGACGCGCCCTGGAAGGCCAGCCAATCGCCTTGACCACCCGGGTTCATGATACGGAAACCCGAGAAACCGGCGGCGTCGGGGGGTAGGCGGTCCGCGCCATCGAACATGTCGCGGCTGAAGCTCAGCGGCCTGGTCCGGCCATTTTCGACCAGATTGATCGAGACCGGATGGGGAGACATCGCACTGAGCGGGAAGAGCCGGACGCCGCCGCTGCCCGCCTGCGGCCAGATCGTGGCCGCAGGCCGATAGCTGATATGGTTCAGCGCATCATAGGTCACAGCCGATACGGCCTTGGATGCCTCAGCCGGCGCGACATAAGGCCTCTTGGCAAGATCCGCAGCGGTGGCTTGCAGCCAGGCCCACGAAAAGGTCTCGCCGGCCGCTGCCTGCGCCGGCAGTGCCAGCCCGGCCGCTAGAGAGAGGCCGCCGGCGATGGCCTGCCGGCGGCTGGGGGAGGGAAGAGGGAATGTCGGCATCGTCATATACAGGCCGAAATGATGCGGAGCCGAAACTTGTTCCGCCGTTCGGCCGGTTCCGCGATCAATCGCGCTCGACGCAGACCGCGATGCCCATGCCGCCGCCGATGCACAATGTGGCCAGCCCCTTCTTCGCGTCGCGCGCTTCCATGGCATAAAGCAAGGTCGTCAGGATGCGCGCGCCGGATGCGCCGATCGGATGGCCGATTGCGATCGCACCGCCATTGACATTGACCTTCGATGCATCCCAGCCAAGCTCCTGCCCGACCGCGAGCGCCTGTGCCGCAAACGCCTCGTTCGCTTCAACGAGATCGAGCTCGTTGAACGTCCAGCCTGCTTTCTCTAGCGCCTTCTTGCTGGCGGAGACCGGGCCGATACCCATGATCGACGGGTCTACGCCGGTCGACGCCCAACTCTTGATCCGTGCCAGTACCGGCGATCCACGCTTTTCAGCCTCTTCGGACGACATGATGACGAGCGCGGCGGCACCATCATTGAGGCCGGAGCTGTTCGCGGCGGTGACGGTGCCCTCCTTCTTGAAAGCAGGGCGCAGTCCGGCCAGACTGGCCACGACCACGCCCTCCCGAATGAATTCGTCCTTGTCGACCACCGTATCGCCCTTGCGGCCCTTGACGGTCACGGGCGCGATTTCCGCGTCGAACCGGCCGTCGCGGCGCGCCGCTTCCGCCTTGTTCTGGCTGGCGCAGGCAAATTCGTCCTGGGCTTCGCGCGTGATCTGATATTGTTCGGCCAGGTTCTCGGCGGTGATACCCATGTGGTAGCCGTTGAAAACGTCGGTCAGACCGTCCTTGATCATGGTGTCGACCAGTTCCAGGCTGCCCATCTTGGTGCCGGAGCGCAGCGCCTGCGCGTGCGGGCTCATCGACATATTTTCCTGGCCGCCGGCGACGATGATGCTGGCATCGCCCGAGCGGATCGACTGTGCTGCGACTGCCACCGAGCGCAGGCCGGATCCGCAGACCTGCTGCACGCTCCAGGCGGGGACTTCCTTGGGGACACCTGCGGCCATCGATGCCTGACGCGCCGGGTTCTGCCCTTGGCCGGCGGTCAGCACTTGGCCCAGGATAACTTCATCGACGTCGGCCGGGTCCACACCTGCCTGCTCCAGCGCCGCCACGATCGCAGTGCGGCCAAGCTCATGGGCCGGCGTGGAGGCGAAATGGCCAAGGAAGCTGCCCACCGGAGTGCGCTTGGCGGCGGTGATGACGACGTCGGTCATGAATGCTCCTGCTTGCGATGTGCCGTCGCGCCTAGCGCGGCTGCGTTGCTTGCGAAAGCCACCCGGCGAGCGGCTCCCACAACGATGATTTGGCGCGTCCACCGACGATCATCCCGACATGTCCCAGCGAAAGATCGATACGCTCGCCGATGGCGGGCGTGGTGGATGCCGGCACGATATGGTCGGTGGTCGATGCGATCTCAAGCACCGGCATCGTCAATGCGGCGGGATCAATGAGTTTCCCGCCCACGTGCCACTTACCCTGGCCGGGCAAGTCTTCCGTGAACATGTCGATGAACAGTTCGCGTGCCGCGCCCCGCGTCAGCGGCGGTCCGTCATTTGCCCAGTCCTCCAGCCGTACGAAGGACCGTGCAGCCGGTTCTTCTGGATCGCGCCGGCCATGGGCTTCGTATTTTGCGACCGTGCGATGGGGGTCGAGACGCCAGAAGGCGGCCTGCAATATTTCCATCGGCAGCAGGCCCAGCGCGTCGGTCGCCGGCTGTGCGGTCTGCCACAGTTCGTCCAGAGCCACCCGTGTCTTGCGCGGATAAGCCGCAAAGCGCCACGGGGAGGCGATAAGGGTCAGGGCGGTGACCGGCCGCAGCGCCGCGGCTGCCAGCGCCATCGTACCGCCCAGGCAATAGCCCGCCAGCGCAACCGGGGCACCGATCGCATCAATCAATGGCAGCAGCATGGTTTCGACATGGCCCGCGACAGTCAGGTCATGCTCCTCAGCCGTTGGCGCGCCCCAGTCCACCAGCAGCGGATGCATGCCTTGCGTCGCCAGCCACCGCAACAACGAGCGATCGGAATCCAGATCCAGTACGTCGGGTGGGTTGATCAGGGACGGGACGAACAGAACAAGCGGGCCGTGGCCGCCAAAGTCACGAACAGACGCGCGGCCCACGCGCGCAAGGATCGGGCAGGGGGGTGGACCGGAAGTTCGGTCTGCCTGCTGGTATTTTCGCAATCCTGCCAGAGCTGCTGCGGTGCGGTCCGGTTCTCCACTGGTTTCGCTGCGCAACATACTCAAGAAAAGAGGCAGCGGCCGCGGCCTGTGTTGCGCTGCATCATGGAACGATGCTACGCTGCTACAATCAACGGGAGGCTGTACAGGCATGGCGAAATCGTCCGAAAACTCGGGAACGGTGATAATCAAGAAATACGCCAACCGCCGGCTCTACAACACCGAATCGTCGAGCTACATCACGCTTGAGCACCTGGCGCAGATGACCCGCGACGGGCGTGACTTCAAGGTGATCGACGCGAAGAGCGAAGAGGATATCACGCACAACATCCTCACGCAGATCATCATGGAAGAGGAAACGCGCGGGCAGACGATGCTGCCGGTAAGCTTCCTGCGTCAGCTGATCTCGCTCTATGGCGATTCGATGCAGTCGATGGTGCCGCAATATCTGGAAGCGTCGATGGAAGCTTTCCGGCGCAACCAGAGCCAATTCCGGCAGGCTATCGAGGGGACCTTCGCGAGCGGTCCGTTTGCGGAGATCGCCAAGCGGAACATGGAAATTTTTGAAGCCGCCGCCAAGGCGTTCAAGGTGCCGGGCGAGACGACGCCGGCCGAAGCCACGCCGCCTGCAGCCAAAAGCGACGATCTGTCGGCGCTGAAGGATCAATTGGCGGCCCTCCAGGCGAAGCTCGACAAGCTGGCCAAATAAGGGGCGCGGCGCACGTTGCAACGGGAACGCCCCGCACGGGGGCGTCCCTTAGGCGACTTCGTCGGCCGCCTCTGCCAGGACGGTGAGACCCTGCTCGTTCACCTCGGCAAATCCGCCTTCGACATGAATCCGCGCGGCCACGCTGTTCGGGCCGGAATAGATGGTGAGATCACCGGGCCGGATCACCGACATGACCGGCGCATGTCCCTCCAGGACACCGAAGTCACCCTCGGTGCCGGGGACGACGACCATATAGACATCCTCCGAGCGGAGCAGCTTTTCAGGCGTGACCAGTTCGAAATGCAGCATCTTTAATTCTCCCCCCTCCCGCGGGCGGGAGGGGTCGGGGGAGGGAAGTCCGAGGGAGTAGCCGTGTCAGCTCGTCCCTAAACCCCTCCCGCACGCGGGAGGGGAAGCAAATATCAGGCCGCGTCCGCCATCTTCTTGGCCTTTTCGACGGCCTCTTCAATGCCGCCGACCATGTAGAAGGCTGCTTCCGGCAGATGGTCATACTCGCCGGCAACGACCGCCTTGAACGACTTGATCGTGTCTTCGATCTGCACGAACTTACCCGGGATACCGGTGAAGACTTCGGCGACGTGGAAAGGCTGGCTCAGGAAGCGCTGGATCTTGCGAGCGCGCTGCACGGTCAGCTTGTCTTCTTCCGAAAGCTCGTCCATGCCGAGAATGGCGATGATGTCCTGCAGCGACTTGTAACGCTGCAGCACTTCCTGGACCGCACGGGCCGTCTCGTAATGATCCTGGCCGACGACGGCCGGGGTCAACACGCGGCTGGTGGAGTCGAGCGGGTCGACTGCGGGATAAATGCCGAGCTCGGAAATGGCGCGGCTCAGCGTCGTCGTCGCATCGAGGTGGGCGAACGAGGTTGCCGGCGCTGGATCGGTCAAGTCGTCGGCGGGCACGTAGATCGCCTGCACTGACGTGATCGAACCCTTGTTGGTCGAGGTGATACGCTCCTGGAGCGCGCCCATGTCGGTCGACAGCGTCGGCTGATAACCCACGGCCGAAGGGATACGGCCGAGCAGCGCCGACACTTCCGAACCCGCCTGGGTGAAGCGGAAGATGTTGTCGACGAAGAACAGCACGTCCTGGCCCTCGACGTCGCGGAAATATTCCGCATTGGTCAGGCCCGACAGAGCGACGCGTGCCCGCGCGCCCGGCGGCTCGTTCATCTGGCCGAACACCAGTGCCACCTTCGAGCCCTCCGGCGTCGGGTTGCCGTCGGCATCCTTGGCGATGACGCCCGCGTCGAGGAATTCGTGGTAGAGATCGTTGCCCTCGCGGGTACGCTCGCCGACGCCCGCGAACACGGACACGCCGCCATGGCCCTTGGCGATGTTGTTGATCAGCTCCTGGATCAGCACGGTCTTGCCGACGCCAGCCCCGCCGAACAGGCCGATCTTGCCGCCGCGCGCATAAGGCGCGAGCAGGTCGATGACCTTGATGCCGGTGACGAGGATGCTGCTCTCGGTCGACTGGTCGACGAAGTCCGGCGCCTTGGCATGGATCGGCGAACGGGTGTCGGAGGTGACCGGGCCGCGCTCGTCGATCGGCTCGCCGATCACGTTCAGGATGCGGCCAAGCGTCTGCGGGCCGACCGGAACGCTGATCTGCGCGCCGGTGTCGGTCACTTCCTGGCCGCGCGTCAGGCCCTCGGTGGAATCCATCGCGATCGTGCGGACGGTGTTCTCACCCAGATGCTGCGCGACCTCGAGCACCAGGCGGTTGCCCTGGTTGCGCGTTTCCAGCGCGGTCAGGATTGCCGGAAGCTCGCCATCGAAGGAAACGTCGACGACGGCGCCGATCACCTGGGTGATGCGGCCGACATTATTCGTGCCGACGGAGATTGCGGGGGCGGTTGCCATTATCTTTCCTTGCCTTGTCGGATACTTAGAGCGCTTCTGCGCCCGAGATGATTTCCACCAGCTCGGTCGTGATCGCGGCCTGGCGGGTACGATTATACTGAATTGTCAGCCGGTTGATCATGTCGCCGGCATTGCGCGTCGCATTGTCCATTGCGTTCATGCGGCTGCCCTGTTCGGACGCAGCATTTTCCAGCATCGCTCGGAACAGCTGAATAGCGATATTCCGGGGCAGCAACTCGGCGAGGATCGTTTCCTCATCCGGCTCATATTCCACCGCGGCGGTCGCGCCTGCCGGAGCCTGATCGTTCGCGGGCAGGGAGACAGGGATGATCTGCTGTTCGGTCGGGATCTGGACCAGCGCCGACTGGAACTTCGCATAGAAGAGATGCGCCACGTCGAACTCACCGGCTTCGAACCGTGCGGTCAGATCGCGAGCAACCTCCAGCGCGTCCGTGAAGGCGACATTCTTGATGTGCGACTGATCGACCTGATGGACGATCTTGCCCGGGTAAAGGCGCTGCAGCACCGCACGGCCTTTCTTGCCGATCAGGTAGAAGCGAACGTCCTTGCCCTGCGCGGTCAGTGTATCCGCGGTGCGGCGGGCGGCACGGACGATGTTGGTGTTGAACGCACCGGCCAGGCCGCGCTCCGACGTCGCGACGACCAGCAGATGCTTCTGGTCCGAACCCGTACCCGCGAGCAGGCGCGGGCTGTTGGGCCCGATCGTCACCTTGGACGCGAGGCTCGCCATCACCGCGTTGAGCCGCTCGGCATAGGGACGGCCGGCTTCGGCCGCCTGCTGCGCGCGACGCAGTTTGGCAGCGGCGACCATCTTCATCGCCTTGGTGATCTTCTGGGTCGATTTGACCGAGCTGATCCGGTTCTTGAGTGCCTTGAGACTAGCCATTCGTCATCCAATAAACCCGTTCGGGCTGAGCCTGTCGAAACCCCGTCCTCGCTCTTCGCCGGAAGAACAGCCCTTCGACATGCTCGGGGCGAACTGGGTTAATCCACTCCCTTACGCGAAGGTCTTGGCGAACTGATCGAGCGCGCTCTTCAACTTCGCCTTGCTGTCGTCGCTCAGATCCTTGCTGTCGCGGATCGCGCCGAGCACGTCGGCATGATTGGCGCGCATGTCGGCCAGCATCGCCGCTTCGTAGCGGACGACGTCGCCAACCGGGATGCTGTCGATATAGCCATTGGTGCCGGCGAAGATCGACGCAACCTGCTCCTCGAACGGCAGCGGCTGGAACTGCGGCTGCTTGAGCAGTTCGGTGAGGCGCGCGCCACGATTCAGCAGCTTCTGCGTCGAGGCGTCGAGGTCCGAACCGAACTGCGCGAACGCGGCCATCTCGCGATACTGGGCGAGCTCCAGCTTGATCGAGCCGGCGACCTTCTTCATCGCCTTCGTCTGCGCGGCCGAACCGACGCGGCTGACCGAGAGGCCGACGTTGATCGCAGGACGCACGCCCTGGTAGAACAGCTCGGTTTCCAGGAAGATCTGGCCGTCCGTGATCGAGATCACGTTGGTCGGAATGTAAGCCGAAACGTCGCCCGCCTGGGTTTCGATAATCGGGAGCGCCGTCAGCGAGCCCGAACCATTGGCTTCGTTCATCTTCGCGGACCGCTCGAGCAGACGCGAGTGGATGTAGAAAACGTCGCCCGGATAGGCTTCGCGGCCCGGCGGGCGGCGAAGCAGCAGCGACATCTGGCGATAGGCAACCGCCTGCTTGGACAGATCGTCATAAACGATGACGGCATGCATGCCGTTGTCGCGGAAATATTCGCCCATGGCGCAGCCCGTGTAGGGCGCCAGGAACTGCAGCGGGGCCGGCTCCGAGGCCGTGGCTGCGACGACGATGGAATATTCCATCGCGCCATTTTCTTCCAGCGTGCGCACCAGCTGCGCCACGGTCGAGCGCTTCTGGCCGACGGCGACATAGATGCAATAAAGCTTCTTGCTCTCGTCCGTGCCGGCATTGGCCGTCTTCTGGTTGATGAACGTGTCGACAGCCACCGCCGACTTACCCGTCTGACGGTCACCGATGATCAGTTCGCGCTGACCGCGACCGACCGGAACCAGCGCGTCGAGCGCCTTGAGACCGGTCTGCACCGGTTCATGCACCGAGGTGCGCGGGATGATGCCCGGCGCCTTCACTTCGACGCGGCTGCGCTCGGTCGTCTCGATCGGGCCCTTGCCGTCAATCGGATTGCCGAGACCGTCGACCACGCGGCCGAGCAGGGCCTTGCCGACCGGCACGTCGACGATCGTCTGGGTGCGCTTGACGACATCGCCTTCCCTGATCTCGGCGTCCGAGCCGAAGATCACGACGCCGACATTATCGGCCTCCAGGTTCAGCGCCATGCCCTGCACGCCGTTGGCGAACTCGACCATCTCGCCGGCCTGAACGTTGTCCAGCCCGTGGATGCGGGCGATACCGTCACCGACCGAAAGCACCGAACCAACCTCGGACACTTCGGCATCCGTGCCGAAGCCCGCAATCTGGTCGCGGATGACCTTGGAGATTTCTGCCGCGCGGATTTCCATGTTCAGCCTTTCATCGCAGTCGCGAGTGCGTTCAATTTGGTACGGATGGAGCCGTCGATCTGACGGCTGCCGAGGCGGACGATCAGCCCGCCGAGAATCTTGGGGTCGACGGTTGCGTCAACGGCGACCTCGCTGCCGACCATCGACTTCAGCCGGGCGGTCAGTGCCGCCATCTGGCCGGAGTCGAGCGGATGTGCCGTGATCACCTGCGCGCTGGTTTCGCCGCGATGCCGTGCCGAAAGGGTCGTGAAGTCGCGAATGATTGCGCCGAGCACGCCCAGCCGGCGATTATGCGCCAGGACTCCCAGGAAGTTCGCCGTCAACGGATCCAGGCCAAGCGGTCCGGTTAGGGCCGAGACCGCCTTGGCGGCGTCGCTGCGGCTGATCAGCGGGCTCGCCACCAGCCGTTTCAGATCGGCCGAATCGGTCAGCGCCTGCCGCAGCGCGCGCAGGCTGGTGCCCACCTGATCCAGTTTGCCATTGTCGCGCGCAAGCTCGAACAAGGCGGTCGCATATCGACCGCTAAGACTTGCCTGTATGCCGCCGGAATGCTCCACGCGCTCGTCGTCCCCTGATTTCGTGGTGCCTCGCGCCAGTTGAGCAAGGCGAAAGCGGGCAGGCCGCAAAGCCACCCACTTCGGTCGCGCGCCGACTAGCAATGGCAGCCGCGGAATGCAAGGCAAGGGGGGTCAAATAACCGTAATATCAATCCCGTCGGCAATCGCGGGGCACGTCTCCCGCTGGATGAAGGATTTCGGCGGAGGCGCGCTTTGGCCGCAAGCTGCGGGAAGCGCTTGATACCGGATGCAGCTAGGATGCTGCAGCGATCGAGAGGGATCATGGGGCGGACGAGGCACCGAGATGGTTGAAACCGATGATCAACGCTGGGATGCTGTGTTGCGCCGCGACCGTGCGGTCGACGGCCAGTTCGTGACGGGCGTGCTCTCGACCGGTATCTATTGTCGGCCCTCGTGCGCCGCGCGGCACCCCCGCCGAGGCAATGTTCGCTTCTTTGCGAGTGGTGCAGAGGCGCGCGCTTTCGGATTGCGCGCCTGCTTGCGCTGCCGTCCGGACGACATCGCCGCCGACGAAGCCGGGCTTGCGCGTGCCTTGGCGCTGATCGCAGCATCGGAAGAGCCGCCGGCGCTGGCGCAACTCGCCGCCGTGGCCGGCTATAGTCCTTATCATTTCCACCGCCTGTTCCGCCGCGCCACCGGCGTTACGCCCGCGGCTTATGCACGCGGCCGCCGCGCCGAGCGGATCGAACGAAGCCTGAAGGAAGCCGCTACCGTGACCAATGCCGTCTATGAGGCCGGTTATGCCGCGCCCGCGCGTTTCTATGCCGATGCCGCCGATCGTTTGGGCATGACGCCGACGCGATGGCGCGATGGCGGCCGCGGCGAGACGATCCGCTGGGGTGTCGCCGAAACCGATCTTGGCCTCCTGCTGGTTGCCGCGACGGAGCGAGGGATCTGCCGCGTCGCGTTTGAGCCAGACGACAGCCGCTTGCAGGCCGATTTCCCCAACGCCAGGATCGAACCTGCCGGGGCGGAGTTCCGTGAGCTGCTCGCTGGCGCGGTCGCCTACGTAAGCGAACCAGGCAGGGCGATGACGCTGCCGCTGGACGTGCGCGGCACGGCCTTCCAGCAGGCGGTCTGGCGCGAATTGTCGCGCATCCCGCCGGGCCAAACGCTCAGCTATGCAGCGCTTGCCGCCCGGGCGGGCAAGCCCGGCGCGGCCCGGGCCGCAGGCTCGGCCTGCGGTGCGAACCCCGTCGCGCTGCTGATCCCCTGCCATCGTGCCCAGCGCGGCGACGGCAGCCTCGGGGGTTATGCCTGGGGTCTCTCCATCAAGCAGGAACTCCTGGCACGCGAGCGGGGTGGACGCGGCTGATCCACGGTCACCGCAGCGGCTCGACCGATACAAGGCGATCACGGCTGTCGAAGTCAAATGCCAGCATGATGCCGAGTGGTACACCAGCTAATATTGTTTCCGGCGGGTAGATCATCCGGCGCATGATGTCGCCGGGGAAGAGATCCAGATCCTGACGCGGCGCGCCGATCCATCGTGCAACTGCGGCGGCATCGATCCCCGGCGGAAACGTGCCCCGTACCTCCTGCAGCCGCCGTTTCGCCCAGATTTTGCCGGCGACGAACCAGCCGGCGACGCCGGCCGCCACGACCGACCAGGCCCATGCCAGGAGCAGCCCGGGCACCGCAGCCGCGCCGATCGCCGCGATGGGGAGCAGGATCAGCACTCCGGCCGCCGCGCCGAGCGCGCGGAAAGTGCGTTGCGAACGGGTGCGCGCCCATTCCGACGGGAGAAGGAGCGCGATCTGCGGAGCCGTATCAAGATCCGGAGCGATGTAGTCGCTCAGATGGCGAACGATTTCGCCTTGTTCTTCCGGCCGATCCTGCAGCCGGATATGCCATTCCTGATCTGGCGTGATCGCCACGAACAAGGATAGTCCGTCATCATAGGGCAGGAAGCTGTATGTCAGGTAGCGCCAGCGCTCGCCTTGCGGATGCAGGTCGCCATCATAGTCGCGAAAGGCTTTGGCTACCTCATAGCTGTGACCGGGCATGAGGCCGCCGTAAGCCAAGGGCTCCGCGGCTCCCGTCCAATGCCCCTTTGCGGCCGGTCCTTGCATGCCATCATCCTCAAGCCTCAGGATGACTATGCCGGTCGTGCGGCGCCGTCCAACTAGGATGACGCGGTTGATTTTATCCGGCCGTCAATCGTGTCGCACGGTGAACCGCCGCTGCCGATTGCGGCGCTGCGCAGGAAGGGTGATCGTCGGTAGAGCACCTGTACGACCACCCGATCCTAGTTCTCAGGGTTCGGTCCTCAGCAAGGCCGCCCGTCGCTGCGGTCGATCGACCGGCCGAGCAGGCCGCCGCCTGCCGCGCCGAGCACGGTGCCAAGCGTCTTGTCGCCACGGCCGGCCACGGTGTTGCCCAGCAGTCCGCCGGCAATGGCGCCAATCGCCAGGCCGCCGTTGCCTTTGTCGTAGCAGCGGCGCTGATAACGGCGGCCGTAATAATTCCGGTGATAATAGCCGTCCCGGCCCGCATAGGCGCGGTCGTAGCGACCATGATCGTTCCAGTAGTGCCGGTTGCGTGCCTCGGCCGGTACTGCAGCGCCCGTCACCAGCGTGGCACCCAACAGCAACGACGTGGTGATCTTCCCGAACATCATTCTTCTCCTTTTCTGTTGAACAGGGAAGTAGAGGCGACCGCATGGAAGCTTCCTGAATTACGCTGTTAGCATTGGTTCATGCTGCCTTCCGGTCGCCAACCCTGGACCCAACGGCGCTCGCGGCATCATGGTTGAATGTTGGCCGGCCTTGTGGCTCTGCCATCATCCGGAGGATGCAATGACCCCTGTCTTACAACGCCGCGATCTCATCAAAGGCGGCCTGGCGCTTGGCGGCCTGGCCCTGAGCACGGGATCCTCCGCGGCGCGCAGCGGATCCGTGGAAGCGTTGATCGCCCGCATGACACCGGCCGAGAAGGCGGGCCAGCTCAGCTGCTTTTCGGACCAGATCCGACCGCCGCAGCAGACGTTCAATCCCAACCTTCCCACCGATGGCGCGGCCGCACAACTCGCTGATATCCGTGCCGGCAAGGTCGGCATGTTGTTCAACGGCATCGGCCAGGCCGGTGCGCGGCGGGCGCAGGATGCGGCCGTCAAGGAAAGCCGGCTAGGCATTCCGTTGCTGTTCGCAGCCGACGTGATCCATGGCCTGCGGACCGCTTATCCCGTCCCGCTTGCGGAGGCATGCGCGTTCGACCCGGACCTCGCCATGCGCACGGCCCACGCCGCCGCCTTGGAAAGCACGGCGATGGGCATTCACTGGACCTTCGCGCCGATGGTGGATGTCGCGCGAGACCAGCGCTGGGGCCGCAATGTCGAAGGGGCGGGCGAGGATCCTTATCTGGGCGCGATGCTGGGCGCCGCTCGCGTGCGCGGCTTCCAGGGCGAAGACCTGCGTGATCCGACCCGGGTTGCCGCCTGTGCGAAACATTTTGCGGCTTACGGCGCGGTGTCGGGTGGCATGGAGTATAATTACACCGAAGTGTCGCCCGGCACGCTCCACGACGTCCATCTGCCGGCCTTCAAGGCATGTGTCGACGCGGGTGTCGCTACGATCATGAGTGCTTTCAACACGATCGACGGCGTTCCTGCCACCGGCAATCATTGGCTGTTGACGGAGCTGTTGCGGAATCAATGGCGCTTTGGCGGGATGGTCGTCGGCGACTATACGGCGGATGAAGAATTGGTTGCGCACGGTTTCGCGGCCGACGGTCGCGATGCCGCCAAGAAAGCGATCCTTGCCGGCCTAGATATGGCGATGCAGTCCAACCTCTATAATCAGTGGCTGCCCGATCTCGTCGCGAAGGGCGAGGTGCCGATGGCGCGGCTCGACGAAGCGGTGCGGCGCGTGCTGTTGTTGAAGGAGCGACTGGGCCTGTTCGATAATCCCTATCGCTCGCTCAACCCTGCCGCGGAACGCACCAGCGTGGCGACGCCTGCCATGATCGGGCTCAGCCGCGAAGCCGGCGCCCGGTCGATCGTGCTGTTGAAGAACGATGGCGGCCTGCTGCCGTTGAAGGCGGGATCGCAGCGCCTGGCGTTGATCGGTCCTTTCGCGGAAGATCGCGATAATCTTGTGGGTCCCTGGGCCTTTATGGCCGATCCTTCCCTCGGTGTGTCGATCGCGCAAGGCCTGCGAGCGCGTAATGCCAGTATGACGGTCGTCGCGGGTTCGGGTGTGGAGACCCCGCTGCCGGGCGGAATCGATGCCGCCGTGGCTGCGGCGCGTGCGGCGGATCTGGTGCTGCTGGCGCTGGGCGAAACGCAGGGCATGTCAGGCGAAGCGCAATCCCGGACGGACATCGTCATTCCCGCGGCGCAGATGGCCCTGGCCGAAGCGGTCGCCGCAACGGGCAAGCCGATGGTGATCCTGTTGCGTCATGGCCGTGCGCTGATGCTGGAAGGTGCGGTGAAGGACGCACCGGCCATCCTGGCCACGTGGTTTCTGGGCTCGCAAGCCGGCCACGCTATTGCCGATGTGCTGTTCGGCGACGTGAACCCGTCCGCCAAGCTGTGCGTCAGCTTCCCGAACCGGGGCGGGCAGGAGCCTTACTTCTACAACCATTCCAGCACCGGGCGCCCCACCAAGGATCCAAACCAATCCTACGGCGCCAAATATCGTGAAACCGCCAACGAGGCGCTTTACCCGTTCGGTCATGGCCTGAGCTATACCAGCTTCACCATCAGCGACGTGTCTGTGCCGGCGACGATGACGGAGCGCCTCTCCGTCAGCGCGCGCCTGACCAATAGCGGACCTCGCGCGGGGGCGGAGGTCGTGCAATTGTACATCCACGATGTCGTCGCGAGCCGGGTTCAACCGGTGCGCGCGCTTAAACGGTTCGAGCGCGTTTCCCTGTTACCCGGCGAGAGCAAGATAATACGCTTCGAACTCCGCCCCGAGGATCTCGCCTTCTGGAACAAGACCGGTTCGATCACCGAGCCGGGCGAGTTCGACCTGTGGATCGCGACGAGTTCCATCGACGGCGACAAGCAGCGTTTCCGCCTGCTTTGACCGCGCCGTGACGCCGGCTAGGCGAACATCTGATCCAGACGGATGGGAAGGTCGCGATACCGTTGGCCGGTCGCATGGTAGACGGCGTTGGCGATCGCTGCGGCAACGCCGGTCATGGCCACCTCGCCCAAACCCTTGACACCCGCCGCGTTGAGCAGCGGATCGGCCTTGTCGACGAAAGCAACCTCAATCGAGCCGATGTCGGCGTTCACCGGTACCACATAGTCGGCAAGGTCGGCATTGAGGAAGCCGCCGAAGCGGGGATCGGTTTCGCTCGCTTCCCGTAGCGTCGCGCCAATGCCCCAGATGACACCACCCCGCACTTGGCTTTTCGCTGTGACCGGGCTGGCGACCGCGCCGCAATCGGCGACGCTGACAACCCGCGCCACGCGTATCCGGCGGGTGGACGGCTCGACATGCACTTCCACAAACTGCGCGATTGAACTCATCGTGACGAATTCAGGATAGACCGGGCCGAGCGCCGCCACCTGGCCGCTATCGAGCCGCTCGAAAATCTGATCGGGTTGCCCAGGCGCCTTGCTTTGCGCGGTGACACGAACCTGGTCTCGTCCTTGCGCGCGCAGGGCCTGCCGGAACTCGCGTGCATTCGCGATCGCCAACTGTTCACCCAAAGCGTCGATCGCCGCAGCCGCCGCGCGCAGGGCGGTGGCGGTGCCCCAGGATCCGGCGGTCAAATGCTGTGCTACCGCAGCTGGATCACCGACGCTTACGGCGATCTTGTCCGACGCAAGGCCGAGCCGGTCGGCCACATAATTGGCAACGGCGGAACGGATGCCCTGGCCCATTTCGTGACCGGTCACCGCAATCTCGGCAGAGCCCGATGCGGTCACCGTGAGATTGGCGCGGGCTGCAGCTGTCGCACCTTTGTACATCCCGATCGCGACGCCCAGGCCAAGCTTGTCGCCCGATGGCGTCGTCATCGATCCGGGGGCTGGCGAACGCCGCTGCCAGTCGAACCGCCGCGCCCCTTCCTCCAGCGTCTCGCGTACATGGCGGGACGAGAAGGGCTTGCCGGTCAACGGGTCTGCCGTGGCATCGTTGATGATCCGTAACTGCACCGGATCCATCCGCAGCCGATAGGCGAGCTCGTCGACCGCGCTTTCATAGGCGAAGCTGCCAGGATGCTCATAGGGCGCGCGCATGTAGCCGGGTGTCTGGACGTCGCTGCGTACCAGCCGCTCACGCCCGCGGAAGTTGGGGATGGCGTAGAAGCGCGATGTCACCTCGGCGTAGGAGCCGGGAAACAGGTCATGGCGGGAGGTCTGCTGATCCACCTCGTGGATTGCCGCCGTGATCTTGCCGTCAGTCCTGGCGCCCAGGCGCACGCGATGGCGACTGGCCGGGCGGAAGCTGGCATCGTGGAAGATCTGGGTCCGGGGCACGACCAGCTTGACCGGCCGACCGGTCTTGCGGGCGGCCACTGCGGCGAGGGCCGTCTGCATCTGCATCGAATTCTTCTGGCCGAATGCGCCACCCGCCTGCGGCGATATGATCGTCACCTTGGCCGGATCGATGCTGAACAGCTTGGCGAGCCCGAACTTGATGGCACCGCTATTCTGCGTGCCTTCGTGAACGATTAGCGCGTCACTCTTCCATTCGGCCACAGTGGCGATCAGCTCCATCGGGTTCTGATGCTGGGGCGGGGAGCTATAGCGTCCATCGACCTGGATTGGCGCTGCGGCAAAGGCGGTATCGGCGTCGCCGACCTTGCGGTCACCGAACATCTCCTGGGGGAGCGGGGACCCCTCTTGATCGATAATATCGGCGTCCGACGCGCCGTTCAGGATCGCGCGAAAGGGTGCCGGCGCATAGCGTATCCGTATGGCACTGGCTCCGGCTATCGCCTCTTCCAGCGTGTCGGCGACGACGAGCGCGACCGGCTGTCCGCGATAGGCGATGTCGGTTCCGATCATCGGCTGGATGCTCTGGAAGCCATATCCCCCACCCAAAAGGAAGCCGGCGGACTGCAATCCGTGCATGTCCTCATGCGTGAGGACATGGCGTACCGCCGGCCGTGCAAGGGCCGCACGTGCATCGATGCCGGTGACCTTGCCTTTGCCGATCGTTGCCGTGACGGGGATGGCGTAGAGCATGCCCTCGACATGCCGGTCGGCGGCATAGATGGGGCGTCCGCGGACCTTGTCCTCGGCATCGACCCGCGCGATTTCCGGATAGCTTCTGGTCATCGCTCAGGCCCTCTTCACAGCGATGTCGATCGCGTCAGCGACCGTTTGGATGCCGAGCGGCACGCGAAAAGCATTATGGGGGGATGTGCGAACGCCGCTGAACGCGGCTTCGCCCGCCTGCAGCGCGATCTCGCGCGAATAAGGCTGCCCCTTAAGCAGGGCTTCCGCCGCCCGGGCGCGTATCGGCTTTGCACCCACGCCGCCGAGTGCGATCCGGATGTCGCCGAACCGCTTCCCGTCCATCTCAACGCCAACAGCAGCCGAGGTGAGCGCAAAGGCGTAGGATTCCCGGTCGCGGATCTTGTGATAGGTCGATGCGCGCGCTGATTTCGTTGTTGGAACCAGGATCCTGCTGATGAAGTCTCCCGGACGCAGCACGGTCTCGATGTGAGGCGTCGTGCCGGGTTCGCGGTGCAGATCTTCCACCCGGATGCGGCGCACGCCGCCCAACCCTACCACCTCGACTTCGGCGTCGAAGGCAAGGAGAGCAATGGCCCAATCGCCCGGATAATTGGCGATACAGGCGTCGCTTCCGCCGAACAGCGCAAGACCACGGTCGATCCCATCCTTGGCGGAGCAGCCGCTGCCCGGAGCCCGCTTGTTGCAGCGATAGGGTTCGCCGCCACGGAAATAGGGACAGCGGGTCCGTTGCAGCAGATTGCCGCCAACCGTGGCCATGTTGCGAAGCTGCTGCGACGCCGCCTTCCACAGGGACTCGGAAAGGGCCGGATACTGGTCCCGGACGATCGGATGGGCCGCGACATCAGACATTCGCGCGAGCGCCCCGATTATGAGCTGGTGTGTCTCGGCCTCGATTCCCGTCAATCCGGGAATGGCTGTCACATCGATCAGCGTGGTCGGGACTTCGATGTCCAGTTTCATCAGATCGAACAATGTCGTTCCGCCGCCGATAAATCGCGCATTCTGCACGCGTGCGGCACTATTGACCGCTTCGGCGAGCGAGGTCGGGCGAAAATAGCTGAAAGGCTGCATCATTCCCGCTCCATCTTGGGCGCGGCCGAGAGGATTGCGGCAACGATGTTGGCATAGGCGCCGCAGCGGCAGATATTGCCGCTCATATATTCGCGGATATGGTCCGGCGACGTCGCATGGCCTTCCCCTACGCAGGCGATCGCCGCCATGATCTGGCCCGGTGTGCAATAGCCGCACTGCAAAGCGTCATGCTCGATGAACGCGGCTTGCATGGGGTGGAGCTTGTCCCCCTGGGCAATGCCTTCGATGGTGGTGATGGAACGGCCGGACGTCTGCACGGCTGGGGTCAGGCACGACGCTACCCGGCGCCCGTCGATGTGGACGGTGCAGGCGCCGCACTGGCCGTGATCGCAGCCCTTCTTGGTGCCGAAAAGGCCCAGTCGTTCGCGCAGCAGATCGAGCAGCGAAACGCGATTGTCGATGTCGACATCATGTGGGGCCTGGTTGATCGTGACGGACAGCCGGCTGGACGTCTCGCCGCGCACGGCGACCGCTGCCGCCTCCGCTTCGCCGGCCGGAAGTGTCGCCAATATTCCTATTCCGCCGACGAGACCGCCCGCCAGAACGTCTCGCCGCTCAAGGTCTGCCGCCGCTGCCGACGGGCCGAAATCTTGTCCTGACATGGATGTCGCCGCTTTCTATGGTCGCGGCTCCCTTCCTATACGAGGGCTGTTCGGCGCGTCTCTCGCACGGCTGCGCCACTCTCGCAGCATTGCGCGGCCGGGAAGATCGCGCAGCTCATCACGCTAGAGATCGCGATAAGCGCGCGGGGTCATGCCGGTTGCGCGCCGGAAGGCGGCACCGAACGCACTGGGACTGGAATAACCGCATTCGAAGGCGATATCGGTGATGCTCAGGCGGCGCTGCTGCAGCAGCTGGCGGGACCGTTCGATCCGGAAGCGCTGCAGGCGCTGGAACGGCGCTTCGCCATGGTGCAGCTTGCACAGGCGGATGAGCTGGAACACGCCCAGGCCGACATAGTCGGCGAGTTCTGTTAGGGCGAATTGGTCGGCAAGCCGCGCACGGAGGACATCGTCCATGCGGCGCAGCGTGACCGAGCTCTGCTTGGCAGCGGCCGAAACGCGAGTGACGGGCGGCGCGCCATCGATCAGGTGTGCCGCGATGAAATGGGCCGCCGCATCGGCATAAAAGCGGGTCGCGCCACGCTCTACGGCCGTCTCCATCGCCAATATCATCGTCTGAAGGATCGGATCGTGCAGGGAGAGCCGATCGAGGTCGTCATGAGAGAGAGTGCGGCTCGTTTCCCGCGCTGCTTGCTCCAGCAGATGTGCACTCAGCCTGAGGTGGAGCGTGGTGTGGGGAGAGCTGTTGCGCCAGCGAAGCGTCGCGCCACGGCCCGCCGCCGTCATACCGACATCGCCGGCACGGTAGCGGGCGCCGACCCAGCCGGTACCGCGCCGACTTTCGATATTGGGACCGCCCTTATTTTCGGCCGCATGTTTGACCAAGACGATCGTCTGCGCGTCCGGAGAATAAACGTCGAACGGATCGGTCTCGTTGGGATCCTCGACACGAAGAAGATGCAGGTGACGCCAGCCGAGCGCCCGGCTGTCCAACTGGACCTTTCCTGGCAGGATCATGTTTTCCAAGCGGTTCGCCCCGATAGCTCGCGCTGTTCATGGCGCATAACGGGCTGCGTTTC
The DNA here is from genome assembly GCF_048595155.1 of Sphingomonas sp. Lineage (GTDB taxonomy): Bacteria > Pseudomonadota > Alphaproteobacteria > Sphingomonadales > Sphingomonadaceae > Sphingomonas_I. The sequence continues at coordinate 219,912 of NZ_JBMDXN010000101.1, forward strand.
ACCCTTCTTCTCGCGTCCGGCCGGCGGCGCCCCTCCGTTAATGGCCGCCCTTGCGGATCACCAGGCCGATGCAGGTCACGATCATCCCGTCGATCGTCATCTTGAGATGGGCCGGCGGCCCGAGCCAGTCGGCGAGTTCGGGCGGCAGATCGCCATGGTAGGGGGGCAGATCGACGAAGCGATCCAGCACGCCGCTCCCCAGGGTGAAGTCGAAGGGTGAAACGTCGTGGCCGCTGGCGCGGAGCCGTTGTGCGAGCTCTTCCATGTGGCGGCGCTGGAACGCGACAGTCATCCAATTGTCGATAGTGGGGCCGTCGCTGCGGATATTGAATTCGGTCGTGTGCACAGCCACCCCGCCCGGACGCAGGCAGCGCATCGCATTTTCGGCGAAGGCCAAGCCGTCGGCGATCGAGCCGAGATGTTCGAGTGCGCAGATCGACCAGCAGAAATCATAATCCGCAAGATCCGGGGGGATGCGGTTCATGTCCACGAACCTCAGCTCGACCTGCGCGTCGAATACCGCGCGGTCGACCAGATGATCCATGCAGGAATGCGCATCCAGCGTGGCATGCTGCCCCGTGTCGATCCAGCCGGATCGGCCGGCATGGTCCGGCGGAAGATCGGTGGCGGTCACAGAGACGCCGTGCGCGGCGAGATAACTGGGGATAGGTTCGACCCCGCAGCCGAAGCCGAGCCCGCGGCGGCCCGGCGCGATCATGTCATAATCGTACAGGCACTGGAGGACGAAGCAGAGCTCCCACAGCTTGCGATGATAGGTGACCGGAATCTTGAGCTCCGCGCACCAATGGGCGACCCAAGCGCTCTCCATCGCCGCCTGGGTCGACAGGCTGCTGGGCAAGTGAAGCTTCTGCGCGGTGGTCGCAGTGGGCGGCGGCAGGGCGTCGGCCAGCTGCCGGGCAAGCTGATAGCCCATCTGCTTGATGTTCAGCGACAAGGGGTCGATCGCATTCGCGATCAGCCGCAGCCGGTTCAGATTGGGATGGCCGCGCGTGCTGACATGGGACAGCAAGGCGGTCAGATCGCGATTGTTGATGCGGGCCGCGGGAAATCCGGTCCGGCGCTCGCGGCGCCTGCGCAGCCAATTCAGCATCGCCAAGCTTTCGAAGAGTGAACCCGCCGCCGCCGGAGGAGGGGCGCTCAGGCGGAGAGCGGTACGACTGGATGATCGAACGGGAAATTGGCGGTGCGGACATCGCCATAGCAGCGACTGCAGAGCGGGATGGCGTCGTGCTTGCCGGCGTCCATCGCGGCGGCGAATTCGCGCCGCTGCAAGTTCGTCATCAGCGCGCGGAAACTTTCCTTGGTGAGGTCGCCCAGAGGCTGTTCGCGCGCAAAATCATTGCAGCAGGGGACGACGACGCCGTCGCAATCGATGATCAGGTCACGCGTCACGCTGGACGTGCAGTGTATCCGCGCAGGGGAGAGTGACAATTTCTCGTACAGGCTGCGATCTTCCATGCAGCGGCTCGACATCGGATCGAACACGACCTCATGCGCACCGCGATCCATGAACCAGGCGCGCATCATCTCGATCTCGTCGCGATTGGCGCGGCTTACCGGCACGCTCACCCGCACCTTGCCGGGGAAGGTCTTCAGGATCGCCTCATATTTGGGGAAGACGTTCTTCGCCCGCAGTGGCGTCATCAGATAATCATAGGTCGCCGGCGTCAGGGATTCGCAATGGAGCGAGAGCAACGTCACATGGTCGTAGAGCGGCGCATGCTTGACGGCATTGAAGGCGGCCCCGTTGGTATTCACCGAAAACAACGCGTCGGGCAGGGCGGCGCGCAGATATTGGGCGCGTTCCACCACCAACGGATCGACCAGGCCGTCGCCGAACAAGCCAAAAGCGATGTGACTGTTGATCGCGACGCCCTCTTCTACGATGCCGTCGATGATCTTGCGGAACAGATCCATCGGCATTGTGCCGCGGGGAGAATTGGCGGTGCTGGCCTTGCCGGTCGGGCAGTGGACGCAGGACGCGTTACATGTTCCGGTCGTGCCGATCCCGACAGAATTCAGATGCGGGACATCATTGGCAGTCCGCGGGCGCGCTTTCGCCAATTCCCGTCGGGACAGGGGCAGGTCCTCATCCAGTAAAAGGGCGGCGCGATAGAGCAGGCCCGCCAGTCGAGGACGGTGGCGGAACTTGGCCATCCCGCCCCATTTCTGGAGCAGGAGAGCGAAGGAGCGGATCGGGCCGGCGGGCGAAGTCTGAGTAACCACGTCGGATTCTTAACAGAAGCGATGGACCGCATGAAAGAGGGCCTGTTCCCCAGACGTATCCATTTCACTGGCTTCTGCGCCATATCCATTTCAATAGCCGGGTGTGCGGTGGAGATCGGCAATGGAGGTGGGGCTTCTGGTCCTGGGCGGGGCCCCGGCCATGGCACAGCCGACGGTCATGTCGCGCGCTGCGCCGGTCGTGCCCGACCGGGCAATAGCCGCGCCGCCGGTTATCCAGACGCCGGTTGAGGCGCTGGCACAGGACGGCGCCGAATATGCGCGTCTTTATGGCGTGACGCTGCCGCAGGCGATCCGGGAGTTGGAGGCGCAGCAGGACAGTGTCGCGGCCACCGATGCGTTGCAGCAGAGCTATCGCGACCGGCTGGCCGGCCTGTGGATCGCGCATGACGGCGGGCTTCGCATTGTCGTGCTGTTGACCGGCGATGCAGCGGTGCCCGACCAGACGATCCAGGCCGCCGGCCTGACGATCCCCGTGACGTTCCAGACAGGCGCACCCGCGACGCGCAGCCAGATCCTTGCCGCGATCGCCACGCATCAGGCGGATATTCGGGCGGAGCTCCGTAGCCCGCCGGGCATGGGCGTCGATCCCCGGACGGGCACGCTGGTCGTGATGGTCAAGGCACAGGATGTCGGCAACGACGGTGCCGATGCACTGGCGGCACGATTGGGGGAAATTGCCGGCGTCCCCGTGCAGATCCGTGTGTGGTCGGATGCCGACGTGGATCTCGCCGCACAGGGCGGGGGACGGGTGATCGGCATGGATCCCGCGATCGGCCGCCGCGGCGTCTGCACCAGCGGGTTTGTCGTGACCGACGGCACCCAGATCGGCTTTGCCACCGCCGCGCATTGCCCGGATCAGCTCGATTATGTCGAGCCTAGCGGCGGCGACGTGCCGTTGACGATGATCGGCGCCTGGGGGGCACGCTATCAGGACGTGCAGATCCACCTTGGCGGTGCAGCCTTCGCGCCGCTTTTCTATGCCGATAAGGGCAAGACCGTGTCGCGACCGGTGATGACCTGGCGCAATCGCGACAGTACGCGATCGGGCGATGTCGTGTGCCATCGCGGCGAGCGTACCGGCTATAGCTGCGCGGAGGTGCTGTTCGTCGATTATGCGCCGCCGGGCGATTTGTGCGCCGGCCCGTGCACGCCGACCTGGGTCGCGGTGCGCGGCCCCACCTGCAAAGGCGGCGACAGCGGCGGCCCGGTGTTCAGCGGCACGATCGCGTTCGGGTTGGTGAAGGGATCGAGCTATACCGGCGACGGGCGCTGCCGGCTGTATTATTATATGTCGACCGACTATCTGCCTCCGGGCTGGACGGTGGCGGTTCAGAGCGGCTCGGCGGTGCCGCAAATTCAAAAAACATCAGAAACGAACTAGATGATTTTGCCGATATGGCGCGTCCGGCGGCAGAAGCGGACCTGGGCGACCCGCAAACTCAAACAGACAATGTCAAACAGCGTCGACGCGTTGCGACGGGAGTACGCGGCGGCCCGCCCGCTTGCCTACGGATTTGTTCCTGTTTTGTCCATAAGAAACGCGCGAATGGCTGGTCCTGCTTGGGAGCGGCTGTGGAGGAGCTGATCCTGCGCTATGGCGTGATCCTCCTCTTCTTGGGCGCAGGGATAGAAGGGGAGCCATTTGCGCTGGCGGGGGGCGTATTGGCGCACCGCCACTCGCTGCCGGTCTATGGCGCGGTGTTGGCGGCGATCGGCGGATCCTGCTGCATCGACCAATTCTGGTTCCATCTCAGCCGCTATTTCAGCCGGACCCGCATCGTACGGCGAGTCTCCGAGCGCCCGGCTTTCCAGCGCGCGATCGAACTGATCGAGAGTTATCCGATCCGTTTCGTCCTGCTGTTCCGCTTCGCTTACGGACTGCGCGCAGTGGCGCCGGTGGCGATCGGCGCGTCGCGGCTGCCGACCTGGTTGTTCGTGCCACTCAATATTGTCGCGGCAATTGTGTGGGGCTGCCTGTTCACCGGCTTGGGGTATCTGGCGGGGCCGGCCTTCGAGCAGGCGGAAGCGCGCTATGGCAAAGGGATAGCTATCGCCACGGTCTGCCTGTCGGTGGCGGTGTTCGTGTTCGTGATGCGGCGGGGAAGGCCGGGGAAGTGAACGCGCAATTTCGGCGTGCCATCGTTTAGAATGGCGGTATTGAAAAGCCCGCACGGAAGAGGCGTAGCGCTCCCATCCTGAAGCGTGAGTGCGATGGATGACGGTCTCCCCATCGATGTCCAGGCGGATAGTGTGCTTGAGACGGATCGTCCGACATGCGGAGATCATGGCACGAGATTGCCATGATGTCCTGCACCTGCGGAGCGCTTCAAGCAAATGCTCAAGGATGCCCGCCGCAAGTAGCGCCCATCATTTCGATGCGCAGGCCGGATCGTTGCAGACGAACGGCATGTCGTCTCCTTCCTTGGGCGCGAGGCCCGCGCGGAAGCGGAGGCGTTGGGGCGTGGCCTCCACGATTGCGATGTCGATATTGTGGATGCGGACCGACTTTTGGGGCAGCGGGAAGCGCATCGTCTGGCTGCTGCTGGCATGGGCCAGATCGTCGATGCTGTAGCCGCGCAGATCGAAGGTGAGCTGGCCCTTCTGGATCCCGACATAAACGATGTCGTAAATCGTCCCGCTCTCGGCGGTTTCATACTGGCTAG
>NZ_JBMDXN010000102.1:0-15582 GCF_048595155.1 Sphingomonas sp.
GTTCGTTGAGGACGAGGCTGGCGGCCTCGCCTGCTCTCGAGGCCTTGGCGATGTCGGTCTTCAGCAGCTGCCATACCTCGAGCAATGCCAATTCGCTGGCCCGGTACGGCGCCTCGACATTCTCGGCCTCGCGCGCCCAGACGAACATGATCCACAGGCAGATGTTGATCAACCGCGCCTGGCTGAGCCTTGCTGTCGGCGTCGTGCCGGGCTGGTCGGCCAACGCGCGCAGCAGTTTCTGGAAATGCTTGAGCGCGATGTCGGGCTCCTCGACCATCGCGACAGCCTTGCGCAAATGACTGCGTTGTGGTGCCGGCAGCAGCTCCTCGCGAAGTATGCCGTCGAGTATCACCTGCGCCAGCCGGTCGCCGTTCCATTCCTCAAACGAGATCTTGGGCGTGGTATTGCGCGTCATATAGCCGGTGACTTCGGCGCGGACCTGCTCGTCGATCGCCCCGCCGAAGGTCAGGCAGATCACGATCGGGAGCCTCGCATACTCGGGCGGAATGCGGCTGGTGATGTAATGATCGAGGATCTCGTCGAGCGACGGGCGAAGGCTCTGCGGACTCGCCGTGTTCCACTCATTGCGGTCGAGGTCTCCCGACTTGACCGAGAACAGGTGGATCCGTCTGATGCCGTCCTGGCCAGGACCGACCGCCGCAACATCAACGCCATATTGGCGCGTGCCGCGCGCCGGCCGCGAATAGACCGTGAACCCAAGTTCGGTCAGCAGGTCCGGCAGCACCGCGTCAAGTTCGTCGCGTTCCTTCAGCGATGCCAGATATTCGCGGATGACCAGCTTCATGGGGCGGTCTTCATCGCGCGGAATACCCGCAGCATATAGTCGAGGTCGAAGGGCTCGAGAATGTCGAGCCGTGGCGATTCGATGCTGTGGCTGAAGCTGTGCATCTTCATCTCGCTGCGCTGCTGCTTGCCGCCCATCCCCTTGAAATAGCTGATCGAGCGCGTGCCGTAGAGCAGCACCTGACGTGTCGCGAGCGAGGCGAGGATCGACTTCTTCTCGGCCTGTTTGTGGGCCTGGCGCATCGACTCATGCTGGCGGTGATTCTCGATCAGCCGATCGCGCTCCGACGGTCGCAGTTCCTTGATCCGACCGGGCGAACGCAGCCCGTCAATATAGGTCTCGAGCCGGGCGGTGAGATCGGCGAGGATGGGCTGCGATGAATGACTGGGGTTCTTGGCCTGGCCCGCGATCCAGTCGCCTACCGACCCTGAGAAGTTGATCAGCAGCGGATCGAACAGCAGCTCGGTGATGGTCTGCCGTTCCGCATCGCCGGAGCCGTCGAGCAGGCCGACCAAGAGCGACGCGGCGGTGACAGGGTGGATGAACAACCAGCCGATCGCGCGATGCGCGAGCAGCACTCGGTCGGAATTTCTTAGATATGAGACTGCGACTGCGGGCTGAAGGATGAGTGGACTGTCGCCATGATACTTGCCGACCAGCGCCATGGTCGCAAGGCCGAGATTATAGTCGCACGCGAGCAGCCAGGTGATTATCGTCTTGGCGAGCTGGTGGGGCGGCAATTGCAGCAGGTGATAGTTGAGGCTGCCGAGCGGCTCAAGCGAGGTCAGTTCCTCATGTTGTGAGAACAGCGGCGTGACCAGCGCCAGCGCTTCGTCGAGGCGGTTCTTGTCGGCGAGCTTGCCCGCCGCCGCGCCGATGTCGCGGATCGTGCCGCGATTGCCGATCGGGACGCGATGCATGATTTTAGTCAGGCCGGAGATGATCTCGGGCGGCAGTTCGTCGGCGTGGAACATCAGCTCGAGTGACAGCTGATGGATCGCATGATCCTCGGTGCGCTCGACATTGGCTTCGATCAGCTCGGCGGCAGCGGCATTGGTGTCGGGATGCGCGCGGGCGATCTCGCAGATCGCGCTCAGCATATGACCAAGGCTGTTGTCGTCGGCGCTGGCGGCATTGACGCTGAGCGCCTCCACGGCGCGGGCGCGGCGACCGGGCTCGCCGACATCGAAGGTGCCGATCGCCTTTGCCGACGCCGAGCGTGCCGGCCCGGCGTTGCCGCCGAGATAGAGGATCGCGCGGTCGAGCGCCGCATCGGGTTCGGCCTTGGCGAGCGCCTGGAGCGCGAGGAAGATATAGGCGCTGTCGGCGCCGTCCTCCGGGTTGATCGCCTCAAGCGTATCACGTGCGCGGCTGCCCTGTTCGGCCCAGGTCCGATAAGCGCCATTGGCCGTGCCCGACAGCAGATCCTCACCGGCGCGGGTGGACAGCGCCTTCACCGCGGCAAGCGTATCCGGGACACTGGCATCGAGCGACGGGATCAGTTCGGTATAGACGTGCATTACCGTGAAGAAGTCGTGCTGATTGATGGGTGACGATGCGATCTGGCGCGCCGGTTCGAGCACGTCGATGGTGCCCTCATTGTGGAGCCTGATCAGCACAGCGCGAAACGCCTTGCCGAGGTCGTCGGTGCGATGCCGGCGCAGCTTTTCGACGAAAAGCTCGGGCAGCGTGCCTACTGCCGCATGCGCAAAGATGTCGTCCCGGTCGCTCAATCGTCCCCCATGGTGCAGCCGAATCGTTGGGCCGCTGCCACTATATAGGAGAGGCAGCACCGGAGATCATCCGTCAGGCTTACTAGGCTCAGGACTCATTGATTGAGCCAGAAGATGACGGTTGCAGCGATGCAGATGGCTGACATGAAGGTGTGTGCGCAGCGATCATAGCGGGTGTGGATGCGGCGCCAGTCCTTGAGCCTTCCGAACATAATCTCGATCTTGTGGCGCTGACGATAGGGGCTCGCATCGTGCGGTATCGGTGTCTTCCGGTTTGCTTTTGAAGGGATGCAAGCCGTGATCTTGCGTTCGGCGAGCGCAGCACGAAACCAGTCGGCATCGTATCCCTTGTCGCCGAGCAGGGTCTTCGCCCTGGGCAGGGCATCGATCATGAGGGCCGCGCCTGTATAATCGCTCATCTGACCTTCGCTCAGCAGCATGACGAGCGGCCGACCCTTGCCGTCGCACACAGCATGGAGCTTGGAGTTCAGGCCGCCTTTGGTGCGGCCGCTACGTCGGGGACCATCCCCTGTTTGAGCAGGCTGGCAGCCGTACGGTGCGCCTTCAGATGCGTTGCGTCGATCATCAACTGGTCGGGCTTCCCGTCCTTCGCCGAGAGACCTGCGAAGATCTTGTTGAACACGCCTAGCCGGCTCCAGCGGATGAAGCGGTTGTAGATCGTCTTCGGCGGCCCGTACTCGGCTGGCGCATCCCGCCACCGCAGCCCGTTCCTGATCACGAAGATGATCCCGCTGATGATCCGACGATCATCGACCCGTGGCACCCCATGCGACAGCGGAAAATACGGTTCGATGCGGCGCATCTGCGCTTCCGACAACCAGATCAGATCACTCATGGCAGCGCCTCCTTGCGCCGCCATTGAATCAATCGATCGCTATCGCCACAAGCAGTTTAATAGGTCCTGAGCCTAATTCACCCGCATCGGGTCGGTCGGGAGAGAGGCCGCTCTTCTGAAATTCTTTTTTCCGCGCATCTATATGTGTGTCGCCGCCATCGACGGGATTGCGGCTAAGCCAGAAAGCCTTTGCCTTGACCCGTTCGCGCTATGATGAACTTCACGACCGCTTCGACCCGATCAAGACCGGCAAGGCGGGGACGCGTTACGAACGCCTGGCGGCCATGGTGCTGAAGGCGCTGAACGATCGCGATGTTGTCGTCCACGACATGAAGCTCGTTGGCGATTCGACCGTACCACATCAGATCGATGTCTCGATCCAGCGCGACGGCGTCGAGCACCGCATTCTCGTCGAGTGCAAGGATTTCGACCGGCGCGAAGCGAAGGTCGATCTCGATATCGTGCGTTCCTTTCGTTCGGTGATTGAGGACACCAGTGCCGACGAAGCGATCATCGTCACCTGCATCGGCTTCACCGAGCCCGCCGAAACCTATGCTAGGGCCAAGGGCATCAAGCTCGCGATCCTGCGCACCTTCGATGATGCCGATCGCGAAGGACGGCTGCAAAAGATCGTGTTGCGCATGAATATTCGCGGCATAGTCCGGCTCAAGGTCCAACAGCTGGGCTTCGACGCGGTCAATCATGCGCGGTTCAACGCCGAGCTCGCGGCCGCAGGGCTGTCCGGTGCCTGCGGACCGGATACGCCGCTTCACTTCGTCAAGAATGGGGAGGCGGTGCAATTCCTTGACTATGTCCGCCGGCTTGCAGCGGCCGATGCCGGTGACAGCTTCGAGGGCGAGCGCGTTCTGCGCGCCGCTCCCAATGGCTGGGCGCTCTCGGTCGCTGGCGGCGCGCCAATCCCGTTCGAAGTTCTCGATATCGCCTATGTCATGGCCGACCAAACCGAGATCAGCGAAATCACGTCGGACCGAATTGCCGAGCTGATCCTGTGCGATCTGAACGGTCGGGACACGATCATCTATGCCGACCAGCTAGCTCGCCACCAGGTCGGTTCGGATGGGACCGTGGGCTGACGATGACCGCCACGCCGCTCGATCTTTCCGATGACATGATCTCGCCCGGGTTTGTGCATGCGGCCCTGGCGGATGCCCGCGAGATGCTGGCTGCGTTCGAAGCAGCGGCAGGCGACCGACCGCCGCGCGCGGGACGATCCTCGTACGCATCAATCCCCCAACAATCCGCATGCGGCCGCGCGCGCTACGCTGATCGGATCGATCGACGCGACGGTCGGCCAAGGAACGATCCTCGCCTGCCAAGAGGCTGGCGCAGCTCGGCGCGGTTTTACCCAAGGCATCATTGGTTTCCTCATCGCATCAAAGCCGTGCTGGGCGGCTTTCAACGCAGGCCGCGTCGCAATGCCAGCTTGTCGGACCTTCGCACCCAGGGAGGGCAGATTTGGTCACCATCCAGTCGAAGCCAGAAAAGTTCGCCTAAACAAGCGTCCTATATTGGGTGGTGCTCAAGCCACCGCGAATGTGCGGGGTGAGGTCATTGCGGCTACGACGCCACATGAATGCGCGTCCGCGTTCGTTGTCAGTTGGCGAAAATCGGTCGTCACGAACCGGCCCAGTCGATGCCATTCTGTAATCACGGTCGGACGGGCGCTGAAAGGCGGCTTTTGACGAAAGCTGCCGTTCGTCCTGTCACCTGCAAATTGCAGCAGGTCCCAGGTCTCGCCATTCCAGCGCATTGGCGTGGCGATCGCGCACCGATGAACGAACGTCGGAAGTTTGGAAGCTGTAAACCGCCTGTGAATGTCCGTTTGTGGGTCAATGCGGCGCGAAGCTGCAAGTCGTCGGGCGCACTAGCGGGCGTTCTGCTCAACCACTAGGTTGCGCGAATGGCGTGGTGGAACTTGCCTTCGAAGCGCTTGACGAGCGAGCGCATCATCCGCGCCGCCGAAACGCTCGCTCGGACCCCGGTTGATCAACAGATTGAGGCCCTGCAAGACCAGGGCTTCGCCGTAGGGGAAGCGCATCGGATCGCAGCGCTATTGCCGCTGGCGTTCAGCCGCCCCGTCTTAGAAGAGTTGGGCGTCTCAAATTTTGTTCCGGTAGTGACGGCCGTCGCTCGTGACGGCTCTCAGGTAGAGGCGAAGTTGATGCGCCAGCCCGAATATGTGGTCGGCCTGTGGGTCGCGCGCGAGCATTGTCGCAAGGGGCTTATGGATCACGCGATCTATAAGGCTGTCGCGGGTGGCAGTGCCGAAATCGACGCCGTTAGCAACGCATTGAACGCTGGCGAAAGCCTCGCCGGCTCGACAATTGCTTCGTCGCTCGTGGGTCCTGACATTGTCGAGCATCTGATACGGTAGGTCTGCTTGCCGACCCCAAAGGGGCGTGCCGGACAACCCCCTCTATCCAATTCGATGAACGAGCGTCTGCGTTCGGGCAGCAGCAAACCGTCTCTGAGCGTCTGCCTTTGGGTCTTCTGTCCGATAGAGTTGCCTCGGGCGTCGAATAACGACGTCCTCACCCAAGCAGATTCCAATATTGACGAACGCAGCGGCATCAACGGCGCTGGAAAGCTCATCCGCGGGAGCTCGCCCCTCGGCTGGCGAATCCGCTCAGCGCAAAATCATTTCAGTACGTCCCAGGAAGATCGCTACCTAGAATGCTACCTTGGCCTCAGGCCGCCTTGTTCAATGTAGGTTAAGTGTTTGAAAAGGTGGTGGACGCACTAGGGCTCGAACCTAGGACCCGCTGATTAAGAGGCAGCTCCAAAGTGCCTGACCTGCATGTACCGCGCGGGGATCAAAGCGCGCAATCTGCACCCGGCTGATGTCGGCAGGTCGAGCCCGGGCGAATGTGCGTTTCGGTGCAGCGATCAAGCTGCCGCGAAGGCGCGCGCGTTGCTCTTCGCTTCGGAAAGTAGCGGGCAGCCCTGGGCCATCGAGGAGTATCGACAAGGCCATTGCCGAGTTGGCATCGCTGATGCGATGAGCGGCGCCGTAATTAGGGAATGCGGCGTGCAGAGCGACGAGAAACTGACCGGCCGGAGCCCGCGTTCACACGCGCGGACGACGATTGCCGATGTGGCGAAGCTTGCCGGCGTTTCATCTATGACTGTCTCCAATGTCCTCAACCGCCGGCCTAATGCGGGTCCGGCCGTTCAGGAGGCGGTGATGGCTGCCGTTAGGCAGCTGAATTACATTCCAAACCGAGAGGCGAAGCGGCTGGCCGGCGCGCAAGCGTTGCGGATCGGTATCCTCTACACAAACGCGGCGACGGCGTTCGTCGGGACCGTTCTCGTTGGCGCGCTGAATGCCTCTGCGCGCATGGGGGCCGAGCTGATCGTTGAGGGGGCGGATCCTGACGACTTGGCCGGTATGTTGACGTCGCTGCAGCGCTTGCATCGGAGCGGCGTAAATGGGTTACTGCTGCCTCCGCCAATTGCGGAAAGCGTGGCAGGGGCGGGTTGGCTCGAGCAAATCGGTCTTCCTGCGGTGGCTGTCAGTCCGGGCGCTGCGTTGCCGGGCCTGCCGTCGGCCCGCTGCGACGAACGACGCGCGGCGTCTGATCTCACCCGCTTGCTGCTAGATCGTGGTCACGTCAGGGTCGGTCTGATCGGCGGCCCCAAGACGCACAGCGCAGCCGCGCAGCGCGAGCAGGGATATCGTGACGCGATGGCGTCAGCCGGCATCACCGTGGATCCGGACATGGTGGAGGCCGGTGATTTCACCTTTGAGGGCGGAACACGTGCGGCCGAACGCATGCTCGCCCGAACAAAGCGCGTCGATGCCATTTTCGCCGCCAATGATGCGTCAGCGTGCGGCGTCCTGGCAGTCGCTCACCGTCTCGGGCTGGACGTGCCAGGCGCATTGTCCGTGGTTGGATATGACGACACGCCCGTCGCGCAGCAAGTCTGGCCAACGCTGACAACGGTGAGACAGAATACGACGCTGATGGCGGAAACCGCAATGACGATGCTGGCAGATTTGATCGCTGCGCGTTCCCGCGGCGTGGCGGGCCCGCGTGACCAACTTGTCCCTTACGAGATTGTGGAACGCTCTTCGGTTCGCCGATCGAACGTACAGACTGCTTGACAGGACCACTCTCTCCTGCGTTTTAGCGCTAAACAAGGAGAGAGTATGTGCGCTATTGCAGCCGCCCGGCAGCATTTCAGTGCTGAGTGACGGCCGAGTGCCAGCAACCGCTGAGACGGCATGGCCCACGCGCGGTGCCGCGTGGAAAGTCGCGGTTATCCTCATGCTTGCGAATACACTCGCCTTCGTCGACCGTCAGGCGCTCGCCTTGTTGGTCGAGCCCATCAAGCGGGACTTCGATGTCTCCGATACGAGTATGAGCCTGCTCTACGGGCTTAGCTTCACATTGTTTTACGTCTTACTGGGTATTCCTATCGCGCGGATCGCGGATCGCGCCAACCGACGCAACATCGCCGCTTTGTCGGTCTTCGCGTGGAGTGCAGCCACGACCGTATGTGGGATGGTGCGGACCTTTCCACTGCTATTTGCCGCCCGGGTCGGAGTAGGGGCAGGCGAGGCGGGGCTTGGCCCAGCCGCGTATTCGATCCTGTCGGACTATTTCCAACCGAAGCGATTGGCCGGCGCGATCGGTGTTTACCAGATGGGTACCTATCTGGGCGGTGCGGTCGCGCTGCTTCTAGGCGGCCTGCTCGCTTCAGCCATTCCGACCGGTTCGACAATTATCATGCCATTACTTGGCGCGGTTCGGGGCTGGCAGCTCGTGTTTCTAGGGCTGGGTGCGCCAGGGCTCTTGCTCGGTCTCCTGATGCTGAGAATCAAGGAGCCGATCCGCCGCGACACCGGCGAGGCCACGGGGCAGGTGTTACCACTCACGCAGTTCTTTGCGCATTTGCTGACGCAGCGACGCGCTTATCTGGGCATAGGCTTTGCCTTTGCTTTGATGATCTTTGTCGGAAACGGCACGGGTGCGTGGATCCCGGCATTCTTCCAGCGCCAGTTTGGCTGGTCGACGGCCGAGGTAGGCCTGCGTTACGGGACGGTGGTTTTCATCTTCGGCACCGCAGGCGCCTTCATTGGCGGGCATTTCGCGAGTTGGCTCTCTGCGCGCGGCCATCGCCACGGTAACCTCGGGGCCGCGCTGCTCGGTTTCTCAGCTCTGATTCCGCTGACGATCGCCTTTCCGCTCATGGCCAACCCCTGGGTTTCGCTGGCGCTGATCGCGGCTATGAACTTCTTTGCCGGTTTCAATTTCGGCGGTGGCCTTGCCGCGCTCCAGGAAATGACGCCCAATCGGATGCGCGCCTTGGTCGCATCGGCCTACATGCTGCTGATCAACCTTATCGGCGGGACGCTCGGGCCAACGGCCGTCGCACTGATCACGGATCATTGGTATGCCGATCCGCAGCGCCTACCGCAGGCCATTTCAATCACCTGCGCAATTGCCTCTCCTCTGGCGCTGATCTGCTTGTTGATCGGAATGGCAGGGCACCGCATCAGCACCTCCTCTTCGATAGCAGGCCCACGGTGATCGCGCCTGCGTCGGTCAATGCGACTGAAGGCCCAGATCCACTGGCATTGGACGTAAAGGGCTATGCCTGGGTCGAGCGAACGCTTTCCGGCCTCTCCGTCGATGACGCGATCGCTCAGCTCTTCGTTCTATCAAGCCGCGCGGATTCGGCGGAAGAATGCGCGGAATTGTCGGCGCTGCGCCCTGGCGGAGTGCATCGTTTCTCCTCACCTAATTTAGCGCAGGCCTTGGTTGCGACCCGCCGCATGATCGAGTCGGCGGACATCCCGCTGCTCTTAAGCGGTGACATTGAGGGCGGGACAGCGGGCTATCCCTTCCTCACTCCTGTTCCCAACCAGATGGGCATCGCGGCGTGCGACGATTTGGTGGTCTCGGAGGCGGTCGCAGAGGTAATCGCACGCGAAAGCCGGGCGCTCGGCTATGACTGGTCCTTTACGCCCGTAATCGACCTTAACATCGCGTTCCGAAATGCCGTGGTCGGAACCCGGTCCTACGGTGCCGATGTCGAACGGGTGCTTGCGCAAGCCAGGACGCACGTTCGCGTGCTGCAGCGCCATGGCCTTGCCGCTACCGCCAAGCATTGGCCTGGGGACGGGGTCGACGACCGCGATCAGCATCTTACGACGACGGTCAACCCGCTCGATGCTGACGCTTGGGCAGCCTCTTTTGGCCGCTTGTTCCGCACGCTGATCGCAGACGGCGTCATGACCATCATGTCCGCCCATATCGCTTTGCCTGCCTATGCTGCCCACAATGGGATAGGGGGTAAAGAGCGGTTTGCCCCGGCCTCAGTGTCCAGGCTGCTCAACCAGCAGCTCTTGCGAGAAACACTGGGGTTTCGTGGGCTGATAGTGTCCGATGCGACAGTGATGGGCGGGCTTACGAGTTGGCTGGATCGCCGCGACGCCGTGCCCGCCGTCATTGCCGGTGGTTGTGACGTCTTTCTGTTCAGCCGGGACGCCGCATCCGACATGGATCACATGCGGGACGCACTGCGGGACGGCCGATTGTCAGAAGACCGCCTGGAAGACGCCGTACGACGCGTGCTCATGCTGAAGGCGGCGCTCAAACTCCATCGGCGTACGACGGACGAGCGCGTGGGTAGTCTGCCCCAGGTGCAGGCGGCGTTACGCACCAAGTCCCACCTCGAAGTCGGTCGTCTCGCCGCCGGACGCAGCCTGACCCTGGTAAAGGACACGCAAAACCTGCTGCCGCTTCGGATGGAGGTGCATCGCCGCATCACGATCATCGCCGATGCTGGCTGGACCTTCTTCGCCGGCGCCGCCGACCGCAGCTTCGATCCCTTCCAAGACGCTTTGCAAGCGCATGGCTTCCAGCTGCGTATGTTCAATCCGGATCTGCCGCCGACGAGGGACGACACCGATCTTATAATCTATCTGATCGGGCAGGAGGCCACACCCAGCATCGGGCAGATACATCTGGACTTCGCCAAGATGCACGGCGGGATGCGGCGCGCGATGATGCAATTCAACAAAGAAGTGCCAACGCTGCTGTTGTCGTTCGGACAGCCTTATTATCTGCGCGACGCCGCCAATTTTGCTACCTACGTCAATGCCTATTCGTCGCTGGCTGTCGTTCAACGCGAGTTAGTGGCGCGTCTGACCGGCGAGCGGCCGTTCGAGGGCGTAAGCCCGGTAGATCCTTTTTGTGGCGAGGAGCAATTGCGTTGGTGACGCGGCACCTTCGCAACGCCTGAACCAAATCCAGAGCGTGATGACAACCTGAGCTTGACGGCGCCTTGCCGTTGTAGTTTTGCGCTAAACAAGAAAATGAAGGAGTGGATTCATGGGCACGAAATTCGATGTGGCAATTGTGCCCGAATTCTCACGAGCAGCTGCGGGCCGCGGTAGGGGAAGACGCGTCGGTGCGTTGCTCGCGACGCTACCGATAACGCTTTTCTTTGCTGCGCCGCTTCATGCGCAGCTTGCACCACTTCCCGCCAGCGTCGATCCCGTAGGGGAAGCTCCTGCCGTCGATATGGGCGATATCGTGGTTACCGCCAACCGTACTCAGTCGCTCGCGTCGAAGACGCCTATCGCGCTCAATGCGGTTGGCGGCGGTGAGCTCACAGCGGCGGGTGTCACCAATCCGACAACACTGACCGACGTTATCCCGACAGTTTCGATTGATCGGACCGACGGCCTGCGCATCACGATCCGCGGCGTCTCCAGCAACGATAACACCGAAAAAGGAGATCCTTCAGCAGCCTTCCTGCTTGACGGAATCTACATCGCGCGGCCGCAGGCGCAGGAAGTATCGTTCTTTGATCTTGACCGCGTGGAAGTGCTGCGTGGCCCGCAAGGTACGCTCTATGGCCGCAATACAACGGCCGGCGTCGTCAACGTGATCTCAGCGCGACCCAAGCACAGGTTCGAGGCGTCGGTGGACGGCTCGTTCGGCAATTTCGATACGCGCCAGGGGACCGCCATGATCAATGTGCCGGTCGGCAATGCCGTCGCGGTGCGCGCTGCCGTCAATTACGATCGCCGTGACAGCTACATCAAGCGTGGTGACTCGCCCTATGATCTAAGCCCGTTCAAGAATAATCTGTCCGGCCGGCTGAGCGTGCTCGCGGACATCAGCGATCGCACCAGCCTGCTGGTTCGGGGAGATTATAGCTCGATCAAGGGCAAGCCGACCAATGCGGTGTCGGCCTACAATTTCTTTGCGCCGTTCGATGGCCCCGCCGAGGGTATGGCCGGTACGAAGCCGGTCTATTTGTCGGGCCGCTCCTCCCGCCAGCGCCTGCTCGGCTTTCAGGAAGGCAGCCAGAGCAGCCGCGACGACGATACATGGGGTGTAATGGCGGAACTCAACCATCAGCTCAGCGACGCCCTAACCCTTACCTATCTCGGCTCGTACCGCGAGTTTCATCGCGACGAAGAGGCGCCCGGCCTGACCGGCTTCGTGCCTAGACTCAATCTTGCGCTGTCCAATCCCGGATCGCTCAATGCGTCCTATTGGCAGACATCGCATGAGCTGCGCCTCGCTTATGCGAGCGAGCGCCTGCAGGTTCAGGTTGGCGGCTATTTCTTCAAGGAACATTCGCGTTCCGAGGTTCTGATCACCGGCTTGATCAGCCCGACCCCCGGCACGCCGGGCTATATTTTTGGCTTCCTCCAAGATCCGACCAAAGCGCAATCGATCGCGGGCTTCGGTCAAGCGACCTACAGCCTGACGGACACGCTGCGACTGACCGGCGGTCTGCGTTATACCAGTGACAAAAAGTCCCGCGTCGGCGCCACCATTCTGCATGGCTCCGTGGGCGAACCGCTGGTCTTCCCGCCGGACTCCCTGAACGAAGCGCATCGTCGCTTCCACAAGCTGACGTGGAAGGCGGGAGCCGAGCTTGACGTCGATGCCCGCACCTTGCTCTACGCCAGCGTTTCGACCGGTTATAAGGCGGGCGGTTTCAACGACGGCTGCCTCGCCGGCGATACCAATTGCACGGCGCCGATCCCGTCCGAAGCGCTCTTCTATCAGCCCGAAACGCTCACCGCCTACGAAGTTGGCTTCAAGACGCGCCAAATGGGCAACAGCCTGCGCCTTAACGGCAACTATTTTCATTATGATTACAAGGGTCTGCAGCTTAGCCAGGCGAGCAACATCTGCGGCGGTCCATGCCAAGTGACTACGAACGCGGCGTCTGCCCGGATCGATGGCGTCGAGCTGGAGGCGGTCGCCACACCGAGCCCCCGCAACCGTTTCGGTGCCACCGTGGCTTGGCTCAACGCGAAGTATCGGGACTACCAGATCGCACCGGGCGTCAATTTTGCGGGATATCGGCTCGACCGCTCGCCCGAATGGGTTGCCAGCGTTGATTACAGCTACCGCCTGCCGCTCGCCAACGGGAGCGACCTGACCGCGCAGGTCCGCAGCCGGATCAGTGATTCCTACGAATTCCTGTCGACGACGCTGCGGGAACAGTTCCGCCAGCCCTCCTATACTCGGACGGAGGTCTCGCTGACCTATACGGCGCCCGACAAGCGCTGGTATCTGCAAGGGTTTGCGAAGAACCTTGAGAACACGATCGTCTTGTCGAGTGCAACGACCGTGGCAGCTTTTCCCGGCTTGGCCGGCGGAACGGTGACTTTCCAGGATCCGCGGACCTATGGCGTACGCGCCGGGTTCCGCTTTTGACCCCGTCGCAGCCAGACACGGTCTCCTAGGAGAATGTTCGAATGAGACGACGCGTCTTCATCTGCGGACTTGCCATAATCTGCTCGGTGGCATCCGTGGCACGTGCGCAGGCCGGTGCCGGCCCGCAGGTAAAACTAGCGGAAGGAACTCTGCTGGGTTCCCGGCAAGGGCAGGTCGATGCGTTTCTCGGCATCCCCTATGCGGCCGCTCCGGTCGGGGACAACCGCTGGCGTGCTCCTCAACCTGTCGTGCACTGGACGGGGATACGCGATGCTCGCAGCTATGCGGCGGACTGCGCCCAGCATCTTTTCCCGGGCGATGCTGCGCCTCTTGGTACGAAGCCGTCGGAAGACTGCCTCTACCTCAATGTCTGGCGACCGGCTGCAGTCAAAGCCGGTAGTAAGCGGCCGGTGATGGTGTGGTTGCACGGTGGCGGCTTCGTCAACGGCGGCAGCTCGGCGCCGGTCTATTCGGGCGCCGCGTTCGCGCGGGACGGCGTGGTGTTGGTAAGCCTCAACTATCGATTGGGGCGGTTCGGCTTCTTTGCCCATCCCGCGCTCATGGCGGAAGGCGGCGGTGGCAATTTCGGCTTTCGAGATCAGATCGCCGCCCTTGAATGGGTCAAGACCAATATAGCCGCCTTCGGCGGCGACCCCGCGAACGTGACACTGTTCGGAGAGAGTGCAGGGGGCATTTCCGTGCATGTGCTCATGACATCTCCGATGGCGAAAGGGCTGTTTGCCAAAGCGATTGTGCAATCGGGCGCCGGCCGCGGGATCACCGACCCGACGCATGTGCCGACCTTCGCAGAGGCACTTGCAGCGGGTGAGAGGTTCAGCAAGCCGCTCGGTGGCGCCATGAGTGCGTCTGGATTGCGCGCGTTGCCGGCTGATCGCGTAATTGGCGGTCTGGACATGGCATCTATGGATGCGGCTGATTATTCGGGCCCGATGATCGACGGGGAGACGGTGATCGAAACGCCCATCGATGCTTATCGTGCGCGGCGCGGGGCGGCGGTGCCGCTTCTGCTCGGCACCAATTCGATGGACGGCTTTCCTTTCGGTGGCGACAAGGGGCAATTATTTGCTGCGTTTGGCCCGCGCGCCGCAATGGCAAAGGCGCTCTACGATCCTGACGGAACGCGACCCGTGCCTCTCGTCGCCACCGATCTCTTCGCTGATCGATATATGAACGAACCAACCAGGGCGGTGGCGCGTATCCTGGCACCGCGCCAGCCGGTGTGGCTCTATCGGTTCGACTATGTCGCATCGGTCATGCAGAAGGAGTGGGGCGGCGCGCCACACGCAAGCGAAATCCCCTTCATATTCGACACGTTGAACGAACGATATGAGAGGGCGCTAACCGCCAGAGACAAGCAGATTGCTGGTTGGATGCATGGAGCGTGGATCGCTTTTGCACGATCCAGCATCCCTTTGACGCGCGGCAGATCGTGGACGCGCTTCGCCCACCCGTCGTCAGATCTGAACTATATCTCGCGCGACGGCGTGACGGTGCGGCAGGATCCGTTAGCTGAGAGGCTCGACTTCGTCGAACATAGTCAGCGCTAAACGGAATAGCGGACCCAACGGTGGTCCGCGGCAAGCTCGCCACCGTTGGCCGCCACCTGTCTTGCTCCCCGGAACGCTGGTCGCGATCTCGAGCGGGCATTCAGCGACGATCTTGGACTGTAAGCGGAGCCGGCAACGCCGACCAGCGGCATGCTCCGTGCCACGCAGATCGAGCACGAACTCCGTGTCTATGCACCTGCGGACCCACTATCGGAGTGGATGTGACATTGCCCTGATTAAGCGCCGCTGGCGAGCTAGGCCACTGTGGCGGTCGCTTCAATCTCGATCAAGAATTCAGGAAGCGCCAACGCGGCAACGCCGATGAGAGTATTGGGGGCCGGGTCGGCACCTTCGTAGAAGCTGGCAATCTCAGGCAGAACCACTCCAAGCTTATCCGGGCTGTGGTTTACGATATAGGTTCGTAGCCGAATGATATCCGCAGGTCCCGCACCCGCCTCTGCTAAAACCGTTTTCAGGTTTGCCAGCACCTGCCGCGTCTGTGCGGCCAGATCACCATCACCGATCAGTACATAGTCGGCATTCCACGCGACCTGGCCGGCGAGGTGCAGCGTTTTGCCGCCCTGATCCAACGTTGCGTGGGAGAAACCATAGCTCACGGAATCATACAGGCTCGCGGGGTTGATGCGGCTGATAGACATTGCGGTTTGCTCCTCGAGAGGTTCAATCGACGATTTCGAGCGGATTGCCGAACGGATCGCGGCAATAGAG
Organism: Sphingomonas sp.; assembly: GCF_048595155.1. Classification (GTDB taxonomy): domain Bacteria; phylum Pseudomonadota; class Alphaproteobacteria; order Sphingomonadales; family Sphingomonadaceae; genus Sphingomonas_I. The sequence goes on from NZ_JBMDXN010000102.1 coordinate 15,408, forward strand.
GTTCTTCTTTCCAGCCAGCGGCCCTTCAGTGATCGAGATGATGTCCATCACCGTGCACCCCCGGCTGACCAGGAAGCGGCGGGCCTTCTCGACATCGTCGACCCGTAGCCCCAGATGATGCCCGCCAGCATCGCAGACCCGCGGCTGCTCCGTGCCACGATCGTCTGGCTTGTCA
>NZ_JBMDXN010000103.1:0-33897 GCF_048595155.1 Sphingomonas sp.
CTGCGCGCCTATCGCGCCCGCCTGATCGCCCGGCCGTCCTTTGCACGCGCGGTGGAGCAGGCGCGCCCCTATCGCCATTACTTCCCGCTTGGCGCACCTGAACGCGACTGAGGTCGCACCCTCGAGCACGGCACCCTGCCCGCCTCAGCAGTCACGTGCGAACTGCCTCGATCATCCCGTCTTCGACTCTGAACCGGCCCGATTCCAGATCGCCAACGATATCGGCCAGAAGTGGGTCCAAGCCGGGCGCCTCGACACGCCGAAACGTCTCATCATGATAATAAGAGATGAGTTGACCGACCTGCCCCTGCGCGGTGGGGTCGAGATCGAGACACAGATAATCGCCCGAGTCGTTCGTCAAGACCGGGATCCATTTCGGCCACCACCATGTCGCACGTATGCCCGCGTCCACGTCCATCGGCGCATGATCCGGATTTTCCTCATTGATCCCGCCCGGAAAGAAATCGTTGAGGAAGGCGGCGGCTTCAACCACCTCCTCCAGCGCCATCAGCCGAAACGCATTCCAAAGGCAGACCGCGCTCAATGGCTGACCATCGCCAAGCAGATACAGGTCGCGCGCGGAAGGCGGCAGTGCGAGGCCCAGTTGCGCTTCGGCGGCGGCGCGACGAGCTTCCGTGGCGGGCGGGTTGAACATGGGCCCACTGTCGGGATCGGCTCGTTCGATCCAGTCTGAGATCCGTGCCACCTTGTCCTTCACGTCGCTCTCCACGCGTCTCCCTGGTCACTCTTCCAAAGCATGGCCTGTCACGCCAGCGCTATGCGCCTGAGCGTGACGCAAGTAAGCCCTCTCTCGGGCTCTGTATCATGCTGCAACAGGAGCAAGGGGCCAGCGTACGCGCACGAACGGGTCACGCCCTTCGGCCAGCGCATAGACGGCGAGTCCGGCCTCACCGATCGTGATCCGTCCCTCCGCCAATCGGCCGATCGCATGGCGCATATCCCTCAATCCGGCCTGCCAGCGTTCAGCGACGGTCTGCGGCGAAAAGTCGAACGCCTTGCCGCTAACTTCCCGATCATGATCGGAGTAAGCGATATGAACAATCGTCGCAGCCGCCGCACTGCCCCTGTTCGTGCAATCGTCAAAGATAGCCTGCCACGACGCAATCGCGCGCCGGCTTTGCGTCGCGAACATCAGGTCCTGCATGCGGATCACGCTCTCGCCCAACGTGCGCGGCGGCGGCGCCTGCAGCGGCAGCAGATCGATCGCAATGCACAAGACCGGTTCGCCGGATACCTCGCTCAATACGCCGTCCAGGGGCAGGTTGGCGGAAATGCCGGCATCCCCCAACCATCGGTCCCCGACCTTGACCGGGGAGAATGCTGGAAGCAGCGCACTGCTTGCGCGAATATGATCGGGCTCGATGCGATGGCTGCGCGTATCGAACACCACATCCTCGCCGGTTTCGATATCGACTGCGGTGGCAGAATAGCGCGGCCTGTCGCGATTCAGCCGGTCGAAGTCGACGAGGCCCAACAATGTCTCGCGCAGCGGCGTCGTATCATACAGACTGGCCGGTTCACTATTACCGAAAGGGTTCCACCAAGGCCCCAGCAGGTGGCGCGGCGTGAAAATCTCCGGCTTGCCAGCCGCCATCGTCCAGGCGGCCACCGCCGTCCGCCGCGCATCTTCCAGCGCGCCTGGCCAATCGCCTGCTGCCGCACCTCGCGGCGTGCTGGGCCGCCACAAGCGCTCCAACGCTGCCAACCGCTGCGCGGGCGGGTTCCCGCACAGGATCGCACCGTTCACCGATCCCACCGATGCGCCCGCCACCCAATCGGGCTCAATCCCCGCATCGTAGAGCGCCTGATAGGCGCCGGCCTGATAGGCGCCGAGCGCGTTGCCCCCGCTCAAGACAAGCGCGACCTTGACGCCGGATAAATTAGGATGGGACATCGGGCCTCCGCCGCTTCGCCGTAGCTGAACCGCGTGCGGCGCGGCGCGTTCCGAGAAATCCAGCAATGCCGACAACTTAGATCATACCAGCCACGCGGAGCCGGGCAGGATCAGGCGCTGAGGTTCCAGCGATATCGCCCGGTCAGCGGATAGCGAAACAGCGCTGCCTCCTCGCGGGCTCCGTTGCCGATATTATGAATGACATAGCCTCGGCCACGATCGGAGACGATGCCGGTATGCGGCAGCCGGCCGTCAATCAGGCTCGTGAAGATGTCGCCCGGCTGCCACGCGTTGGGATTGTCCGGCATCGGCAGGCGCGCATGCTGGCGCGTGAAGAACGTCTGCAGATTGGGGACGCGGCGATGATCGATGTTGCTGTCAGGCGCGCGTAGCCCCCAACGGTGCGGATAGGCCGCGAAATTCCGGCGCATGTCGGCGTTGACCAGCACCTGCAAGTCCAGCGCTAAGGCATCGCGATAGGCGCGAATGAGGACGTCGGTGCAGACGCCTTTTGCGCGCGGAACGTCCCCGCCCGGAAAAGCGAGCTTGGTATAGCCCGGATCATAGTGGAGCGTGACGCCGACTTGCCGGCGCGCGGCGGCGATCAGCACGCTCGCCCGGCGCGGATTGGGCATCGCCGCAAGCGGCGCCAATGGCGAACAGAGCGAACCGAGCAGCAGTGTCCTGCGGGAGAAGGAAGCGATCTCCGTGCCCGGCTCGAATCGTTCTAACGGGCCCATCATCGCCGCTCTCCCATCGGATGCGTGCGACGCTATCCCAATGCTCGCACCGCTTCCAGCGGGCGAACGGCCGCGGCCATCCAGATCAGGCAACATTATCGCAGTGGCGGAATTTCCCAATTCTTGCCCACCTCGATCGCGCGGAAACGGCCGCGCGCAATTCCGCGATGGTCCATCGTGGCGTGGAGAAGGTTGGGAGGATCGTACAGCCCCTCGCTCGACAATTTGAACGTGCCCCAGTGCACGCCAAGCGCATAGGCTGCGCCCAGCTTCTGGAAGGCGGTAACGGCCTCGACCGGGTTGATATGGTTGCCGCTCATCGGCTCATGCGGCTGAAAGGCGCCGATCGGGATCAGCGCCAGCCGGTAGGGGCCATCCTTCACCGCCGTACTTACCCAGCTCCCGTCACCAGGCCCAGTATCGCCCGCATAATAGAGGTTGCCGCCCGGCAACGTCACCGCAAAGCCCGACCATAACGCCCGGTCCTTGTCCTTCCACCAGCGCGAGCTCCAATGATGGGCGCGTTCGATCGTCACCGTGATGCCGGGGCGCACCTTCACTTTGCCGCCCCAGTCCTCCGCGATCGAGGGCACGCCGGCGCTCTTCAGGATGGTGTCGTTGCCCAGGCCCGTGATGATCAGCGGACGATCCCGCGCCCACAGGCGCTTCAGCGTCGGCAAATCCATATGATCCCAGTGATTGTGGCTCACCAGAATAAGATCGATATGCGGCAGATCGTCGAGGGCGATCCCCGGATCGCGCACGCGTTTCGGGCCGAACAAGCCCCAAGGGCCGCTGCGCTCCGCATAGATCGGATCGGTCAGGATGTTGATCCCGCCGGCCTGCACCAAAACGGTCGAGTGGCCGATCCAGGTCACGAACATGCGCTTGGGATCGACCCGATCGACGCAGCGCGCCCAATTTTCCCGCACATGGTCCGGCTTGAGCGGGCAGGCCAGCCCGGCCGCCGCAGGATAGCCCCGCTCGGTGCGGACATGTTTGGGCCATGGCGACGGCTCTTTCATCACAGAGGTGCGCCACGCCATTTCCCACGGCGTCCGGTTCTGCGCGCCGCCCGTGCCCTGTTCGCCTTCGGGATTGAAGAAATGCCGTCCATCGAAATGGCCGGTCGCGGGCCCGCGATAATAGATGCGGTCGAGAAAGGGAGGAACGACGGCAGGAATGAGCAAGAGCGCGATCAGTGCCCCTAGCAGCCCCCTCCAGATAACGCCCCAGATCCGCATCATTGTCTGCCTCATCGTCACGCCGCCTTAGCGGCGATGCGGCGCGGAGCAATGGTTTGATCGCACCTAATCAACTTCCATCGCTATAAACGAATCGTTGTGTAAACACAATATTCCGCTATGCAGATGCACAAGATGGCCAACCTCTACAACCGCATCGCTCTATTTCGCGCCGAACGCGGAACGTCCCGGCGCGCGCTGGCGGAGGCGGTTGGCGTGAACAATCAGACGATCGGCTATCTCGAGCGCGGCGATTACAAGCCCAGCCTGGAACTCGCGATGAAGATAGCGGCCTATTTCGACGTGCCGGTCGAACTGCTCTTTTCCTTCACACCGTTCGAATCCGTCGCCGACACACTGCGCCGCGCCGCTGCGGTAGGAGAATGACCGCCATGACCCTGCTCGAGAGAATGGATCGCGCCGTTTACGCGACGGGTATCGATCGGTTGATCTTCATGAAGGTCGCCCCGCGCCGGCTGCGGTGGGCGCCGCTGATCGCATGCATCGCGCTCATCGCGGGATATGTGTTGTTGGCGCGGCCGGTTCAGCGGCCATTCGGGCCGCTCATGGCCGGGATCGGCCTGTTCTACGGCGCCTACCTCGCCGCCCATTTCCTGCGCCTGCTGGGGCCGCGCCTCCACCCTTCGGTGAGCCCGCCGCTCGACGAACGCGAACTGATGATCAAAGCTCGGGCATACGCCTTATCGGGGCTGATCCTCGCCATATCGGCAATGGCGGGCTGCTTCTATATGGCGATGGCGGGCGTCTTGGGCTGGTGGCAGCCGCATACGCCGTCCGAATGGATCAACCTCGGTTTCGGGCTGCAGGCGCTGGCGCTGCTCCTCCCGACCCTGATCGCCAGCTGGATGCAGCCTGCGCCACCCGCCAACGACCAGGATTGATCCCCCGCTCGCTTCAGCGCGGGCCAGGGCCGCTGGACAGGATAGCGCGTATTTCCCGCCAGAGCCCCGGTTCAAACCGTCTCTAGAAGCCGCTCTTTCGCGATCTTCTCGCGCCATACCAGCGGGCCGGTATGGTGGACGCTGGTGCCGGTCGCATCGACCGCCACCGTCACCGGCATGTCGCGCACGTCGAATTCGTAGATTGCTTCCATGCCGAGATCAGCGAAGCCGACCACTTTGGCGCCCTTGATCGCACGCGCGACCAGATAAGCCGCGCCGCCCACCGCCATCAGGTACGCGCTCTTGGCCTCGCGGATCGCCTCGATCGCCACCGGGCCGCGTTCGGCCTTGCCGACCATCGCCAGCAAGCCCTGGTCGAGCATCATCTTGGTGAACTTGTCCATGCGCGTCGCCGTCGTCGGCCCCGCCGGTCCCACCACCTCGTCGCGGACCGGATCGACCGGGCCGACATAATAGATGACGCGGCCTGCGAACTCGACCGGCAGTTCCTCCCCCTTGGCGAGCATGTCCGCGATGCGCTTGTGCGCGGCGTCGCGCCCGGTCAGCATCTTGCCGTTGAGCAACAGCCGGTCGCCCGGTTTCCAGCTAGCCACGACTTCCGGCGTCAAACTATCGAGATCGACCCGGATGGATTCCTTGCTCGGCGTCCATTCGACCTGCGGCCAATCTTCCAGCTTGGGCGGCTCGAGATAGGCCGGGCCCGATCCGTCGAGGTGGAAATGCGCATGACGCGTCGCCGCACAATTCGGAATCATCGCGATCGGCTTGGACGCGGCATGGGTCGGCCAGTCGAGGATCTTGACGTCAAGCACGGTCGAAAGGCCGCCCAGCCCCTGCGCGCCGATGCCGAGCGCGTTGACCTTCTCGAACAATTCGATGCGCAATTCCTCGATCTTGGTGGAGGGCCCGCGCGCGCGCAGCTGCGCCATGTCGATGTCGCCCATCAGCGATTCCTTGGCGAGCAGCATCGCCTTCTCGGCCGTCCCGCCGATGCCGATGCCGAGCATGCCCGGCGGGCACCAGCCCGCGCCCATCTGGGGCACCGTCTCCAGCACCCAGTCGACGATCGAATCCGACGGGTTCATCATCTTGAACTTGGACTTGTTCTCGCTGCCGCCGCCCTTGGCCGCGACCGTCACGTCGACATGATGGCCCGGCACCATTTCGACGTGCAGCACGCTCGGCGTATTGTCCTTGGTATTCACCCGTCCGAAGGCCGGATCGGCGAGGATCGAGGCGCGCAGCTTGTTTTCGGGGTGGAGGTAGGCGCGGCGCACGCCTTCATCGATCACCTCTTGCAGCGAGCGATTGCTCTCCAGCCTGCAGTCCTGCCCCCACTTCACGAACACCGTAACGATGCCCGTATCCTGGCAGATCGGGCGATGCCCTTCCGCGCACATCCGGCTGTTGGTCAGGATCTGCGCGATGGCGTCCTTGGCCGCGGGCGATTGCTCGGCCGCGTAAGCGTCACCCAGCGCACGGATATAATCCATCGGGTGGAAGTAGGAGATGTACTGGAGCGCGTCGGCGACGCTCTCGATCAGATCGGCTTCGCGGATGATGGTGGTCATGGCGCGCCTCCTAATCGGTGATGATCGATATTCAAAGCGTCACACGGCGTGGGCTGGAGACTGCGGAGGCTCACACGATCCGGCCACTGATCCACCGCAATCCGGGCGTTGCTATCCCGAAAAGTGGCGCTTTCGGGCACGTCAAGCGCACCCCGAAATAATAAACATCTTGTGCGCCTGACTCGGTAGTGACACTATCGGTGGTGTCGACCCCAGGGGCTACGGCATCAGATTGAGAAACACCGGCGCGATCACCATATCGTTTCCGGAAGCACCCGCCCTATGGACATGGGGATGGACGGGTTTGCGCGGCCTCAATCCTTGCCGCTCCTGTCGATGCGCTTAGCATGTGGGGCACCGCCCCGTGAGTCGAACAGGGACACGATAAGGGAACGGGCGATGGACTTTTCGAGCGAAGAACGGGAAGCGAACGATATGGCCACCCTGCTGGATGCCGCGGACAACGCGCCGGCCGCACCGGCTGCCACCGGCAGCAAGCGCCGCGACACGCCCTTTCCGCTGGACGTCGATCATTCGCGTGACGCGCTGCTGACGGAATTCGGCAAGGAAACGCTGCGCGACCGCTATCTGCTGCCAGGCGAAAGCTATCAGGACCTGTTCGTGCGCGTCGCCTCGGCCTATGCCGACGATCAGGCGCACGCCCAGCGCATCTATGATTATATCTCGCAGCTGTGGTTCATGCCGGCGACGCCGGTCCTTTCCAATGGCGGCACCGGTCGCGGCCTGCCGATTTCCTGCTTCCTGAACTCGGTCGACGACAGCCTCAACGGCATCGTCGATACCTGGAACGAGAATGTGTGGCTCGCCTCGCGCGGCGGCGGCATCGGCACCTATTGGGGTTCGGTACGCGGCATCGGCGAGCCGGTCGGCCTCAACGGCAAGACCAGCGGCATCATCCCGTTCGTGCGCGTGATGGACAGCCTGACGCTGGCGATCAGCCAGGGTTCGCTGCGGCGCGGTTCCGCCGCGGTCTATCTCGACGTCGCCCATCCGGAGATCGAGGAATTCCTGGAGATCCGCAAGCCGTCGGGCGACTTCAACCGCAAGGCGTTGAACCTGCATCACGGCGTGCTGCTGACCGACGAATTCATGGAAGCGGTGCGCAACGGCACCAGCTTCGATCTGAAGTCGCCCAAGGACGGCTCCAAGCGCGGCGAGGTCGACGCGCGCTCGCTGTTCCAGAAGCTGGTCGAAACCCGCCTCGCCACCGGCGAACCCTATATCGTCTTCGCCGACACGGTGAACCGCGCCATGCCCAAGCATCATCGCGATGCGGGCCTGAAGGTCTCCACCTCCAACCTCTGCTCCGAAATCACGCTGCCGACCGGGCGTGATCAATATGGCGAGGCGCGCACCGCGGTCTGCTGCCTGTCGTCGCTCAGCTTGGAAACCTGGGATCAGTGGAAGGACCATAAGGGCTTCATCGAGGACGTGATGCGCTTCCTCGACAATGTCCTGCAGGATTATATCGACCGGGCCGAGCCGGGCATGGAGCGCGCCAAATATTCGGCGATGCGCGAACGCTCGGTCGGCTTGGGCGTGATGGGCTTCCACTCCTTCTTGCAGGCGCGCGGCCTGCCGTTCGAAGGCGCGATGGCCAAGAGCTGGAACCTGCGCATCTTCAAGCACATCCAGGCGCAGGTGAACGAAGCGTCGATGCAGCTTGCGATCGAGCGCGGCCCCTGCCCCGACGCCGCCGACATGGGCGTGATGGAGCGTTTCAGCTGCAAGACCGCGATCGCGCCCACCGCGTCGATCAGCATCATTTGCGGCGGCACGTCGGCTTGCATCGAGCCGATCCCGGCCAATATTTACACGCACAAGACGCTGTCGGGCAGCTTCTCGATCAAGAACCCCTATCTGGAGAAACTGCTGATCGAGAAGTCGAAGAATTCGGACGCGATCTGGAATTCGATCCTCGAACAGGGCGGCTCGGTCCAGCATCTCGATTTCCTCACGCAAGAAGAAAAGGACGTCTACAAGACGTCGTTCGAAATCGACCAGCGCTGGCTGATCGAACTCGCTGCCGATCGCACGCCTTATATCGATCAGGCGCAGTCGCTGAACCTGTTCATCCCGGCCGATGTCGAGAAATGGGACCTGCTGATGCTCCACTTCCGCGCGTGGGAATTGGGCATCAAGTCGCTTTACTATCTGCGCTCCAAGTCGATCCAGCGCGCGGGTTTCGCCGGGGGTGTCGAGGCCGACAATACGCCGCAGCTTCGCCAGATAGAGGTCGAGGCCAAGGATTATGATGAGTGCCTGGCCTGCCAGTGATCCCCGGATCACTGGCTGATCGGCCGGCACTCTGGCCTGCCAATAGTCGTCCGCATCACACGCTGATCGCCACGTAGGCACGCCAACCGCAGGATCGTTATGACCTATGAACCTGCCGGTTGGCCGCCAACGATAGCGACGCTCGCGCAATCCTTGGCCGATATCGGATTATGTGCCGATGCGATCGATCACATCCTGACCACTGCGCGCCCGGCGCTGATGCTCGCGGCTCATCCTGCGGACGATACGACGATCCCGCCGGGTATGTCGAAAATCGGCGGCCGGCCCGATCTGCCGCCAGGGCGGCCCTGGCCGATCCGCCCGGCTTATGCCGACAACGGAGCGTTGGCCAAGGCAGCGCTCGAAAGTGCCGAACGCTTCCATGCCGATGCCGGCATCGTGCCACCGTGGATGGACGCCGAACGGGGCGCCGCCTTGCTCGCCGAGACCGCGCGACAGAAGGCGGACACGCTTGCCTTCATGCGATCCCTAGACGTCGATGCGGCGGATCTCGACGCAGCTTTTGCCTTCCGCTTCACCGCTGAGGATTGCGTCCCCGTCGCCCGCGAGGCGATCGCCAAATCCACCGCTGCAAGCGCCCGTTTTCCGCTCGCCTTCCTCGCCCAGCTCGATCTGGCGGACCTCGCGCAACGCCATGGCTTCGATCAAGCTTTGCCGCCGTCCGGGCGGTTATATCTGTTCTACGACCTGTTGCTGCTGCCGCCCTCCTACGCCCCCAGCTCCGCGGTCGGCCTGTCAATCTTTTACGACGACACGCCCGCCGATCTGCTGGTGCGCGCGGAGGTGCCCGGACCGCTGGCGGATGTCGCCGATCTCGCCGGAACGTGCCTCTCGCCCGCACGCTTGCTCCCGCAGGCCGCGATCACCATTCCTTTTCCGCATTCCCGCTTCGGCGACGCGCTGTCGCTAAGCAAAGAGGATAGCGCCCTGCTGCAGCAATGGATGTTCGACCATGCCGGCTGGCCCGGCGACGGGCCCAATGGCGCGCACCAGCTCGGCGGTTGGCCACGCGAAAGCCACTATAGCATGGCCGACACCGCTACCCTTGCCGCCAACGGTATCGGTGCGGGAAGCGCCGAGAGCCATCGAACGCCCGAGGCGCAACATTGTCTGCAAGAAGCCTCATCATGGCGCCTGCTGTTTCAGCTCGGTCCCGACCAATCGATCGGAAATCTCCTGCCGGGCGCGCTCAACATCCTCCTGCGCGAAGAGGATCTGGCGGCGGGCCGGTTCGATCGTGCCTGGGCGGTGTACGAACAAAGCTGATCCCAGGGTCCCGACGCGTCGATCATCTTAGGATTGGGCGACGTGAAGTGCGGTCGCCATCGTCCGATCGAAACCGGCAGCGATGTCGGCGGCCGTTTCCGCTACCTCGATATCGGGGATTATACCTGCGTCGGGCTGCGCGTCAGTCGGAAAATAGCCGATCAGCGGCAGGTCCACCTCGATGCCGGAAGCGGGCAGGCGCAGGAACAGGAAGGCCCCGCCATTGATCCCCCGGCGATTGCCGCCTGTCGCCTCGCCGATCACTTGGCCCAGGCCGCTCGCCCGGACCACCTGCACGAAGCCAAACGTGGCAGAGCTGTTGCTGGCGTCGGTCAGCACGATCAATTTGCCATTGAAAGCCCGGCCATGCGGCTCAATCGTGAGAGCCGCGTTGGCGTCCCCGCTATCGGGGGCCAGGTCGTAATAGCCATCGGCGCGCGGCCCGCGGGCGCGATCGCCCCAATCGTAAAAACTTTTGTCCCATGTATCGACGTGCTGGCGGATGTCGTCCGGCACCCGACGCGCCCGCACCCGCGCCGCATTGCGCACCGGCGTCAGCGGCTGCCGCACGAGCCGCGCCAGGATCGCATTGCCGCAATCGAGCCCCCCCTCATTGCCGCGCACATCCACGATCAGCGTGCGCGTGCCGTCCGATGCGATCTCGTCCAGCCGGGCCTCGAGCCAGGCTGCCCAATCCCAACTCCCATTATAGACGCTCCAGGACGGCATAGTGATGCAGGCGATGCCGCCCGGATGCCGGGTCAGCGACCATGATATCCGATCGCCCGGCGCCTTCCCGATCGGCGGCACGACCGCCTGACGCTCGGCCAGCGTCATCAGAGTAAGCGTGCGGGACCCTGTCTGCCCGTCGGGCCGCCGGGCGACGATCGGGATTGTGCCGCGTCCGAACAGGCGCGGCCACAGCATCGGCGCATATATATCGAACGCCTGGAAACGATCGATCGCCTCCAGCTCCAGGATACGGCGCCGCTTAGCATGATTATGCCCATCCGCGCGGGCATAGGGCATCAACCCTTCCAGCAACCGGCCGACCGGCACGCCGCCAATCCTCTCGATCTGCGTGCCGGGCGCCATTGGGCGCGCGGACAGATCGCGCGTGACCACCATGCGGCGATCGATCCATCGAAACAGGAAGGGCAGCTTGTCGCGGGCCTCGAACAGCTGCCGTCGCAGCCCGACACTTTGATTGTAGAAATTGGGATAGCTATGGCCGCAGCGGATCGCCGCCGTGCAGCGCGCCAAAGCCAGGTAAGCATCCGCCAGCGTCGGATGGGACGCCATCGCCCGGCGCAACGCGGCAAAATGCGCGCCGACCTGATCTGGGCTGTTATAACGATAGAGCCCGGGGTGCAGTGCGCCATAGGCCCGCGCCAGCACATCTGCATCGGCGCTGAAGTCGCGACCTCTTGATGCGGCGATACCCGACAAGGCTGCCGCAGCGACCGTAGCGCCCCCCTGCATTAGCGTGCGGCGGGTTATGGTAGGCGGCATATCGGCAGGCTCCACGACGAGGATGCGTTTCCCTGCCGAGCCGCCCGCCTCGGCGCGCCTCAAAATGCGCCGCGGACCACTTATTCCGGATCTGAGCCGTGCAATCGGCGAAAGGCGGACGGCGATTGCCCGAAGCGTGCGCGAAAGGCGCGGTTGAAGGTCGCCTTGGATCCAAACCCCGCATCCAGCGCCAGATCCACCAGATCGCTCTTGCTCCCGGCCCGGAGCGCATCGGCAACGGCCTCGCACCGCAACCGGGCGATAAAGGTCGAGAAATTGAGGCTCAGCCCCTGGTTCAGGGCGCGCGACAGATAGCCGCTATTGGTACCCAGCATCCGTGCGAGCCGGCCAATCGACAATTCAGGATCGCGATACCATTGCCCCGCCCGCACCTCGGCCGCCCAGGCTTCACCCGTCGCAGCCCAATCGCGGCTCGCTGCGACTGGCTCGTGAACCGGCATCCAGACGAATGCCGCGGAGGGTCGCGCTGCGTGCCGCCAACCTTCGACGGCCAGGTAACAGCCGATAAACGCCGTCGCCAAATAGCGTCCGACGTCGCCAAAATAGTCGAGCGGCGCGATTATATGGCTCCAGCCCTCGAAGCAGAACCAGACGATCATCAGCAACAGCAACGCCGTGACGGCGCGGCTGAGCCAGCGTGCGCTCAGTCGATCGTCATCGCTCCGCTCTTGCGCCAGCCGCCCGCGATAGCGGGTCAGCAGACGCAGGCTGGCCACGGCATAACCCGCAAGGCTCATCAGTAGCGCCAGTGTGAGCAACGGCTCCACATAGGGAGTCACGGTGGCGTCCCATCCCGCCTTGCGCGGCAATGGCTGGACGAAAATTGCTAGCTGATAGAGAAACTGCGCACCCGCCGGCGCGAGATGCAAGGCAAAGCGGTGCGGCAGCCTCCCGAAGCCGATCGCATGCGTATAGCCATAGAGAAGCGGCCCGATCGCCAACGGCACGGCAAAGGGTGCGAAGGACAGCCACGGGAAGCGATCGTAGAACCCTGCAAACCCGATCGTATCGGGCGTGATCACACCCACTATAGCCACCAACAGGCACGACAAGCTGCGATTGGCACTCCGATTGGCGATTGGCTGCCATAGCGCCAGCGCGATGAGGCCCATCTGTACACTCGCCGCGAGCAGCAGCGCCGTGCGCCATCCAAAAACTAGCTGCGGGGCCATGGCTTGATCTTAATGCGCTTATGCGCCGCGCCCAGCCCACTCCGGCAAATTACCGGCTGATCCGATCAGCTACTCATAGCATTGGAAGCCGATCACCTCCTGTCTCGACGCGCCAGGTGCGCCGCCGTCGAACGAAGCAATCAGGCGGAGCGGCGCACAGCCAATGTGGTCAACCCAGAAGCCGACATAGATGCTTTCTCCATTCCGGAGAGGCGGAACCCTTGCTGTCCGGTTCAGCACTCGCTGCGGGGCTTGGCGGGCGCCGCCGACCGCAAAGGTGGGCGCCTCCTCGATCGCGATCAGCCGCACACGGTTTGAGCTGGACCCGCCGTCAATCCCTCGGTCGGTAATCGTGATCACAACCAGAGCGGAATCGCCCATGGTCAGCGTATTGCCGATCAGGTCGGGCGTCCGCAGCAAATCGGGTGACAGCGTCCCCGTGTCACGCAGAAACAAACGGGCGGAGATGCCCGCTATTTCAGGCGCCGCTGCGCTAGGCACGGCGGCGATTACGCTGCTCGCTAACGCAATGCCCGTAGCGAAACTGCACCGCCGCCCCGCGCTCATCGTTCAAGCCCGTGCACGCAGGCGCCCCCTTTCAGTGCAGTGTGATGACGATCCCGTCCTCAAAGAAGCGGTAGCCCAGATTGGAATTGACGAAAGCGACGGGCGCCACGTTCACCCCCTTGCAGCGGATCCAGCCGGCCACGCTGCCCGGCGCATCCAGCGTCGCCGGAAAGCGCCACGACGTCCCAAAATGGCGGCTGAGCTCGGCCCGGCTGCGATGCTTGATATCGTCGTAATTCGCGCCTGTCGGGCACCCTTCATAGAGCGGATCCACCACCCGATCAGCCTCCAGGCCCAGATGGTTCGCGCCAGTCTGCGCCACGCTGGCCTTCGCATCCTTCGAACCGCTGATCTCACCGAACGTCCAGTCCTTCAGCCAATAAGGCGGCCCTGCCGCACTGCAGGCGCCAGCGGATAGCAGCATACTTGCCGCCAGAATCGCGATCGCTTTCATTTCAGCCTCAGGAAATAATGCTTCTTCTTGGACCACCAGGGATTGGTGAAGGAAACGCTGGCGACGCCGGTGCTGCTTTGCGAGCCGATCCAGTGGCCAGCATCGGTGACGATCCCGACATGGTCGTGCGGCATCCCGCTGCCTGCGGGGAAGCAGATAAGATCGCCAGGTTGCGGCGGCGGTGTGGCGCTCTGAAAGCGGCGATCGGCAAAGATCTCCGCCGCGGTCATGAAAGCAAAACCGGCATCCGGCTTGGCCTGACGCAGCACATAGATGACGAAGCCCGAGCAATCGAACCCCTTGGTGCTATGCCCGCCCCACGTATAGGGCTGGCCGGCAGCTTCCTCGGCCACCTTCTGCGCCGCGGTAACGATCTCCGGCTGCCCTAACCCTTCTGCCTGCATGGCACGCTCCACCGTGACCTTCTCGATTCGCTACGCCAGCAATGTCCTCCGTGCCGTCCGCAGCGTATCGTCGACCGACGGCTCGACATGCACCAGGATCAGGCTGACATTGTCTTTGGCTCCGCGATCCAGGCTCACCTTCAGCAAATGATCCGCGGCATCCTCGGCATTGCGCGCCTTCATGGTCGCCTCGATCTCGTCATCGTCCATCATGCCCGTCAGCCCGTCCGAGCAGAGCAGGAAAATGTCGCCTTCCTGGATCGGTCCACTGGCAATATCCAGCGCCAGCCGATCATTCACGCCGACCGCGCGTGTGATGACGTTCGAGCGCCCGTAATAAGGCGCATCGGCACGCTGGAGCGCCCCGGAATCAATCAGTTCCTGCACCATGCTGTGATCGCGCGTGATCTGGCTGAGCCGCCCCTCGCGCAGCAGATAGGCGCGACTGTCGCCCGCCCACAGGCACGCGAAATGGCCGTCATAGATCAGCAGCGCGACCAGCGTTGATCCGATCACCGTGCCGGGTCGCGACAGTCGTGCGTGCGACACCAGCGTCCGATTGACCCGCTGCACGCTTTCCTGGACCTCATCCAGAAAAGCATAGCCCGTGCCGAGCAACTCGATCGAACTCAGCGCATCGACAATCATGCTCGACGCCAGATCGCCTGCCTGATGACCGCCCATGCCATCGGCCACCGCCCACAGGCCGACCTCCGGCCGGCTCAGCACGCGATCCTCGTTCAGCTTGCGTACGCAGCCGACATGCGTGCGTTCGGCGGTTTCATAGCTGAAGCCGGGCATGGCTCAGCCCTCCCCGTCGAACAGGCGCGCAAAGTCGGCGCCCGTCGGCATGGGATCGACCGCTGCAGCGCGCGTCGCTGGGTCGGACGCGCGCCACCAGCCTTCTTCCTCCACCACTGCATCGGCCGCCGGCGCTTCCGTGGCGATCACGATCAGGCGCGCTTTGGTCTCGTCCGCATCCAGCCCCTGCTCCTGCGCCTCCGTCAGCAATTCCGCGATGCGCTGCGCACCGCCCGGCTGCGCATCCGCGGTGGCGATCACGGGATAGATCCGGCCAACCTTGTCCCGGCTTGCGGCCAGCGCGCCGCTGATGTCGCCCGGCAGGCGAAAACACCAGGTTGGCAGTTCGGACAGGCGCGCGTCGAGATCATATCCGGCGCCCACCGCGAAACGATCCACCTCGGCGGTGAGCCAGCCGTCGAGTGCCTGCACCAGATCGGGATCGCCCCGCCGCACAAAGTCCCCATGTGCGGGCAGCTTCCCGAACAGGGCCGCACGCGGTGCCTCGCTCACAAGCCGGATGGACACCGGAAGCTCCCCAGTTCGCGGATGGTGAAGGGATTGGTCGTGTTCAGCATGCGTACGCGCAAGCCGACACTGGCACCTCCGTCGCTCACCGTCACCACAAACCCACGCGATGTGACATTGCTCAACCGCGAGTCCCGCAGCATCCGCGCGAATGCCCAATCCCCGGTCCAGCTACGGACGCTCGGCGTCGGCGAGCCCTTGTGCTGGAACGACACGGTCACGCCCGGAGTCGCGCCCGGCCAGCGCAGCTCGACGCTGCGCCGATCGGTCGCCGTGAACGCGGCCGGCGCCCCGTCCAGCGTCAATGTCACCGCCGTCGCGTCGCCATCGATGCGCAGCGGTTCGATCGCCATGCGAACGTTCGGCCGGATGTCGCCGGGCTTGAAGAACGCCTGGCGGATCGCGTCGGCATTCTGGAACTGCCGCACCGAGGCCGGCGACAGGCCGAGCGCGCGTCCCGATTGGGTCAGTCCCCAATATTTGCCGCTCATGTCCATCTGCCCGGCCAGGCTGGTCGTCTGGAAGGAGTCGATCAACCCGCTCGGCCGGAACAGTCGGCTAAAATCGTCGATGGAGATATCGTGCGAAGATCGCGCGTCGAGCGGGAACCCTTGCGCCAGGATAGACCGGCATTCGGGGTAGAGCTGTTGCGCATAGATGGTCTTGATATTGGCATGCGCATCCTGGTTGAGCTGCTTGGTCGAGGCGGTGACGAAGCCCTTGAACAGGGCGCCGGCGGCTGGCGGCAGCCCACCGGCCACCTGGTTGAGCCGCGCCGTGGCCGCCATCGCGGCAGCCTGCTTATCCCGCTGCAGCATCGGATCGCCAAGGCCGGCGGCCGACCGCAACGCCGTTCCCGTATCGCCAACGGCCGTCAGCGCGATCAGCGCATCGTCCATCGGCGACGGGCCCGTCGGCGGCGCCAGTTCATGCAGCCAGCGGAAATGCTCGATCACCTCGTCCAATGGCCCTGGCGGAGCGGGGCCGCCCTGCGACGCGGCCGAATCCACCTGATTGGCCTTGTTCAGGCCGCGATAGATGGAGCGCGAGAAGAGAGAGCCGACCCGCAACGCTGCCGCACCGCGACCGCGCTTCAGCGACGGCGGGGTGAGATCGGTCTCGCTGCCCCAGGCCGTGAACAGCGCCTTCACCGGCGAGGGCGGGCGCACGGCGAGCTGCAGGCGCTCGTCCATCGGCCGCTCACCGCTGACCACGACATCGTCGATCATCTCGTCCCAGCGGCGCGTGAAATCGGCCAGATAGGTCGTGAGCAGCGCATCCTTGATCCGCCCCGTTTCGCTGGAAAGCGGGCTGGAGGCTTCGCCAGCCTCACCGGTGACCCAATTCTCATTGGCCGATTGGGCGGCGTAGCGGCCGATGGCGGGCAGCACATTGGTGATGAAATAGCGCCGGCGGAACATGCCGGGAATGCCGGCCGTCAACGGCTTGCCCGACTTCCGGGTGAAGAGTCGCGAATTGCCGACGCCCGGCACTTCCGCGATCGTGAAGGGCGGCAGGCTGCGCAACGCCGGATCAGCCAGCAGCTGGGCATAGACGCGCTCGCCCGGCCCGAGGGAGGCGACCCGGTCCCGCGATGCGGAGATCAGGCTGGCATTCAACCTGGGCGGCTCGACCGGCCCGGCCAGCAGCGAGGCGAGATGCGCGTGCAAAATGTCGCGCTGCGGCGCCTGGTCCTCGCCCGGGAAGGCGTTGGCCCAGCGATCGTCGAATGCGGCCAGGATGCCCTGCCGATCCAGCGGCGCCCCCTTGGCCCGGCCGAGCATCAGATACAGGCGCAGGACACTGTAGGTTTCCGCGCGATTATCCTTGCCCGGCTCTTCCTGCGCACCGTTGAGCTCGGTCAGCTCGTCTTCCAGGCCCAGCAACAGGCGCGGCAGGAACTGCTGGTTCAACAGATTATGATAGGCGCCGTCGACCTGCGGGCGCAGCGCGCCGACCTGCCCCAGCCCCCAGGAGAAGCCGGGCGTGCGATCCGCTGCAGGCGCGGTGCTGGAGAAGGGCAAGGCGCGTGCCTCACCCAGCGCGTCCAGCGTCTGGGTCACATCGCTGTCGCTGATCGGGCCCTGCGGCAAGGCCTGCACGCTTTTGCGCAGGATACCGGCTTGCGTCTCCAGCTTGTCGATGAGCGCGCTGTTGCGGAAATAGCTGACCACCCACAGCACGGCGACGATCGCCGTGATGCCCGCGGCAAGGCCGATCGAACCGAACTTGATCAACCGGGCGCGGCGTTCGACTGCGGGGTCGCGGCCCGCCAAGGCCGCCTCGGTAAAGACGACCCGCTTCAGCAGATCGGCCAGGAAGTAGCTCCGGCCCTTGCTGTTCTCCAGCCGTGCCCCGCCCAGGCTCAGGCCGAAGCGGCTCGACAAGGCGCCGAGCAGGCGGTCGATCGGCCGACCGAACTGCGTACCGCTGGTGAAGTAGAAACCGCGCACCAGCGGCTGCGTCTCGAACTTGGTCGATTTGGCGATGGTCTGCAGCATCCGGCCCAGAGGCTGGCGCAGCGACGCGAATTGCTGCGGAAAGCCGAAGATCAGCCCGCGCCGGATCATGTCCTGTTCGGACTGCATGCGCATCAGCATGCGGGAATCCAGTCGCGCCAACAGGCCGTCAAAGGCCTTGTCGAAGCTCGGCGCCTCGTCCGGCAGCTTGCCGTCCCTGTCGAGCTTCCACGTCTCGCCCCAGACCTGCTCGCGCTCATGCGCGCTCAGATCCTCGAAATATTCGTTGAACCCGGCGAGCAGGTCCATCTTCGTGATCAGGACATAGACGGGTAGACGGATGCCGAACGCTTCCTGCATCTCGTTGATGCGCTGGCGGATCGCCCGGCCATGATCGATCGCCGCACTTTCATCGGCGCCGGCCAGATCGGCAACGGAGATGGCGACGATGATTCCGGTCAGCGGCTGGCGCGGGCGATGCTGCTTCAACAGATCCAGGAAGCCACGCCACGCGCCCGCATCCACCGCCTGATCGCTGTCCTGGGTCGTGTAACGCCCCGCCGTATCGATCAGCACGGCGCGATCGGTGAACCACCATTCGATCGTGCGGGTGCCGCCGATCCCGCGCACCGGGCTGTCGCCCACTTCCTGCGCGATCGGGAAATCCAGCCCGCTGTTGCGCAGCGCCGTTGTCTTGCCCGCGCCCGGAGGTCCGATGATCGCATACCAGGGCAGCTCGTAGATCAGCTCGCCCTTGGCGCCGATCTTGGCGTCGCGCATCAGCGCGAGCGCCTTTTCCGCCCGCTCCTCCATCGCGGTGATGTCGGCGGCGGCTAATTCGCTCTGGTTGGCGGCTTCGGAGGGGCGCCCCTCCAAGTCCGCTACCAAGGCGCGATTGCGCTGCCGTTCGCGCCATTTGCGCCAACCCCAGCGTCCCCCGACGATCAGCAGGATGAGGACGATCAGCCCAACCCGCGCCCAGACGGAACCGAGCGGCACCCAGCGCGCGATCGAGATCAGCGGCCCGACGAACCAGATGATCAGCGCCAGCGCGATCAGGCCGAGTATGATCATCACCCCGCGCGACGGCCGCACCCACGGCCGCCGCAGCCAGTGCGGCATCGAAAGCACCATCAGCGGGCTCCCCCTTCGACGTAATTCTTGGGGATAGTCACCTCCACGCGGCGGTTCTGGCGCCGGCCCTGTTCGTCGTCATTGGATGCCACCGGCTGCGTCTCGCCGACGCCCGACGGGTTCAGTCGCCCGCTTTCGATGCCCTTGGCGGTCAACGCCTGCACCACCGCCGCCGCGCGCGCCTCCGACAATGCCTGGTTGGACGGGTAGCGCAGCGAGACGATGCGCTGCGTATCGGTATGGCCCGTTACCGCGACATTGCCCTTGGTCAGATCGATCGCCTGCGCGATGCGGCCGATCGTCTCACCATAGGTGCTGTCGAGATCGGCCGAGCCGGACGCAAACAGCCCCTTGTCCTTCATCCGCACCTGCACCGCATCGGGGCTGTCGGTCACCGCGACGCGGCCTGCGTCGATATCCGGCTTCAGTATGTCGAGAATTGTCAGATACAGCCGGCTGTCCGATGGCGGCGCAGGCGCCGATCGGTTCAGGGTCGCCGGGCCGGCCTTGTAATTGGCGGTCAGCGGCGCGGTCGCACGCGCGTCCAGCGTGCCGAGATGCAGCAGGAAGCCCGCATAGAGCGCGAGCAGCAGCAGCCCGAACCCGGCCAGCCACACCCACAAGGGCGTCTGTCGCGCTACCGGCTGGTAGGCAGCATCGACGCCGGTCCAGTTGGGCGACAGGCCGCGCTCGACCGGTCCTTTGAGGTTGCGGATCGCCGCATAGAGGCGCTCACGCAATTGCACGAGGCGGCTCGCGCCGCCCCGTTCCAGCCGCATGCGTCCCTCGAACCCGAAGGACAGGCAGACATAAATCAGCTCGAGCAGATTGGGGGATCGACCTGGGCGTGCTTCCAGCGCATCGGCCAGTTCGAACATGCGATCGCCGGACACGACTTCGTTGTGAAAGGTCGCGACCAGCGTCTGCTGGCCCCAGCTGCTTTTCACGCCCCAGGGCGTCGACAACACGACCTCGTCGATCAGCGCGCACAGCACATAATGGCCGTAGCGCGCATCCTCATCGCTGACCGACAATTCGCGGGTTCGCGTCTGGAAGCGCCGCAATTCATCGACCACGGTACGCCGCAGCCGCACCACGTCGCCTGGATCGACGACGCTGCGCAGCGAATTGGCCAGCGCGATCAGCGGCGCGCCCGCCGCCAGCAAGGCATTGCCGTTCGCGCTGCCGAAGCTGTCGAGCGACAAAGGCGCCGGCGTGAACGGCGTGTCAGCGACGCCACCGGCGGCGACCGGTGCGCGCGGCTGCGGCGTTTCCGGGCGCGCGAACGGTCCCGCCGCGCCCGAGCGGATCTGGGTCCGATCGTCGGGATCGATGGGCGCCTGGGAAATCTGGGTGCGATCGTCGGGATCGATCGGTGGCTGCGGCGACCGGCCGATCATCGTCCGATCGGCGTCGTCGTCCGGCTCGAAGGGATTGCGGCCGGTCACCGTGTGCGTCCCCGAATGGCCCACAGCTCCAGCTCAAGATCCGGCACGTCGCCCGAAACGTGGATGGCGACGCCGCCCGATCGCTCGATCAGATGCCAATCCTCAGAGCTGGTATTGACCTCGAAATAGATCATTCCGGCCCGGAACGGGATCTGGCGCGGCTCGGCCGGCAGCGGCCGGATCGGCGCACCGCCCAGCTGGAGATTGACCAGATCGCGGATGCGCTCGACCGCACCGATCGTGGTACGCTTGGGCAGGTTCGTACGGATAAGATCGCCGTCGATCGACGAACGCGCGGCCAGTACGAAGGTGCAATCGCTGAACAGCGAACGGTCGGTGATCTTGCCGACACGGATACCGTAGGCGCGATCCTCCAGCGGGATCGGAATGGCCGTCTGCTCGAACACGGCGCTCAGCGCGTCGCGCAGGAAGCCTACCAGCGGCGCGAAGCTGGTTTGCAGATCATTATGCTGATAGGCCGCGAACTCCGGCGGACGGTTCGACCCGGTTTCGGTGAAGGTCGCGATCTCACCGGCCAGCCCGGTGAGCGTGCGGTAGAGATCCTGTGGATGCAGGTCGGCCAATGTGCCGAGGTGGCGCAGCACGGCTTCGTTGCGGTTGATCATCATCAGCGTCAGGAAGTCGCTGATCTCGGCGACGCTTTTCCCGCCCGGATCGGCCAGCCGCGCCGCGATCGCGGCCCCGCGATGCTGCAGCAGGCCGCGCATCTCGGCCAGGAAGCTGCCGAGCTTGGCGGATACGTCGCAGCTCAGCGCGGTCGGGATGAATTCGGGATCGAGCACCAGCGCGCCGTCCAGCCTTTTCTCGATCAACCGCGCCACCGGCAGCGTCACATAGCCGGTCAGTTCCTGTTGATCGTGCATCAGCGCCAGGTCGAGCTTCCCGACCATTACCGGCGCGCTGCCTTCGCTATCCTCGATCGTATCCGGAATTTCGGTCTCGTGCGCGGCCCAGCGCAGTGGCTGCCCGCTGCGTGCCTCCAGCCGCGCCTCGAACGCGCCGGGGCGGCGGATCGGCAGCGCCAGATGGACGACCGCGTTGCGCAAATCGCCGGGCACGTCGAGCGGGCGGGGATGGTCATCGGCCGACGGCGCGTCGAACACGGTTCCGTCAGGCAGGATCCCGGCCGCGCGGGAGAGGGCGAACGATCCGGTCCGCAGCAGCCCCTCGTCAATCTCCAGACGGGCAAAGCCCCAACCGAGCGGGTTCAGCCAGCGAGCGGTGCTTTCGTTCAGCCGCTCGATATAGCGTTCGAACTGCTGGAAATGCTGTGTCCGAAGGAACATGCCCTCCGACCACAGAACCTTGTTATTCCAATACATGTCGACCCTCGCCCCCTGCTGCCGATCTTATTGCCATTGTTTGCTGTCGCCCAATTCCTCGGCCTGCGCCTCATAGGCGCGCCGAAAGGCGCGGTTGATCATCCCGTCCGCACTGTCGTCCGCCTCCGCCCGCAGCCGCTCCGCAATCTCGACATAGCCGGCCCACAAGGCGGCATCGCGCTGCGCCTTGATCAGGAAATTGCGATCGCCGATCTGGCTCTCAATCTCCTTCGGCGACAGCGCCTGGAAAGTGGCGGCCAGGGCGCTGCGCATCCCCGCCAGCATGCACAGCAGATGCGCCTTCACGTCCCGCAAGGCCTCGTTGAGCGCGCGCTCGCCGGTCGTATAGCCGCTGCCGTCGCCGCGCAGCAATTCGACCGCGATTCGCTGCGGCGGCACCCACTTGAACGGATTATTGCCCTGCGGCTGCACCGTGGTGCGGACCATCCGATATTCGTTCCGCAGCGCTGTCCGCTCCTGCATCAGGTCGGCAATGCCCAGCACCGATTGGCGATAGACACCGCCCAGCCGCTCCATCAGCGCGCGCCGATCCTCGCCCGCGAAGGAATTGGGATCGATCCCCGCGCCCGCGCAGAAGTGATCGAACAAAGCGTCGCTATCGACGGCCTGGGGCGGCTCGGCCGCCTTCTTCTTGGGACGCGCAACCGGTGCTTCCGGCTGCGGCGGCAGGATCGGATCGGCGGCGGCTTCGCTCGGCGCAGCGGCCTTGCTCGCGACAACGGGTTCCGGCGCCTTCTTGGGCTTGGGATCCATCCAGTCGGACGGGATCGCCGCCGACTGGCTCGGCACCTTGGGCTGTTCCAGGATCGGGCGGTTGAAGGGCGCATCGAAGCCATAGCCCGCCTCGACCGGCTGAGGTGCCGGCTCCTGCCATTCCCGCTCCGATCCGATCAGCGACGAATGATCGGGCTGGCGATGGGGAGATGTGGGTTTCCAGCTACCGGCCGGCGCGTCCGGTGGGCGATCCCACGCATCTTCATTGGGGACCGGTCCGCGCTCGCTGAGCGGATCGACCTTGAGCGCGCTATCGAACGGCTTGCTCTTGCGCGCCTTGGTCTCTTCCTTGGATTCATCGATGCGGCGAAAGGGCGATACGGCATCATCGTTCGTCGCCACCGGCTTGGCCGAGCCGGCGCGTTCTTCCTCGACGACCAGCAGGTAATTGCCGAACTGGATCGCTTCGCCGCGGCCGACCGGGATCGCCCGGTCGCGATCGACGCGCTGACGGGGGCTTCCCAGAAAAACACCATTCGCGCTCGTGTCGCGCAACGTGACCAGCCCGCCACGGCTGGAGATCACCAGATGCTTGCGCGATACCACCCGATCCGGATCGGCTACCTGCCAATCCGCCTTGCTGTCTCGCCCGATCGAGATTTCGCCATCATCCAGTGCGCGGCTGTCCAACTGATTGGTTGGATCATCCTTTCGAAACAATCTCAGTCGCAGCACACGCCGACCTCTTTTTCAGCCACATGTGAACGGACGCTAAACCGCGCTACCGTTGTAGTGCATCAAGCCAGATCGCGATCATTCGTTCCGTGTCCGGAAAGACGCTGCATCAAATATCCTGTTGGGCGGTTAATCGGCATGCCAGCCGGCCCCTTGGGCTCACCGTTCGTGATCAAAAACAAATCCCGCCAGGCATTCTGGCGCACGCTCAGGAAATCCGAATGATAATTTGTAGTTACTGGAGACGCGCGACCAGTAGCTGAGCTCGTCCAAGCTATGGCCATGGGGCACGTCGGTCAGCGTCAGCGGACCAAAACGGGCCAGCACGTTCTTGCGGGACGGGCAACCAGCGCGTAAATCGAACGCTAGCAAGGCCCCCGCTTTGGCGCCGCTGTTTGGACGCGGCCAACGAAAATCAACGTCCACACGCAAACGGCCGATACGAACGTTGGACGCGACGAAAAATGCGAAGGGTCCATCTCCGTCTCGCAGATCCAGTTTATGGCCGATGAGGCGCTCAACCGAGGCGCGATCCCAGCTGCGCATCGCGCTCACCTGGTTGGCGATTCCAGCTACATCCTCCACCAGCGCGCCATCGGGCGTAGCGTGCGCGGCCTGCGGCAGCTGAAGCAGCGCTGCTATCATGGGCATCCAAATGGAACGCGGGCGCCACATCCCTTCATCGATCTCCACTGCTTGGCGTAGAATGGTTATTCCGGGAAAGGCTTGACCGGCACCCATTTGCCGACCGGAACCGGGCCGACATGCTTGGCGACCTCGTCATACCCCTTGTCGCCGCGCTTATAGCGCATCAGCGATTGGCCAATGGCGCCGCTGCCGGACGTCGCACGCAGCTGCAAGACATAGGTGCCGTCCGCCTCGCGCGTGGCGACACCGATCGTCTCCTCCTGTTGCTCCTTCTGCGCCTGATCCACCTTCGCCGCCTTTCCCTTGTTCACCGCGTGACAGCTACTTGCCGCCGAGAGGATGAGCGGCCCAATAAGAATCCAATGCCGGCGTGACGATCGAACCATGTGAGCCTCCGTACGCGCGTGCCGCGCTTTCCGCATATGTTTCCGACAACCCGGCAACGCCCGGTTGCGTTTCATAGCTCGGCAGCACGCCGACATCCTTCAACCGCGCCGCCACGAAGTCGGGGCTCTGCGAATTGCGCGCGGCGCCGGCATATTTGTCCACGGCATGCGTCACCTCATGCACGACCAGATTTTCGGAGCCATGGCCATTGCCGGTCAGCGGGATGCTGCGGGTGGTCGCGTCTCCGGTCGTTCCGATCACGACAGCATTACGATCGGGCATGAACGCGCCAGGCACATTGTCCCACGAACTTCCGGGCGGCCACCCGCGCGGCTTCACGCCTTTCAACTCGCTCGCAAAATCCGTTACCGATCCGCGCGCGGCGATGACATCGACCTTATTGTCCTTCAGCATCTGAAGCGCGGGCTCAGGCATCTTCTTGAGCTCGCCGACAACGGCATCGACGTCCGCCTGCGTTCCGGTCCCGCCTGCTTTCGTGATCGACTTGGCCAACGCTTCCGATTTGGGCGTGCCGCCGCCGAGGCCGCCGCCACCACCGCCGCCCCCGCCACCACCGCTGCTGCCACCGGGGTTCGCCGCAGCCCCACCCGATCCGCCACCTGAAGAGGAAGACGGTCCGGATCCCCCCCCCCCGGCCAGGCTCGATGCCGCGCCTACGCTGGTTGCTCCGGTCGGCGCCGGAAGCGCTGGCTGGATTTGCGGCGTGAACGTGTTGGGCGCGCCACCGCTATTCAGCTGAATCTTGTCGGCATCGATCCACACGCCGCTCGACGTGATCGTGATCTTGCTGCCGCCGACATGCAGCACGATGCTCTCGGTCGCGGCAATGTCGATCGCCTTGGCCGCGATCTCCAGATGCTCCTTGATCGACACGCTCTCATGCCGATTGACCGTGCGCACGAAATCGCGCCCGGCGAGCAGATCGACCTTCTCGCCCCCGCTTTTGTCTTCGAACAGCAGATGGTTGGTCTTGCCGCCCTCGCCCGACGTGCGCCAGCCGGCTTGCGTCAGGTTGGCGGGCAGATCGAAGCCATGCTTGTTCTTGCCATTGTACAAGCAGCCGATGACGACCGGATTGTCCGCGCGTCCATCGATGAAGTCGACCAGCACTTCCATGCCCGGCCGCGGGATGAACTGCGATCCGATCTGGTTGCCGCCCCATTGCTGCAGCACGCGCACCCAGCAGCTGGAATGGCCGCTATGATCCCAATGGAAGCGCACCTTGACGCGACCGAGGCCCTTGCCGTCATTCTGATCCAGCACCACCGCCGTCTGCGGTCCGGGGCTGATCGCGCGCGGCGTCGATTGCGGCGGCCGGAACGGCTGCGCGCTCGGATGCGCCTCGAACTGCTGCTTATAATAAGGCTCGCCTTCGTCCGACGCATACGGATCGAACACGGAATGACGCACGCCGCTGACGACGATGCGCCGCTCCCACGGTTCCAGCCGCTGATCGTTGACACTGAAGCGCGCGCCGGGGGCAAAGGCCGAATAAGTACCCTGCCCCTTCATATTCACGGATCCGCTTTCGGCCCCCTCGACGCGCAGGTTTGCGCGCGATTGGCCGCCGCCCGGATCCTTATAGCCCGCGCCCCACTGGAACACCTGGCCCTTCTTCTCGGCCCAGCTCAGGCGGGATGGCGCCGTGACGGGCGTCAGCTCACCGGGCTGTTTGTAATTATAATCGTGCGTGACGACCTTCGACGGCGCCGACGTATAGCCCATTTGCAGCGAATTGAGCCCGCGTGTCAGGTGATCGCGCCGGAAGGAAACCTCGAACGGCTCGCCATCATAATAGCCGGACGGATCGCCGGCCATGATCATGCGATGCTTATAGGGGGCGGCACCTTCGTCATATTTGAAATAATAGAAGACGCCTTCGTCCTCCATCATCCGGTTGACCAGCGCGAAGTCGCTCTCGTCATGCTGCACGATGTAGGATCGCGTGGGCGAATTGCCCCACTTGGAATCGTCAAAGGCGATATTGTGCTCGCCCAAGACGGTCTCGACCACCTGCTTGGCGCTCTTGTCGTTGAAGATGCGCCGATCGCGGGTCATCTTCAACGCCTCGAAGGCGGGTTGCACGCGAATGAAGAATTCGACGTAGCTG
The DNA here is from genome assembly GCF_048595155.1 of Sphingomonas sp. GTDB lineage: Bacteria > Pseudomonadota > Alphaproteobacteria > Sphingomonadales > Sphingomonadaceae > Sphingomonas_I. The sequence goes on from NZ_JBMDXN010000103.1 coordinate 26,458, forward strand.
CCTTTTTCGTGAAGATGACGGAAGTCGGAGCAGCGCCCGTTGATGATGCGCTCGGCACCATCGGTCTGCCCGAACGAAAATGTGATGGGTGCGCCGATCCAGGATTCCGCTTTGGGAACTTGGCCTTGCGATCGGATCGTCAACTCGAACGAAAAAGGTTCGGAAAGCTTCTCTGTCCCGTCCATGCGGAACAGCTTGTAATTGTCGACGCTCCCCGGGGCTTCGATCAGGTGAAGAAACCGATTGGGAAAACGCGCCACCTTATGCTCCAGTTAATTCGGGCCGTGCCCGACGAACAAGCACCTCAACGGTCGAACCGGCCATGCACGCGCATGGCCGGCCAACCATAGCGTTAGAGGGACTTGTTCTGCTGGAAGTCCACGCCACCGCGAACGGCGCGCTCATTGCCGGCAGCATCGGTCAGGAACTGGTTGATCTGGACCGACGTGAAGTTCAGCGTGATGTTCTCGTTCGGCTGCGAACCGCTGGCCGAAGTACCCGACGTGGTGAAGGACGAGCAAATCACGTTGGAAAGCGTATATTCCATATACTTCTGCTCACCACCATCAGAAGCCTGACGGGTGACGGCAAGAGTCGCGTTTTCGGTATTCTTGCCCTGCAGCGACTGGATCATGAACTGCGTGGTCGAATCGTCCTGCTTCTTCGTGAGATGCAGATCGCCTGGCGTAACCTTACCCGACGAAACACGGTTGCCGGACGCGCCCGACGTCGTCTGGACCGCAACTGAGAAGCCCCAGCTGTACGAATCAACTTCGATCCAATCCTTGTACTGCGACGACGTGGCAGCACCCTTAAGGTTACCAAGCTTCAAATACACAGGCATAACAATCTCCCTCGAACGAACTGCTACGGGTCCGAAACGCACGAACATGCGCTACGGTTCTAATAATACTAGCTCAAATTAATTTCTACCTCCCTTTGGGCGTCGGCTTTGAGCTCAATCTTTTCAACACTTTCCCCATCTTGTCTGCGCTGCAGCAAAAGACCTGCCAGCCGCGGCGCTATCCCTCCGGCGATGACCGCTTCGACGTTGCGAGCACCACTTTGTGCTTCAGTGCAGCGCGACGCGATCGCATCGACCGTCGCATCATCCCATGTCAGTTCCGCGGCGTAACTGTCGCGGACCCGCTCCCCGAGTCGGCCAAGCGCCAGCCCCACGATTTCGCGCAGGATTTCGGGCTTCAGCGGGAAGTAGGGAATAACGGTGACCCGGCCCAGAAAAGCCGGCTTGAAATGCTTCAGCAGCTCTGGCCGCAGCGCATCGGCAAGGCCGGCTGCATCTGGCATCGTCTCCGGATCCGCACACAATTTCTCGATCAGATCGGAGCCGGCATTGGACGTCATGATCAGCATGGCGTTGCGGAAGTCGACATCGCGACCCTGCCCGTCCTTGATCATGCCCTTGTCGAACAATTGGTAGAAGACATCCTGGACGCCGGGATGCGCCTTTTCCATTTCGTCCAGCAGTACCACGCTGAACGGCTTGCGCCGCACCGCCTCGGTCAACACCCCGCCTTCGCCGTAACCGACATAACCCGGAGGCGCACCGAGGAGCATCGAGACCTTATGCTCCTCCTTGAACTCGCTCATGTTGATGACGGTCAAATTCTGCGCGCCGCCATAGAACATGTCGGCCAGCGTCAAGGCCGTTTCGGTCTTGCCGACGCCGGACACGCCGACCATCAGGAACACGCCGGTGGGCTTGCGCGCATCGGTCAACCCGGCGCGGGATGTCCGGATCGCATCGCCGATCACGCTCAGCGCCTGATCCTGGCCGCGGATGCGTCGCCCGATCTGCGCCTCCAGCTCCAGAACGCCGCGAAGCTCGTCCGATACCATTCGGCCGACCGGAACACCCGTCCACAGCGCCACCACGTCGGCGACGGCGTGGCGATCGACGACATGGAACACCATCGGCCGCTCGCCCTGCAAAGCTGCAAGCTCGTCCTGCTTGGTTTTCAGTTCTGCGCGCAGCGCGTCCGTTGCATCCGGCCCGGTCAAAGCCTCCCGGGCGGAGCCGATCGCGTCGACCAGCGCCTTTTCCTGTTCGTAGCGCGCCGTCAGTTCGTCACGGCTAGTAATCGTCTGCGCCAGCTCTTCCTCGATCGCAGCCATGCGCGCCCCATGTTCGGACGCGCCCGCGCTGGTTTCGCGCGACAGAATGTCGCGCTCTACGGTCAGCGCGTCGATCCGCCGGCTGGCATTCTCGATCGCGGCCGGCGTCGACGTCTGGCTCATCGCCACACGTGCCGCCGCCGTATCCAGCAGGCTGATCGATTTATCGGGCAACTGCCGTCCGAAAATATAACGATGCGACAGGCGGACGGAGGCGACCACCGCCTCGTCCAGGATGCGCACCTTGTGGTGCTTCTCCAGCGTCGCCACCAGACCGCGCATCATCTCGATCGCCTTGCCTTCATCCGGCTCGTCGACCTTCACGACCTGGAAGCGCCGGGTCAGCGCGGCATCCTTCTCGAAATATTTTTTATATTCGGCCCAGGTGGTCGCCGCGACCGTGCGCAATTCACCACGCGCAAGTGCGGGCTTCAGCAGGTTGGCGGCGTCTCCCTGGCCTTCCTGGCCGCCCGCGCCAATCAGGCTGTGCGCCTCGTCGATGAACATGATGATCGGCGTAGGCGAATTTTTCGCTTCCTCGATCACCTGCTTCAGGCGGTTTTCGAACTCGCCGCGCACACCCGCGCCCGCCTGCAACAGACCCATGTCCAGGCTCAGCAGGCGCACGCCACGCAGCGCCGGCGGCACGTCCTCCGCCACGATCCGCAGCGCAAAGCCCTCGACCACCGCGGTTTTCCCCACGCCCGCCTCGCCGGTCAGGATCGGGTTGTTCTGGCGGCGACGCGTCAGGATATCGATCACCTGGCGAATCTCGCTGTCGCGGCCGATCACCGGATCGATCCGGCCTTCGCGCGCCTGCGCCGTCAGGTCGATACAATAGGTATCGAGCGCCTTGCCCTTGCCCATTGCGGGCACGGCTGCCGGTGCGCCAGGCTCGCCTCCCGCTGCGGCGGGCTGCCCCGCCCCTTCCCCCGCGATCGCGGTGAAGTTACCGGCGAGTATCTCTGCATCGATCTTGCTGAGCTGCGATGCGGCCTCGCGCATCGCACTGCCCATGTCCCGATCGGCCAGCAGCGCCGCGAGCAGGTGGCTCGGCCGAACCACCGCCTCGCCTTGCTCCACCGATGCGAACAGCCAGGCTTCGCGCGCCAGCCGCACGATCCGGGGCGACAACGCCGGCGGGCGGCCGTTGCCGGTCCGCAGGCGATCGAGCGTGCGGTTCAGTTCCGCCGCCAGTCGCCCGCTATCCACCTCGAAATGGCTGAGCACCGCATGCAGATCGGGATCGTCGCGCTCGACCAGCTTCAGCAGCCAATGTTCCAATTCGGCGTCATAATTGGTGCGGGACATCGCGCTTGCGACCGCCCCCTCCAATGCCTCACGGCTGCCAGCATCCAGCCGTGCGACCAGCGCCTTCAGATTCATGCACATTCCCCCAAGATGCCGGTATCGTTTGACGGCGTTGATCCGGCGTCGTCAGCGCAGGGCCCCGCGCTGTCATAGCCTTCGTCCTGCTCGGTATGTGTGACGTCCGGTATCGCGAACCGCAGGCGCAACGTCTTCCTGCCGGAAGCCGCTGGCACGACCATCCGATTCGGGTCGTCCCCGATCGGACACGCATCCTGATGTTCCACCGCAGAAGGACCCGCGGCTGTAACCGGCGTCAATCCCAAGAAGAATCGCCCCAAGATTTGTTAACCTGCGTTTAAACCGTTCGTCGCAGGAATCGATCCGTCACGGTTCATCTTATCCCGCTTCCGGCCCGGCTCATGGCGGGCAGAACGGCATCGTCGCGATCCTTCTTCGCCGGTCCGGCCAACAGCCACCCGGTGCGCGACAGCATCGGAGCGCCCTTTGCCGCCAGCGTGATCGGCGGCACCTGATCTGCCCGCAGCACCAGCTGAATGTCGAAATCGATGGTCCCGCCGATCGCGAAGCGAACCGCTTCGGTCAGCCGCTTTCGCAGCCCGTCCGCCTCGAAAAAGGCCTGGAAGGACGGCCAGTCCAGCGGGCCGATGCGGATGCGGAACCGGCCGGTCACGTCCGGCACGGTCTCGCCCAGCACCGCATTGGTGCCGAGCGAGGCATAATGCCCCCGGGGCTGGAAACCGGATCCCAGTCGGGTCCGTTCGCCCGGCTCGATCCGGATCCAGCGGGATTGCAGCTCGATCACCTCAACCGGCATGGTGAACATCGCCGCGACGATCCGGCGCAGCGAGCCCGGCGAACGCACGCGCCGCGCGAGCGACCCTGCCGCCGCCAGCGTGTCCGGCGCGTCCAGCCGGGCGATGCCGGCGAGTGCCGCGAGCGCCTGGCTGAACGGATCGGAGAAGGCGCCGCCATTCTCCTCGAACTGGACCGGCAGGCGATATTTGGCCCAGGCGCGATAGAACAGGCTGATGGCGCGATGATTGAACAGGTCCAGGAAGCGGGCGAGCGCCTCGTCCCGCGCGCGGCGTTGATTGACCACCAGGTCGGAATAATGATCCGGCATCACCCCCATCGGGCCGGTCAGGCCCATCGGCGCGATCGTCATCTCCACCGGCCCCTCCGGCGCCGGCCGCTCCAGCGCGAGGATCTCCGTATCGGGATGGCGCATGCCGTCCATCACCCGGAACCGGATCGGCTCGGCATCCGCGCGCGTATCGTCGCCCACCCCGCGCCCGGTGGCGGCAAGGATGAGGCGAACGGTCTGGAAGAATTCCGCGCGGGCCAATGCACGCCCGCTGGCAGGCGTCAGAGCAGCGCCCGCGTGCCCGTGCGCGCGTTCCAGCGCTGCCATGGATCCTTCTCCCCTTTGAGCATGAGCGTGGTGCGGCTGAAGCTGTTGATCGCTGCCATCGATGCGAACACCCGGTCCAGCAGCGCGCCGAGCAGGAATACGCCCGATCCCGACAGGCGCCGGTCTTCGAACTCCAGCGTGATCTCGGTGCCACCGACAAAGGCGATCCGCCCGGCCGCCGGCGCGCGCGCGGTGGCGGGACGCGTGTGGACAGCCCGCAGCCGTTCCGCCGCGCGCCGGCCTTCGGCGCCGGCCGGGCTGTCATGCAGCGCCAGCAACTCTCGCACCAGATCGATCGCCAGCGCCGGATCGGCGATGCTCATATGGTTGAGCGACAGATGCGAGATAAGCCGCCACAGCGCACCATGCCCGCGTTCCGGCCGTTGCGTGTGCGTCGGCGCGGTCAGGAACGTCGCGCGATCCACTTGCCCGCCCGATGTCAGCATGGTCAGCCGCGGCCGCCCGTCCCCGCGCGGCAGATCCGCCGCCAGGTTGCGGTTGGTGCAGGTCAGCGTGATCGACGCCACATGGTCGGCGTCGGCGACATGGACGCCTTTGCTGTCCACCGTCGACAGGAATACGTCATCGCCGCCCGACCGTGTCGTTGCCGCCCGGCGGGTCAACCGCCAATAGCGATGCCCTTCATTGCGGCCGCCGCCCATCGCGTAGAAGGGAAAATAGGGCTGGGCCGTACCGCCGCGATCCGCCACGCTGAGCTTGTCGACCGAATAGACTTCGGTCGTCGCTTCGCGGCGTGCATCGGGGATGATGCGATGTTCGTACCGGCCAGGCATCAGCCGCACCGGCTCCGCCTGCTGCCGGAACAGATTGACCACCGGTGTCGCGAACAGCCGGAAGTCGCTTGCACTGACCTGCCGCTCCAACGCGGCGTCGAACCGGTCGAGGTACAGGAACACGTCGATCGTCCGTCCACCATCGCGCAGTGTCTTGGCGTCCAGCCCGGTCAGGTCGAAGAACAGGAACTTCTCCGCAAAACCGAAATATTCGGTCATCAGCGCATGGGCGGGGTCGCTGGCCGGTCCCAGCGGCACCAATACTTCGTCCTCCGTAAAGCCGACCGGCCGGATCGTGTCGGGCGGCAGGATCACCGGCTGCGGGTCGGCGGCGTCGTCCGCCACCGCAACGGAGAGCGTGCCGCCGGTGATCAGCTCATACAGCATGTTGGCGGTGCGCGCCGGCGACGCGATGTAGAAGCGCAGCCTGTCCAGGCCCAGCTTAGCGAAGGTCAGATCGGGAATGGTCGTCTCGAGCGTCAGCCGCAACACGCCCCGGGCGGCGGCCGCATGCCGATTTTGCGGCGCCAGCAACGGCAGCCCGGACATGGCCGCCTTGGTCAAGCGGACCGGCCACATCTCGACCGGATAGCCTGTGCGGAACCGGACCGGTTCGCCGCCGACCGGCTCGGTCATCAACTCGGCGCCGGCGGGCACGATCGCCTGGGTCTGCAATCCGGTCTGCGGCGTCAGCTGCATGATCGCCATCGACGGAAAGGGCCGCAGATAATGCGGATAGAGCAGGTCGAGCAGCGCCGTCGTCAGCTCGGGAAAATCATCGTCCAGCTTCATGCGCGTGCGCGCATTCAGGAACGCAAATCCTTCGATCAGGCGGGCGACATGCGGGTCGTCAATCTGGTCGCCGGCAATGCGCAGCCGGCCGGCGATCTTCGGATTGGCCTCGGCAAACGCCTTGGCCATGTCCCGCATGAACCGCAGTTCGCTATTATAATAAGGCAGGATGTCGTCGAACATCAGCTGTGCATCACTAGATAAGAGCGGATGGGATCGAGGTGGCTGTCGAACATCAATTCCTGCCGCTCGCCGTCCAATGTCACCACGCCGCTGATGCGGAGGCGCAAGGTCCGGTCGAGCTCGTCCTTGTTGGGCAGCAGATTGACTTCGAACCGGCCGATGCGCGGTTCCAGCCGCCGCAGCAGACGTTCGACATCCTCGATGAAGCGGGTCCGGAATTCGTCGGCGGTGAGCGTTTCGTTGACGAGATCGTCGAGCCCGTAATTGAGCAGGCTGCGATCCAGCTCCTCTAGCTCGGACGGCCACGACAACAGCCGCCGCCGGCTGTTGAGCATGGCTTCCAGGTCCCGGCACAGGCTGGCGCGCAGCTGCGCGACCGGGCTGCGCCGATCCTCGCTTTCAACCAGTTTATCGAGCAGCGACGCGGTCATTCGGCGACCACCAGCTCCGTAAACTCGCCCAGCGCGACGGCATCTTCGCCGATCAGGAACGTCCGCAGGCCAATGCCGACCGTTTGCGCGCCCTGCTCGACCCAGTCGGTTTCGCGGCCAAGCCGCTGAGCATCGCTCATCGAGGTCGCGAAATAAACGGCCGGCAGGTAGACCACGCCGTTCGGGCCGCCACGCACCTCCAGCTCGGCCTGGCGCCAGACCAGATCGCGCGGGCGCTCCGGCGTCACCAGCTTCAGATGGGCGATCTGCGCGAGCGAAACCCATACATATTTGCCGGTCGTGGTCAGCACCTCCAGCACCTCGGCCGTGCGATCGTCGCCGTCGCGCAGCCCGGTGAAAG
>NZ_JBMDXN010000104.1:0-32315 GCF_048595155.1 Sphingomonas sp.
GCTCGCGAATTCGCAGCCGATCGCGCCGGAACCGATCACCAGCAGGTTGGTCGGCATCTCGTTGGGAGTCATCGCATGGCGATAGGTCCAGATGCGGTCGCCATCCGCCTTGGCGAAGGGCAGATCGCGGGCACGCGCGCCGGTCGCCAGGATGATGTTCTTGGCGACAATGTCGGTCGTCTGATCGCCATTCTTGACCTGCAGCTTACCCTTGCCGGTCAGTGCTCCGACACCCTCCACGACCGTCACCTTATTCTTCTTCATCAGGCCCTTGACGCCTGCATTGAGCTGACCGGCCACCTTGCGGCTGCGATCCACCACCTTGGGCAGATCGAACCCGGCCTTGTCGACCGTCAGGCCGTAAGAGGCCGCGTGCGTCATATAATGATAGACTTCGGACGTGCGCAGCAGCGCCTTGGTCGGGATACAGCCCCAGTTGAGACAGATGCCGCCCAAACGCTCGCGCTCGATAATCGCGACCTTCATGCCCAACTGCGCCGCCCGGATTGCGGCCACATAACCACCAGGTCCGGAGCCGAGAATCGCAAGATCGTATGTATCAGCCACTTGAGCCTCTTCTTTCAGCGTACCGTCATGCCGGAAGCGACCAGCACCCAATCCTGTCGTTGAACTGGACACCGGCCCACGCCGGAGTGACGCTCAGGTTGCAATATAGTCAGCTATCTTCCCGTATCACCCGTGGGCGACCATCGTCGCCAATCGCCACGAATGTGAACAAAGCGTGCGTCACACGATCGGTCTCTTCGCCCGCGCGGACGCGGCGCCACGCCGAAACCTCGATCTTCATCGACGAACGTCCGGTCCCGACCACATTGGCATAGACGGAAACGACGTCGCCGACCTTGACCGGACGATGAAAGGTCATGCCGTCAATCGCGATCGTCACCGCCCGTCCGCGTGAATAGCGCGCGGCAACGGTCCCGGCGGCCGAATCCATGATGCTTAGCAGCCAGCCGCCGAAGATGTCGCCATAGGGGTTGGTGTCCGCCGGCATGGCGACCACCCGGATGGCAGGTTCTCCGGCGGGAAGTTCCGGATCGTCGCTGCTCAAGCCAGCATGCCCAGCGGATTTTCGCACAGCCGCTTGAACGCCGCCATGAAAGCCGCGCCGTCCGATCCGTCGATCGCGCGATGATCGAAGCTGCCGGTGGCGCTCATCACGGTCGCGATCTGCAGGCTGTCATTGACCACATAAGGGCGCTTCTCGCCAGCGCCGATCGCGAGGATCATGGCCTGGGGCGGGTTGATGATCGCCTCGAACTGCTTGATCCCGAACATGCCCATGTTGGAGAGGCTGGCGGTGCCGCCGGCATATTCGTGCGGCTGCAGCTTGCCCTCGCGCGCACGGCCGGCGAGATCCTTGATCTCGGTCGCGATCGCCGACAGCGACTTGGTGTCGGCCGAGGTGACGACCGGCGTGATCAGGCCGCCGGGGATCGAGACCGCGACCGAAATGTCGGCGCGCTTGAACTGGATCAGCGTGTCGCCCGCGAACTGGACGTTGACCGCCGGCACTTCCATCAGCGCGACAGCCTGCGCCTTGATCAGCATGTCGTTGACCGACAGCTTCACGCCACGGCTTTCCAGCCCCTTGTTGAGCTCGCCGCGCAGCTTGAGCAACGCGTCGAGGTTGATGTCGACCGTCAGGTAGATGTGCGGGACGTTCTGCTTCGATTCGGTCAGACGGCGCGCGATCGTCTTGCGCATGTTGGACAGCTTGCTGGTCTCGGCCGGCACGCCTTCGGGCGCGGCGGCGGGCGCTGGGGCAGCCCGCGGCGCTTCGGCCTGAGCTGCCTGAGGTGCTGCTGCGGCCTGTCTGGCTTGCGCCGGCTGCGCGCCTTCCAGGTCGGCCTTCACGATGCGTCCATTCGGGCCGGAGCCCTTCACCGTCGCAAGGTCCACGCCTTGCTGCTCGGCTAGGCGGCGGGCCAGCGGGCTCGCCTTGATCCGGCTGTTGCCGCCCGACGTTACAGACGAAACCTTATTGGTCTCCTCCGGCGTGGGGTCCGTCGCCGGGCTGGCGCCATAGCCCTTCTCCGCGGCGGCCGGCTCTTTTGCCGGGACGGCCGGCGCCGTGTCCGCCTTGGCTGCTGCAGGCGCCTTGGTTTCGGCTGCGGCCGAAGCATCTTCGCCTTCGGCGGCCAGGATCAAAATGGTTTCACCAACTTTAACGCCGTCGGAGCCGGCGGGGACAAGCAATTTGGCGACCACGCCTTCATCGATCGTCTCGAATTCCATGGTCGCTTTGTCGGTTTCGATTTCCGCGAGGATATCGCCCGACTTGACGCTGTCGCCCTCCTTGACGAGCCACTTGGCAAGTGTGCCCTCCTCCATTGTGGGGGACAAAGCGGGCATCTTGATCTCGATCGGCATAGGTGAGCGGGCCTCTCCGGGCGGGGCAAACAGGCGCGTCCTTTCGGACAGCATGCCGTGATGGTCAAGGCTCGCTTGCCACAAGTGTCGGAACGCGCGATCTTATCGCACGTGCGCACCTATCTAGCCGTTATCGACGATCAGCCCGAGGCACGTACCGCGTTGCGCTTCGCCGCAAGGCGTGCGGCCAAGACGGGCGGCGCCATCGCGATTCTCGCGCTCGTGCCCGCCGCTGAGTTCGTCCAATGGTCCGGCGTCCAGGCCGCGATGGAGGAAGAGGAACGTCTTCGGGTCGAGGGCATGGTCGCCGAAGCGGCGGGCGCCCTGATCAAGGAGACCGGCCTCAAACCGGAAATCATCGTCCGGCATGGCGAACCGGTTGCCGTGGTGCGTCAGCTCCTGAAGGAAAAGCCGGAGATTGCAGCGCTCGTCCTCGGCGCGGCCAAGGAAGGGGGGCCCGGGCTGCTGGTCGCGCATTTCGCCGGCGCGGACGCGGGCAAGATGCGTTGCCCGGTGATGATCATCCCCGGCTCGCTCAGCGATGAGGCGCTCGACCGACTCAGCTGATCACCCGACGGCAGCGACTGCCCTCATTATTATGCCCTCGGCGCCGGCTGCCGCTTGTCGCGGTAACAGAGCTTCCATATGCGACAGCCATGCCCGACCGCTTCGACCCTGTGACTTTTCTGGCGTCGGCCAAGGGCGGCCACATCATGGCCCTAGGCTTGAAACATGTCGCCCACGGCGACGATTGGTGCGAACTGGCGCTCGCCTACGATCGGCGGCTGGTGTCGGATGCGACCAGCGGCATTCTCGCCTCGGGCCCGATCGTCTCGCTGATGGATACGGCGGCCGGCTTCGCGGTGTGGGTTCGTCGCGGCGCGTTTGCGCGGCAGGCGACGCTCGACCTGCGGCTCGATTATCTGCGCCCCTCCCGCGTCGGCCAAACCGTGATCGGCCATGCCGAATGTTATCGCCTGACACGCCGCGTCGCCTTCGTGCGCGGTGTGGCGCATGACGGGAGTGCGGACGACCCGGTCGCGCACCTTGCCGGCACCTACATGCTGCTCGGAGATGCGCAGTGAGCGCCGTCGCGCTCCTCCCTTATGCAGACTTCCTCGGCATCCAGGTCCAGGGGGAGCATCACGGCGCGCCTTTGCTGGTCATGCCCTTCTCCGAAGGCTTGTTGAACCTGCAAGGGGGGCTTCATGGCGGCGCCATCTCCGGTCTGCTGGAAATCGCCGCGATCGCCGCGATCGATGCCACGCTGGAGGATCGCGAGCAGGCGCGCGCCATCTTCAAGCCGATCACCGTAACGGTCGACTTCATGCGCCCTGGCCTGCCCGCCAACGTCTATGCCTGTGGCGAGGTCATTCGCGTCGGCGGCCGTATCGCCAATGTCGCGGTGAGCGCCTGGCAGGACGATCCGGACCGCCTCATCGCGGCGGCGCGTATGAACCTCGCCATCGGAAATCCGGGAGACGCGTGATGCGATATTGGCTGCTTCGGTCGGAACCCGACGCCTATAGCTGGGACGATCTGGTGCGCGACGGCGCGACCGAATGGAATGGCGTGCGCAATTATACCGCGCGCAACTTCCTGAAAGAGATGCAGCCCGGCGACCAGGCGCTCTTCTACCATTCCAACACGGAAAAAGCGGCGGTCGGGATCATGGAGGTCACGCGCGCCTGGCAGCCCGACGGCGACGACGGCAAATGGGCCAGCGTGGCGGTGAAGCCCGTGCGCAAGCTGGCCAAGCCGGTGACGCTGGAGGCCATCAAGGCAGCGCCCGACCTCAAGGCATTGGAAATGCTGCGCCAATCCCGGCTTTCCGTGACGCCGGTCCGCGACGAGGAATGGAAGACGTTGCTGGCGATGGGCGCCTGAGGCCAGGCGGCGAGCTGGCGCGTCGCCGCTAGTCCTCCGCGCGCTCGTAACGCAACGCCATTTCCGACAACGGCCGCCCCGTCGCGCGGTCCACGACCACAGGATCGACGACGCGCCCGGTCTCGCTATCGATCAGCGTGCTGAGCTTGCCCTCACCATGATGCGTGCGCCCCCAGGCCGCGATCGCCTGCAGCACCGGGATATAATCACGTCCCGCCGCGGTGAGCTGATATTCGTCGCGTGGAGGCCGTTCGCTGTAGCGGCGCTTCTGCAGCAACCCGTCGCGCACTAGTGCCGCCAGCCGTCGCGTCAGGATGTTCGGCGCAATGCCGAGACTGCGACGGAAATCATCGAAGCGGGCTATGCCCAGCGCCGCATCGCGCAGGATCATCGTGCTCCATAAATCGGGAACCCGGCAGGCGCCGCGGCCAACCGGGCACGGTCCAGCAGCAAATTTCTCAGTGTCCATTGCATAATGATAGTTACATCACTATCAAAATGCAAGCGACTCGTAGTTCGGGTCGGATGGAGATTGATAATGACATCAGACACTTTGGGAACGGCGCTGATCACGGGTGCATCCACAGGCATCGGTGCGGTCTATGCCGACCGACTGGCGCGGCGTGGCCATGACCTGATCCTGACGGCACGCGACACCGCCCGGATGACGGCGCTCGCCGCTCGACTGCGCGAAGCGACCGGACAAAGAATCGACATCGTGCGCGCCGACCTTACCGATGCTGCAGACCGCGCGGTGGTGGAGACGATCCTGCGCGACGATCCTACGATCACCGTGTTGATCAACAATGCAGGCATGTCTCTGGAGGGCTCGATCCTCGACAATGACGGGGATCAGATTGCGCGGCTGATCGCGCTGAACGTCACCGCGCCATCCGTGCTGGCCGCGGCCGCCGCGAAAGCCTTCGTCGCGCGGGGCAAAGGCGCGATCGTCAACATGTCGTCCGTCCTGGCGCTGGCGCCAGAACGGTTCGACGGCCTGTATAGTGGCAGCAAGGCCGACCTGCTGAACCTCAGCCTCGCCATGGCGAGCCAACTCGCGGACAAAGGCGTTTACGTGCAGGCAGTATTGCCTGGAGTAACCCGTACCGAAATTTGGGCGCGGTCCGGCAAGGATGTGGACGCTTTTCCTGCCGAAATCGTGATGAGCGTGGATGATCTGGTGGACGCAGCTCTGGTTGGGTTCGACCGGCGGGAAACGGTTACGATCCCTCCACTGCAGGATGATCGCCAGTGGGCCGACCTCATGCAGGCGCGCCTGGCGCTCGCTCCGCACCTCTCCGCGCGGGACGTCGCGCCACGCTATCGGACAGCGCAGCCAGCCTAGTGGCGGGCTAGGCTCGCTCCCGAAGCAAAGAAACAGAGCGGCACACGGCTATGCGGTGGTAGCGGCGCTGGGCGGGCTAAGTCCGGCGCGCTCTGCACATGAAAAGGGGTATGCGGCCCAGCAGCCACATACCCCCAACCATGCGCCGAACGCCGTATGACGGCCTTCGGAATGCCGTCTCCGCTCAGGCGGCCTGCTTGGCCCGGCTCGCGCGCTTGCGCTCATGCGGGTCAAGATGGCGCTTGCGCAGACGGATGTTCTTCGGCGTGACCTCGACCATTTCGTCGTCGTCGATATAGGCGATCGCCTGCTCCAGCGTCAGGCGGCGCGGCGGGGTCAGCCGGATTGCGTCGTCCTTGCCGCCGCTCGCGCGGAAGTTGGTGAGCTGCTTGGCCTTCATCGGGTTGACCTCGAGGTCGTCCGTCTTGGCATTCTCACCGATGATCATGCCCTCGTAGAGCTGCTCGCCCGGGGCAACCATCATCACGCCGCGCTCTTCGAGTGGGCCGAGCGCATAGGCATTGGCCTCGCCCGCACCGTTCGAGATCAGCACACCATTCTTCCGGCCTTCAATATTGCCCTTGTAGGGGCCGTATTTCTCGAACAGCCGGTTCATGATGCCGGTGCCGCGCGTATCCGACAGGAATTCGCCATGATAGCCAATCAGGCCGCGCGAGGGTGCCGAGAAGGTGATGCGCGTCTTGCCGCCGCCGGACGGCCGCATGTCGGTCATCTCGCCTTTGCGGTTGGCCATCTTCTCGACAACCGTGCCCGAATAATCCTCGTCCACGTCGATCACCACGGTTTCGTAAGGCTCTTCGCGGCCGTTCTCGCCATCGCGGAACAGCACGCGCGGGCGGCTGATGCCAAGCTCGAACCCTTCGCGGCGCATGGTCTCGATCAACACGCCGAGCTGAAGCTCGCCGCGGCCGGCGACGTCGAAGCTGTCCTTGTCGTCGCTCTCGGTCACGCGGATCGCGACATTGCTCTCCGCCTCGCGCATCAGCCGGTCGCGGATCATGCGCGACGTGACCTTGGTGCCTTCGCGACCCGCCATCGGCGAATCGTTGACCGCAAACCGCATCGACAGCGTCGGCGGATCGATCGGCTGCGCGTGCAGCGGCTCGGTTACCGCCGGGTCGGCGATCGTGTTCGCCACGGTCGCTGTCGTGAGCCCCGCGATCGAGATGATGTCGCCCGCCTGGGCTTCGTCGACCGGCACGCGCTCGAGACCGCGAAACGCCATGATCTTGGACGCGCGGCCCGTCTCGACGACATTACCGTCATTGTCGAGCGCGTGGATCGGCATGTTGGTCTTGACCGTACCGCTCGCGACGAGGCCGGTCAGGATGCGGCCGAGGAAGTTGTCGCGGTCCAGCAGGGTGACCAGGAACTTGAACGGACCATCCGGATCGGCCGACGGCGCCGGCACATGTTCCACGATCTTCTCGAACAGCGGCTTGAGCGTGCCTTCGCGCGCATCCGCATCGTCGCTGGCATAGCCGTTGCGGCCCGACGCGAACAGGACGGGGAAATCCAGCTGCTCGTCATTGGCCTCCAGGCTGACGAACAGGTCGAACACCTCGTCCAGCACTTCCTGGGTGCGCGCGTCGGACCGGTCGATCTTGTTGACTACCACGATCGGGCGCAGCCCCAGCGCGAGCGCCTTGCCGGTGACGAACTTGGTCTGCGGCATGGCGCCTTCGGACGAATCGACCAGCAGGATCACGCCGTCGACCATCGACAGGATGCGTTCCACCTCGCCGCCGAAATCGGCGTGGCCGGGCGTATCGACGATATTGATGCGCGTCTTCTCGCCGTCGCTGCCTTCCCACTCGACCGAGGTGCACTTGGCGAGAATGGTGATGCCGCGCTCTTTTTCGAGATCGTTCGAATCCATCGCACGCTCTTCGACGCGTTGATTGTCGCGGAAGGTGCCGGACTGACGGAACAGTTGGTCGACCAGGGTAGTCTTGCCATGATCGACGTGCGCGATGATGGCCACGTTGCGGAGGCGCATGGTGGTCTTTCGTTTTGGGATTTCGAAGTCGTGCGCGCCTTTAGCCGAATTGCGGCGTTGCAACAAGCCGCGGCGCCACTCCCGCACCGAATAGCGATTCTTCAGGACGCGTGCGCACCTCGGCTCCTCTGTGAACCGCGCCCCAGCGTATCACTTGAATAAGACAGCAATTGCCTCCTATCTTGTAACCCAGCAGGAGATTGACCTTGGCAACCACCGCGACCGAAACGAAGACTGACGAGCTCGTTCTTACGCCCCCGGCCCCGGTGCAGCCGATCGCACCGGCCAAGGCCGCCGGCCTCGTCCCGCTGGACGACGGCACCCGTAGCGAGTTGGACAAGCGTGTCGGCGCGTTCGTGGATGAGCTGGCAGAACTCGATTCGAATTCGCCTGAATTCGGCAAGCGCGTCGACACGATTTCCAACCTTGGGCAGAAGGAGATTCGCGACGCCGCCAGCCACTCCAACCGATTCCTCGATCGTCCGGTCCGGGCGATGGACGGCGAGAATGGGGTAGGCGCCGACCTGGCGGAATTGCGCCGGACGATCGTGGATCTGGATCCGGCGAAAAAGGGCAATCTACTCGCGCCGAAGAAGCTGTTCGGCATCATTCCCTTCGGGAACAAGCTGCGCAATTATTTCGATAGCTACAAAAGCTCGCAGAGCCATATCTCGGCGATCCTCGTCAGCCTTAAGAACGGAAAGGACGAGCTGCTGAAGGACAATGCCGCGATCGATACGGAGCGGCAGTCGCTGTGGGCGGCGATGGGCCGGCTGGAGCAGATGATCCATTATGCCCAGACGGCAGACAAGATGCTGGAGGACAAGGCCAATGACCTTGAGACCAGCGACCCCGCCAAGGCCAAGGCGATCCGGGAAAGCGCGCTCTTCTATGTCCGCCAGCGCCACCAGGATCTGCTGACCCAGATGGCGGTGACGGTGCAGGGCTATCTCGCGCTCGATCTCGTCAAGAAGAACAATATCGAACTGATGAAGGGCGTGGATCGCGCCTCGACCACCACGGTCGCGGCGCTGAAGACGGCCGTCACGGTGGCGCAGGCGCTGGTCGGGCAGAAATTGGTGCTGGAACAGATCACCCAGCTCAACACCACGACCGCCAACATCATCGATTCGACCGGCGAGATGCTGCGTAGCCAGACCGCGCAGATCCATCAGCAGGCGGCGTCGGCAACCATCCCGATCGAAACGCTGAAGCGCGCCTTCCAGAATATCTACGACACGATGGACGCAGTCGATCGGTTCAAGCTGGAGGCGCTCGATTCGATGAAGACGACCGTCAACAGCCTGTCGTCGGAGGTCGAGAAGTCGCGCGGTTATATCGCCCGTGCCGAAGGCGCGGCGCAGGCGCGGCTCACCGGCGGCAGCACACCCGCCGCCGAAGATCCTTTCAAGGCGATCTGATGCCCGATCCTCATCGCGTCGTGGCCGATGCCGAAGCGCTCCTCCAGCGCGTGTCCCCGGAAGGGCGCCGGCTTGCGCAGCGCCAGCGTGAGCGGCGCAACCGCGCGCTGATTCGCGCTTTCCTGCGCGTGATAGCGGCCGTGGGGGCGATCCTCGTCGCGGCGGTCGCGTGGGGGGTCGTGATCGGGCCGATCGGTCAGATGGGCTTCCTCGCGGTGTTGGTCGCAATGGCGATCGCCGCCGGCGTGATCTTCGCGATGAGCCATGAGCCGGAGGAGACCGTCCAGAGCCTGGCTGCCAGCGACATCACGCTGCTGCCACAGAAAACCGAGGCTTGGCTGCAGCGCCAGCGCCCCGCTTTGCCCGCGCCGGCTCAGCGCCTGGCGGACGGCATCGGCCTCAAGCTCGAGGCGCTTGCGCCGCAGCTGGTCAATCTCGATCCCCGCGAGCCGGCCGCCGCGGAAGTCCGCAAATTGCTCGCGACCGAACTGCCGGAGCTGATCGAAGGCTATGCCCGCGTGCCCGCCGGTCTGCGCAGCGACAGCCGCAACGGCATTGCGCCGGACAAGCAACTGGTCGAGGCGCTCGGCGTCGTCGACAGCGAACTCGCCCGCATGAGCGCCGATCTCGCCACCGGCGACCTTCAGAAACTGGCGACGCAGGGGCGCTATCTGGAGCTCAAATATAAGGACGATCAGGGGATCTGATCGCCTGAACGAACGCCATCCTGCTCAAATCACGCTGGCTCCCGCCAGGCTGATGCGAGCCGGAAATCACTAATCGTCATGCTGAACTTGTTTCAGCATCCACCCCTGGCCGGACAGCCATAGCGCGTCATAATGGGCCGCCGCTAGCGGCGACGCTCGCGCCATGTCGTGACTGCGACCGGGCTCAAATCACCTCGGTCACCAGCCCGAGGTCCTTGGCTTCCTGCGCATCCAGATACCAGTTGGACGGCGTTTTCTGAAGCAGTTCGTCCATCGTCAGGCGAGAGCCACGGATCAGGTTCTCAAACCCCTCATTCTGGATCGCGATCGACGCCTCGATCTCGTGCAGGGACGCGCGCACGATTTCGATCGCGCTCGTCAACGGTCCCTCGACCGCCAATTGCTTATGCATTTGCCGCTCATGGACCATCAGCCGCGTACCGCGCGTCAGATAGCGGTTCTCCCGGGCGAAGAAGCTCATCAGCGTTACGCCGGCCGAATAGACGGCGGTCTTGCCCAGGAAGACGAAGCTGCGCGCCTGATCCGTCTCACTGTGGAATCGCATGTCTTCGCCGATCATCCGCGCGATTTCGGGGTCGCCTCCGAGTGTAGAAAGCTCGATCGCGATCACCCCTTCGGCCGGTGCATTCTCCAGCTGCTCCCGGAATTGCGCATACATCTGATCGTCGACCGTACCGGCGAGCAGGATGGCCGGATTGAGAAAGCTCTTCGGCTGGAGTTTTTCAGCAGTCATGTCGCACCTGAAGATTGGCGTAAGCGGGTTGAACGCGTCCAAAGCCTCAGCCGAAAATTGGTTGCGAATTCAATTTGATGCGACAGATCTGTGACTCACCGGCGCTTCGCGGCAAAGCGCGTGATCGTCATCACCTCTTCCTCGACCAGCGCGCTGCCCGGATAGCCGGGGGCCTTCACCTGGCGCTCCGCCTCGGCCAACCGCGTCAGCGCGGTCGCCAGCGCGGCGGGTGTCCAGCGGGCCAGTTGCGCCTGGATGATCGGCTTTTCCTTCCAGAAGATCGCCCGGCCCGCCGTTTCCATCACGCGATCGATGCTCTCACCCTCCGCCATCTGCCCGCGCAGCTGCGCCAGTTGCAACGCGCGGCGGGACAAGGCACGAATGACCGGAATATCCTCGATCCCCTCATTGGCCAGGCGCGCCAATTCGTCATCGGCCTGCTGCGGCAGGCCCGAAAAGACGGCATTGGCGAGTTTGGAGAGATCCCCTTCCTCCGTTGCCGCGCCCAGGGCATCCAGCGCGTCCGCCTCCAACGGCTTCGGGCGATCCGGCGCCGCATCGACATAAAGGGCCATTTTCTCGAGTTCGCGGCTGATAAGTGCGCGATCCCCGTTGCATACCGCCGCCACCCGCACCGCAACGTCGTTGCGGATGTGAAGGCCAAGGTCACGGCCGATATCGATCACCAGCGCGACGGCGTTCCGCCCTTCCGGGACGTAACTCAGGTGTGACAAGGCGGCATCGCTCGCCTGGACCAGCTTCACCAGCTTGGAATCTTTGCGCAGCGCGCCCGCCACCGCAGCCACCGGATTGCCGGCTGCCGGCGCCTCCAGCAACGCCTGCACTGCCTCGACCGCATCGTCTGTCGCCGGATCAAGCCTGATCCAGTTCCTGCCACCAAACAGGCTGATCGCTGCCGCCTCGTCTGCCAGTCGTGCTGGATCCGCCTTCAGGGTGGCCGACGTGAGGTCGATCCGTTCTGCGTCGGCGCCGACGGCGGCGCCCAGCCGGTCCGCCAGCGCACGCGATCCGGCCTCGTCCGGCCCGTACATCAGGTAGAAGCGGATGCTGGGATCGGCGCTGTCGAGCGCGCGGCGGAACCGGGCTTCTTCGGGCTTCATTCCGCCGGCGGATGACGTCGGGCATAGAGCGCGACGCGCGTCACGATCTGATCGGCGACCTCGCCCGACAGGCGCTCAAGCGCCGTCTGTTCCGCGGCGATCACGGCATATTCGGAGGTCACCACGTCGATGCCGGCATCCGATTGCGCGGTCGTATCCAGCAGCACAGCCTGATTCGATGTGTCGACCAGTTTGAAGCGTGCGCGCAAGGTGCGCCGTTCGCGCGTCACCGTATTGTTGCTGCGGATGCCGAAGCCGGTGATCTGATCGTCCAGCAGCACGTCCAGCCGATAGCGCGCGGACCCTTGGCTATTGGCGCCCAGCCGATCCAGCAGCGCATTCCGCATCAGCCAGCCCTGCTGGCCCGCAATCTGGCCGACCTCGATCCCGCTCAGCGTCTGCGCCACCGTGCCGTGGCTGCCGCCGGCATACATCGGCTGGAGGCCGCAGCCAGCCAGCGTCAGGCTGGCCGACACGAGACAGGCAAGGCGCAGCAGTGACGTCATGCGACGATGTTGACCAGCCGATCGGGAACGACAATCACTTTCTTCGCGGCGCCCCCTGCCAGGATCGCCTGGACCTTCGGTGAGGCCAAGGCGAGGCCTTCCATCGCATCCTTGTCGATGCCCTTGGCGACGATAAGCGTATCGCGCAGCTTGCCGTTGACCTGGACGGCCACGGTCACCTCATCCTCGACCAGCATCGCCGAGTCGACATCCGGCCAGGATGCGTCCGCCACCAGTCCTTCGCCGCCGATGCGCGCCCACGCTTCCTCGGCGAAGTGCGGCACCATGGGAGCCGTGAGCCGGATCAGCGCCCGCGCTGCGTCGTCGCGCGCCGCCGACGGCTTCGCTTTCTCTACCGCGCCGACCAATTCATACAGCTTGGCCACCGCCTTGTTGAAGGACAGCGATTCGACGTCCGCCGCAACACCGGCAATCGTTTGGTGCAGCTTACGTGTCAGCGCGGCATCACTGCCCTCGCCGCCCTGCACCTGGGTGGCCCGCCACAAACGCTGAACGAAGCGCGCACAACCCTCGATGCCGGACACGCTCCACGGCAGGTCGCGCTCCGGCGGACTGTCGGACAGCATGAACCACCGCACCGCGTCCGCGCCATAATGATCAAGGATCGGCGCCGGATCGACCGTGTTCTTCTTCGACTTCGACATCTTCTCGACGCGGCCGACCCGGACCTCCGGACCACCGTCTTTCAGGAAGACGCCCGTGTCGCGCCGATCGATTTCCTCAGGCGAGAACCAGGTGATGCGGCCGCTCTCCGCATCCTCGGTGAAGTAGGTTTCGTGCGTCACCATGCCTTGGGTGAACAGGCCGGTGAACGGCTCGGCGATGTCGAGCCGGCCGATATGCTTCAACGCACGCGTCCAAAAGCGCGCGTAGAGCAGGTGCAGGATCGCATGCTCGACCCCGCCGATATATTGCCCGACGGGCAGCCACTGCTCGGCGACCGAACGGTCGAACGGCTGATCCTTGGGCTGACTGGCGAAACGGACGAAATACCAGCTCGAATCGACGAACGTGTCGAGCGTGTCGGTCTCGCGCCGCGCCGGTTTGGCGCACGTCGGACAATCGACATGCTTCCACGTCGGATGGCGATCCAACGGGTTCCCGGGGATGTCGAAGCTCACATCCTCCGGCAGTACCACCGGCAACTGATCCTTCGGCACCGCAACCGGGCCGCAACCGTCGCAATGAATGATCGGGATCGGCGTGCCCCAGTAACGCTGACGGCTCACACCCCAGTCGCGCAGGCGATAGACGGTGGTACCGACGCCCCAACCTTCGCCTTCGGCGCGCGTGACGATCGCACTTTTGGCCTCTTCCGAGCCCAGCCCGTCGAGGAAGCGCGAATTGACGATCACGCCAGGATCGGTGTCGGCCTCATCAGCGATCGGATCATTGGCATGGTCGGCTGATTTGGCGACGACCCGCGCCACCGGCAGCATATATTTGCGCGCGAAATCCAAGTCGCGCTGGTCGTGCGCGGGCACGCCGAAGACAGCGCCCGTGCCATAGTCCATCAGCACGAAATTGGCGACGAACACGGGCAACTTCCAGCTCGGATCGAGCGGGTGGACCGCGCTCAGTCCGGTGTCGAAGCCTTTCTTCTCGGCGGTCTCGATCTCCGCCGCGGCCGTGCCGGTCTGGCGGCACTCATCGATGAACGCGGAGAGGCCGGGCGTCGCGTCCTTCAGCGCCTGCGCCAACGGATGATCAATCGACACCGCAACGAACGATGCGCCGAAAATCGTGTCGGGGCGCGTGGTGAACACTTCGACATGGGGGAAAGGTGCTTCGACTTCGCTCAGCACGAACGGCTCTTGGGAAGCCGCTATCTCATCCCCGTTCGTCCTGAGCGAAGTCGAAGGACGTTCCAGCGCAAATTTAAACCGCAGCCCCTTGGATCGCCCGATCCAATTGGCCTGCATCAGCTTCACCTTGTCAGGCCAATGCTCCAGGCTATCGAGCCCTTCGATCAATTCGTCGGCGAAGTCCGTAATCTTGAGGAACCATTGGCTCAGCTTGCGCCGCTCCACCAACGCGCCTGAACGCCAGCCGCGCCCGTCGATCACCTGCTCATTGGCCAACACGGTCATGTCGACCGGGTCCCAGTTGACCGCGCTTTCCTTGCGATAGACGAGGCCGGCTTGGTACAGATCCAGGAACAACGCCTGCTCCTGCCCATAATATTCCGGCTCGCAGGTCGCCAGCTCGCGGCTCCAGTCGAGTGCGAAGCCCAGGCGCTTCAGCTGCGCCTTCATCGCCTCGATATTGGCACGGGTCCACGCACCCGGATGGACGTTCTTCTCCATCGCCGCATTTTCGGCAGGCATGCCGAAGGCGTCCCACCCCATCGGGTGCAGCACCTCCATGCCGCGCATGCGCCAATAGCGCGCGAGCACGTCGCCCATCGTGTAGTTGCGAACATGGCCCATATGGATGCGCCCCGACGGATAGGGGAACATCTCCAGCACATAGCTTTTCGGCTTGGGCGACGCATCGTCGGCATGGAACGTGCCACGCGTTTCCCATTCCCGCTGCCAGCGTCCGTCGCTGTGGCGGGGCTCGAACCTTTCGCTCACCGGTATCAGCCGTTCGCGGCGGCGTTGCGCCTCAGGTCACGCGCCTTCTGCAGGATGATTTCCTCCAGCTTCGCGTTGGTCGCGGCCTGAACGGCAGCGTCGACCCACTGGCCATTCTGATACACCTGGCGCGCTGTCGCGACGCGCAGCACGTCGGCACGCAGCGCCGAATCCAGGATCGACACCGAAACCTTCATCCGCTCGGTCGGCACGGCCGGGTTCAGATACCAATTGGTGATGATCACGCCGCCATTGCTGTCCGTCTGTGCGATCGACATGAAGGACAAGGTATCGAGCGCCGCCCGCCACAGATAGGCGTTCACACCGATCGTGGTGACGTTGACCGGGGCCATCTGCGGCTGCTTCACCTTCTTGCGGGCGTCGGCAGCCCCGGCGAGGCTGGCGATCATCAGAAGGCCGATCAGGGGGCGGGAAGAACGGATCATACGAACGGAGAACCTTTGCGGTCGGGCAAGCGGCGCCGTTATAGAAGCTCGTCGCCCGCCCGCAAGCCGGCTGCGGCGGAGTGCTGGACCGCAAATATTCATCCGCGCGCCATAAAATGTGGAGACGCTGCAACATATCGAAATGATTCGATGCTTGAAGGGGAACGGAGTTGCTTGCGGGGGGTAGCGGCATCCGGAAGTGCGACACATATGGGGCGCAAATGAAAACGATTCGCGGGAGATTAGGGAAGTGGGGCGGCGCCGTGGCGCTGGCAACCCTGCTTGTCGTCCCCACGACATTGGCCGACGCCAAGGTGCGCAAGCGCAGCCGCCCGCCCGTGGCGGAGCTGGCGCCGGGTTTCAGCGCCTTCACGCCGGCTGCGGCAGATCCCCGTCTGGCAGCGCAGTTTGCGCGCAGCGGCCTCGGCACCGGCACCTTCAACGACAGCGCCTTCCGGTTCACGCCGTCGGGTGCAGGCGCCAGCCGCCGCGCGATCACCGTCGCGGTTCGCTCGCGCGCAATTTCGCGGCAGCAGGCCGCCCATGCTTTGGCCCTGCCCAGTGAGGGTCTGGCGCCCTTTGCCTATAGCCTTGGCGCGTCGGTCGGCTGGAAGCGCTTCGCTCTGTCGGGTGACGTACAGAAGGTCGATGGCGGGCTGCTGCCGACCAGCCGTGAGTCGGCGGATCTGGGGCTCATCTTCTCCGGCAAGCGCTGGGCCACCGAATTGCAGGTCGCCGGCGAACGCTCGACCAGCACGAACGGTAGCCCGATCGGGCTGGATGACAGCTGGTCGGTCGGCGTTGGCGGGTCTTACGCCATTTCGCAGCGCTTCAACGTCACTGGCGGCGTCCGCTATAAGACGCAGCGCGATCAGTTGCAGAGCCTAGCCGACGATCGTCGTGACAGCCAGGCTGTCTATCTGGGCACGACCTTCAAGTTCTGATCCACGCGTCGATCGCGGCCCAGCCGTAAGCGCCTAGCGCCGCCACGCCCCGAAACCGCTGACGATCCATTCCCCCAAGTGCCGCCACCGGTACGTGCGACCTCTGCGCCCATAATCCGAACCTGACCCGCCCTACACCCCTCGCCTGAGGATGCGAGCGCGTGGGAAATAGGGGGGACAGGAAAACCAGGTCTGCCCGTGCGGCCAGCATCTCGCGCGCGCTGTGGGTCGGTGCTGTCCGCAGCATCGGCCGCGGCCTGCGTTTGTGGGGGGAACGCCCGTGGGCGCCGTCCGCGCGCCACGCCGCCGCCTGCTGCAAGCCTCCGGCAAGAACGAGCACCAGGCGCCGTCGCCTCGCAATCCGGCGGACTCGCTCGAACAAGGCGCGACGCCCCGGCGCGCCATAATGCCGGAAGATTACGCCGCTGCCGCGCGGCAGCTGCTCCAGCGCCTGCCACAAGCCGTCGCCCATGCGGGGATCGGTCATCAGCCAGAGGCGCGGGAGAGGCTGGCGGGATCGCATATCGGTCGCCTATAGCCGCGCGATGCTGTCGCCCGATACTCCCGCCGCACGCCTGAACGCGGTTCGTGAAAAGCTCGCACGCGCCGCACGTGCGGCAGGACGCCCGCCCGAGGCGATCGAGCTGATCGCCATCTCCAAGACGCATCCCGCAGAGGACATCCTGCCGCTGATCGCAGCTGGCCAGACCAGCTTCGGCGAGAATCGCGTTCAAGAGGCGCAGGCGAAATGGCCGGCCTTGAAAGAAGCTCACCCTTCCCTTCGCCTGCATCTTGTCGGGCAGCTGCAATCCAACAAGGCAGAGGACGCGGTCGCCTTGTTCGATGCGATCCATGGCGTCGATCGGACCAGCCTGGTCGATGCGTTGGCAAAGGCGATCGTCAAATCCGATCGCCGCCCCGCCTTATTCGTTCAGGTCAATATCGGCGAGGAAGCGCAGAAGGGAGGATGCGCCATCGCTGACCTGCCCCACCTGCTCGCCCATTGCGAAAGCGTTGGTCTGACGATTGCCGGCCTGATGTGCGTGCCACCCGCCGACACCGAGGCTGCCCCGTATTTCGCGCTGCTCGCCAAGCTGGCACACGACCACGGGCTCGCCCAGCTCAGCATGGGCATGTCCGGGGATTACGAGACGGCCGCGATGCTGGGCGCGACCTGCGTGCGCGTCGGAACCGCGCTGTTCGGCGCGAGGGCGTAATCACCTCGGCTGGGCCCAGGGCATCTTCGCCCGCGTAACCGTTAGTTCAGACCGCTTGGTCGATGGAAGCCTGAGGTCGCCAATCGTCGCCGCCTGGCTCACACGATTTCGAGCACGTCGCCCAGCGCGATCGAGGGCAACAAGGCCAGCAAGGCCGGCTTGGCAACCGCGACACAGCCTTCCGTGGCCGCACCGTCGCGCCAGCAATGCAGGAAGATCGCGCTCCCCAGCCCGGCCCGTGGCGGGGCATCATTATGCCCCAGGATGACGATGGCATCGTACAGCTCATCATGCCGCCACAGCCGCTCGGCGCCAAAGCCGTGCGGGTGCCGTACCGGGCGGTTATAGGCCGGATCCGCGGGGTCGTCCGACCAGCCATCGTCGGGGCGCAGCCAGCGCCAGGGCAGCGTCATGCCGGCGGGCACAGGCGTACGATCTGGCCGCAGCAAGACCCCGCGCACCGGCCATCGGCCGAGCGGGGTAGCGCCATCCCCTTCCCGCTTATACACTGCCGCGATGATGCCGCTTCGACCGATGCTGCAGGCGGTAGCCGTATCGCCGGCCCGCAGCAGGCCGGCCGTGCTGTCGGCGATCAGCATCACAGCAGATGCCCGGTGCGATCGCGCTTCACGTCCAGATAATGGGCGTTGTGGGGATTGGCCGGCAGCTTGTGGGGCACACGTTCGATCACGGCGATGCCGGCGCCCTCCAAGCCCGCGACCTTGGCAGGGTTGTTGGTCAGCAGGCGGATCTTGTCCTGCCCCAGCAGGCGCAGCATCGCCGCCGCGATCGTGAAATCCCGCGCGTCGACCGCGAAGCCCAGCCGGAGATTGGATTCGACCGTGTCGTAGCCCTGGTCCTGCAGCCCATAGGCGCGTAGCTTATTGATCAGGCCGATCCCCCGCCCCTCCTGGCGCAGATAGAGCAGGATCCCCCAGCCATTGGCGGAAATGGCATGGATCGCGGCATGCAGCTGCGGCCCGCAATCGCATTTGAGGCTCCCCAGCACATCGCCCGTCAGGCACTCGCTGTGCAAGCGCACCAGGGGCGGCGACCCGTTGGGGGCACCGATCAGCAGTGCGACATGTTCGGCGGCATCCGCCGGCGATCGGAAGGCGACGATCTCGCTATTCTCGGCGCCGGCCACCGGCAGCCGCGCCCGCGCTACGATCGCCAGGTGATCCTGCCGTTCGTAGCTGGCGATCTGCGCGGCATCCACGCGCGCCGCCTCATCTCCTTCCGCCCGGACAAAGAAGGCCGGCAGCAGGCCCGCCACGCGCGCCAGCGTCAGTGCGGCCGACGCCGCCTCCCCCGCCACCACCGGGCGGGTTCGATAAGGTCCCTTCAGTGGGCTGGCGAGATCGTGCGCCGCATCGGCCAGCGCGATCGCCGCCGGCAGATCCAGCCACGGCACGCGCTCGATCAGCACCGGCTGGCCCGGCGTTGCGGCGTCGCGCTGATTGGCAAGCTTCAGGATCGCGCCGCGCTCACCCGAGAGCAGCACGTCCGCCACCCCACCGGCATCGAAGTCCGCCAGGCGCAGCTCATCCGCGCGCTCGACCGCCAGCACGACCACACTGCCGTCCGCGCCGTCGATTCGCACCGGCCAGCCACGCCGCAGCGCGTCGACCGCGCGGGCCGCATCCCGCCCGTCGCTCACACCGCGAACTCGGTCACCAACGGCACATGATCGGATGGCTTCAGCCAGTTGCGGCACGCCTCATGCACCGTGTGCGCGGTCGCCTTGGCCGCAACCTCTTTGCTGGCCCACATATGATCCAGCCGACGGCCGCGATCGTTCACGGTCCAGTCGGGCGAGCGATAGCTCCACCACGTATGAAGGCGGGCCGGCGCCGGATAGAAATGGCGGCCGAGATCCACCCAGTCATGCGCTGCCTTCAGCCGATCGAGCAGGTCGACCTCCACCGGCGTATGGCTGACCACATCCAGCAATTGCTTGTGGCTCCACACATCCTCCGGCAGCGGCGCGATGTTGAAGTCGCCGACCAGAAGCGTCGGCTCGCTCAGGCAGCTCGCCCACTGCGTCATCCGCTCCACGAAGGCCAGCTTCTGCGCGAACTTGGGATTGACCTCCGGATCGGGAATGTCGCCACCTGCGGGCACATAGACATTCTCCAGTCGGAAGCCGGCTTCCAGCCACACGCCGACATGGCGCGCCTCGCCATTGTCCTGCCAGTCGAAGCGCCAGCAATCCTCCGACGCATCGCGAAACGGAATGCGCGACAGGATTGCCACGCCATGGTGCATGCGCTGCCCGTGCAGGCGCTGGTGCGTATAGCCCCATCGCCGAAAATCCTCGGCCGGAAAGACGTCGTCCGCGGCCTTGGTTTCCTGCAGGCACAGGATGTCGATCCCCTCTTCCTTCAGGAAGCGTTCGACGATGCCAATCCGCGCCCGCACCGAATTGATGTTCCACGACGCGATCTTGAGAGCTGCCATGCCGGGCATGTAGCGATGCAGGGGCTGTGATGGAAGATTGTCGCGTCGCCGCCCGACCAGACTGGAAAGCCGATGCTTTTTCCGGGGCTTAACCGCCTCATGGGCGTTGCAGATCTGCGCCCTGCGGCAGGGCGTGTCTTCGGAAAGATCCGCCAATGGCCAATTTCATGTTCGCGACGGGAATCGAAAACAGCATCCCGACCATCCATGGCGGACGGGTCCGCGTCGATCAGATGGAGGTGTGCGGCCATTACCGGCGTTGGCGCGAGGATTTCGATCTCGTCCAGGATCTCGGCATCCATTATCTCCGCTTCGGCCCGCCTTTGCACAAGGCCTTTCTCGGCCCTCGTCACTATGATTGGGAGTTCGCCGATCTGACGCTCGGCGATCTCAAGGCACGCGACATCACACCGATCGTGGATCTATGCCATTTCGGCGTGCCCGACTGGATCGGCAATTTCCAGAACCCGGATTTCCCCGCGCTGTTCGCGGATTATGCCGCCGCGTTCGCCGAACGCTATCACTGGATCCAGCTCTACACGCCGGTGAACGAGATGTTCGTCTGCGCGGTCTTCTCCGCCCAATATGGCTGGTGGAACGAGCAGCTTTCCAGCGATCAGGCCTTCGTCACCGCCCTCAAGCATATCGTGAAGGCCAATGTGCTGGCGATGCAGGCTATCCTCAAGCGCCGCCCGGACGCCATCTTCATCCAGAGCGAATCGTCTGAATATTTCCATGCCGACAGCCCTGCCGCGATTGGCCCGGCCGAGATCATGAACGCCAAGCGCTTCCTCAGCCTGGATCTCAATTACGGCATTCGGGTCGACAGTCAGATGTACGAATATCTGCTGGATAACGGCATGACGCGGGAGGAATATCACTTCTTCCTCAACAACCGCCTCAAGCAGCACTGCATCCTCGGCAACGATTATTACTGCACAAACGAGCATCGCGTGCATCAGGACGGACGCACCTGGGCGTCGGGCGAAGTATTCGGCTATAGCGAGATCACCCGCCAATATTATGGCCGCTACGGCCTGCCGGTGATGCACACCGAAACCAATTTCCGTCAGGGCCCCAACGGGGACGAGGCGGTCAACTGGCTGTGGAAGGAATGGGCCAATGTGCTGCGGCTACGCAATGTCGGCATCCCGACCGTCGGCTTCACCTGGTATTCGCTGACCGATCAGGTCGATTGGGACAGCGCGCTGCGCGAACAGAATGGCAATGTGAACCCGCTTGGCCTGTACGATCTTGATCGCAACATCCGCCCGGTCGGCAAGGCCTATAAACAGCTGATCCAGGACTGGCGCGACGTCCTGCCCGCGCAGAGCGTCTGCCTGACGGTTCCGGTCGTCCCACCCTCCCACGCCGGCCGCATCGACGCCCGCGAACAGGAACAACGCGCAAGTGCCAGACTGCGCGATGGGCAAGCCGTACCTCCAGTACAGGAGATCGGGCGGTAAAGGTTATTGGCGCCTGGCAAATTCCCGCTGGCTCTGCGATCGCGCCACTCACGATGAGTCGACCGATCTAGGGTTCATCCATGCGCATACCGCATCCTAATTTCGTCCCGACCAGCCACTGAACAACGCAGGCCTGGCGAGGCCGACTCCAGCGCACATCAAGCGGCCATGGAATGGATCGTTGCACTGGCGTCGATCAGCCGGTCGAGGAGGTCGTCAACAGACGTATCGGAGAGAGCGTTTACGATGGGGATGGACCGGCTGGCGCAGGCGCGCGCCAGTTTCGGCCCTACATCATCCTTGGTCACAATTGCCCATGGACGGTCGGCCAGCACCGCTTCGATCTCGGCAGGGCCGTCCTGCGCCGCCATATCGATCACCCGAAACGCCATTCCGCGCATTGTGCAGGCCGTGACCAGCGATCCAACATCGCCCCCGATAATCAACAGTGGCGGCTTACCCGCTCCGCCCGCCGCTGCCGAACTGGCACGATCGCGCATCGGCGCCGGCCGCGGCACCGCGGGATGCACCAGCCGGATCGATCGGCGCCACCAGCCCGCATCATCCGACACCGGATGTCGATCTCGCTGCCCGCCCAGGGATTGCAGCAGATCGACCATGGCGGTGGGCTCAGGCGAACCGCTGCTGACGTCATAGACGCCCGGCTCATATGTGCCGGGCCGGGTCAGCAGCGTGTTCCAGCCTTGGCTGCCCAGCAGGGCCCAGCTCGTCACCGCTCGAACCTCCACGCCCGCGTCGCGCAGCAGGTTCGCCGTCTGCCAGGCTTCCGCCATCCAGCGCATCTGTTCATCGCGTGTGCTGCCATTGTGCACTTCGGTTACCGCGAGCGGGATGTTGTAGCGCGCCCATGCTTCCTGCAGCGCGCCGCGCAAGCCTGGCGGCGACGGATCCAGCACGCGCACTGCTTCGGTATCGGCAAAGCTCCGATGCCCATTGCTGCCGTGCAGGTGGCGGGGATAACGTTGCAGCCGGTGATCCAGAAAACGGTCGCTGGTCAGATAATGGTTCACGCCAATCACGTCCGGCGGGCTCGGTCGATCGGCGATGCGGCGCAGCCGGTCTTCCAGGCCGAAGCCGCACAGGCGCGCCCACAAGCAATGGCCGGGAACGACCTTTCCGCACAGCAGGTCCCAGCCCATCCAGCGGCGCACATTATCGAACGCCGCCTGTTCGCGCATCGCCGCGGTGGCGTACGTGCGGCCAAGATCGTCCGTCTGGATCAGCCGCGCCGCCGGGTTGACCTTACGCACCTCTGCCATGGCCAGCGCGACGCCTTCGATCTGATTAAGCAGCGCCCGCCAGAAGCTTTGCTCGTCACGCGCGTGCGGATACCAGAAGCCGTATAACGCGGAAAATCGCGCCGTGGTCAGCGGCTCGTTGACCGGCGTCCAATCTTCGATCCAGGGATAGCGCTCGGCTGTCATCCGCGCGAAATGGGCCAGACCCGGCGCAAAGCCGTCATCCAGCAAATGCGTATAGTTCGGGCCGCTGCCGTGATGAACGAGCCCGGCGATCGGGCGGATGCCCAGCGCCTGCAGCCGCGTCATCCGCGCATCCGACCATGCCCAATCAGCTACGTCCGGATGGTCCGGCGCCACGCGCTCCCACAGGATGGGATAGCGCAAGGCGCTGATCCCCAGGGCGGCGAACAGGTCCAGATCCTCGATCCGATCGTGATGGCCGGTTGCACGCAGTTGGTCGCCGAATTGAGCGCCTATGCGGTTTACCGTGCATTCCGGTCCGCCCCAAAGTTCGAGCTTGCCCACCGATGGTCTCCTCGATCCTTCTCATCGGCCCAACGGGACAGGCGACCCAAAGTTGCTAAATTTCTACTCACTTCTGAAACTGATATGGATCAATAAACCTATGTTTTAATTAGATTTTTTATAGCAATGAAAGGAACTGGCTCGCCCGGGCACCGTTAGGTTTGTTCATTTGTCAGCAAGGTGTCCCTCGTGATCCAGCCCGCTCTCCGCCCCGCTCTCGCCACTCGCGACCAGGGGGGAATTGATGCTGGCGTCACCACGCTGATCTGCTTCAGCCACCTGCGATGGGATTTCGTGTTCCAGCGTCCGCAGCACCTGATGACCCGCTTCGCCCAGCGCAATCGCGTCATCTTCTGGCAGGAGCCGTACTACGTTCCTGACCTTGCCGAAGCCCGTCTGGATGTGCGCGAGAGCCCGGAAAATGTCGTGGTGGTCACGCCCGAACTCCGCGCCGGCGGCGACCCGACGGACGACAGCGCCACGCTCCGCACCTTGCTCGATGCCCTGATGACAGGCGTCGAAGGCCCACTCGTCCGCTGGTATTATACCCCGATGATGCTGCCTTTTTCGCAGCATGTGCCAGCTGACTGCGTCGTTTATGACTGCATGGACGAGCTTGCCAACTTCAAGGGCGCGCCGCCCGAGCTGCTGCCGCTCGAACAGAAGCTGCTAGCGGACGCGGATCTCGTCTTCACCGGCGGCTACAGCCTGTACGAGGCGAAGCGCGATCGCCACCCAAGCATCCATCCCTTCCCCTCAAGCGTCGACGTCAGCCACTTTGCCCAGGCCCGCACGATGCAATCTGATCCGGCCGATATGGCTGGTCTGCCCCATCCGCGCCTCGGCTTTTACGGCGTCGTCGACGAGCGCATGGACCTCGATTTGCTGGCAGCGGTCGCGGACGCGCGTCCCGAATGGTCGCTCGCGATCGTTGGCCCCGTGGTGAAGATCAGTGAGAATGACCTGCCGCGCCGGCCGAACCTTCATTATTTCGGCGGCAAATCCTATGGTGAACTACCCGCATATCTGGGCAGCTGGGATGTCGCCCTGATGCCGTTCGCGATTAACGAGGCGACGCGATTCATCAGCCCGACCAAGACGCCGGAATATCTCGCCGGCGGCCTGCCGGTCGTATCCACCCCCGTCACCGACGTCGTGCGCCATTATGGCGAGATGGACGCGGTTTCGATTGCTTCGACGCCCGACCAATTCGTCGCAGCCTGCGATGCGGCGCTGGCGCTGCGCGCGTCTGGCGATGCCTGGCGCGGCGATGTCGATACATGCCTTTCGCAAATGTCGTGGGACCGCACCTTCGGGCAGATGGCCGATCTGATCGACGATGCGATCATGCGCGCAGGCCATGTTCAGCCGATTGTGTCCCCCACGGTCTGGCCGGCCGAACGCGCCAAGGCCTATGATGTCATGGTGGTTGGCGCGGGCTTTGCGGGCGCGGTCATGGCGGAACGGCTGGCGGCCGGGTCTAACAAGAAGGTGCTGGTCGTCGATCGCCGCCCGCATGTCGCCGGAAACGCCTTCGACCTGCTCAACGACGATGGCGTGTTGATCCACCAATACGGGCCGCACATCTTCCATACCAACAGCCAGGATATCGTCGACTATCTGTCGCACTTCACCGCTTGGCGCCCCTACGAACATCGCGTGCTGGCGAGCGTGGACGACATGCTCGTGCCGATCCCGATCAACCGCACGACGCTCAACATGCTCTACGGGCTCAGCCTCACGACCGATGCCGAAGCCGCGGCCTTCCTGTCGTCGCGCGCCGAGCCGGTCGATATCGTGAAGACCTCCGCCGACGTGGTGGTCTCCGCCGTCGGCCAGGAACTGTATGAGAAGTTCTTCCGCGGCTATACGCGCAAACAATGGGGCATGGATCCGTCCGAGCTCGACAAGGCCGTGACCGCGCGTGTGCCGACCCGCACCAACACCGACGATCGCTACTTCGGCGACAGCTTCCAGGCGATGCCGCGCGACGGCTACACCGCGATGTTTGAGCGCATGCTCGATCATCCCAACATCGATCTGCTGCTGGGCGTCGATTATGCGGAGGCGCGGGCAGCCTATCCGCACGACCATCTCGTCTTCACCGGGCCGATCGACGAATATTTCGGCTATCGCTTCGGGAAATTGCCGTACCGCTCGCTGCAGTTCCGCCACGAGACGCTGGATCAGGAATGGCTGCAGCCGGTCGCCGTCATCAACTACCCGGCGGAGAACGTTCCTTACACGCGCATCACCGAATATAAGCACCTCACCGGGCAGAACGCGCCCAAGACCAGCATCACCTACGAATATCCGGCGGCGGAAGGCGATCCTTACTATCCTATTCCCCGACCGGAGAACCAGGCGCTGTTCAAACGCTATGAGGCACTGGCGATCGCGCAAGCCGACGTCACCTTCGTCGGACGATTGGCGACGTACCGATATTATAATATGGATCAAGTTGTGGGGCAGGCGTTGGCGACGTATCGGCGCTTTCTCGCAAACGAGCGGAGCCTTGCGGGTGCGGCGCGCGAAGTGCGCCTTTCCGGCCGGGTTGCCGCCTAAACAAGGAAAGGGGCCCACGTTGGGCTTGGGGGGAATGTCGATGATGGATGGTCCGGCCGGCCTGCGCGCGGGGCGTGTGTTGCTGCTGGCGCCGCCAGGCAGCTTCAGCGCGGCATATATCAAGCGGTCTCTGCAATTTTACGGTGTGCCGGTCTTCACGCCGACGGGCGATCCAATCGCTGCCTTTGCAGAGCTTGATGCGGAGGAATGGAAGACGATCACGGCATGCGTCGTGGTCGATCTCGGTCGCGCGCTGTTCGCGGACGTGACGCCGCAGCAGCCGAACGTGCCTTTCCTGTTCGTTGGCCTGGAGCCGGGCTATTGGTTTCCCGGCCCCTATTCGTGGTTGGCGCCCCCGTTCGCTTCGCACCAGGTTGTCGATGCCCTGACGACGATGATGGCGACAATCGGCTCGACCGTGAACGCCATGATGGACTTGGCCGTGCAGCCCCCAGCCAAGCCCTCCGCGACCAAACGAAATGCATGACGGTACGCGGGTGTAGAGCCGGGTCAGGGGCACCGACACGCGTGCTGAGCCTCACTCAATGCGTTTTGCTCCCTGCGATGTGGCACCTTGCCGAAGCGCCGTGCGCCTGTATAGCTCCTGATGTCACAGGCCCAATCGACCTTAGCGCGGGAACGCTAACCGGCGCGATTGGTTATCAACTTTCTGGAAGATAGACGGCTGATATCGGCCACCTCCGGTTTGACAGCGGAGCACCTCGCGATGAGCAGCGCGCCTTTTCCGTTTCTCCCTGATGCTGCGGCCTACGCAGCTGGTGATTTCAGGCGAGCGCTGGTCCGCGTGGTGGACGCCGTGCCGGAAACACGCGGCCTAGGAGTTGTGCTCATCGAGTGGGACCGCTTGCACCGCTTGCGCATGCCCGATCCGGGGGAAGCGACCGTAATATTCGAATTACGTGAGCGCCCACGCGGAATCCCCTTTATTGAACAGCCCCCGCAACCTGTGTGGACCGGGCAAATGGCGGCCCACTCACCCGCTCTGCCCCCCACCCGCGCCCGCGCCCGACTCAAGCACAGCGCACTTCCGCTAGTTCGCCCGCTACCGAGTGGGCGAACCTTGGGCTGAATTGTGGTGGAGCGGTACTCGCTTGGATTGGCGTCGCGGGGCTCAGTTCGTTATCGCTCGTAACTGGCGGCGTCAGCGGCATAGGCGCAGTCCTAATGTACGGCGGCGCGATTGCCTCGACCGGCCAATGCATGGTTTCGGTGGTCAGGACGGCAAACGTAGAGCGCGGCCGGGTCGACATAAACCAGCGATGGGACAACAGCCCCATCTACTATTGGACGATGCTCGCGGCCGACGGGGTAGGATTATTAGGAGCGGGTGGCGCGCTGGTGGAGTTGAAGACAACAAATGCAGTGCTACGCGAGGCCGGTTTTTCTTTCCGGCAGGCCGCGCGCAGCGAGACAATTAGTCGGCCGATGCGGCGTCGTCTTACCACGTTGCTCGACCTCCATGGTGCGAAACGGGTCTCCGGTGCGGTAATCAACCGCGTGGTAAGGCAAAAATTGCTCGACGGTGCGGCAGGCGCGCTGGGAATGTTCGCGAGCGCGTACTCGGGAGTTCTAAACGAAGCCTATGGCCAGGCACGGGACTTGGTCGTGTGGATAAGCGAAGAGACGAGGGGCCGGGAATGAGGCAGCGTGACAATGCCTACTGGCAGCAATTGAGACAAGACCGTCGATCCAACGCCGCGGCAGTACTTGCTGCGCTGGCGTGTCTCACGGCGACAGTCTCCCTAATCTCCATTGCAGTCGCAGGCACACATTATCAGTCGCGCGCTAATCCCCTTTACTGGATCTTGATGGCGCCGATGGTCTGGTGGGTCAGCGGTCTTTCACGCTTTGAAGCACGATCTGTCCGGCTCTGGCGGCTCGCTCTGGTAATCGCATCGATTGCCAGCGTCGCGGCTGCCGCGGTCGCGATGCATCGGGCGGGAACCTGGACTGGACAGACGATCGCCTGCGCCGTGACGCTTGTCGCCGCAATTGCCAGCCTGCTGAGCTATCGCGGTAGTCTCGTGGATCGCGAAGGGCCGGCGCGCTGAGAACTGTTCAAAAGAGAAGCAACCGTCTGGACGCCGTCCCTTGGCAGTCCCCGGTCTAAGACGAATTAATAAAATGAAGGGCCCCCGCTCCGGGGGCTGGAGCGAGGGCCGACCTGGCGTTCGTCACGCAGGTGGGGTGCGAACATCGTCCGGGCAACAGGGGGGAATCCCGGATACGGCATCGCAACCGCACAGCCCTTCTAGGCCAGTCTTCCTGTCGCGAAACTGAATGGAAGGTCAGTGACCCCTGTTTTTTGGTCGAGGGTCGCTCCAGAGGAACGTTTTATCGCTAACCGGGCCGCCGAACTGCTGATTCGACAAGACGGTCGTGGTGCGATTCCCTTGTGCATCGAGCACCTGCCAACCGGCGAGCATCAGCCCGCCGGGAGCACCACGCTTCGCTGCGAAGCCGATCGTGATCGTGCCGAATTCGGGATGTTTAGGATCCTTGCCTTCGATCACGATCCGCCCGTCCGGCGCGCCGGGAACAAGATGCGCATAGCGGGCGATGTCCTTGGATGGATCGAGCAACAGGGCGAGCGGCGAATCACCCACCTTCCAGCGCGAAACCTGGCTCACCTTGTAATCGATAAAGGTGAAGGCCTTGCCGTCACTGACGATCAGCAGCGGCACGCCCTTTTGATATTGGAAGCGGATCTTGCCCGGCTGCTTCAACGTGACCGTCCCGGTTACCGTCCGGCCGGTGCGATCCGTTTGCGCAAAGTCCGCGGTCATGGTGGTTACCGCACGCAGATGCGCCTGAACCTGGGCAAGGCCGCCGGTGGCAGCGGAAGCTGGCGCGGCGATCAACGCCGCAGCAATGGCGAAACGATACATGATGTCTTCCTGATAACGCCGCGTTGAACTCGGGCTGAATTTAGCTTCTTCGTGGCTTTGGCTTCGGCCGCGTCACCGTCCAATCGCGCGACGCTTCGATCTGATCCAGTACAAGTTGCGGATTGGCCGAATTGTAGCGGACGAGCAGCGCGGTGTAGCCCGCATAATGCGGCGTCTGCCAAAAGGTGTCGGGGTCGATCTGCTTTAGCAGTTCGATCTTGTCGCGATCCAGATGCAGGCAGAAGCTGCCGGGATCATCACTGCGGGACAGGATCGGCCGATCATTGGCCTTTACCGCAGGCCCGCCATAATAGGTCGTGAGAATAGTGTCGGGCAGCGACAGGGCGTGCGCGACGACCGACTCCCAGCTCAGGCTCACCCCTGCCGTTCCTCGCGCAGCTTCTG
This sequence comes from Sphingomonas sp., assembly GCF_048595155.1. Classification (GTDB taxonomy): domain Bacteria; phylum Pseudomonadota; class Alphaproteobacteria; order Sphingomonadales; family Sphingomonadaceae; genus Sphingomonas_I. The sequence goes on from NZ_JBMDXN010000104.1 coordinate 28,952, forward strand.
CCAATAAGCCAGACGTTCGGAAATCTTGGCTTCGAAGCCACGCGGCGTTGGCGTGTAGAAAGTCTGGCGATTCATCTCTTCAGGCCAGTAATTGTCGCCCGAAAAGGCCTCGTCTCGATCATGATCGTAGGCATAGCCCTTGCCATAGCCGATCGTCTTCATCAATTTTGTCGGCGCGTTGAGGATATTCTTGGGCGGCATCAGCGAGCCCGTTTCCTTGGCCGAACGTGTCGCCGCCTTATAGGCCATATAGCCGGCGTTGGACTTGGGTGCGGTCGCCAGGTAGATCAGCGCGTTCGCGATCGCGAGTTCGCCCTCGGGAGAACCGAGGAAGTCGTAACTGTCCTTCGCCGCCAAGCATTGCACCAGCGCCTGGGGGTCTGCCAGCCCGATATCCTCGCTCGCCATCCGCACCATCCGCCGCAGCAGGTAAAGCGGCTCCTCTCCCGCCACCAACATCCGCGCGAGATAATAAAGTGCCGCCTGCGGATCGGAGCCGCGCACGGCTTTGTGCAAGGCGGAAATGAGGTTGTAATGCCCCTCGCGGTCCTTGTCATAGACCGCCACGCGCCTATGCAGCAGCGCGGCAAGTCCCGCAGGGTCGAGCGGTGTAGGCAAATCGATCGAAAAAAGCGTCTCTGCCTGATTAAGCAGAAAGCGCCCGTCCCCATCCGCGCTCGCGATCAGCGCCGCGCGCGCGTCGGCGTTGAGCGGCAATTCCCTGCCCTCCACCGCCTCGGCGCGGGCGAGCAATTTTTCCAAGGCAGCCGCATCCAGCCGGTTGAGGATCAACACCTGGGCTCGCGACAGCAACGCGGCGTTCAGCTCGAACGACGGATTTTCGGTCGTCGCGCCCACCAGCACAACGGTGCCATCCTCGACATAAGGTAGGAAGCCATCCTGCTGCGCGCGATTGAAGCGGTGAATCTCATCAACAAACAGCAACGTTCGCTGCCCCGCCCGCGCATATTCGCGCGCCTCCGCGAAAGTCTTCTTCAGCTCCGCGACGCCAGAAAATACGGCAGAGATGCCGACGAACCGTAAGCCGACCGCGTCCGCAAGCAGCCTCGCCGTACTGGTCTTACCCGTTCCCGGCGGCCCCCACAGGATCATCGACGACAATCGTCCGGCCGTCACCATGCGCCCGATCGCACCTTCGTGACCGGTCAAATGCTCCTGCCCGATCACCTCGCCGAGCGCGCGGGGGCGGATACGGTCCGCCAGCGGCGCGGTGGCGGCAGGTTCCACCGGAACATCAAAAGGCGAAGCAGCGGCAAAGAGGTCGGCCATGCCGCCAATATAAGGAACGCGCATAGCCATCGCCACGCCATCGGAAGTCCTCTTGAAATATTTTACGATATATCTTAGATACGATTCGATGATACAGGAGTTTATGAAAATGCGATTTGGACATGGTTACGGCCATTGGCTTGGCGGCGGCTTCGGCCCCGGCGGACGCGAACATCGTGGCCGCGGCTGGGGTCATCATGAACGGGGCGGCGGACGCCGCCGCGTGTTCGACGGCGGCGAGCTGCGCCTGGTGCTTCTCTCGCTGCTCGAAGCTCAGCCCCGCCACGGCTATGATCTCATCCGGGAGATTGAGGAGCGCACCGGCGGGAGCTACGCGCCCAGCCCGGGCGTCGTTTACCCGACGCTCACCATGCTCGACGAAATGGGTCATATCGACGAGGTGAAGGAAGAAGGCGCCCGCAAGCGCTTTGTCATCACCGACGCCGGGCGAGACCACCTCGCCGAAAAACGCGAGGAGGTTGATGCCTTGCTCGAACGCCTGTCCCGCATGGGCCAGGAGGAGGGCCGCACCGGCGCGGCGCCGATCAAGCGCGCGATGATGGGGCTCAGCATGGCGCTGCGCGATACGCTGGGGGCCGGCCGCGGACGCGAGGATCTGGTCCACGACGTTGCGGCCATCCTCGACGAGGCGGCACGTAAGATCGAGCGGCTCGAAAAGTGACGCGTCTATCGGCGTTGCGGCAGCGGCTGGGCATCACGCCCGCCGCTGCCGGGCGCGAATTTTATCCTCGAAAGGCGGCTGACATGACCGAGCTTTTCACGACCCAATCCACCGTTCCGACCGAGCATGGCAGCCGCTATCTCCAGCAATTGTGCAAACATTGGACGCACAATCTGGCTGTTGAATTCACCCCGGAACATGGCACGATCGTCTTTCCCAAGGACGTGCGCGGCGCCGATCATCCGGGCGACGCGCGCGTCACGTTCGACGCGCGGGACACCGTGCTGGAGGTTCGCATCGATGCGACCTCACCGGAGCAGCGCGACGGGCTGAAGGATGTCGTCGCCCGTCACCTCGATCGCTTCGCCTTCCGGGAGGCACCGCTGTCCTTCGCGTGGCGCGACCGCTGAACCTTCCGTCTGGCTAGGCGGTTGCCAGGCCGGACGCGGCGCCGTCTGTGGTCGCAGCCTCGCCGCGAGAATAGGTCCCGACCAGCAGACCCGCCGCGACTATATTGTCCTTGAGCGCTTTCACCAGCGCGTCCCGCCCGGGATTGGCCCCCAGCGCCGGCGTGTCGCGCAGTGCGAAGAGCTGGAAGACATAATCGTGATTGCCATGGCCGGTCGGTGGATCGGGTGGCAGCCACCCTTCGCCGAGATAGCTGTTGCGGCCGACATCGCGCCCGTCCGCGGCGCCTGTTCCGTCGCGGACGATCGCCCCTTCGGCCAGCCGGTTCTCGCCCGTGGGGATATTCCACACCACGGCATGGACCAGCGGATAGGGCGCGGGAGCGTCCGGATCCTCGACAATCAGCGCCAGGCTGGTGGCGCCTTCCGGTGGATCACGCCAGACCAGCGGCGGCGAGACACCTTCCCCGTCGGCCGTGAAGCGTTCGGGCAGCCGTGCGCCGTTGGCGAAGGCTGGGCTCGACAGCTCAAGGCTGGACGAGCCGACGTCGAGATCGGGATTGACGATGGTCAACTTCGCGTGACCGGCGCGCATATTGTGCATCAACGCGCCGAGCCAGAATGGAACATGTTCGAGCATCGCAGCCCTCCTTCGGACGTGTAACGATTGCGCCGGCTGCCGGCTCCGAACTTTTACCTTCGCCATTTATCGGCCTAATGGGGCGTGGCTTCCTTCCCCAGATTGATCGGGCACGCACGACAGCGCCCCGTAACGGCCACGTTGCTGGTCCTGTTGATGCTGCTGGTGATCGGCATCGCCGCCTTGTGGTTCGCGCGGTTTCAGCTGGCCACGCGGTTCGTCGACAATAATCTACGCGCCGCGCATGTTCCCGCCTCCTACCGATTTACCAAAGTGGGGCCGTTTCAGGAGCGGATGGAGGATGTTCGGATCGGCGATCCGGCAGCCCCGGACCTCATCGCGCGT
>NZ_JBMDXN010000105.1:0-108371 GCF_048595155.1 Sphingomonas sp.
GGGGCCGCGCACTGGCTGCGCGTGCGCTCCGCACTCACGGCGGGCGGATGATTTATCTCCCCGTCCACTTGCCCGCGCGCTTCTCGACAAAGGCGGCCATGCCTTCTTTCTGATCCTCGGACCCGAACAGGCCATGGAACAGGCGCCGTTCGAAATTGATCCCCTGGGCCAGTCCGCCTTCGAACGCGGCGTTGACCATTTCCTTGACCGCGATGGCGGCGAGCGGCGGCATGGCGGCAATCTCCGCACCCAGTTTCAGCGCTTCCTCGATCAACGACGCCGCCGGCACGATCCGCGAGACCAGGCCGCTGCGTTCCGCCTCCTCCGCGCCCATCATGCGGCCGGTCAGGCACATGTCCATTGCCTTGGCCTTGCCGACCGCGCGCGCCAGGCGCTGCGATCCGCCCATGCCGGGGCCGACCGCCAGCTTGATCTCCGGCTGGCCGAACTTGGCGCTATCCGCCGCCAGGATGAAATCGGCCATCATCGCCACCTCGCACCCACCGCCCAGCGCGAAGCCGGACACGGCGGCGAACCACGGCTTGCGCGTGCCGGTCACCTTTTCCCAGCCGGCGAAGAAGTTGCTGGCATACATGTCGGCAAAGCCCTGCGCCTGCATCTCCTTGATGTCGGCACCCGCCGCGAAGGCCTTGTCGCTGCCGGTCAGGATCAGGCAGCGCTGGCCCGGATCGGCATCGTAGGCGGCGAACACGGCGATCAGATCCGAGAGGACCTGGCTGTTCAGCGCGTTCAGCGCCTGCGGGCGGTTGAGCCGGACCAGCGTGACCGCGTCATGCCGTTCGATCAGCAGCGTTTCATAATCGGACATCGAATTTCCTCGTCATGCGGGTGCGTTCGCCGCGATCGGGACAGGCTAAAGCCGCAACGGCTCCCATGCCTCGCCCTCCGGCAGCGGCGCGAAGATCGTGTCGAGCACCGTATCGGTGACGCCTTCGGGCGTTGCCGGATCCCAGCGCGGAGCATTATCCTTGTCGATCAGCAGCGCACGCACGCCCTCGATGAAGTCGTGGCGCTGGCAGACATGCGCCGACAGGCCATATTCCGCGCGCATCTCGTCCGCGAAATCGGTCCGCACCGCCGCGTCGCGCAGCAGGCGCAGTGCGATCTTGCACGACAAGGGCGATTTGGTGCGCAGCCCGGCCAGCACATCGCGCGTCCAATCGCCGCCATCCGTCTCCAGCGCGGCAATAATATCTTCCAGCTCCGGCGCTGCGAACAGCCGGTCGATGTCGGCACGCTGGGCCAGGATCGGCGCCTCCGGCGGCGGCGTCGCGGCATCGCTGAGGATCGTCTCGATCGCCTGCGGGTCGGCGGCCAACGCGGCCTTTACCGCGTCCAGCCGGTCCGAGGGGATATAATGCGTGGCCAGGCCGACCGCGACGGCATCGGCTCCGTCCAGCCGCGCGGCCGTTAGCGCCAGATAAGCACCCAGCTGCCCCGGCAGGCGCGACAGATACCAGCCGCCGCCGACATCCGGATACAGGCCGATCGTTGCCTCCGGCATGGCGAACTTCGTCCGCTCGGTCGCGATACGATATCTGGCGGGGAGCGCGATGCCCACGCCGCCGCCCATCACGATCCCGTCCATAAAGCTCACGATCGGCTTGGCCGAGGTAAACAGTAGATGGTTGAGCTGATATTCGCGATGGAAGAAGGCGCGCGCCGCGACGCCATCGCCTTGGCCGCTCTCGGCCACCGCGCGCACGTCTCCGCCCGCGCAGAAGCCGCGCCCCTCGGCATGATCCAGCAGGATAAGCTCCACCGCGGGATCGGCACGCCAGGCAATAACGGCGTCAACCATCGCCGCGCACATCGGCTCGGTCAGCGCGTGAATGGCTTGGGGCCGGTTCAGCCGCAGCCGCCCGACCTTGCCTTCGACCAACGTGACGACGTCGTTGCTCACCATCCGTTCGCCCCAAGCGGCGTCGACGGGCATAGCCGAGCGCAGCCGAGGCTTTCTCGCTTCGCTCGAACAAGGGTCTCGACTTCGCTCGACCCGAACGGGCAAGAATTCGTCATTGGCGTAATAGCTCCCGCGCAATGATGACGCGCATGATCTCGTTCGTGCCTTCCAGAATGCGGTGGACGCGCAGATCGCGGAAGAAGCGTTCGACCGGATAATCCTGCAGATAGCCGTAGCCGCCGTGCAATTGCAGCGCACGATCGACCACCGCGCTACCTGTATCGGTCGCGAAGCGCTTGGCCATCGCAGCGAACTTGGTCTTGTCCGCCGCGCCGGCGGTGACCTTGGCGGCGGCGGTGTAGAGCAGGGTCCGCGCGGCCTGCAGCTCGGTCTCCATATCCGCCAGCGTGAACTGGGTCGCCTGGAAGTCCGCGACGCGCTGCCCGAACTGGCGCCGCTCGCGCGTATAACCGATCGCTTCGTCCAGGCAGCGCTGCGCCCCACCCAATGAGCAGGCGCCGATATTGAGCCGCCCGCCGTCGAGGCCTGACATGGCGATCTTGAAGCCTTCGCCCTCGACGCCGAGCACATTCTCGACCGGCACGCGCACATTGTCGAAATTGACCTGGCGGGTCGGCTGCGATCGCCAGCCGAGCTTCTTTTCATTCGCGCCGAAGCTGACGCCCGCCATGTCCTTTTCGATCACCAGGCAGGAAATGCCCTTGGGCCCCTCCTCCCCGGTGCGGACCATGGTGACGTAAATCTCATTCTCGCCCGCGCCCGAGATGAAGGCCTTGGATCCGGACACGACATAATGGTCGCCATCCCGCACCGCCTTGGTCTTCAGCGCCGCCGCGTCCGATCCGGAGCCGGGCTCGGTCAGGCAATAGGAACCCAACCGATCGCACGTCACCATATCGGGCAGATAGCGGGACTTGGTCGCGGCGGACCCATAGGTGTCCACCATCCACGCCGCCATGTTGTGGATCGAGATGAAAGCCGAAGTGGAAGGGCAGCCATAGGCCATTGCCTCCATGATCAGCGCCGCTTCCAGCCGACCCAGGCCGATGCCGCCGGATTCCTCCGACACATAGATGGCGCCGAAACCCAATTCCGCCGCGGCCTTCACCACATCGCGCGGAAAATGGTGGCGCTCGTCCCATCCCGCCGCGTACGGCGTGATCGCGTCGGCGGTGAAACGCCGCGCCATCTCCTGGATGGCCAACTGGTCTTCGGTCAGGTCGAACTGGGTCATCATCCTCGCCTCGGCGCGGTCGTGTCGCCGCGCGCCCGCATTGCCAGCACCAGCCCAAGCAGCACAAGGGCGCCCCCGAATGCCGCTTCCGCCGTCCAGCGATACTGTTCGAACACGGTCGAAAAGCCCATTGCGATCACCGGCACCAAGACGTTGACATAGCCACCCCGCGCCGCGCCGATGCGACGGATGAGATTGAAGTAGAGGGTGAACGCCACGGCCGAGGCGATGATCCCCAGATAGAGCAACCCGGCAATGTAGGACGGGCGGACGTCGAAGGTCGGTGGGCCCGAACTCACCCAGGCAAAGGCGGCATCCATCGCCGCACCCCAGGCCATAGCCCAGGCGAGCAACGTCATCATCGGCGTCGCCTTGGCGCGCGCGCTCCCCTGCAGGACATTGCCGGCCGAAGCAGTCATCACCGCCATGATTGTCAGGACCATGCCAAGCAACACGTCATGCGCATCGCCGGTGGTCGCACGCCATTCATGCGCAAACAGCAATGTCACGCCCAGCATCGCCACGCCCGAGCCGATCAGGAAGGGACGCGACAATTGTTGCTTGAGGAAGATCCGTGCCAGCACCGCATTGGTCGGCACCAGCAGCGAGAACAAGACTGCGACCAGGCCGGAGGTGATGTGCGTTTCGGCCGCATAGACCAAATTGTAATTGATCATGAAGGTCGCTGCACCGAGCACCAGCGCGGTCACGTGGCCGCTGGCATTCATGCCGAGCGGCGCTCGCGTCGCCAGCGCGACGACGAACATCGACGCGGCGCCGACGGCGAAGCGGTAGCAGACCGACCATTGGGTCGAGACCGCGCCGAACTGGCTGTGGATGGCGAGCCAGGTCGATCCCCAGATCAGCGTGACGATCGCGAAGGGCAGCGCATTGCGCGTCTGGCTGCGCGCACTGAGCGGGGCGGCCGTGCTCACAAGGCCTCGATCGCCCGCGCCAGCGCCTGCACCTCGTCCGCTGGGCTCGCCCAATGTGTGACCAGCCGGATCTCGCCCGCCGCCCAATCGTAAAAGTCGAAACCTTGTGCGCGCAGGCGGGCGGCTTCGTCCGGGGTCATATACAGGAAGAGCTCATTGGCCTCGACGGGGTTGATCAGCCGGCTAGCCGCCGCCTGCGCCAGCGTCTGGGCATGGCCGTTCGCCGCCCGGGCCGTCTCCAGCCACAGATCGCCATCCAGCATCGCGTGCAGCTGCGCCGCCAGATAGCGGCCCTTGGACAGAAGATGCCCGGCGCGCTTGCGGCGGCGCCGCGTGGCATCGGCCAGGCTCTCGTCGAAGAAGATCAGCACTTCCGCCGACAGCCCGCCATTCTTGACGAAGCCGAAGCTCAGTACATCCACCCCGCCCTCGCAGGTCAGCGCGGCCGGCGTGCAGCCGAGCGTCGCCACCGCATTGGCGAACCGCGCGCCGTCCATATGGAAGCGCCAACCGCGCGCCTTCGCCAGCGTGCCGAGCGCGGCGACTTCGGCCGGCGTGTAGACGCAGCCATATTCGGTGGCGTTGGTGATGGAGATGGCGTGCGGCTGGACGCGATGGACGTCGTTGGCGATCGCGTCCGCCGCAGCCGCCACCGCATCCGGCGTCAGCTTGGCGCCCGGACCATCCACCAGCATCAGTTTGGCGCCATGGGTATAGAATTCGGGCGCGCCGCATTCGTCATTCTGGATGTGCGAATCGCGGTGGCACAGGATGCCGCCATAAGGGGGGCAGAGCGCGGCCAGCGCCAACGCATTGGCAGCCGTGCCGGTGGGCACCCACAAGGCGGTCACGGCACGCCCAAACAGGTCGGAAAACCGCGCATCCAGCCCGCGGCTCAGGGCATCGCCGTCATAAGCCGTATCGACCGGATCGGCCGCGACCATCGCGGCGAAAACGGACGGATGGACCGGGGCGGCATTGTCGGAGAAGAAGCGCATGGCTTGCGCTTGGGGCCGCCAGCGGCTTCAAGTCAATCGGCCGCGGCGAGCGCGCGCCGGGAGATGTGAATGCGCCTGCTGCCTGCCCTGATCCTGTGCCTTGGCGCTGCCGCCCCCGCTTTGGCCGCGCCCGCCGACGATGCCCGTTTCCGCACGCTCACCGAGCGGGAATATGCCTGGGCGCAGAACGATAGCGGCGGCGGTGAGGATGATGAACGGATCGCGCCGCATCTGCAGGATGTCCGCCCCGCCGCGCAGGCGCGTCGGCTGGAGCATCTGCGCCAAGTGATGCGCGAACTGAACGCGATTCCGCCGGCCCGCCTCTCGCCGGACAGCGCGGTCGACTATGCGGTCTATCGCTTCGATCTGGAGACGCGCATCGCGGCACTCAGCTTCCGTGATTATGAAATGCCGGCCAATTCGGACAGCAGCTTCTGGAGCGATCTGGGCTACACCGCCCGCCGCCCGTTCAAGACCGAGACCGATTATCGCAACTGGATGGCCCAGCTGCACGAAATCCCCGCTTATTTCAGCGAGCAGATCGCCAATATGCGCGCAGGCGCCGCGCGCGGCTTCACCCCGCCGCGGGTGACGCTCGCCGGGCGCGACGAGGCGGTGGCGCAGGCGGCGCAGGCCAAGACGGCCGAACAAAGCTTCCTCTACGCGCCGTTCAAGGCGATGCCGGCCTCCATTCCCGCCGCTACGCAGGCGGCGCTCAAGGCGGAGGCGAAACGCGCAATCGAGGGCGAGGCGCTGCCCGCTTATCGCAGTCTCCTTACCTATTTGCGTGACGATTACCTGCCGCATACGCGCACCACGCTGGCGGCCGAGGCGCTGCCCAACGGCAAGGCTTATTATGCCGCCCAGATCAAGGCCTATGCCACGCTGGATCTGACGCCGGATCAGATCCACGCCATCGGCCTGGCCGAAGTCGCCAAGATCCACGCCGAGATGCTGGAGGTCATGAAGGAGGCGGATTTCGACGGCGATCTGCCTGCCTTCCTGACCTTCCTGCGCACCGATCCGCGCTTCTACGCCAAGACGCCGCAGGAGCTGCTGGACCGCGCCGCCTGGACATCGAAGGAGGTGGATCGCAAGATCGGCCTCTATGTCGGCCGCCTGCCGCGCCGGCGCTTCGGCATCGTGCCGGTGCCCGCGGATATTGCGCCTTTCTACACGGCCGGGCGCGGTGGGCCGGGCGAATATCTGGTCAACACCTATAATCTGCCGTCGCGCCCGCTCTACCAATTGCCCGCATTGACGCTGCACGAAAGCGCGCCCGGCCACGCCTTCCAGATCCCGCTCGCCGCGGAGAACAAGACCGCGCCGAAATTCCGCCAGACACTCTACATCTCCGCTTATGGCGAAGGCTGGGCTCTCTATTGCGAGCGGCTGGGCGACGAGATGGGCATCTACGAGACGCCGTTCGAGCGGTTCGGCATGCTGAGCTATCAGATGTGGCGCGCGGCCCGGCTGGTGGTCGATACCGGCATCCATCACAAGGGCTGGACGCGCGATCAGGCGCTCGCCTTCCTCCACGACAATACCGCTCTGTCCGATCATGAGATCGGAACCGAGGTGGATCGCTATATCTCTTGGCCGGGCCAGGCCTTGTCTTATTACCTCGGCGAAATGGCGATCCGCCAAGGGCGGGCCAAAGCCGAGGCGGCCTTGGGCCCGCGCTTCAACATCCGCGCCTTCCACGATGCCGTGCTGCAACTGGGATCGGTGCCGCTGCCCGTGCTGACCGCCCGCATCGATCGCTTCATCGCCGAAGGGGGCAAGGGCCCCTATCCCGACGAAGAGGAGTGATGAGCGCGATGGCGGGTTTCAGGCGGATCAAACACCGCCGTCATGCTGAACTTGTTTCAGCATCCAACGTCACGCTGAGCGACGTCGCCTGTTGCAAGATGTTTGCTTAAAAAAGTTCAGCATGACGAGGTGCTTGCCAGGCGCGCCGCCGACCTAAGCCGGCGGCAGGATCAGGCTAACCTTGCGCTGCAGCTCGCCGCTGCGGAACGGTTTTTGCACGATCCGGTCGAAGCTGACCGACGCGATCGCGCCCAGATCGGCATAGCCGGTCACGAACAAGACCGGCAGCTGGGGCCACCTCTTGTTGCACGTGGCGGCAAGGTCCGCCCCATTCATCCCCGGCATGGCAAAGTCGACGACCAGCAGATCGACGCCCTCGATATCGTCATCCAGCAGCTCCAGCGCCGCGCCGCCGCTGCCGGCCTCCAGCACCTCCGCCCCCATCGTGCGCAGCATCGTCGCGGTGATCTCGCGCACGGCGGGATCGTCGTCGACCACCAGGATACGGCGGCCGACAATCTCGCCGGGCTGTTCGTTGGTGATGGCGGGATCGCTCGCGCGCGGCTGGCGCCGCCGTTCCTGCGCGCGCGGCAGATAGACGCGCACCGACGTGCCCTTGCCGAGTTCGGTTTCAATCGAGACGCCGCCGCCCGACTGCTTGGCGAAGCCGTAAACCTGAGGCAGGCCCAGGCCAGACCCGCGCCCCACCGGCTTGGTGGTGAAAAAGGGCTCGAACGCGCGATCGCGCACGTCCGGAGTCATCCCGCTGCCAGTATCGGTGACGGCGATCACGACATAGTCGCCGGGCGGCGGCTCTTCCGGCATCACCGGATCGCCCAGCGTGATATTGTCGGTGGTCACGGTGAGCGAACCGCCCACCTCCATCGCATCGCGGGCATTGATCGCGAGGTTCAGGATGATCAGCTCGATCTGCGTCGGATCGACCAAGGCCGGCCACAGGTCACGGCGCAGACGCGTTTCGAACTGGACCGATCCGCCCATCGAGCTTTGCAGCAGGTCGCGCATGCCCGACACGGTACCATTCAGATCGATCGGCCGCGCCTCCAGCCGCTGGCGGCGCGAGAAAGCGAGCAATTGCGACGTTAGCGTCGCCCCGCGTTCGGCCGCGGTGCGCATATAGCCGATCCGCTGGCGCGTCTTCTCGTCGAGCTGGGCGTCGGCGGCGACCCGCGCGACCAGGTCGACATTGCCGAGGATCACGGTCAGCAGATTGTTGAAATCGTGCGCCACGCCGGAGGTAAGCTGGCCGACCGCCTCCAGCCGTTGCATCTGGCGCAGCGTCGCCTCGACCCGCTCGCGTTCCTCGATCTGGGTGGATAGCTGACGATTGGTGGCGGCCAGCTCCTTGGTGCGCTCGGCGATGCCCTTTTCCAGCATCTCGGACGCCAGATGGACCTCGGTGATGTCGACATCGCAGCCGACATAACCGACGAAGCGCCCGTCCACCTCGCGCGGGCGCGCTTCGCTGTGCAGCCAGCGGGTCACGCCGTGGCGATCGATCACACGCACGTCGCGGGTGAAGGGCGCGCGGCAGAAGAAAGCCTGATCGAAATCGTCGACGAAACCGGGCTGGTCGTCGGGGTGGAGGATGCGCTGCCAGCCGGAATCCATCAACTCCGATACGGGCAATCCGAATGTCTCTTCATGCCAGCGGTTGGCAAAGACCAGCGATCCATTTTCATCGCACATCCAGATCAGCGCGGGCGCGCTGTCGGCAAGCGTGCGGAACCGCGCCTCGCTTTCCTTAAGCTCCTGCTGCACCGCCTGGCGGCGCGAAATATCGAGCACGGTGCCGATCGCGCGGATGCAGCGCCCTTCCTCGTCGAACACGCCCCGGCCCTTCGCCGCGACCCAGCGCAGGACCCCATCTTCCTTGCCGATCGTGCGATATTCGACATCATAGGTGGCCCGTATCGCCGGATCGAGCGCGGCGGCAAAAGCGGCGACGGTCGCGTCGCGATCGTCCGGATGCAGCCCTTCGTAGAAATCGGCCATCGAGCAGGGCACGTCAGGCGAAATACCGAACATCGCCTTGGTGCGATCCGACCAGGCGACCGTGCCCGTCACCAGATCATGATCCCATGTGCCGATCTCCGCCATCTCGGTCGCCAGGCGCAACGTGCTTTCGCTCAGCTCCAATTGCTCTTCGGCGCGCACGCGGCCGGTGACGTCGCTGCCCTCGATGAAGATACCGGTAATCTCGCCGTCCTGATCCAGCACCGGTTGCAGGATCAGATCGAGCCGGCGCGGATCCTCTTCCCCCGCGGGCGACTGCAGCAGGACCGGGACGGCGCGCCCGGAATAAGCCTGCTTGGTATCCACCACGCGATCCAGGATGGCGATGAAACTCTGCGCGGTCGTGTCCGGCAGCGCGGGCACCGCCGCTTCGGACAGGGAGGTTTCTACCGATCGGCCGATCACCGCCCGATGGCTGACCAGATCCTGGTAGGCGCGATTGGCGAATTCGTAGACATGGCCGGGCTCGCGCAGCAGCGCCATGAAGCTCGGCGCCTGCTCGAACATCTGCGCCAGGCGTTCGCGTTCGGCGATGGCGGCGTCCACCGCCTGCTTTCGGTCGGTCGTCTCATAGACGATGCACAGCACGCCCGCGGGCCCGTCCGGCACGTTGGGCACCGCCGAATAGGAAATATCGAGCAGCGCCTCGCGCAGGACGCCGTTACGCCATGAGGGAAACATCGCGTCGCGCACCATCATCGGCCTGCCGGTGTCCCGCACGGCCTGCAGGATCGGGGCGACGCGATCCCACACATGGGCCCACTTCTCCGCCGCCGCGCCGCCGAGAGCGCCGGGATGGCGATCACCGATAGCGAGCGCATAGGCATCGTTGTAGATAGCGGTGAAATCCGGTCCCCAGAACAACACCATTGGCACTGGCGCGGCCAATAACAGCGCGGTCGCATCCCGCAGCGGCGCCGGCCAGTCACGCATTGGACCGAGCGGTGTCGCGTCCCAGGGATGCGCGGCGATCAACGCCGGCAAAGCCGCAACCATACCCCCATCCAGGGCATCGCCCTTCGCCGCCACCCCTTTAACCCCCCTGAAGCGCGTAGGTTTGAGCGTTTCGTTTGAAGGTCTTAACGATCCGCCTGCACGATAGAAAGGCCGGATCGTGACCAAAAAGGCGCGCTGATGCATCCATGTTCAAAAAGCGCCGCAAGATACTGAGAAAACCGCCCTTCATGCTGGCGAAGCGTCCCGGCATTCGCTAGGGCGACGGATATCGGCTTCTCAGCCTTCCGCCAGCTACTGCGCCAGCCAGGACCGCCTATTTCCGTGATCAGCCGCGCGCCCGCCATCCTTGTGCCCACGCCTGTAGACGCCACGCCGGTCGTGGCATGGCACCGCCTGCCGCATGGCGCGGCCGCGGCCACGCTGCTGCTGGCGGCGGCGATCGGTCTTGCGGGCTGTGGCAAGAAGAAGGAGGCCGCCGCGCCGCCGCCGCCGGAGGCCGGCTATGTCGCCGTGAAGACCCAGTCCGTGCCGCTGGTGGTCGAGCTGCCGGGCCGCACATCCGCCTACGAAATGTCCGAAGTCCGCCCGCAAGTCTCGGGCGTGATCCAGGCCCGCTTGTTCACCGAAGGCGCGATCGTCCACAAAGGGCAGACGCTCTATCGGATCGATCCCAGCCTCTATCGTGCCGCGGTCAGCCAGGCGCAGGCCAATCTGCGCTCGGCCGAGGCCAATCGCGAAGCCGCCGCCGCGCGTGCGGCCCGCTACAAGCCGCTGGCGGCGATCCAGGCGGTCGCGCAGCAGGATTATACCGACGCGGTCGCCACGGCGCGCCAGGCCGCCGCCGCGGTCGCGCAAAATGCCGCTGCGCTGGAAACCGCGCGCATCAACCTGCGCTTCACCAACGTACCCGCCCCGATCAGCGGGCGGATCGGCCGGTCGCTCTTCACCACCGGCGCGCTCGTGACGTCGGGCCAGGCCGATGCGCTCACCACGATCCAGCGGCTCGATCCGATCTTTGTCGATATCCAGCAATCCAGCGCTGATCTGATCGCCTTACGCCGCTCGCTGGCGCAAGGCGGAACGATCCCCTCCTCCGCAACCGTTCGCCTCAAGCTGGAGGACGGCAGCCCCTATGCCAGTACGGGCCGCGTCCAGTTTGCCGAGCAGATGGTCGATCCATCGACCGGCGCCGTCACCCTGCGCGCCCGCTTCCCCAACCCCGAAGGCCTGTTGCTGCCCGGCATGTATGTCCGCGCGACCTTCAGTCAGGCGACGACCACCCAGGGCATATTGGTGCCGCAAGCCGGCGTGACCCGCGATGCGCGTGGTCGGGCGTCGGTGATGCTGATCGGGCCGGACAACAAGCCGGTCAGCCGCAACATCGTCACGACCCAGACGGTCGGGCCCAACTGGCTGGTCACCTCCGGGCTGAAGCCGGGCGATCGGGTGATCGTCGAAGGATTGAGCAAGATCAAACCGGGCAAGCCGCTCCGCCCGGTGCCTGCCGGATCCAAGCCATCGCCCGCGCCGCGCAACGCGCAGAGCGACAAGAGCGATTCCGCAAGCAGCGGCGGCTGATCGGCAATGCTGAGCCGGATCTTCATCGATCGTCCGATCTTCGCATGGGTGGTGGCGATCATCATCATGCTGCTGGGTATCGGCGGCATTTTCGCGCTGCCGGTCGAACAATATCCCGATATCGCGCCGCCACAGGTGAATATCCGCGCCAATTATCCGGGCGCGTCCGCCGCGACGCTCGAATCCTCCGTCACCCAGGTGATCGAACAGCAGCTCACCGGCATCGATGGCATGCTGTATTTTCAGGCGACGTCCAACGCCGCCGGCCAGGTCACGGTCACCGTCACCTTCGGCAAGGGCGTCGATCCGGACATCGCCCAGGTGCAGGTTCAGAACAAGGTTCAGCAGGCGCTGCCCCGCCTGCCCCAGCAGGTGCAGCAGCAGGGCCTGGTCGTCACCAAGTCCAATGCCGACTTCCTGATGGTGATCTCCGTCTATGACGAGACCGACAAGTCCACCAATATCGACGTCAGCGATTATCTCGTCTCCAACCTGCAGGACGTCATCGGCCGGCTGCAGGGCGTAGGCGACGTCAACGTCTTCGGCACGCAATATGCGATGCGGATCTGGCTGGATCCCTACAAGCTTTCTAGCTTTCAACTGATGCCGAGCGACGTGATCGCCGCCCTTCAGGCGCAGAATACCCAAATCTCGTCAGGCCAGGTCGGGCAGCAGCCGATGCCAAGCGGGCAGATGCTGAACGCGATCGTCACCTCGCGCTCGCGCCTGACCAGCGTCGATCAGTTCCGCAAGATCGTGGTCAAGGCGCAGCCGAGCGGATCGAAGGTGCTGCTGGAAGACGTGGCGCGGATCGAACTGGGTGCGGAAAATTACAACAGCCTCAGCCGCCTCAACGGTCATCCCGGCGCCGGTATCGCCATCTCGCTCGGGCCGGGCGCGGATGCGCTCAAGACGTCGGAACTGGTGCGCAACCTGATCATCCAGCGCGCCAAGAGCTTCCCCGAAGGCTATACCTATGCCTTTCCGCTCGACAGCACCGACTTCATCAAATTGTCGGTCCACGATGTCATCAAGACGCTGATCGAGGCGATCGTGCTGGTCGTCATCGTCATGTTCCTGTTCCTGCAGAGCTGGCGCGCGACCCTGATCCCGGCGATCGCGGTGCCGGTGGTGCTGCTGGGCACGTTCGGCGTGCTCGCCGCCTTCGGCTTCTCGATCAACACGCTCACCCTGTTCGGCATGGTGCTGGCGATCGGCCTGCTCGTCGACGACGCCATCGTCGTGGTCGAGAATGTCGAGCGCGTGCTGGAGGAGGAGCCGGATATCTCGCCGCGCGACGCCACCATCAAATCGATGGGGGAAATCAACATCGCCCTGATCGCGATCGCGCTGGTGCTGTCCGCCGTCTTCCTGCCGATGGCCTTCTTCGGCGGATCGACCGGCGTCATCTATCGCCAATTCTCGATCACGATCGTCTCGTCGATGGTGCTGTCGGTGATCGTCGCGCTGATCCTGTCACCGGCTTTGGCGGCGACCCTGCTCAAGCGCCAGGACAAGGAAGGCCGCGCGAAGAGCAATGTGGTGGTGCGCAAGGCGCATGAATATGGCGATCGCTTCAATGCCTGGTTCGCACGCATGTCCGAACGCTATCGCGCCGCGGTCGCCTGGCTGATCGATCGCATGGCCGCCGCACTGGTCGGCTTCGCGCTGGTGCTGGTCCTGCTTGTCTTCCTGTTCGTGCGCATGCCGACCAGCTTCCTGCCGACCGAGGATCAGGGCTTTGCCCAGCTGCAATATACGCTGCCGCCGGGCGCCACCCAGGATCGCACGCTGCAGGTGGCCAAGGCAATCGAAGCTTACTTCAACGGCCCCGAAAAGGACGATACCGCGGCCATCTTTACGGTCATTGGCTCCAACCAGTCGGGCAATGGCCAGAATGTCGGTCGCGGCTTCCTGGCGCTGCGGCCATGGGACGATCGCAAGGGTCCCGAGCATAGCGCGCAGACGATCACGCAGCGCGCCACCCGCACGCTCGGCTCGCAACTGCGCGACGCCGAATTCTTCGCATTGAACCCCCCGCCGGTGCGCGGGCTTGGCCAGTCCACCGGCTTCACCATGGAATTGCTGAACACCGGCGGGCTCGATCGGCTGGAATTTCAGGATCGGCTCAACCAGCTGATGGCGCAGGCGCGCGCCGATCCGGCCCTGACCGCCGTTCGCATGAACAGCCTGCCCGACCAGCCGTCGCTGTCGATCGACATCGATTCCGAAAAAGTCGGCGCGCTCGGCATCAACCAGAGCGACGTGGATCAGACGCTGTCGACCGCGTGGGGCGGCAATTACGTCAACGACTTCGTCGATCGCGGCCGTGTGAAGCGCGTCTACGTCCAGGGGGACGCTCCGTTCCGCGCGCGACCCGAAGATATCGGCCAATGGTATGTCCGCAATTCGGCCGGGACGATGGCGCCCTTCTCCTCCTTCGCGCATGCCAGCTGGGGCACGACTCCCAACGTGCTGACGCGCTTCAACGGATCGCCCTCGTTCGAAATCCAGGGCCAGGCGGCGGCGGGTAAAAGCTCCGGCGACGCCATGGATCGCATCGCCGAACTGGCCGGAAAATTGCCCGGCGTTTCGGTTTCCTGGGCGGGCATTTCCTTCCAGGAGCGGCTGTCCGGCGGGCAAGCGCCCATTCTCTACGGCCTGTCACTCTTGGTCGTCTTCCTCTGTCTGGCCGCGCTGTATGAAAGCTGGTCGATCCCGTTCGCGGTGATGCTGGTGATGCCGCTCGGCCTGGTCGGCGCGGTGCTGGCGGTCACGCTACGCGGGCTGGAAAACGACATCTATTTCCAGGTGGGCCTGCTCACCACGATGGGCCTGTCCGCCAAGAACGCGATCCTGATCGTCGAGTTTGCCGAACAGGCGGAAAAGCAGGGGAAGAGCCCGCTGGAAGCGGCCTTGGAAGCTGCGCGCATCCGTCTCCGCCCGATCCTGATGACCAGCCTCGCCTTCATCTTCGGTGTGCTGCCGCTCGCCATCTCCACCGGCGCCGGCGCGCGCAGCCGGGTCGAGATCGGCACCGCCGTGATCGGCGGCATGCTGACCGCGACCGTGCTGGCGATCTTCTACATCCCGCTCTTCTTCGTGCTCGTCCGCCGCCTGTTCCGTGGACACCACAAGGAAGAGACGCCACGACCAGAAGGCGATGCCGCGCCTGAGGGGCGGCCGGCATGAAGCGGGTCGCGGCCCTGCTGGCGCTGACCGGGCTTTCCGCCTGCAGCATGGATCCGCATTATGTGCGGCCGACGCCGGCCGTGCCGCCGAGCTGGCCG
Organism: Sphingomonas sp.; assembly: GCF_048595155.1. GTDB lineage: Bacteria > Pseudomonadota > Alphaproteobacteria > Sphingomonadales > Sphingomonadaceae > Sphingomonas_I. The sequence continues at coordinate 14,787 of NZ_JBMDXN010000105.1, forward strand.
GCGGGCGACGCCTATCCACAGCCAAGCGAGGCGAGGCTTCCCAGCGTTACCTACCGCGACATTTTCCGCGATCCGCGGCTGCAAACGCTGATCCAGCAGGCGTTGGCCAACAATCAGGATCTGCGCAGCGCGCTCGCCAATATCGAATCCGCGCGCGCACTCTACCGCGTGCAGCGGGCCGACATCTTTCCGTCCATCAACGCCAATGCCGGCGTCACCGCGCGCAAGGGCGCCGGCCAGAATTTCGGCAACAATAATGGTGTCGGCGGCGGCGTCCCCGGCACCGGTACAGGCGGCACACCGGGCGACGGCACCGGAACCGGCGGCAATGGAACCGGTGGCAACGGCAACAATGGCGGCAATGGCGTTGTCGCCAATGGCGGATCGGGCCGCGTCACCACCTATACGGTTCAGGCCGGCGCAAGCGCGTGGGAGATCGATCTGTTCGGGCGCCTGCGCAGCCTCGCCCGATCCGAATTCAACCAATATCTCGCCACTGACGCCGCCGCCCGCGCGACCCGGCTGACATTGGTCGCCGACACCGCCGATGCCTGGCTGACCTATGCGTCGGATCGCAGCCTGTTGCTGATCGCGGAAGATACCGCGAAAAGCGCACAGACGACGGTCCAGCTCACCCAGGCGCGGCTGAATGGCGGCGTCGCTCCGCGCACCGAATTGCGTCAGGCGCAGACCGTTCTCGCCACCGCTTTGGCCGATCAGGCCCGCCAGCGAACATTGGTCGCCCAGGATCGCAATGCATTGCAGCTGCTGGTCGGCGCGCCGGTCGCGGAGAACTTGCTGCCCAATGCGATCGAGGATGCCGATGGTCAGCTGGCCGAACTGCCCGCCGGCCTCGACAGCGGGGTCCTGCTGCGCCGGCCCGACGTGGTCGAGGCCGAATATCAGTTGCGCGCGGCCAACGCCCGCATCGGGGCCGCGCGCGCCGCTTTCTTTCCGCGTATTTCGCTGACCGCGGTGGCCGGTCTCGCCAGCACGGCCTTGTCCAGTCTGTTCTCGGGCGGCGCGTTCAGCTGGACGGTCGCGCCATCCGCCAGTCTTCCGATTTTCGACGGCGGCCGCAATGCCGGCAATCTCGCTTATGCCAAGGCGCAGCGCGACGTCTTCGTCGCCAATTATCAGCGCGCGATCCAGACCGCGTTCCGGGAGGCCGCCGATGCCCTTGCCCGGCGCGGCACCATCGTCGCCGAGGTGGAAGCCAACCAGCTCAACGTAACGGCGGCACAGGATACGCTGACGCTGGAAACCGCACGCTATCGTGAAGGGATCGATCCCTATCTCAACACGCTCGATGCCCAGCGCACGCTTTATGCCGCGCGCCAGCGCGTGGTGAATATCCGCCTCACCCGCGCGCAGAACCTGGTCAATCTCTACCAGACGCTGGGCGGCGACGAACTGGTCGAAGCACAGCCGATCGACGGAAGCGCGCCTCGCCCCTGATGGCGGTCAGCCGCTGTTGCGCAGGCCCGTCGCGATCGCGTTGATCGACAGCTGAATGCCCTCGCGTACGCGATCATCCTGCTCGCCGCCCCGCCACCGCCGGATCAGTTCGATCTGCAGCAGGTTGAGCGGCTCGATGTAAGGCAGGCGCAGGCGCACCGATGCATCCAGATGCGGCGTGCGCTGCAGCAGCCGCGACTGCCCGGTCACGGCCAGCAGCCCCTCGCAGGTCTGGGTCCAGCCGCTACGGATCCGGTCGAAAATCGCCGCCCCCGCCTCCTGATCCTCGACCAGGCTCAGATAGCGGCTGGCCAGGCCCATATCCGATTTGGCCAGCACCATCTCCAGATTGGCAAGCGTCGCCTGGAAGAAAGGCCAGCCCTGGGCCATTTCCTTCAGCAGGCCCTTATCCTCGAACGCCTCCAGCGCATGGCCGACACCATACCAGCCTGGCAGCATCACCCGCGACTGCGCCCAGCTGAACACCCAGGGGATGGCGCGCAGATCCTCGATCCGGTCGGATTTGGTGCGGCTGGCGGGACGCGAGCCTATCTTCAGCGTGGCGATCTCGGCAATCGGCGTGAACTGGCGGAAGAAGGTCCGGAACCCATCGGTGTCGTACACCAGCGCGCGATAATCGCGGAAGGCGGCCGCCGACAATTCGGACATCGCCGCGGCAAAGCGCGCCTGATCGGCCTCGGCGATCTCGCTCTGCTCCAGGCTGGCGAGCAGGGTCGCGGCGGTCATCGCCTCCAGATTGATCTGTGCGGCGTCGCGCGTGCCATATTTGGCCGCGATCACTTCACCTTGTTCGGTGATGCGGATGCGGCCATGGACGGTGCCCGCCGGCTGCGCCCGGATGGCGGCAAAGGCCGATCCGCCGCCACGGCCGACAGCGCCGCCGCGGCCATGGAATAATTGCATCGCGGCACCGGCCGTGTCGAACACCGGCTTCAATGCGCGGCTCGCCTGATGGAGCGACCAGACCGATGTCAGATAGCCGCCATCCTTGTTGCTGTCAGAATAGCCGACCATCACTTCCTGATAGCCGCGCGCCACCGTCAGCGCGGCAATCTCCGGCAGCGCGAAATAGTCGCGCATTACCTGCGGCCCGCGTTCCAGATCCTCGATCGTTTCGAACAGGGGCACGACCATGACGTCGCAGCCAGTCTCCGCCCCCGGCCGGTACAGGCCGGCCTCCTTCAGCAGCATCATCACCTCCAGCAGGTCGGAAACCGTCGCCGCCTTGGAGATGATGTAGCAGGTGATCGCCTGGCAGCCGTAGCGGCGATGCGCCTCGGCCGCAGCATGAACGATCGCCAGTTCGGACCGCGTCTCGTCGCTATAATCGGCAAAGGCGCTGGCCAGCGGCCGCATCGTCGCCAGCTCCGCGCGCAGCAGCGCAACACGATCGGCTTCGTCGCGGGCGAGATAGTCGCTTTCGACCCCGGCAACCTTGAGCAATTCCGCCACGACGCGCTCATGCACGTCCGCATTCTGGCGCAGGTCCAGCGTCGCGAGATGGAAGCCGAACGTCTCGACCGCGCGGATCAAGCGTCCAAGCGCGCCGCCGGTGGACAAGGCGCCGCCCCCGCCCTGCGCCAGCGCACGCGCCAGCACGCGGAGATCGCTGCGCAATTCGGCCGCATCGGCATAGGGTTCGGCCGTGACGCTGGCGGGGCGCGGTGGTAGGCGATGCGCGACCGCCTGATAGGTCGCGGCAACGCGGGCATAGATGCCGGTAATGGCGCGCCGATACGGCTCGTCGGACCGCGCCGGGCTGTCGTCATGGCCGACCGCGGCCAGCGCCTCGACCTCGGGCGTGGTCGCCATGAGCTCGGTCGAGATCGACAATTCGCCGCCGATCGCGTGGAGCAGGGTCAGATAATGGCCAAGCACGGTCTCGGCGTTGCGCCGCGTCGCCAGCTCCAGCGACTCCGCCGTCACGTTGGGGTTGCCGTCGCGATCGCCCCCGATCCACGATCCCGCCCGCAGGAAGCTCTTCGGCCGTTTGCCCAGCACCCGCTCCCACCGCGCATAGAGCGCGGGCATTACCGGCAGGAAGATGTCACGCAAATAGGACAAGGCCGTCTCGACCTCGTCCGCCACGTACAGCCGCTCGCGCCGCAGTGGGCGCGTCTGCCACAGCAACGCGATCTGGCGGTAGATCGCCTGGTCGATCAGATCGCCTTCCGCCGTCTCCTCCTGCCCCTGATCGCGCAGGTGCATCAGCTCCGCAATGCGGTTGCGGTGATCGATCATGCTCTTGCGCCGCACCTCGGTCGGATGCGCCGTCAGCACGGGGACGATCAGGCCGTTGTCGAGGAGCGCCGCGATGGTGGCATCATCTACGCCCTGCCCGCGCAATTTCTCGACCGCCGCCGCTAGATCGGCACCCGGCTCGGCGGTCACGCCCTGGCGATCTTCCGCCAGATTGGCCAACATCGAAAACAGCATGAAGCCGCGGGTGAAGGCCAGCATGTCCTCCAGGCTGAGCGCGTCCAGGCCGGGATCGACATCGCCACCGACACCGCGCGCGCGGTCGACCGAGGTCGATCGAATATATTCGATGCGCCGGTACAGCGCCTCCCCACCATAAGCACGGATCACGTCGCCCAGCAGGCGACCGAGGAAACGGATATCGGGGTCTTGCGCGACCGGCGGGACTTGGCTCATCGCGCTCTGTGCTGCACCGCAACGTCCGGAGCGTCAACCTTTCACACGGCGCATGCACCTTGCTTGGAGGGGCCAATACCCGCAAGGAAATGTCCAGAGGGAGATATCATGGCCAAGCCGCTGCTGTTCGTTCTGAACGGACCCAATCTGGAATATCTCGGCGAGCGCGAGCCGGCCATCTACGGCACCACCACGCTTGCCGATATCGAGGCAATGTGCCGTGCCGAGGCGGATGCGGCCGGCTTAGATCTGCGCTTCCACCAGACCAATGCCGAACATGAAATGGTCGGCTGGATCCACGAGGCGCGCAAAGCCGCCGCCGGCATCGTCATCAACCCCGCCGCCTTCAGCTATGCCGGCTATCCGATCCTGGATGCGCTCAAGATGTGCGATTGCCCCATCGTGGAGGTCCACATCTCCAACATCCATCGCCGCGACGAAGTGTGGCGCGCCAACTCGCTGATGTCGGCCGCCGTCACCGGCCTGATCACCGGCCTCGGCCCGCACGGCTATGTCCTGGCCATCCGCTACCTGATCGAAAAACACCGCCCTTAAAAAGAATGCCTCCCGGTGATGAACCGGAAGGCGAGGGAGAGATCCCCTGGAGGGGCGGGGAGGACCGGGGGTGACTCCGGTTACGCGAAGCCACCACCCGATTGGAGGTAGGTTAGAGGTTGAAGCGCAGACCGACGCGATAGGTCCGGCCGAGGATGTCATAGAGCGACGGGCTCGGGAAGCCGGGCAACAGCGGCGGCGACTGGTTGAACAGATTGTCGACCTTAAAGTAGGCGGTAACCTGCGGCAGGATGTTATAGCTGCCGCCGATATCGACGTAGAACGCACCCTTGATCCGGTTGTTGTTGATCGTCGGATGGTTGACGGTCGAGACCGGGCAGTTGCTCTCGCACTCAATATAATTGAGGTTGTATTTGCCGTTGGAGATCCAACGCTCTTGGACCAGGAACGACCATTTGTCGGTCTCATAGGTCTGGATCGCGAGCAACTTCCAGTTCGGCGTGCTGCCCGTATTGTTGCCGGCGGTGTCGGTCGGGATCGTGCCCGGCAGGCCGGTGTCCGTCACATATTTGATGATGTGCGTGGCCAGGCCGCGCACCGTCAGCGCGCCGCCCAGGCCCAACGGCCGCGCCCAGCGGTAGCTGGCTTCGATATCATAGCCTGTCGTCTTGATCTGCGCGAAGTTGAACGGCTGCACGTTGATGAAATTCGGCCCGTTCGGATTGTTCAGGTTGAACGAGTCGCACGTCGGCAGGACCTGACGGAAGCAATAGTTGACGATGTCGGCCGCACCTAGCGTGTTGATCACGTCCTTGATCTTGATACGGTAGTAATCGAACGACACGCTCAAGCCCGGCAGCCATTTCGGATTGGCGAGCACCGCACCGAACGAGGTGTTGCGCGCGATTTCCGGCGTCAGGTTCGGGTTGCCGATCGTGTTCTGGATCGCAAGCACGTTCACGTTGCGGAACGGATCCAGGAAGTTCGGCTGCGTGGTCGTCACTGGTGCTGCGAACAGTTCCGACAGATTGGGTGCACGCACGTCGCGCGACGTCACTGCGCGCAGGCGGAACCCGTCAAGCGGCGTATCCCACGTGCCGCCGACCTTCCACGTCCAGACTGTGCCGGAGGTGCTGTAGTCGGTGACGCGTGCCGCCGCGTTCAGATTAGCGCGACCGATGCCGTTCGGCGCATTGAACAGCGGGAGATCGGCCTCGAAGAAGGCTTCCTTCACATTATATTTGCCGCGGCCATTCTTGTAATTGCCGGCGAACCAGTTGTTGCCGGTGTCCAGCAGAACCGGATCGGCGGGATAGTCGGCGCTATAGGGCGTGCCGGGGATACCCGCCTGCTCGTTGATGCCGTTGCCATAAGGGTCGGCGGTCACGCGATATTGTTCCCGGCGCCATTCGCCACCGAACGCGATGGAGAGCGGGCCGGCCCACAGCTCGACCGGCGAACCGGAGAAGTTGAGGCTGACCACGTCCTGCCGCTGACGGCTATGCTGGTACGGGCCATTTTCCGGCTGAACATAGGCGAGGGCGGCGGCCGAAGGCGGCGTGGCGCCGAAGACGTTGATCGGCTGGCAGCCATTGGCCCGCGCGACCGGATCGGCGCAGACGATCACGCCGTTGATGCGGGTCGCGTTGATCGCCTGATCGAAACGGCGGTTGAGCATGATGTGGCTGACGTCGACGATCGTCTTGTTCAAGCCATATTGATAATAGGTATCATACGACCAGTCGGTCCCGAAGAGGTCGAACTTACCCTTCGCTCCGGCCACATAGCGATATTGGCGCCGGTCGGTGTCGACACGCGTGCTCGGCAGGATCGCGTTGCTGGTGCCGAAGCCGAACGACGTGATGCCGGCCGCGGCGCACTGCGCCTGGATTGCCGCCGGCAGGAAGGCGTTCGCGCACTGGATGGTCAGGCCGGGGCGCGCCATGCCATTGATCGGCTGGTTGTGCGTCTTCACCTGTGCAACGTTGACCGTCACATAGATTTCGTTGTTGTCGGCAAAATCATAACCGACGCGGCTATAGGCATCCCAGCGCTTCAGCGCGGACTGCAACGTACGGCCGGCATCGACGTTGCCCGACGTGTCGCCGCCGATACAAAAGCCCGGATAGCAGCCGTTGACGCTGCCGGTGGAGTTTTTGCTGGGGGTGCCATTGCTCCCGTATAAGAATGGGACAGGATTGCCCGCGGGATCGAAGGCGATGCCCTGGAGCGGCCCGCTGGTGATCAGACCATATTTGGCCTGATTATATGGCTGCGCATAATCCGCGACGACATATTGGGGCGCACCGTCGTTGAGGACGTTGCGGTTGATAACGGTGCGGCCGGTGAACCAGTCACGGCCCTTCGCCAGCCCGAAGCCGTAATCGCCGGGGCCGACGCCGCCTTCACGATCATATTCGCCGCTGACGATGACGTGCAGGCGATTGTCGAGCAGCGACGTACCGTAGGCCGCCTGAGCGAGCGCCGTCTTGTTGTCCCCATATTTGGTGATGGCGCCCTGGACGTTGCCCTTGAAGCCTTCGAAGCGGGTGTCGGTAATGAAGTTCACCACGCCGCCGACGGCGTCCGAGCCATAAGACGACGATGCGCCGCCGTTGACGACGTCGACGCGCTTGATCAGTAGCTGCGGGAACAGGCTGACGTCCGGCACGCCGGTGACGTTGGCGGGGACGACGCGCTGATTGTCGATCAGGGTCAGTGTGCGGATGGTACCAAGGCCACGCAGCGAGAAAGAGCTCAGCCCCTGCTGGCCGCTCGACGTGCTGAACGTATTCGTGGTGCTGCCGCTCGAACCTTGCAGCGACGGCAGCTGGGCGATGGTGGCGAAGACGTTGGGCTGCGCGTTCAGCTGCAGCTGCTCCGCCCCGATCACGGACGTGGGCGTCGGTGCCTGAAAGCCGCTGCTGGTGATGCGCGAGCCCGTGACGATCACGTCGCCGGTGCCATCATCGCCATTGGCTGCCGACGGTGCTGCGGGTGCTGACTGCACCGTCGGGGCAGCGGTCTGCGCGGCCGGAGCCGCATCCTGCGCGAACGCCGGCGTCGACATCGCGCATGCGGCGATCGCGCCCAGGCTGGCGGCCCACAGGAGGCGCCGATTCATGCGAAGCACCGTCTCTGACATTCCCCCTCCTTGCTCTTGGCGTGCGCGTTGCCCGCGCCCCGGCATCTGCCCGTCCATGTCCTCAAGCCCCATTTCATGATCCCCTTATTCTTGTTTCATTCGTCCGGCGGACCACAGCGACGCGCGCTGGAACCGTTTCCGGAGATATTCTGGTGTACCTGCGCGGGCGGCGGGGAACGACCTCGACCATGGTCGTAATAGGCAGTTTCGGCACGGTGCCGGATATGAGCCGGCGATACGGAGCCACGATCGGACGTCCGGCACATCCACGCTGGAGAATGGAAGAGATGCGGCGGCACGGCGGATCGTCACCGGCGGAAGCCATCATCGTGATGGGCGTCAGCGGCAGCGGCAAGTCGACGCTCGCAGCGCTGCTGGCGGAGCGATTCGGTTGCCCCTTCCTGGAAGGCGACAGCTTTCACTCAGAGGCCAATGTCGCGAAAATGCGCCGGGGTGAGCCACTGACGGACGACGATCGCTGGCCGTGGCTCGATCATCTCGGTGCCGCGACCGGCGCCGCAGCGCAGGCGAACCGCCGCGCGGTTGCGGCCTGTTCGGCGCTGAAGCGCGTCTATCGCGATCGGCTGCGCGCCGCGATCGGCCTGCCGACCCGTTTCATCCTGCTTCAGGCCAACCGTGAGGAGCTGACCCGCCGGCTCAACAACCGCCCCGGTCATTATATGCCGGCGAGCCTGCTCGACAGCCAACTCGCTCTCCTGGAACTGCCCGGCGCGGACGAACACGCGCTGCTCCTGGAAGGCACGATCCCTCCCGCCGCCATGCTGGACCGCGCCGCCGCCTGGCTCGACATCGATCAGCAACCCGAAGCGCGTCGCCTGGCCTGAGCCGCCCGACACGGTCCGCCAACAGTATAATCCTCGGGGTATGCGTCATGGGCCCAGCCTTCGCTCGGCTGACGGCGGGATTTGGAGGCACGATAATGCCTAAACCGTCATGCCCGCGCCGGCTCGCATCCGCCGACCCATCGCAACGTTCCTGCCCTTGAGGTGGCGCTCACGCCCCCTAGGGCATCAATCGCTTCCGCCCCTGCGTCAGGTGCCAGCGCATCGCCAGCGCCGCGCCATCGGCATCGCCCGTGCGGATCGCCTCGACGATGATCTCATGCTCGCGCATCATCGTCTGGATCGCTTCGGGAGGCCGCGATCGCGAGATATCGACGCCGGCCCGCAAGATCTGATCCACCTCGCCATGCAGCAGGTCGAACGAGGCCAGGAACGCCGGGTTGGCGGTGGCTTTCACGATCGCGCGATGCAGCGCCCAATCCTCGTCATGCGCCGGGTCGGATGACAATAAGGCCGTCCGCAAATCCGCCAGCGCCCGGTTGATCTCCGCCATCTGCTCCGGCGAGCGCCGCATTGCCGCCAGCCGCGCCGCTTCCGCCTCCAGCACGAACCGCACTTCGTAGGTGCCGAGCGTGGCGGACAGTTCCGACATGCTCATATGCGCACCCCACCGTGCGGACGGGCGGCTCTTCACATAGGAGCCCGCGCCGCGCCGCGCCTCGGTGATTCCGTCGGCAGCCAGGCGGACCAGCGCCTCGCGCACGATCGTGCGGGATATGCCGAAACTGTCTGCCAACCGCGATTCCGACGGCAGGCGGTCGCCCACCTGCAATTCGTTGCGGTTGATGATTTCGACGATGCCCGCATAGGCGCGATCCGCTAGCGAGCCTTCATAAGACGCTATTTTAGTTGCCACGTGTGGGCGCCTCTGCTGCAGGACGGGCATAACGCGGAACGCTTTTTGCTACCAGTGTGGCGCAACTGCCATGCGCTAAGGCGTGGGCGTCAAGATGCCGGCATGTTGAACCGCAATGGATCCAAGTTGTCCAACAGCTATAGCGGCAAGCATCGCCAATTCGGTCCGAGCCGGGATTGACGCGACTTTTTGTCGGACTTAAGGTACGAATCTGTCCAACTGATTTCGACAACTCCCTAGCAGGAGTATAGTCGCGACAGGGGGCGGAGCCAGGCTGCGCGAACTGCCAATGGCATGATCTCGCTCGGCCGCAGGGTGTACGCGCCTTGAACCGGTGAGGGGTTGCCATGGGTATCATTTCAAGGATCGAGCCGTCGGATTTCCGGTCTGCCGGATTTGCCGAGCTGACGCCAACGCAGATGAAGGTGCTGCAGGGGGTTCATTCGGGCCTGCTCAACAAGCAGATCGCCTATGATCTCGGCATTGCGGAAGCGACCGTCAAAGCGCACATGACCGCGCTGATGCGCAAGCTGAACGTCCGCAATCGTACGCAGGTCGCCATTGCGGCGCAGGCGGCGTTGTGGCCGCAGTCGGCGGACGCCGCCGCAGCCTGACGCCGGGAGGTCCGCCCGGCCATTCGGTGCCGGGCGACCGATCAGATCTGCACCGCATACAAGGCATGGTGCGCCAGGATGAACAGGGTGCGCTTGTCCTTGCCCCCGAACACCAGCTGCAACGGCCGTTCCGGCACGTCGATCTTGCCGACTTCCTGGCCCTGCGCGTCATAGACGAAGATCTGCCCGTTCGCGACATAAACACGGCCGTCCGGCCCGGTCGCCACGCTCTCGCCCCCGCGATTGGTGAAGGTCTTCAGGTCGGATAGGGCGCCGTCCGCCGACACCACGCCGCTATAGGTCTTCCCCTCCGTCGCATTGCTCACGAACACCCGCTCGCCCGGCGTGGCGGTCACGAAGCCATAGGTGTCGAGCGTGTCGGAAAAGCGCCAGCCCAGGAAGTTGCTCGGCCCCTGCTGATGGACGCGGAAGGCCGGCAGGACGAGGCTGCCGTCGGGCGAGACATATTCGTCCGTCTTGGCCTGGCCGGCGTCGCGCGCGAAAATCTCGCCCAGCGTCGTGAAGCGATAGCTGCGCACGTTCAGCTGATCGCGAAACTCACCATTGTTCCAGAAATTGGCCGGCACCGCGACGCGCACGTCGCGCCGCGCCTTCACCGGCGTCGGTGCGATCACCTTGATATCGTCGCCGGGCGCATTGGGGTCGAAGCTGTAGACGGTGGCCTTGGGCCCGTCCGATGACAGCACCATCACATGCCCCGACCGATCGACCGCGAGGTTGACCGGATCCAGCGTCTGATCCCGCACGATCGACAGGCCCTTGCCCTGTTCCCAGCCATAAATGGTCTGGAAGCGGCGATCTATGAAATAGAGTTTGCCGTTCGCATCCACTGCCGCGCCGGCGATCGAATAGAAGCCGTCTTCCAGTTTCTCGACCTTCGGCCCCGCCGGTGCGGCCGGCGGGGGCGCCCCCGGCAGATCGAGCACGGCAAATTCCCGTTCGCGCACATCCAGCTTGCGCGTCGCGTCGCGCACCGAATTTTCATACGGAAATTTGCTGACGCGCAAATAGGTGCCGCAGCCGCCATCGTCGCAGAAGCTGTAGCCGCTTTCCGCATTCACATGGACATTGCGCAGGCGGATATCGGACGAGTTGATCACGCGGATCGCCGCCACCGCCGGCTTGATCGACCGCGTGACGCGATAGCCGTGGAAATTGGCAAACAGGATGTCGCGCGACTTGCGCACGTCCAGCGCGATCGTGTCCTGGCTCTCGCCCACTTCCTCTTCGGTCTGCGGCGCCAGGAATTCCCAGTTGCGGACATTGTCGAGCACGATTTCCGAACGGACATGATGCTCGTTCGACAGCTCATAGACATAGCCGGGCGTGGTCGTGTCGGAGACCTTGAAGCCCGATTGGGCAAATGTGTTGGGTGACCAGAGGCCGCTGAAGGTGCCGCCGCCGCCGTCCGTCACCCAGAAGCTCGGATATTGCGCCTCCCACCGCTTCTGCGGATCGGCATCCGAGGAATGATTGGCATTATAGGGGTCGAAGCGGGTGCCGTCGGCCAGGCCGGTGCCATGGCCGCCCTGCGCCTTCACGTCATGCACCAGCGAATCCGCCCCCGCCTTCCATAACAAGGCGGTCGCGCGCGGGTTGATTCCGCCCGTGGCCAGGCCCAGGCCGGACACGATCGCCGCACCGCCCTTGGCGCTTTCTATCAGCGCCTTGGCCGATCCGACACCGGCATAAGCGGGCGTGCGATCGGGTATGACGATCTGCGTCAGATCCGGATGCAGCCCGATCAGCACGCTGCTCGGCCGCAGCTTCAGCGTGTCGGTGACGACATAAAAGCCGGCCGGGAAATAGACGACATCATGCGTATCGATCGCCCGCTGGATCGCCTGCGTATCGTCGGTCGCATTGTCACCCTTGGCGCCGCTCGCGCGCACGCTGTACCAGGCCGCGACCGGCGGCAGCAGCCGCACCGCGCGCTTGGCCGGCTTGGGCAGGGCGCGCAGCGGCGTCATGTCCATGTCGGTCGCATAATGGCCGGTCTGGCCAAGCCCGGGCACGACCAGGCCGTAGGTGAACCGGCTCAGCCGATAGGCGCTACCCGCGCCTGCCACCGTCCTGCCGCTGTCGCGGAAGCGGGCGAAGACCGGCGTGTTGCGCGCGACCGCATTGGCGAACCCGATCTGGGTGTAGACGTTATTCTCGTTGCTGATGATGATGCCCGCTTTCGAGACATTCTCGAACCGGACATTCTTGCCCCAGAACCAGTCGCCATAGCCTTCGTCGATATCGATGCCGACGGGCGTGTTGCGGATGGTCGTGTTGACCAGTGTCAGGCCGGCTTCATGCTCGCGGATGGCGGCGTCGCGCTGGCCGTCGAAGGTGGAATCGATTAGCGTATATTGCCAGGCGGGAGAGGTCTTTTCGGCAAGGATGCCATAGCGGCCGCCGTAGAAATGCAGGTCCTCGCCGACATTGCCGACCTGATAGACGCCCGCCAGGCCGGATCCGATGCGGAAATCCATATGGCTCAGATAGGCGTGTTGCGCGGTGTGGAAGCGGATGCCGACCGCGCCGGCATTGCCGTCGCCAATCTCGAAATCCACATTGCTCATCGCCGAATAGAATGTGCCCGAATTGGCGTCGGCGATCTTGTCGTTGAACGGCACGCTGCCGAGCGGCGGCACCGGCACGCGGAACGGCTGGCCGTTCGGCGTCGGCCGGCTGGGGTTGAAGCCGGCGAAGATCACCATCGTGCCCAGCCCCTCGCCAAAGCCCGGCGTATTGGGCCCAAGCACGATGACCGGGCGCGTCTTGCCGACCCCGAACAGGCGCACGCCGGGCCACATCGCCAGCGTCCGGCTGATGCGATAGCGGCCGGATGGCAGGAAGACGATGCCCTCGCCGATCTTGCTGGAGGCGGCGGTATCGATCGCCGCCTGGATCGCGGCGGTGTCGTCCGCCTGGCCATCGCCCACCGCCTTCACCATGATCGCGCTCGGCTCGGCCGGCGCGCTCAGGAAGACGGAGGAGGAGGCCGCGGCGGCACGGCCGGCAACGCCGCACAAGGCCGCCGATGCGAGCAGCAAGGATGGGATACGCATGGTCAAGTCCTACCCCCTCCCGCCCCCGCCGAAACCGCGACAAAGGTCGTAATGACGGCACGCTTGGCCGCAGCATAGGGAAGCATGAAGGGGAAAATGCCGATGCGCGCCCGTCTGACGACCCTGCTCTTCCTGCTGTTCGCGGCATCCTCCGCTTACGCCGCCGATCCGCAATCACTGCCGATCTGGCCGCACGGCGCGCCGGGCGCACAGGCCCATGCGCACGATCCCGAAATCGTCGAAAACACCTATGTCCGCAGCGTCCACAATCCCAGCCTGACCGTGTTCCCCGCCGATCCGGTCCACGCCAATGGCGCGGCCGTGATCGTCGTACCGGGGGGCGGCCACCGCATGATGGTGTTCGTCAACGAAGGCATGGTGCCCGCGCGCACGCTCAACCGCTTCGGGCTGACCGTGTTCGTGCTGAAGTATCGCCTCGCCCGCGAAGCCGGCTCCACCTATTCGATCGAAGGGGATGCCGCCGCCGATGCGCGTCGCGCGGTGCGCTGGGTCCGTGCCCATGCCAAGGACTATGGCGTCGATCCCCAACGGATCGGAATGATGGGCTTTTCGGCCGGGGGCGAGCTCGTCTCGCTCACCGCCGACAATCCCGAGCCCGCGCTCTCCTGGCCGCTGGACGCGGTCGATCGCCAGAGCGCGCGGCCCGATTTCCAGATCCTCGTCTATCCCGGCCCGCTGGGCATACCGGCGCGGCAGGTGGCAGGTGCCCCGCCCGCCTTCATCGCCGCCGGTACGCTCGATCCGTGCTGCGTCGTGCCCGCGATGACGCTGTACAATCAGTTGCGCGACGCCAAGGTGTCGGCCGAGCTGCATCTGTTTGCCGATACCGATCACGGCTTCAACATGGCGATGCATAACGAACGCGTGTCGATCCAGCACTGGCCCGACCGGTTGTTCGATTGGCTCAGCGACAGCGGCTGGTTGCTGCCCCGCAAGCAATAGAGCGCGCCAGCCGCTTTCGCCGCCGCCGATCCGGGCCTAGGGCCGGTATATGGCTTCGCAAAATCCCCTCGCCGCCGCGCTGGAACGCGTGATCGATCCCGTCTCCGGCTCCGGCCTCATCTCCTCCCGGCGCGCCGCGATTCCGCGCCAGACCGGCACCACGGTCGATGCGGTGATCGATGTCAGCGGGCTCGATGCGGCCGCGCGCGACGCGATCGAACAAAGCGCCCGCGCCGAACTGATGGCGCTGCCGGGGGTTGAAGCCGTGCGCGTGGCGCTGACCGCTGAACGCGCCGCCGGCCCGCGCCTGATCGCGGTCGCCAGCGGCAAGGGCGGCGTCGGCAAGTCCACCGTCGCCGCCAATTTGGCGATCGCGTTGCTGCACAAGGGCGTGAAGGTCGGTTTGGTCGACGCCGATATTTACGGCCCATCCCAGCCGCGGCTGCTCGATGCCGATGTGAAGCCCGAAGCCTATGATAACAAATTGGTGCCGGTGCAGACGCGATCGGGTGTGCCGATGCTCTCGCTCGGCCAATTGGTCGCCCCCGGGCAGGCGGTCGCGTGGCGCGGGCCGATGGCGGGCAAGGCGATCGATCAATTGGTCGATGCCCATTGGGGCAGCGCCGAAATCCTGATCGTCGACATGCCCCCCGGCACAGGCGACGTCCAATTGTCGATGATTCAGAAGCACAAGCCCGCCGCCGCCGTGATCGTCTCCACGCCGCAGGATCTGGCGCTGATCGACGCCGAACGCGCGATCGACCTTTTCGCCAAGGCGGGCGTGCCGATCATCGGCATCGTCGAGAATATGGCGGGCTATGCCTGCCCCAAATGCGGCGAGATCTCCGATCCGTTCGGGCAGGGCGGGGCGGAGGCGGAAGCCAAGCGGCTGGATCTGCCCTTTATCGGCCGCATCCCGCTGTCGATCGACATTCGCAAGGCGTCCGATGCCGGCACGCCCGATGCGGCGCAATTTGGCGGCGTCGCCGATGCGGTGCTGCGCTGGCTGAACCCATCGGCGGCTCCGTCGTTCTAGCCCTATGCCCCTGACCAACGACGCCGATATCGCACAGCTTCTGAAGGATACGCGCACGATCGCGCTGATCGGCGCCTCCGACCGGCCCGATCGGCCGAGCTACCGCGTCATGCGCGTGCTGCAGGATTGGGGGTATCGCGTGCTGCCGGTGAATCCACAGATCACCGGGGAACATGTCCATGGCGAATATGTCTGGCGTGAACTCAGCCAGATCGGCGAACCGATCGACATGGTCGACATCTTCCGCCGACCCCAGGCCGCAGGCGACGCGGTCGACGAAGCCATCGCCGCCGGCGCCAAATCGGTCTGGCTGCAGATCGGCGTGATCAATGAAGAGGCTGCTGCCCGCGCCGAAGCCGCCGGGCTGAAGGTCGTGATGGATCGCTGCCCCGCCATCGATCTCCCCCGCCTGAACGTTCCCAAGATCGCGGCCGAATAGCGCACATCCCAAAATCGCGGTACAAGGCCGCGATGGGCGTTCGGGGAAGCTGTCACTGCGGAAACGTGCAGATCACGCTGCCCCGGCAGCCGGATTGGGTGGCGGACTGCAATTGCTCGCTCTGCCGCCGCACCGCCTGGCGCACCGCCTATTTCCCGCCGGATCAGGTGCAGATTTCCGGCGAGACCAAGGCCTATATCTGGGGCGATCGCCTGATCGGCATCCACCATTGCCCCACCTGCGGCTGCGGCACCCACTGGCAGACGCTCGGCGAAGATTTCGGCAAGATGGGCATCAACGCCCGCCTGCTCGACGATTTCGACGAGACCAGCATCGAAGTGCGCAAGTTAGACAACGCCGATTAGGCCGCGCAGCTTTGCGTTCAGCGCGCCTCGGCCTGACTGGTCTGGCCGGTCCCTCTTGGCGAGAAAACCGAATATACGTCGTCATAAGGCGGCGGGCCGACGATACTCGAGCCCAACCGCTCATTTTCTTCGGCAATGACGGAAAGGTCCCCGTCGGTCACAGTTTCGATGAGCCGGAATATCTTCTCCTGATAGCCGGGTGCGAACATCACGAGCATCCGCGCAGGAACATCCGACAGGTTGGCCCAGGCATGGGGGGTGCCCCGCTTCACCGTCGCCGCCTCGCCGGCCGCTAACTCCACCCTCTCCTCGCCATTCGTGAGGTGGAGACGCCCCTCTAGAACGACAAAATGCTCTTCTTCGTTGGCGTGGATGTGCAGCGGCACAGCGTTGCGAGGATCGGCGACGATCTCCAGCGTCACGTAACGGCCGGCAGTTTCCGAAGCAGAGGTGCGTATCCTGAACCGCTCACCCGGCGTTATCTCGTGCCAACCTGCCTCGGCTTCGTGAGCTTCCGGCGTCTCATCGAATGAATCTTGCACGGGTTACTTTCCACAGCGTCACTCGGATTTGAGTGTGACTATCCGTGGTCGTAGACAGTGTTTCCACTACATCTTGATGATCAAAGCAGATCTTCGCGTTGCAGCGGTAGCAAACCATAGGCGGTCCTGCCTTGCGGTCCGGAACTCGCCATCAAAGCGATACAGCGTCCATCAGAAGTCCGCCCGCAGCCCCAGCGTAACGGAGCGGGGACGCTGCGGTGTGATCTGTCGCTCGCTCAGGAAAGTGAACGGATTACCGTAGCCGAACAGACTGGATTGGCTGTTCGCCAAATTGTCGACCGTCACCGTCGCCGAGTAGCGGCCCCGCGTCAGCCGCGCCGACAGGCTGGCATCCACGATCTCTCCCTGCCGGATCCGACGAAACTCATCGGTGCCGAGGCGCGCTTTGCCGCGATAGCTGATGCGCCCCTCAAGCCCCAGCTTGTAGCCGCCCCTCAGCCCGCGCGACCAGGCGACGTCGATGTTCCAGGCGACACGCGGCACGCTTGCAACCTCGTGCAGACCATAGTCGCTATGCACACCGGAAATGGCAGTGGTGGCGGAAAGGCCGCCCCCAATCGAGAGTGCGGTCCATGGCCGCCAACTGCCGGACACATCCACATTCACCAGATTGGAGCTGGGCAAGTTGATCGTGACGGGAAAACCCGCGCTGAAAAACTGATCCGCCTGGATCGCGCTCCAGTCCACCAGCGAAACCGCGGCGGTCAGTGTCAGGGGGCGGGCACCCTGTGTGCGGTAACTGCCGTCCACCTCCAGCACGCGGATCGAATCCGCCCCGTAAGGAATGGCCAGGGTGCCATTGGGATAGATTTCTGTCGGCAGGCGCAGGACGGTTACACCGTCGGACCGAAATCCCTGGCGGTAGCTGGCCGAAACCGTCAGCGCGTCGCTGCCGAACCAGGAAAGCTGCACCATCGGCGACACATGGGCGTCGCCCTGGTGCAGCAGATTGCGCTCGTCCGGACGCACCGGAATGTCGGTGGCGCCATGCAGGCGCGATCCTGTCACCCGCGCTCCGCCGGTCAGCAGGAAGCGGCCGAAGCGATGCGAAAGCTGCGCGAACAGTTCCAGGTCGATCCGCTTCGTATCGAACCGCATCGTGTAGATCGCGGCTTGCGGCGCATCCGCCAGTTGCCGTTGCGTTTCCCGCTGCCCCAGCGCAGCGAAGCCGACGATCCACCCCGAACCGTCCGGCGCGCTATGCGACAGCCGGCTCTCATGACTGAACGATTGAATGTCGCGTGCATTGACCAGCGCCGCCGCCTGCCCCGCCACCGCCGTCGCATCGAAGGTCGCTGAAATGTCATTTCGCAGCAGCGAGGTTGCGGATACCAGTTCGGCGCCCGCCAGCGCGCCGCGAACTTCGAGCGTCGCGAGATCGAACTGGTTGCGCGACGGTTGCGCCACGGCGGTCGCGCGCGTCAAACGGGGCAAGCCTTTCACCGCGTAATTGCCGTCCCGCGCATCGATATCCTGGTGCGCCCCAAGCAGGTCGACCGACCATGCCCCTGCTTTCAACCGCATCTGCGCGCGCGCGCCGGTCGTCTTCGTCCGGTTGACGTTGCGCAGGCCGCGTTGTGCATCGTCGATGTAGCCGCCGTCGATCCGACGATATGCCAGCAGGCGCAGGCCGAAGCGCTCGTCCGCAAGCGGCACGTTGATCATGCCGGCGAGCGCGCCGCCCCATGCACCCTGCCAGGTGCCAGTCAGCGCACTGTCCACGAAGCCGGACCAGTGGCTCAGGTTCGGGCGCTCGGGCTCGATCCGCAGTACGCCGCTCAGCGTACCGCCGCCATATAGGGTACCCTGCGGCCCTTTCAGCAGTTCGACGCTTCGAACATCGTAGAGCAGCAGACCAGGATCGGGGCCGTTGAAGTTGATCCGCGCCTCGCCAAGATATTCGCCCAGAGTCGCTTGCGTTCGGCCGGTGAAGCTCGTGTCGGCCACGCCACGCAGGAACAGCTTGTTCTGTCCTGGGCCCAAAGCGGTGGAGGAAAGCGACGGCACCCGCCCGGCCAGATCGCTTACATTGCCGCGGCCATCGCTCGCCCCGAGCGGTGTGGCGAAGGTAACGCGTTCGACATTGCCCTCCGTCAGAGCCAGCGGTTGCGCGCGCTTGCCGGCCGTGACGACGATATCCTGCTCCGTCACCGGCGCGACCGACACGGGCAACGCCACCCGGGATCGCGGCGCCGGATCAAGGCGATAGTGTCCGGCCCCCACTTTCACCGCGCGCAGCCCCGTGCCGATCAGCAACCGACGCAACGCCGTCTCCGCCGACATCCGCCCGGTCACCGCATGACTGCGGATCGCGGGGTCGATGCGGCTGCCACCGATCGTCAGGCCGGTGCGCGCGCTCAGCTCCTGCAAAGCATCGATCAGCGCCAGCGACGGCAAGTCGTAGCGCTCCACCACGCCGGCCGTCGCCGGACGGCACAGCCACAGCAGGGCAGCCACATGCAGACCGGCGGAAAAGAGGCGTGGCCGGATCAGGCCGTCCCCGCAAAATGCGCGAGATGATAAACTTCGGTCTCCGCATCCGCGGGAAACAGACATTCGACCCGCATCTCCTGCGCCAGCGCATCGATCGGACTGCCGACGGTCGTGAGCAGCGAGAAGTAACGCAGCCTCTGCCCCTCCAGCAGGAAGGTGAGCGGCAGGACGGGCAGTGTGTCGTCTTCCGGCGGTTCGCGCCCATCGGTCGGCACGTCCGGATAGGCGCGCAAAGCCGCGACCAGCCGGCCGGTCTGGTCATCGATCGCTCGCCCCACCGCCTCGCGATGCACCCGCGCGAGCAGCATTGCGGCGGTACGCGGCCAATCGCCGAGGAAGGGCCGCATGCCGGCCGGATCGAACATCAAATGCAGCAGATTGCGGGGCTGGGGTCGCGCGCCGAGATCGACGAAGCGGCCGAAGAAGCGCGACGCCGCCGCATTGGTCATCACGACATTCCAATAGCGGTCCATCACGATTGCCGGATACGGCTCGTGCTGCGCCAGCATCCGCCGCACCGCCGTCAACAGCCCGGCCAGCGCGGGATCGTCCCAGGATCGCTCCGGATAAGCAGGGGCATGGCCGCCCGCGACCAGCAACAGGTTGCGATCCCTCAAGGGAATATCGAGCGCATCGGCCAGCAGGTGCAGCATCTGCCGGCTGGCGCGGCTCCGCCCGCTTTCGACGAAGCTCAAGTGACGCTGCGACACGCCGGCCTCAAGGGCAAGATCAAGCTGACTGTGGCCGCGCCGCTGCCGCCACTGCCGCAACACTTCGCCTACCCCCAACCGCTTTGCTTCGCTCACGATTTGCCGACGATCCTCCGATTGATCTTGCCTTTCCTATCACGCAGGAGCGGGGACGCTGATTACCTCCCGCGTAATTGTCGCGATTATCTTTCGCCCCGATGATCCTGCCGGCTGATCGATGTGCCGCACCCGGGCGCCGCATCTGCCCAGCCCGGAGACACAGCTCATGACCGAATACGATCTTGAAGGCATAGGCATCACCGACGACAGGGCGGAATTGTTTAATGTTGCATCGTCCCCGCCGGAGCAGGCGGGCGAACAGCGCCTCTTCACACGCATGAGCCCACCGGGCTGGCTGCTGGCCTTCTGGCAGGAGATTGACGACAAGAGCTGGGGTGCCGGCTTCGATTGTCTCGCCGAAGATGCCGTGTGCAATCTGGGTGTCGCCGATTGGCATGGCCGCGAGGCGATCCGCGCCAATCTGCGGGCCTTCGTCGATACCGGCTTCACCGCGCACCATGATGTTCTGGAATATTGGGACAGCCCCCGTCTGAAGATCTTTCGCGGGCAGGTGCGCATGACACCGGATGCCGCCGGTCAGCCGGTCGTCACACCGACCATGACCCACTTTTTCTACATGGACGATGCCGATCCGACCAAGGTTTCGCGCTGGTATGGCGCGGTCGGCCCGGTCGCCTTCGGCTAGCGCGGCTGGATACTGGCCGCGCTCGCGCGTTCGGCCAGGCGGGCGACGGCGGCGGTGTGGATCGCCGCCGCGCTCGCGACCACGCCGAACGCTTCCGCCGCATCGCTATTATAGCGGATCTGCGTGCCCAGCGCGTCGGTAACGGTGGCGCCCGCTTCCTGCGCGATCAGGGCAGCGGCGGCGATATCCCACTCATTGCCCCAGCGCAGGCTGGCGCACAGATCGGCCTGGTCCGCCGCCACCATCGCGATGCGCAGCGCGATCGAATTGGCGCGCGGCACCGCGATCAGATCCTCGTCGATCCGCGGCAGCGTGTCGGCCGGCACGCGCGAGCCCGGCAGTTCCAGCCGCATCGACGCTCGCAGCGGCGTGCCGTTGCAAGTGGCGCCTTTTCCGGCCGCCGCGCGCCAGCTTTCCTGCCGCGCCGGTGCATCCAGCACCCCAATGATCGGCGCGCCATCCTCGACCAGCGCCACCGACACGCACCAGCCCGGCCGCCCGCGCAGATAATCGCGCGTGCCGTCGATCGGATCGACCACCCACAGCCGGCGGTTGCTCAGGCGCGCCTCATTGTCGGCCGTTTCTTCGGACAGCCAGCCGGCGTCGGCATCGATCGCCGCCAGCCGCACCTTCAGCAGTTCATCGACCGCCAGGTCGATCTCGCAGACAGGGCTGCCGGCGGCCTTTTCCCAGCGGCGAAAGTCGGTCTTCCAGCGATCCATCGCAAGTTGGCCGGCCTCGGCCGCCGCCGCCGCCACGGCGTCGATCAGCCCGTCAGGCACCGGCAATCGTCATCCCGTCGATCCGCACCGTCGGCACGTCCATCGCACGGCGGAACTCCAGATCGTCGGCCGGCGTCAGCGCCAGGAACATGTCGGTCAGATTGCCCGCGATGGTGATCTCCGCCACCGGTTCGGCCAATTGGCCATTGCGGATCGCATAGCCCGATGCGCCCCGGCTATAATCGCCGGTCACGCCATTGACGCCCTGGCCGATCAGCTCGGTCACGAACACGCCCAGCGCGATGTCGCCGATCAGCTCCGCCACGGAGACGGTTCCCGCTTCCAGGAACATATTGCTCGTGCCCGCGCCTGGCGCGCCGCTGCCGCCACGCGTGGCATGGCCGGTCGGCTGCTCGCCCAATTGGCGGGCGGAGGCACTGTCGAGCAGCCAGGTCTGGAGCACGCCGTCGGCAACGATATCGATCGGCGCCGTCGGCAGCCCCTCGGCATCGAAGGCGCGGCTGCGCAGCCCGCGCAAGCGGTGCGGATCGTCACGAATGGTGATGCCGGGCGCGAAGATGCGCTCGCCGCGTTTGCCTAGCAGGAAGCTGGTCTTGCGTGCGATCGCCGCGCCCGTGATCGCCCCGGCCAGATGGCCGATCAGGCTGGAACCGACACGGGGATCGAACACCACGGGCATCGGCCCGGAGGGAAGCTTGCCCGGGTTGAGCCGCTTGACCGCCCGTTCGCCCGCGCGACGCCCGATTGCGTCCGATGCTTCCAGGTCGCTCAGGTAGCGCGCCGAATGATAGGCGTAGTCGCGCTGCATGCCGGCACCTTCGCCCGCGATCACACTGGCCGAACAGCCATAGCCGGACGTCACGAACCCGCGCGCAAAGCCGGTCGAGGTGGCGAGCGCCATCAGCGTGCGCCCCGCGCTCGCGCCCGCGCCCTCGCTATTCGTCACGCCCGCAATCGCCCGCGCCGCCTCTTCCGCCGCCAGCGCTCGTTCCTTCAATTCGGCCGGTGCGGGATCGGCGCCATCGTCGCCGTCGATCGGCACCGCATCGCCGGTCAGCAACCGGTCGGCCGGCGCCAGCCCTGCAAATTCGTCTTCGGGTGCCTCGCGCGCCATTGCCACCGCGCGCTCGACCAGCGCGTTCAGCGCATCGCCGGACAGGTTGGAAGATGACACGCTCGCCGATCTTTTGCCCACGAACAGGCGCAGGCCGATCTCCTCGCCGTCGGACCGGCCGACATCCTCCAGCGTGCCGAGGCGGACCTGCACCTCGGTCGAGGCATTGCGATAATAAACGGCGTCGGCGGCATCGGCGCCCACGCGCTTGGCGGCGGCCACCAGATCGGCAACGCGGTTTTCGGCTTCGGAGACGGAATACATTAGGCGCACTTAGGGATGGGCGCGGCCAAACGGAAGCGTCCGCAACCTATTCCTCCGCCTTGGCGTCGAAAGCCGCGCGCGATTGGGTGATCGTATCATAATGGGTGTCGGCCCATTGCCCCAGCGCGATGATCGGCTGGCACAGCGATTTGCCGAGCGCGGTCAGCTCGTAATCCACCCGCGGAGGAATGGTCGGGAAGACGGTGCGGCTGACCAGCCCGTCGCGCTCCAGCCCGCGCAGGTTCAAGGTAAGCATGCGCTGCGAGATGCCGTCGATCATGCGCTTCAGCTCATTGAACCGGCGCGGCCCGCCCGCCAGCAACATCACGATCAGGATGCTCCATTTGTCGCCGACGCGCTGCAGGATCGGCGCGATACTGCGGCAGCGCGGCTGCTCCACCTCCGCCAACAGAGCGCGGGAGCGGGCGAACGCAGCGTCGTCGGCAGTCACATCCATGTGCTCGGGTAACAAAATTGTGCCTCCTTGCGGGCGCGTGGCATGCGGTCACATATCCCGCCCCGGTAACAAACTGATACCGGAAAGGCTTTCTATATGAAACTGCTCCACCTCGATTCAAGCATCACCGGCGACGGCTCGGTCAGCCGCCAGCTCACCGCCACGATCGTCGATCGCCTGCGCGCCGCCCATCCGGGGCTGGAAATCAGCTATCGCGATCTGGCCGCCGATCCGATCGCGCATCTCACGCTCGGCCTGATGCCGGCCTCCTCACCGGACAGCCGCGCCTTGCTCGATCAATTCCTCGCCAGCGACGTCGTCGTGATCGGCGCGCCCATGTATAATTTCACCCTGCCGAGCCAACTCAAGGCCTGGCTGGATCGCGTCCTGATTGCCGGGGAGACATTCAGCTATGGTCCCGAAGGCCCGCAGGGTCTGGCCGGCGGCAAGCGCGTGATCATCGCCTTGTCGCGCGGCGGCCTGTACAGCGCTGGTTCGCCCGCGGCCGCCTTCGAACATACCGAAACCTCTTTGCGCGCGGTGTTCGGCTTCATCGGCATCACGCCCGAATTCGTCGTCGCGGAAGGCGTGATGATGGGGCCGGAGGGCCGCGCGAGCGCGATTGACACCGCCTCTGCCGAGATCGATCGGCTCGCCGCCTAGGCGCGCGGCCTGGTTACGCCTGGCTGGTGGTGCCCACCACCAGGCAGGCGAGGAACAGCAGTAGCCCGGCGAAACGGTTGGAGCGGAAACGCATCAGCGCATCCGCCCCATCCTCGGGCTTCAGCCCTGCCACCTGCCACAGCAGATGCCCTGCAACCGGCGCCAGCGCGACCAGCGCCAGCGCTTCGGGCCGCACGCTCCAGATCGCCATGCCCCAGAGCGCAATCGCGATCAGGTAAAAGGCCGTCACACCCGCCCGGGCATGGCGGCCGAGCGCGCGGGCGGAGGATTTGACGCCAATCCGCATATCGTCCTCGATATCCTGCAGCGCATAGATCGTGTCATAGCCCAGCACCCAGAAGATCGCGCCGGCATAGAGCCAGCCCAGCGGCAGGCCGAGTGAGCCGGTCGCGGCCGGCCACCCGACCGGCGCCGCCCACGAAAAGACGATGCCCAGCCACGCCTGCGGCCACCAGGTGATCCGCTTCATGAAGGGATAGCAGGCCACCAGAGCGAGGCTGCACATCGCCACGATCTGCGCCAGCCGGTTCAGCTGCAGCAGCACGACCAGCCCCACCAGGCACAGGGCGACCAGCCACACCCATGCCACCGTCAGCGATACTCGCCCGCTCGCCACCGGCCGCTCGCGCGTGCGCGCCACCCGCACATCCAGGTCGCGGTCGGCAATATCGTTATAGACGCAGCCGGCGCCGCGCATCGCCACCGCCCCCAGCGCGAACCACGCGATCAGATCCCACCGGTCGAACGCATGCCCGGCCAGCGCGATCGCCCACGCGCCCGGCCAGAACAGCAGCCAGGCCCCGATCGGCCGGTCGAACCGCGCCAGCTGCACCAGATCGCGCGCGCGCTGCGGCAACAGGCCGAGCAGGCCGCGATGCTCGCTGTCGGGAACGATCGAAGTCGGCGGCGCCATGGCCGCCTCCTGCCCCAATCGCGCGACGGACGGAAGCCGTTCATCGACGGTTGGGCGCGGTAATGGCATGATCGGCGCAGCTTTTAGGGATTCGCCCATGCACCGCTTGCTCGTCGCCGCCTTGCCGCTGCTGATCGCCACGCCCGCGCTCGCGCAGGAAATTTCCACCGGCCAGGCCGCGCCGACCTGGCAGAATGCGCAGACCAAGGCGGATGCGCTGCAGCGCGCCGCGCTCATTTTCGGCCAGCTCGATCGCAACCAGGACGGCTTCATCACCCAGGATGAACTGGCCGCCTTCACCAAGACGATGGGCGACAATCCGCGCATGGTCGGCCGCGTCACCCGCATGTTCGCCAGCGCCGACGCCAATCATGACGGCAAGGTCTCCGCCGCCGAGGCGCAAGCCCAGGCCGCCGCCGCCTTCGATACGGTCGACGCCAATCACGACGGGATCCTCACCCCCGAAGAACGCCAGGCCGCCCGCGCCGCCGCCAGCGGCACCCAGCCCGCCCAATAGCCGTCATGCCAGCGCCGGCTGGCATCCACGGACCCGCCCCTGCGCCCCGCCGCCGGGGAAGGCGGATCCCGCCCCGACCCCACCGCCCGCGACACCTGCCATGGACCCCAGCCTTCGCTAGGGTGACGGGTAAAGATTCCTGCCCCCCGTCATGCCCGCGCAGGCTGGCATCCACGAACCTGTCCACCTTCCCTTCCGCCGGGGCAGGCCACATCCGGCAACCACCCGCACTCCGAGAGGGGTGACGAACCGCCCCCCTCTCCCTACAACCGCCTGATGCCCGCCACTCCCGCTTGGCCGCCTGCGAGCACGCCGCGCCTGTTCGTCGATCAGCCACTCCACGAAGCCGCCTCGCTCCAGCTCGATGGCGCCCAGGCCAATTATCTCGGCAACGTCATGCGGCTGAAGGCGGGCGATCCCGTTCGCCTGTTCGACGATCGCACCGGCGAATGGCTGGCGGAAGTGACCGAAACCGCCAAGCGCCACATCGGCCTGCGCCTCACCGGCCGGCTCCGCGCACGCGAGACCGTGCCCGATCTTTGGCTCCTGTTCGCGCCGATCAAGAAGGGGCCGATCGACTGGCTGGTGGAAAAAGCGACCGAGCTCGGCGCCGCCCGTCTCCAGCCGGTGATCACCCAGCGCACGATCGTCGATCGGCTCAACCTCGATCGCCTGCGCGCCAATATGATCGAGGCGAGCGAGCAATGCGATCGCACCGCGCTGCCCGAACTGGCCGAACCGGCCAAGCTCACCGCCATCCTGAAGGGCTGGGATCCCAACCGGATCCTGATCTTCGCCGACGAAACCGGCGGCCTGCCGCTGGCCGAGGTCGCGCGGCCCGGCCCCGCCGCCATCCTGATCGGCCCCGAAGGCGGCTTCACGCCCGACGAGCGCGGCGCGATCCGCGCGACGCCCGGCGCGGTCGGCGCCTCGCTCGGCCCCCGCATCCTGCGCGCGGAAACGGCCGCCGCCGCCGCCATCTCCGCCTGGATGACGCTTGCCGGCGATTGGCGCTAGCACCCCGGCATTATTACCGCGCGTCACGCCAGCGGGAACCACCCGCTTTCAAAGGCTTAGCCGCAGCTTGCCCGCCATCGGGGAACGCCGACCGCCCCGCTCGCCAGGCCCGTGAAACACCGCTAGTATCCATCGGCTACCATGCTACTGGGCCGCATATGACAACGCGCACGGCAGAGGCCGGTCCAGACCCATTGATCGAAAGCCGCGCCGATTTGATCGGCGTGTTCGCGAAGGGCGAAAAGCCCAAGGATCGGTGGCGGATCGGCACCGAACATGAAAAGTTCGTCTATGCCGTCGGCGATCATCACGCCCCCTCCTATGAGGAAAAGGGCGGTATCCACGCGCTGCTGATCGGCCTTACCAAATTCGGGTGGGAGCCGATCTACGAAGGCGGCAACATCATCGCGCTGTCCGGTCCGGACGGCGCCGTCAGCCTGGAGCCGGCCGGCCAGTTCGAACTGTCCGGCGCGCCGCTCGACAATCTTCACCAGACCTGCGCCGAAACCGGTCGCCACCTCGCCCAGGTGAAAGAGATTGGCGAGAAGCTTGGCATGGGCTTCCTCGGCCTCGGCTTCTGGCCCGACAAGACGCGCGCCGATCTGCCGATCATGCCCAAGGGCCGCTATGAGATCATGCTGCGCCACATGCCGCGCGTCGGCAATCTCGGGCTGGATATGATGCTGCGCACCTGCACCATTCAGACCAACCTCGATTATGGCAGCGAGGCGGATATGGTGAAGAAGTTCCGCGTCAGCCTGGCGTTGCAGCCGCTCGCCACCGCGCTGTTCGCCAACTCGCCCTTCACCGAAGGCAAGCCCAACGGCTTCCTCTCCTATCGCAGCCACATCTGGACGGACACCGATCCGCACCGCACCGGCATGCTGCCGTTCGTGTTCGAAGACGGCTTCGGCTATGAACGCTATGCCGATTACATGCTCGACGTGCCGATGTATTTCGTCTTCCGCGACGGCAAATATATCGATGCCGCTGGCCTTTCCTTCCGCGATTTCCTCGATGGCAATCTCTCGGTCCTGCCCGGCGAAAAGCCGCGCATCGCCGACTGGACCGATCATCTGTCGACTGCCTTCCCCGAAGTGCGGCTGAAGAGCTTCCTCGAGATGCGCGGCGCCGATGGCGGGCCGTGGAACACGATCTGCGCGCTCCCCGCCTTCTGGGTCGGCCTGCTCTATGACGACGATGCGCTCGACGCCGCCTGGCAGGAAGTGAAGCATTGGACGATCGAGGATCATCACCGCATCCGCGCCGAAGTGCCCAAGCTCGGCCTGGCCGCGCGCGGTCCGCGCGGTCGCACCTTCCAGCAGCTCGGTTCCGAGATATTGGCGATCGCCCACAAGGGGCTCGCCGCGCGCAAGCGGCTCAACGCGATGGGCGATGACGAAACCGGCTTCCTCGAGCCGCTGCGGGAGATCGTCGCTAGCGGCAAGGTGCCTGCGCAGCGCCTGCTCGATCGCTATCATGGCGATTGGAATGGCGACGTCAGCCGCGTCTATGATGAAATGAGCTTCTGACCGGAGCAGGCGGATGGCGGAGCGGGGCGATGATGGGCCGGATGGGGACGCGGGCGGTGCCGGCGCGACCTGGCGGCCCGGTCGCCGCACCCTGATCGCGGGCGCCGCCGCACTGGCTGCCCTCCCGGCTGTCGCCGCCAGGCACCCCAAGCCGCCCAAGGCGCCGCCCCCGCCCAAGACCGCCAATATCCGCTGGCCGGGGCCGGGCCACGATCTGCATGGCTATATGGCTATTCCTGCCAAGGCACATGGGCCGCAGCCAGCGGTGCTGGTCGTGCACGACGCCGGCGGTGCCGATCCGTTCACGCGCGGCCTGTGCGACCAGCTCGCCGCCGCCGGCTTCGTCGCCTGCGCGCCCATCAGGCTCGCCTCGCTGGAAGAAGCGGTGGCGACGGTCCACTGGCTGGCGAGCAATGCCTATGCGACCGGCAAGGTCGCCGGGCTCGGGCTTGGCTGGGGCGCGTCTCTGCTGGAACGCGTTGCCGCCTCCCCCCAGCCGCAATTAACCGCGATGGTGACCTTCAGCGCGGATCGGATCGCCGATCTGCCCGTGCCGGCGCTCCACCTCCAGGCCGTGGCCCAGCTTCAGGGCGAGGCCTACGCGCAGGCCTGGCAGCAGACCCTGGTATTCCTGAAAGACCACCTCGCCTGATCCATCGCTCCCGCCCAGGCGGGACCGTCTAACGTCCTCCCACCCCAACATCCGTCATGCCAGCGCAGGCTGGCATCCCCAGACCCATCCCACGCCCCGCCGCCGCGGAACGCAGGTTCCCGCCCCCCGATCCCACCGCCCGCGCCAAACGTCATGGACCCCAGCCTGCGCTGGGGTGACGGCCAGGAACCCATTCCATCCCGTCATGCCAGCGCAGGCTGGCATCCACAGACCCATCCCACGCCCCGCCGCCGCGGAACGCAGGTCCGCGCCCCCCGATCCCACCGCCCGCGCCAAACCTAATGGACCCCCAGCCTGCGCTGGGGTGACGGCCAGGGACCCATTCCATCCCCGTCATGCCAGCGCAGGCTGGCATCCACAGACCCATCCCACGCCCCGCCGCCGGGGAGGCAGGTCCGCGCCCCCCACACCGCCCTGCCGCCAGATATAAAAAAAGGCCCCGCCGAAGCGGGGCCTTCCATCTCTTGTCCTGTATCGCGGCTTTTAGCGGCGATCGCCGAACAGGCGCAGCAGGAACAGGAACATGTTGATGAAGTCGAGGTAGAGCGTCAGCGCGCCCATGATCACCGACTTGCCCATGAAGTCCGAACCCTGGACCGCATAATACATGCTCTTGATCTTCTGCGTGTCGTAAGCGGTCAGCCCGGCGAACAGCAGCACGCCCAGCACGCTGATGACCAACGTCATCTTCTCGGACTGGAAGAACAGGTTCAACAGGCTGGCGACCAGGATGCCGACCACGCCCATGATCAGGAACGTGCCGAAGCCCGACAGATCCTTCTTGGTCGTGTAGCCCCACAGGCTCAGGCCCGCGAAGGCGGCCGCGCTGGCGAAGAAGGTCTGCGCCACCGACGCGCCGGTATAGGCCAGCAGCACGGTGGAGAGCGACAGGCCCATCAGCACCGCATAGGCCCAGAACAGCGCCTTGGCCGTCGTCTCGCTGATGCGGTTGATGCCGAAGCTCAGTGCGAACACCAGGCCAAGCGGCGCCAGCATCACGATCAGGCCAAGACCCGAAGGCTTGCCCTGCGGCGAGAAGAGCAGGCCCATATAGGGGCTGCTGGCGAACAGCAGGGCGACGATGCCGGTCAGCAAGACGCCCGACGCCATATAATTGTAGACAGAAAGCATGTAGGACCGGAGACCCGCGTCATAGGCCGCGGGCCGCGTGCCGACCGATGCGGTCGCAGCGCCGTTCGTCCAGGGGTCGGACCAGTTTGCCATCTCGAAAGAGCTCCTTAAGCGCCACATTGGCGCATTCTCAATATTGTCGTGCTTCTAACGCTTTTCAAGCAAAAGCGGGTGCAGCCGCCTACGCATTCTCGTAAGGAGGGCCGATGCACCGGCTGTTCGTCGCGCTGCGGCCGCCGCGCCCGCTTCGTTTGCAACTGCTCGATCTGATGGGCGGCGTGCCCGGCGCCCGCTGGCAGAATGACGATCAGCTTCACCTGACCCTGCGCTTCATCGGCGAAGTCGACGCGCCCCAGGCAGAGGATATCGCCGCCGCGCTAAGCACCGTGGATCATCCGCGCCCGGACATCGCCCTCTCGGGCGTCGGCACCTTCGATCATAAAGGCCATGTCCACAGTCTGTGGGCCGGGATCGCCGCCGACGATCGGCTGAAGACGCTGCACAAACGCGTCGAGCGCGTCGTCACCGGTTGCGGCCTTCCGCCCGAACCCCGCGCCTTCACCCCCCACGTCACCATCGCCCGCCTGGGCCGCCGCGCCGGGTCCCTTGATCCCTTCCTTGCGCGCGCCGCCGGCCTGGCCAGCGATCCCGTCACCCTCGACGCGCTGTTCCTGTTCGAAAGCCACCTCGGCAGCGAAGGCCCCACCTACGACGCCATCGCCCGCTACCCGCTGCGCTGATTTCCCGGCCAGGCAGCGATAAGCCGGCGAGGCCCGTTCGCGAATGGGCGGATCGGGCGACAGCTATGCGAGACGCCCTCTGGCAAGCCCCGGCAGGTGCCAGCCCAGCCGCCGAGGACGCCCCGTCCCCCACCACCCGCCGTCACCCCAGCGCAGGCTGGGGTCCATTCCGCGGCTTGGCGACGTCCCTGCTGCGCTGAGCGACACAGCCCGCGACCCGATGGACCCCAGCCTGCGCCGGGGTGACGGAGTTTAGGCTGGTGCGCATCAAGGACCGAACGCTTGGCGCACCGCTCGGATCGCGGAAGCCGTGCATATGACGCGGGCCCCACCAGTCACGCGCCAGCCCGGCCAATCGAGGATAACCCGTCCCTCCCCGCACGCCGTCACCCCAGCGCAGGCTGGGGTCCATTTCGCGGCTGGGCAACGTCCCGCCTGACAGTCCTAAGAACGCTGCCAAAGCATGCGCCGCGCCCGCCCCGTCCGTCACCCAATGGCAGCAGCATTAAAGCCCACCTTCCGCAGGCCGGTCGCCCACACCGGGATCTCGCCAAGACAAAAGAAAAGGGCCGGCCATTGCTGGCCGACCCCAATCTTTGTCCCGAAGGAGCGTGCCTTACTGACCCGAGTTCGGGCCGAAGGTGATCTCCACACGGCGGTTCTGCGGCTCGCGCACACCGTCGGCGGTCTGGACGAGCAGGTGGGTCTCGCCGAACGCCTGGGTGGTCATCACGCCGTCAGGGATACCCTTGCCAGCGAGATAAGCCTTCACCGAGTCAGCGCGACGCTGCGACAGACCCTGGTTGTAGTTCGCCGAACCCGACGTGTCGGTGTAGCCGGCCAGCATGATCTGGGCATTGCCCGTCGTGCTGTAGGCCTGTGCCGCGTTGTCGAGGATCGAAGCTGCCTCAGGCGTGATATCCGACTTGTTCCAGTCGAAGAACACGATGAACGGCCCAGGCGTAGCAGCCGGCGGAGGCGGCGGCGGCGGCGGGGGCGGAGGCGGCGGCGGCGGCGGCGGCGGCGGCGGCGGCGGCGGCGGAGCTGCCGGTTCGCCGAAGTTGTACACTAGGCTCGCCAGCAGGCTGTTCGAGCGATAGCGCGCCGTGGAGTCGCCACCGGCAAGGGCATTGGCAGTGCTGCTGCGAATGCGAACGCCGAAGGTGTTGAACCAACGATACTTCACACCGACGTCGATGTGGTCGCTGACCGGATAAAGCAGACCGGCAATGGCCTGGAAGGCGAAGCGGGTGTCGCTGCCGTCGAGGAACCAGTTGCCGCCGTCGAGGCGATAGATGCCGTAGTGAACGCGGGCGACACCGGCACCACCGCCGACATAACCCTGAATGCTATCGTCATCGCCGAAGTTCAAGAGCGCGTTGCCCATGAAGCTGAGGACCGACGTGTTGCCACTACGCGAGCTGCGATATTCGCCAGCCGGCGAACCATTCAGCGTCGTGGTCGTCGTGTGCGACTTTACTTCGGTACGCTTGTAACCAACCTCGGCTTCGAGGCGGAGCATACCCAGGTCATAACCAACAATGCCATCGACATCGAACAGGCCGTTCTTGTGCTTGGCAGTATCAGCATTATCAACCGCACCAATATTGATGTGGGTCTTTTCGACAATGATGCCGCCGCCTTCAACACCAACATACCAAGCCTTGTCTTTGGACATGGCGGGCGATGCGAGTGCCGACGATGCCAATATGGCCATCATGGCTAGTTTACGCATTTGTATCCCCTTTTCCTTCATTAGGAGCGTGTCAGGTACTCAAAACCCCTAAACACTGCCCTGGTTCTACGCAACCGCGCAAAAATGTGGACTGTTGCCGAAATGTCTCGGATCAGAACTCTTGAGTAAACTGAACGCTCCAACCGCTCTGACGTGCGGCTTAACTCCAAACCTTGAATTCGGTTTCAACCGTCCGAAAATTTTTTGCACCGGCCCGGTGCGATCTGCCGCATTGCGGCACGGTGAACGTGGGAGTGAGGATGCTGCACCGCCATAGGATCACGCGCAAAAAGGGCCGGGTGCGGCACATTAGCCACACCCGGCCGACCGGATCATTCCGGTGCGAAAAGTTACGGGGAACGTGTCAGGGTTAGGGGATCAGAACGCGACCGCGATCGCGCCGACGACGCCGCTATGCACCTCGTTGCGGCCGTTCACCGAGAACTGGCCCTTTTTGAAGTCGGTATCGACATAAGCGACGCTGAAGGTCAGCGCCTTCCATGTGTAGGCCGCGGTCAGGCTCCAGTCGGTATAATTCTTCAGGCCGTTCGTCAGCAGCGATCGGCCCCAGCTCTCGCCCAGATGGCCCGTCAGCGTGACGCCCGTATTGGGGATACCGCCAGACAGCTCGCCATAGGTGTAGAGACTGTCTTCCCTGGACTTGTTGCCGCAGCGCGGATCGAAGGCGCAAGACTGAGCCTTCTGCTTCCATGCATAGTTCAGACCAGCCTTGGCGCTGACCGGCCCAAAGGTGTGCGAAACGTTGAAATAGGGTTCAAAAAAGTCCGTATTCGCGCCGTGCGAGCCAGGATAATAATAGTAAAGAAGGCCGCCATCGACGGTCGTACCGTTGATCGTCTTCTTATAGCCGCCATACAGATCGATTTCCTGATCGCTGCCGTTGGCGACATAGTCGTCGATCGAGCTGCCCCAGGTGCCGACATAGAAGCCCGACGAATGGGTCACGCCGATCGTACCCTGGATCGCGAAATGCTTGTCCGTCTGCGATATGCCACGGAAGCGATAGTCGGTGGTCAGCGCGGCGCCGCCTGTGATGGTGAAATCGCTGGCGGGTGCCGGAGCGTCCTGCGCCAGGGCAGGTGCGGCCAGCGCGACGGCGGCCAGAATGGAAAGCCCGGTGAGGGTGGTGCGCATGGAAAGTCCTTCTCGCAAATTGCGTCAAGTTCCACTGCGCGTCGGTGGCGCCCGCACCTCTGCCTCTTGTATGAGCGGGGGGGCTGCGAACCGACCTGGCCCTCCTGATCCAAAGTGTTGCAAAGCACAATCTCTAACCACAGGCCGCGGATCGTCTACGATCCACCTGTGGCGCGCGCGCAACAGCTTGCGCTTGCCTCGCTCCGCGTGCCGCTAACCTTTTTGCGCGGCAGCGTGGAGTGCCTGATTAAGATCGGAAATCAGATCAGCCGTGCTTTCCAGACCAATTTGAAGCCGGATCATTTTGCCCGGCGATTGCCAGGGAACCGCCGTGCGCATGGTCTCCGGATCGATTGGCAGCGCCAGGCTTTCGAAGCCGCCCCAGGAAAAACCGATGCCGAAATGCTGCAGCGCATCCACGAGTCGTACCCGTGCCGCATCGTCACCCTCGATCGCGAAGGCAAACAGGCCGGAAGCGCCCAGGAAATCGCGCTGGAACAGATCGTAGCCGGGCATTTCCGACAAGGCCGGGTGGAGCACCGTGGCGACGCCCGGCTGCTGCTGCAGCCAGCGGGCGATCTCCAGCGCCGACGCGCCATGCTGCCGCAGGCGCACGTCCATCGTGCGCAGGCCGCGGCTTGCCAGGAAGGCATCGTCGGGGCTGACGCACTGGCCCAGCGCCTGACTGGTCTTGCGCACCCGCTCGAACAGGCCGGGCCGGGCGGTCGCGGACCCCATCATGACGTCCGAATGGCCGACCACATATTTGGTGCAGGCCAGGATGGTGATGTCGACGCCGCGCGCGATCGCCGGGAATAGCAGCGGCGTCGCCCAGGTATTGTCGATCAGGCTGGTCACGCCGCGTGCCCGCGCCGCGGCGCAAAAGGCCGGCACGTCCTGCACCTCGAATGTCAGGCTGCCGGGGCTTTCCAGGAAGATCGCCCTGGTGGCCGGCGCGAAGAGCGCGTCGATATCGGCGCCGCGCAGCCGCGGATCATAATAACGGGTGGTGATACCCAGCCGCGTGAGCAGGCCGTCGCAAAAGGCGCGCGTTGGCTGATAGGCCGCGTCGGTCATCAGCAATTCGTCGCCAGGTTCCAGCACCGCCAGCAATGCCGTCGTGATCGCGGCCGTACCCGAAGCGTGCAGCGTCGTGCCCGCCGCCCCCGGTTCCAGCGCGGTCAAGGCGTCCGCCAGCGACCATTGGGTCGGGCTGCCGCGGCGACCATAATAAAGCCCCTCGTCGGGCCGGCGCGTGGCGTCGCGCAGTGCCGCGACATCGTCGAACAACATGGTCGATGCCCGCCAGACCGGCGGGCTGACGATGCCCTGGGTCCATGCCTTGCGCCGTCCCGCCTCGACCACCCGCGTTGCGGGCCCTTTTCCCTGCTCGTCGCTCATGCCCGCCGCCTAATAGGATGCAGGCGCGCCGTCGAGTTCCGTCAGAAAGCGCGCGGCCTGCTGGCGCAATGCCGCCTGGTCCTCCGGCGCGAACCGGTCCCAGTTGCGATAGGCCATGGCGAGCCGGCGATTGTCGCCGATCCGTTGGCGATGGCGCGCCAGGAAATCCCAATAGAGCGCGTTGAACGGGCACGCATCCTCCCCCACTCGCTTGGTCACGTCATAACGGCATTGCCCGCAATAATCGGACATGCGGTTGATATAGGCGCCGGACGAGACATAGGGCTTGCTGCCGAGCAGCCCGCCATCGCCATATTGGCTCATGCCCAGCGTGTTGGGCAGTTCCACCCATTCATAGGCATCCAGGTAGATCTCCAGATACCAGATATGCACCTGCGCCGGGTCCGCCCCGATCAGCAGCGCGAAATTGCCCGCCACCATCAGCCGCTGAATATGATGCGCGTGCGCTGTCGCCAGCGTCTGCCCGATGACCTCGCGCAGGCAGTGCATGTCGGTGTCGCCGGTCCAGTAGAAAGCCGGCAGCGGACGGTGATGTTCCAGGAAGTTCCGTTCGACGTAGGCGGGCCCTTCGCACCAATAGATGCCGCGCACATATTCGCGCCAGCCGATGATCTGGCGGATATAGCCCTCGACCGAATTGAGCGGCGCCCGCCCGGCGCGATATTCCGCCTCCGCCCGGCGGCACAGATCCAGCGGATCCAGCAGGCCACTATTGATGTAGGGCGACAGGATCGAATGCCACAAATGGCGTTCGCCCGTGACCATCGCATCCTCATACCGGCCGAAATCGTGGAGCGCCTCGCGAAAGAAGCGATCCGCCTGCCGCGCGGCATCCTGGGCGGTCACCGCATAATCGAACTGCGCCAGGCTGCCGGGATTATCCGGGAACATCCGCTCCACCAGCGCGATCACCTCCTGCGTGATCGCGTCGGGCGCGAACATTTCGGGCCGCGGCATCAGCATGTCGGCCTTGGCGGGCTGGCGATTCTCCTTGTCGAAGTTCCAGCGCCCGCCGGCGGGCTTGTCCCCATCCATCAACAGGCCGGTGCGCCGCCGCATCGCGCGATAGAAATCCTCCATCACCAACTGCTTGCGCTTATCCGCCCAGGCGGCAAACTCGGCATGGCTGACCAGGAAGCGTGTATCCGCGCGTATCTCGACCGGGACGCCGAACAGCGTCTCCCACGCCTCCAGCATTGCCGCCACCCGCCACTCGCCCGCCTCGGTGACGACGATCCGCTCGGGATCGTGCCGCGCGATCGCTCGCGCCATCTCGCCGGTGAAGCTGCCGCTATTGTCGGGATCGTCCAGCACGACATAGTCGACCGTCCACCCTGCCGCCCGCAACGCCGCGGCATGATGGCGCATCGCCGAAAAGATATAGGCGAGCTTCGCCTTGTGATGCCGCACATAGCCCGCCTCCTCCGCCACCTCGACCATAAGGAGGATGGTGGCGGCAGGATCGGCGTCGGCAACCGACGACAAAGCCAGGGAAAGCTGGTCGCCCAAGATAGGAACAAGAGTCCGCATGACGGATACTTGTTCCTAATTTGTTCGGCTGTCTAGCCGCGTCCCGCGTAGCGCAGCACCAGCCCCTTGAACTTGGGCTTGAGGGGCGATTCATTGGCGCCCGAAAAGATACGGAACTCGAATATCTCGCCATTGCGGGGGTTGGTGAACGGCACCTCGATCTTCCCGCTGCTCAGGTCCCGTTTTTCCCAGCGTAGCTCGACCACCGCGATCCGCTCGGCGAACATCGCCACGTCCATCACCAGGTCGGGCACGACGCCTTGGTCCCATTCGAAATGGAACTCGGCGACATAATCCGACGCGCCCAGCCCGATATAGGGGCCGAACACCAGGCATTCGTGCTTCCGCGTCAGGTCCAGCGTCAGTTCCCACGGATTGTCCTTCGAAAGCGACGTACGGAAGTCGCCGGCGGGATAGGCCCGCACCGATCCGTCGTCGGGATGCCAGAACGGCTTCTCGATCTTCTCGACGACCAGCTCGATCTCGTAGCAGCCGTCGGTGCCCTGATAGGGCATGATCGAATAATCGAAGCCCGCATCATTCTCGACGAGATGGCGGATGCGGTAGCTATTCTCCTCGAACGCCGCCTCGATCTCCGCCAGCAGGCTCATCGGCGTGTAGAAGCGCTTGTGATCGGGGTTGATCGGCGAGGGCAGATGGCGTTTGCGCTCGAACAGCAGCTGGTGCGGAACGACGATCACCAGGAAGCCGCCGACCTTCAGCAGCCGGTACCAGTCGCGCAGCACGCCCAGCCAGTCGCCGATATGTTCGAAGCAGTGGCTCGAATAAATGGCGTCGAAGCTGCCGTCCTCGAACGGGAAGGTCGCGCCTTCATAGCCCGGATAGCCGACATCGACGCCGATGGCCTGCGGCACGATCGGCACCGTCGCACCTTCATAGCCCTTATAGCCGATCTCCATCACGTTCGGCCCGGACATATATGTGTCGAAGAAGCCGCTGCGGATCTTCTCGGCATAGCTTTTGCGCGTTTCGAACCCGACCGGCCGGTCGGCGTGCAACTTCTCGGTCGGCATGATCCGATCCACGTCGATCTCGACGCCGACGATATCGGCATCGATCCGGCCGCGCGCGAACAGCCGCACTTCGCAATCGATCAGATATTCGGGGATGTCGGCGCTCAACTCCATCACCGGTCCGGCCGCGAGGTCGACCATGCGATCGGCCAAAACCTTGGTGCCCTTGGCCGCGGAGATTTCCATCTTCACCAGCCCCCGGCTGTCCGGCCCAAGCAGGATGCGCGCGGTGCAGCGGCCTGGGGGAAGTTCCAGATAGGGTCCATGCAGCACGCAGCCTGCCGTTCCGGCGATGTGCATGCTGCCGCCCTGCTTCTTCCCGCCCGCAGAGAGCACAGCCGCGCTTCCGCCCGAAAAGCGCCACTTCAATACCGACATGTTGCCCCCCAGCACAGATGTTCCGACGCCTTAGCCGAAAGGTTCGGCCTGTCACTCTCCGGTTGTACCGTAATGCACCAGATCCTAGATCGGCGGGCATGAGCATTACGCATCTCGGCCAGACCTCCGCTCTACCGGCATCGCCGGAGGACGCGACGCTGGATTATGTGCCGAACCCGCGGCCGGAACGCCTGTATCTGGTCCGCTTCACCGCCCCTGAATTCACCTCGCTCTGCCCGGTCACCGGCCAGCCCGATTTCGCCCATCTCGTGATCGATTATGCGCCGGGCGAGACGATCGTCGAATCCAAGTCGCTCAAATTGTTCCTGGGCTCCTTTCGCAACCATGCTGCCTTTCACGAGGATTGCACGGTCGGCATCGGTGAGCGGTTGGTGGCGGAAATGAAGCCGCGCTGGTTGCGCATCGGCGGCTATTGGTATCCGCGCGGAGGCATCCCGATCGACGTCTTCTGGCAGACGGGCGCACCGCCGGCGGACCTGTGGCTGCCCGATCAGGGCGTGCCGACCTATCGCGGCCGCGGCTGATGCTACGAGGAGAGAGAGATATGAAACGGCCTTTATTCGCTCTGCTCGGCCTTGCCGCAATTGCGGCGAGCCCGCTCCAGGCGGTCAAGATCGCCAATCCCGCCAGCGATCAGCTCATGAAGCTCAACGATCTGCAGCGCCGCGGCGCATTGCGGGGGGCCTTGCTGGATTCGGGCTATAGCTGCCCCCGCGTCGAACGCGCCGCGGTTCAGGGGCCGTGGAAGAATATGATCATGTGGCGCGCCTCATGCTCGCTCACCGATCCGCGCTTCGATTACGGGATTTTCGTCGGCCCCGACGCGTCGATCCAGGCGCGGCCGTGTCGCGAAATGGCCGAACTGAAGCTGCCGCTCTGCCGCCCGTTCAGTGCGAAGACACCATCGCGCTGATCGCGGACGTCCCGTTTTCCGAAATCTGGAGCCACGACCGGCCTGCCGGCAGGTCGAACGCCACGATCTTGGCGATGCCGGAACAGGCCGGGCCATGCATATGCGCGGTGGATTTCAACCGCTTGCCATGGTTGACCGCATCCACCCACGCCCGGTCCGACAGCGCGATCCGATAGCGGCCGGCCTTGGCGACCGTCAGCGGGAAATAGCCGCCATAGCTGTTGGGCTTGGGCTTGCGCGTCAGCGGCGGATCGAACCGGACATTGCCGGCCGGTTCCAGCTTCAATGCGGCCGCACGATCGACCGCCAGCGCCGTGCCGCCGGCCCGCCCCCACCCTTCGAAACCCGCGGCAGGCTGCATCCGCGCGCAATCGGGATTGGCGGCGGTGATCGCCGCGGCGGCGGCCAACAGCAATGCGATCATATCAGTTTGATCTCCCTCAGGCGCTGCATCAGATAATCGTGGGCCGTAATCGGCTCCGGATAGAGGTTTGGATGATCCTCCGACACGCATTGCGGCAGCGTTTCGATCAGGTAATCCGGCCGGAAATGCAGGAAGAAAGGCATCGAATAACGCGCGACGCCGCGCCGTTCGGGCGCCGGATTCATCACGCGATGCGTGGTCGAACGCAGCTGATTGTTGGTCAAACGCTGCAGCATATCGCCGACATTGACCGCCAATTCGCCCTCTTTGGGCTGGACCGGCAGCCAGTTTCCGTCCCGATCCAGCAGCTCCAGCCCCGCTTCCTCGGCCCCCAACAACAGCGTGATCGTGTTGATATCCTCATGCGCGCCCGCCCGGATCGAGGGCCCGTCCGCGCCCATTGGCGGATAATGGAGCAGCCGCAGCACGCTATTGCCGTCGCGCACCGTATCCTCGAAGAAGTCCGGCGCCAGCTCCAGATAGCGGGCGATCGCCCGCAATAGCCGCGCACCGGCGGCATCCAGCGCGTTGAACAAGGCCAGTTCGGCCTGCTTGAACGCCGCGATTTCGGCTGGCCAGACATTGGGCGCCATCACATCCGCGAACGGATGGCCCTCGGGCAATTCGCGCCCGACATGCCAGAATTCCTTCAGATCGTGCGCCTTGGCGTCCTTGGCGGTCTCGATTCCGAACGGCGTATAGCCGCGCGCCCCGCCCTTCCCGGTATGATACGCGCGCTTGACCTCCTCCGGCAGCGCGAAAAAGGCCTTCGCCTGCGCCTCCGCCTCCGCAATCACCTCCCGCGGAACCCCGTGATCGGAGACGATCGCGAACCCATAACGCTGGAACGACCCGCCCAACGCCTGCGCAAAGCCCTCTGGATCGGACGCCTCCTGCGCCAGCGAAACGGTGGGAACAGCGGGGCGGTCGAGAGTCGTAGCCATAAGCCGGTTCTAATCGGCCGCGCGCGCAAAATCACGGGGTGATTGCAGCCCCGATACAGCCGTAAGAGAAAGCCTCGCTGGGCAAGGATGCGATGGCTCCATCCTTGCAAAAATGCGTTAAGCGGCAGTCCAGATCCTGTGGAGGCGTGGTGATGCGCGGCCTTATTCGGTTCCTTGCGCTGGCCGCGACTCCGGCTGCAGCCCAGATGCAGCCGGATTTCACCCAGATCGGCGCGGCCGTGAACGCCATCGCCTTTCCCGTGACCATGAACATGTGCAATGCCGGCTTGTGCGGACCGCAACCGGGCGCGTCCGGCCCGCGCAAGAGTATCGGCGTACCGCCCGCGTTCATCCGCGGCGCCAAGCCGCTGCCGGCCAGTGCACCGGCCAGTGCCGGCATTTACCAGCCTACCCCGGCGTTGGGCCGTCAGGCGCTCGCCGGCTATGTCCAGCGGATCCGCCGCGCCAACCCGGGGCTCGCCGATCAGGTGGCACGCGAGTTCGGCAAGCATGATTATCAGGCGATCTACCGATCGATCGTCGCCGATGACGGCTTCGGGTCCAATTCGGTCTCCGATGCGATGGCGGCTTATCTGACGCTGACGTGGATGATCGCCAACAACGCGAACCGCGAACCTTCGGCCGCAGAAGTGCTCGGCGTGCGCCGCCAGATCGCGGCGCGCGTCGCCGGCAATCCCGCCCTACTTGCCAATCGCGCCCAGCTGGGCGAGGAACTGAAGCTGCTGCTGGTCACCACCCATGCGGGATTCCAGTCGTCGCGCAAGGAAGGCACGCAGCGGCGCTATGCCGACGGTGTCGCGGCAATGATCCGCAAGCACTATGATCTGGACCTGCGCGCGCTGCGGCTCACCCCCAACGGCTTCGCGCCCCGCGCCTAACGGCTCTTGAACAGCCCACCCAGCAGCCCGCGCAGCAGCTGGCCGCCGAGCTGGCCCGCGACCTGACG
The DNA here is from genome assembly GCF_048595155.1 of Sphingomonas sp. Lineage (GTDB taxonomy): Bacteria > Pseudomonadota > Alphaproteobacteria > Sphingomonadales > Sphingomonadaceae > Sphingomonas_I. The sequence goes on from NZ_JBMDXN010000105.1 coordinate 55,617, forward strand.
GCCGACCGAAGAGGCGACGGAGCGGGCGGCGGACTGGAGCATCTTGTCGGTCAGGCTGGGCTTGGCGGCCTCGCGCGCGGCGGCGGCGCGGGCCCGTTCCTCGGCGCGGGCTTGCGCTTCGGCGGCACGCGCGGCCTCGCGGTCGCGGCGGGCCTGTTCCTGGGCGTCCAGCTTGGCCTGGGCGGCGGCGGCCTTGGCCTGTTCGGCCTGGACCTTGGCGGCTTCGGCCTGCGCCTGCGCCTGGGCCGCGGCCGCCTTCGCATTGCCCGCTTTGGCAGCAAGCATTTCGGCGGCACTCTCGCGATTGACGGCCGTGTCATATTTGCCGGCGAGCGGCGAGGTGGAGACCAGGATCGCGCGTTCCTTGTCGGTGAGCGGCCCGACGCGCGAGAAGGGCGGGCGGATCAGCGTGCGCGCGACCGGGCTGGGCGCGCCGTCCGGCTGCAGCAGCGACACCAACGCCTCGCCCACCTTCAGCTCGGTGATGGCCGTCGCGACGTCCACGCCGGGGCTGGCGCGGAAGGTCTGCGCGGCGGATTGCACCGCTTTCTGCTCGCGCGGCGTGAAGGCGTTGAGCTTATGCTGGACGCGATTGCCGAGCTGGCCGGCGACATCGTCGGGCACGTCGATCGGGTTCTGGGTGATGAAATAGACGCCGACACCCTTGGAGCGGATCAGCCGCACGACCTGTTCGATCTTGTCGAGCAAGGCGGGCGCGGCATCGTCGAACAGCAGATGCGCCTCGTCGAAGAAGAAGACGAGCTTGGGTTTGTCGGGATCGCCCACTTCGGGCAGCGTCTCGAACAATTCGCTCAGCAGCCACAACAGGAAGGTGGCATACAGCTTGGGCGCGGCCATCAACTTGTCGGCGGCGAGCACGTTGATCGTGCCTTTGCCGTCTTCGCCGACGATCATCATGTCGTGGACGTCGAGGGCGGGTTCACCGAAGAAATGGTCGCCGCCCTGCGATTCCAGCTGGAGCAATTGGCGCTGGATCGTGCCGACGGTGGCGCGCGTGACATTGCCGTAGCGGGCGGAGAGATCGGCGGCATTTTCCGCCGCCCAAGCCAGCATCGCCTGCAGATCGGCCAAGTCGAGCAGCAGCATGCCCTGCTCGTCCGCCACCTTGAACACGACCTGGAGGACGCCTTCCTGCACATCATTGAGGTTCATCAGGCGCGCCAGCAGCAGCGGCCCCATCTCGCTGATCGTGGTGCGGACGGGGTGGCCCTGCTGGCCGAACAAATCCCAGAAGATCACCGGATTGTCGCCATAGACCCAGTCGGCCATGCCCACGTCGGCGGCCCGCTGGGCGAAAGCCGCGTGCGTCGGCGCCATCGCCGATCCGGCCATGGCAAGGCCGGCGAGATCGCCCTTCACGTCGGCCACGAAGACGGGGACGCCGGCGCGGCTGAAGCCTTCGGCAATCCCCTGCAACGTCACCGTCTTGCCGGTGCCGGTGGCGCCTGCGATCAGGCCGTGGCGGTTGGCCCGCTTCAGATTAAGGTCTTCGCGCTGGCCGTCCGCCGTCGCGCCGACAAAGATGGTGCCGTCCGCCACGATACTCTCCTTATTCCGACCTTATCTGGTCGCCCTCTTTTTTACGCCTTCGGGGTCAGGCGCAACAGCCGGCCGCCCGCACCGTCTTCCAGCAGCCACAGCGCACCGTCCGGACCGGCGACGACATCGCGGATGCGCTTGCCCATATCGAAGCGTTCGGCCTCCCGCGGCGTGCCATTCTGGAAGGAGACGCGGATCAGCGACTCGACCGCCATGCCGCCGATGAAGGCCGATCCTTTCCACTGCGGAAACAGGGACCCGTAGTAAAAGGTGAAACCCGCGGGCGCGATCACCGGCGTCCAATAGAGGGCAGGCTTCTGGAATTCGCCATGGCCGTCCGGGTTCGGGATCGGCTTGCCATTATAATTGATGCCATAGCTGACCAGCGGCCAACCATAATTCTTGCCCGGTTCGATCAGGTTCAGCTCATCCCCGCCCCTGGGACCCATTTCGGTTTCCCACAATTTGCCGGCGGCATCGAAGGCGAGGCCATAGGGATTGCGGTGGCCGCTGGTCCAGGTTTCAGCTGGCACCAAATTCGGGCTGGGCACCTTTACCTGGCGGGTCGGCGCCGTCTTGGCGGCTTCGGTGTCGGACGGCGGGTCGGCGACCGCCAGCGTGGTCGCCCCTGTCTTGCCCGCACCGGGATTGCCCGCGGCCGGCTTGCCGTCGAGCGTCAGGTGCATGATCTTGCCGAGCGCGGAGCTGGGATCTTGCGCCGGCGTGAAGCGCTGCCGCTCACCGGAGGTCAGGAACAGGCTTTTGCCGTCGGGCGCGAAGGCGATGTAGGCGCCGAACTGGCCACCCTTACCCGGCGCATGATCGCGCCAGATGACCTTCATGCCATCCAGCCGGGCGGTCCCGGTGCCGATCACGAGCTTACCGCGGGCCAGCGCCAATGCGGAGCCGCCGGTCCCCGGTTCCGAATAGGTCAGGTAGATCATGCCGTCGCGGGCGAAGCTGGGCGCGATCGCGACCGACAGCAAACCGCCCTGACCGGCATAGACGACCGCGGGTACGCCGCTGATCTGGATCTTGTTCTTGCCCGGCGTGACCAGCCACATCTTGCCAGGCTTTTCGGTGACGAGGATGCGCCGATCCGGCAGGAAAGCGAGCTTCCACGGCACGTCGAACGTTTCCACCGGCGTCACGGTGAAGGGGTTGGTCGCAACCGGCTTCGATCCGCCATAATTGACCTGGGCGGAGCCGCAGGCGGGCAACAGGGCGAGCAGGGCGGCGGCGATCGTGGCGGTGCGAAGCATGAATTTTCCCCAAAAGCGCTTGAATTGCGGGGAATAGCGCTTTGCCAGGCGCCCTCCTAGCGGAGATACGCCCGATCATCTGCGACTTGCAGCGCAGCGCGCGACCGCCTATGTGGCACACGTCTTCTCGACATTGGAAACTCTGCCGAGGCCGGCGCCGCAAGGCACCGGCACGAAGGCGCTTAGGATTTTCAGACAGAGATTATGACGGATATCGCGGCACTCACGAAATTGATCGAGCCCGAGGCGCAGGCGCTGGGCTTCGCTCTCGTGCGCGTGGCGATGTTCGGCGGCCGCAGCGATCCGACCCTGCAGGTCATGGCAGAACGGCCCGACACGCGGCAATTGGGACTCGAGGATTGCGAGGCGCTGTCGCGCCGCATCTCCGACGTGCTCGACGCCCACGATCCGATCGAGGAAGCCTATCGGCTGGAAGTCTCCTCGCCCGGCATCGATCGCCCGCTGACGCGCGCCCAGGATTATGCCGATTGGGCCGGTTTCGATGCCCGCATCCGGCTGGCGGCGCCGCTGAACGGCCGCAAACAATTCGACGCTCGTCTGGTCGGACTCGAAGGTGACACCGTAAAGGTGTATGCAGACAAGGTCGGCGAGATCGAGATTCCGTTCGGCCAGATCGCCAGCGCCAAGCTGCTGCTGACCGACGAACTGATCAAGGCAACCGCGCCGCTCTCTACCGAGGGTGCGGACCGGATTTCACAGGAAGGATAAGTTACGTCCATGGCTACCGCCATTTCCGCCAACAAGGCCGAGCTGCTTGCCATCGCCGACGCGGTCGCGCGCGAAAAGCTGATCGACAAGGCGATCGTGATCGAGGCGATGGAAGACGCGATCCAGCGCGCCGCCAAGGCCCGCTACGGCGCCGAAAACGACATTCGCGCCAAGATCGACACCAGCGCCGGCGACGTTCGCCTGTGGCGCGTCGTCGAAGTGGTCGAAGCGGTCGAGAATTATTTCACCCAGGTGTCCGTGACCGAGGCGCAGAAGTTGCAGCCGGGCGCGGTGCTGGGCGATTATATCGTCGATCCGCTGCCGAACATCGAATTCGGCCGCATTGCCGCGCAGGCCGCCAAGCAGGTGATCTTCCAGAAGGTCCGCGATGCCGAGCGCGAGCGTCAATATGACGAGTTCAAGGATCGTGCGGGCGAGATCATCGTCGGCACGGTCAAGTCGGTCGAGTTCGGCCATGTCGTCGTCAATCTGGGCCGCGCCGAAGGCGTGATCCGCCGCGACCAGCAAATCCCGCGCGAAGTGCTGCGCAAGGACGATCGCGTCCGCGCGCTCATCCTGAAGGTGGTGCGCGAGAATCGCGGGCCGCAAATCTTCCTGAGCCGCGCGCACCCCGACTTCATGAAGAAGCTGTTCGCCCAGGAAGTGCCCGAAATCTATGACGGCATCATCGAGATCAAGGCCGCTGCCCGCGACCCGGGTTCGCGCGCCAAGATCGGCGTGATCAGCCGCGACAGCTCGATCGATCCGGTCGGCGCCTGCGTCGGCATGAAGGGCAGCCGCGTCCAGGCGGTCGTCCAGGAATTGCAGGGCGAGAAGATCGACATCATCCCCTGGTCGCCCGACAATGCGACCTTCGTCGTCAATGCGCTGCAGCCGGCCCAGGTCGCGCGCGTGATGATCGACGAGGAAGAAGAGCGGATCGAAGTGGTCGTCCCCGACGATCAGCTAAGCCTGGCGATCGGCCGCCGCGGCCAGAATGTGCGTCTTGCCAGCCAGCTGACCGGCAAGGCGATCGACATCCTGACCGAGGCGGACGCGAGCGAGAAGCGCCAGCGCGAATTCGTGCAGAATAGCGAGACCTTCCAGAACGAGCTGGATGTCGACGAGACGCTGGCCCAGCTGCTGGTGGCCGAAGGCTTCACCAGCCTGGAAGAAGTCGCCTATGTCGAGCCCGACGAACTGGCGCAGATCGAAGGCCTGGACGGCGAGATTGCCGGCGAGCTGCAGAACCGCGCCGCCGAGGCGATCGATCGGCGCGAGCAGGCCAATCGGGCCCAGCGCGTCGAGCTGGGCGTCGAGGATGCGGTCGGCGAGCTGCCGCACCTGACCGAGGCGATGCTGGTTACGCTGGGCAAGGCCGGCATCAAGACGCTGGACGATGTGGGCGATCTGTCCACCGACGAGCTGATCGAGAAGCCGCGCGCCGAACCGCGCCGCCGCAAGGAAGGCGCGCCCGCACCGAAGCCCGACAAGGGCGGCGTGCTGGCCGGCTATGGCCTGACCATGGACCAGGGCCAGGAGATCATCATGGCCGCACGTCAGGCCGCCGGCTGGTTCGGCGATGACGAGACGTCCGCCGACGCCGCTGCGCCGGAGGCGGACGCCTGATGCCGTTCATCGCAGTCGAGCTGGCGGGATCCGCAACGCATGAGCAGAAGGCGGCGATCGTCGCCGACATCACGCGTTCGATGGTGGAGCGGCTGGGCAAGCCCGCCGCGGCCGTCCAGGTGGTGATCAACGAGCACAGCACCGAAAATTACGGCGCCGCCGGGATCCTGATCGCCGACCGTGTCGCGGCCCCTGTACAGGAGGTCGCGAACGCGAATGGCGGACAATGATCGTGCGGATGAACTGAAAGCATCTTCTCCCCTCCCGCTTGCAGGAGGGGTCGGGGGAGGGGCTGCGACCCCTTCCGACGACGCAATTGAGGACGGCGACTCCCCTCCCCCAGCCCCTCCCCCAAGCGGGAGGGGAGCAAAAAGCGATCCCGAACGCACCTGCGTGTTGTCCGGCAAGAAGGCCTGCCGGGACGAACTGATCCGGCTGGCGCTGGCGCCGGATGGTACCGTCGCACCCGACGTGCGCGCCAAGGCCCCAGGCCGTGGGGCGTGGATCGGGGTCGACCGCGCGACCCTGGAAGAGGCGATCCGCAAGGGCCGGCTGGGCAAGGCGCTAAGCCGCGCCTTCAAGACCGCGGTCAGCGTGCCGGCGGACCTGGCCGACCAGATCGAACGTGCGCTGGAGCGCGCGGCGCTCGACCGCCTGGGGCTGGAGGCGCGCGCCGGTCAGATCGTCACCGGAACGGAGAAGATTATCGATACCGCCCGCAAGGGCGGGGTCGCGCTGTTGCTCCATGCGCGCGATGCCGCTGCCGATGGCACGCGCAAGCTGGACCAGGCGTTGCGCGTGGGGCTGGATGCGGAAGGAACCGACCTTCGGGGACTCGCAATCCCGGCAACACGGGCCATATTGTCGATGGCGCTAGGTCGCGAGAATGTGGTACATCTTGCGTTGATCGCGCCGGCTGCGGCCGCGCGCGTCAACCAGGCGCTCGGCCGGTGGCGCGGCTTTATTGGACTGGATGATGTGACTTAGGCCCTTGCGAGGCTTCGCAAGGCGCTTTCGGCGCATAATGATTTTATGAGGGTTCGGGTTACCAGATGAGCGATAACGAAAAGCCGAAATTGGGTCTCAGCGTTCCGCTGGGCGTACGGCGCACCGTCGAGACGGGCAAGGTGAAGCAGAGCTTCTCCCACGGCCGTTCGAACACGGTGATCGTCGAGACCAAGAAGGCTCGTGTCCTGCGCAAGCCGGGAGATCCCGCGCCTGCCCCCGAGCCCGAGGTCGAAGTTGCGGCCGAGGCCGCTGCCCCGTCGCCGGTCGCGGCCCCGGTCGCGCCGCGTCCGCAGCCTGCCCCGACCCCGGCCCCGTCGCGTCCGATGACGCCGCTGGAGCGTCGCGAACAGCAGGAGCGTCTGCTGCGCGAGGCCGAGGAAGCGCGCATGAACGCGCTGGAAGAGGCGCGCCGCCGCCAGGATCAGGCTGCCCGCGAAGCAAGCGAGGAAGAAAAGCGCCGCGCCGAGGAAAAGGCCCGCGCCGCCGAAGAGACCGCGGCCAATCCGCCAGTCGAAGCGCCGGTCGCTGCCCCGGTGGAAACGCCGGCACCGGCAGCCGCCGCGCCCGCGCCGGCCGAAACCGCTGCGGCTGCCCCTGCCGCTGCCACGGCGCCTGCGGCTGCCGCCGCACCGGCCGAAGCTGCCCCCGCGGAGGGCGAGCGCAAGCCCGGTGCCGAACCGCCGCCGCGCCGTTTCACCCCCGTCATTCCGCCCAAGCGGCCGGAGCCGCCGGTGCGCCCGGCGCGCAGCCGCCAGGGCGACGATCGGCGTCAGTCGGGCAAGCTTACCGTTACCCGCGCGCTGGATGACGGCGATGGCGGCGCCCGTGCGCGCAGCCTGGCCGCGCTGAAGCGGGCGCGTGAGAAGGACAAGCGCGCGCATCAGGCCGGCGGTCCATCCGTCAAGCAGGTGCGCGACGTGGTCGTGCCGGAAGCCATCACCGTCGCCGAACTCGCCAATCGTATGGCCGAGCGGACCGCGGACCTGGTGAAGGCGCTGTTCAAGATGGGCACGCCGGTCACCTCCAATCAGGTGATCGACCAGGATACGGCCGAGCTGCTCGTCAGCGAATTCGGCCACAATATCCGCCGCGTGTCCGAGAGCGACGTCGACATCCAGACCGAGACCGACGTCGATCCGGCGGAGACGCAGCGTCCGCGTGCCCCGGTCGTCACGATCATGGGCCATGTCGATCACGGCAAGACCAGCCTGCTGGACGCGCTGCGCGGGACCGATGTCGCGGCGGGCGAAGCCGGCGGCATTACCCAGCATATCGGCGCCTATGTCGTGACGCAGAAGGACGGATCGAAGATCACCTTCCTCGACACGCCGGGCCACGAAGCGTTCAGCGCCATGCGTGCGCGTGGCGCCGACGTGACCGACATCGTCGTGATCGTGGTCGCTGGCGACGACGGTATTCGCCCACAGACGATCGAGGCAATCCAGCACACGAAGGCGGCCGACAAGCCGATGATCGTGGCCATCAACAAGATGGACAAGCCGGGATCCAATGCCCAGCGCGTGCGCGAAGCGCTGCTGCAATATGACGTCCAGGTCGAAAGCATGGGCGGCGAAGTGCAGGACGTGGAGGTTTCGGCAACCGCCAAGACCGGCCTGGACGAGCTGATCGAGAAGATCCAGCTGCAGGCGGAACTGATGGAGCTGACCGCCAATCCCGATCGCGCCGCCGAAGGCGTGGTGATCGAGGCGCAGCTCGACAAGGGCCGTGGGCCGGTCGCGACCGTCATCGTCCGCCGCGGCACGCTGAAGACCGGCGATATCTTCGTCGTCGGTGCCGAGAGCGGCAAGGTGCGCGCTTTGGTCGACGACAAGGGCAAGCAGGTGAAGACGGCCGGCCCGTCCACCCCGGTCGAGATCCTGGGTATGTCGGGCGTACCCGGCGCCGCGGATCAGCTGACCGTGGTCGAGAATGAGGCGCGCGCGCGCGAGGTGGCCTCCTATCGTGCCGGCGTGATCCAGCAGAAGCGCACCACCAGTGCGCCGGCCTCGCTGGAATCGATGTTCTCGGCGCTGCGCGACAAGCAGGCCCAGCAATATCCGGTGGTGATCAAGGCCGATGCGCAAGGATCGGTCGAGGCGATTGTCGGATCGTTGAACAAGATCTCGACCGACGACATCCAGGTCCGCATTCTGAGTGCGGGCGTGGGCGGCATCACCGAGAGCGACGTGACGCTGGCGGCGGCATCGAAGGCGCCGATCATCGGCTTCAACGTGCGCGCCAATGAGAAGGCCCGCGAGATCGCCACGCGGGACGGGGTCGCGCTCAAATATTATGACGTGATCTACGACCTGCTGGATGAGATCCGGGCGGCGATGGCGGGCCAGCTTGGTCCCGAATATTTCGAAACGGTCGTCGGCCGTGCCGAAATTCGCGAAGTCTTCTCGGCCGGCAAGCATGGCAAGGCGGCGGGTCTGCTCGTCACCGAGGGCTATATCCGCAAGGCCTTGCGCGCCCGCGTCACGCGCGACGACGTCATCATCTACAATGGCTCGATCGCGTCGCTGCGGCGGTTCAAGGACGATGTGGCGGAAGTGCGCGCCGGCCTGGAATGCGGCGTCACGCTGGAAGGTTCGACCGACATCAAGCCGGGCGACTTCCTGGAGACGTTCGAAGTCGAGGAACGCGCACGCACGCTATGATGCGATAGTCTCTCTCCCCTGGTGGGAGAGAGGTTGGAGAGAGGGGTGCGGGCGCCAGCGCGTTCGTACCTTGCAGTTGAGAAACCGGCATCGCGCCGGCTCCTCAACTACCCCTCTCCCTAACCCTCCCCCGCAAGGGGGGAGGGGATTAGGTTGGAAATGCGCCACAACGAAACACCTGAAGGCAAGTCGGTTCGCCTGCTGCGCGTGGGCGAGCAGGTGCGCCATGTGCTGGCCGACATATTGATGCGCGGGGACGTGCATGACGACGTGCTGGCGTCGCATCTCGTCTCCGTGACGGAGGTGCGGATGTCGCCCGACCTAAAACATGCGATCGTGTTCGTGAAGCCGCTGCTGGGAGCGGATGAGGAGAAGGTGCTGAAGGCGCTGCGCACCAACACCGCCTATTTCCAGAGCGAAGTCGCCAAGCGCGTGAACCTGAAATATGCCGCCAAGATCCGGTTCCGCCCGGACGAAAGCTTCGACGAGGGCGCGCGGATCGAGGAATTGCTGCGCAAGCCGACGGTGGCGCGCGACCTCGATCGCGATGACGACTGATCTCGGCGCGCCGCTGGGCGATGCCGATGTGCGACTGGAGCCGCTGGCCGAAGCGCATCGTGCGGACCTGAAGGCTGTCTGCGCCGAGGATCCGGAGATCTGGCCGATCTATTCGACCTCTTACGACCCCGACCATTTCGACGCGCAGTTCGATGCGCTGCGCGGTCGGCCGGGGACGTTTCCGTATGCCGTGCTGGTGGACGGACAACTGATCGGCATGACCGCCTTTCTCAACCATGTGCCCGATCGGCAAACGGTGGAGATCGGCAGCACGTATTATCGTCCGGCGATGCGGGGCACCGGCCTTAACCGGCGGATCAAGCGGCTGCTGCTGGACCGCGCCTTCGCCTGCGGCATCCGCCGGGTCGAATTCCGCATCGACGATCGCAACGAACGGTCCAAGGCGGCGGTACGCAAATTGGGCGCGCACCAGGATGGGCTGATCCGCGCCGAGCGCATCACCTGGACCGGCCATGTGCGCGATACCGCCTTGTTTTCGCTGCTCGCCGACGAGTGGCCCACTGTGTCGGAGCGCCCGCTAAAGGCTTGAACCGATTCGACTCCGCGACTCAGCGGACTCGTGATACAAAGCAGATCGTACCGGCCCATGGAGCCTGGGCACGGCCACAGATCAGATAGGGCTCCCGCTGCTGAAGCGTGAAGGAGACGGGCTATGGACCTGATCGAGCTCTATCATCGTCGCGGCATATCGCTGGTGCGCTCGAAACTCGGCCGCTCGCCGGCGGCGCGACGCGGTTATGGTAAGCTGACGCGCCGTTATGCCGACGAGATCGAGCAGCGTCGCGCGGCGCATGAGGCGGAGACGCCGAGCCTGCTTCCCGCGCTGTAGCGTCGGCGTAGTGGGCCTGCCGAGCGGTGCGCGGGTGACGCGCGCGCCAGATGTGCGCTTGTCTTGATGTGAAGCTTCGTCACCCCCGACTTGATCCGAGGTCCCGCTTCGTCGGGCGGATCGTAGCAAGCGGGACCCCGGCTCAAGGCCGGGGTGACGGAGTGGGTGGGGGTGTATTGTCGGGACCACCCAAAAAAGCGCCCCCGCGCGCATGCAGCCGGACATGAAAATGGGGGCTGGTGTCGCCACCAGCCCCCACTGCGCCGAGCGGGGTCCGGTTCGTTGCCCTTGCGGGTTTCGTCCTGGATCGCTCAGGCGTCGCTGCTTTGCCGCGGGCCGAAGCCTCTGGCTGGTCAGCGGCCCTTCTTGGGGCGGTGATCGCTGATTTAAGCCTTGCGGCCCCATCCGCCATCATCGCCTCTTCCGGCGCCTTGCCGCTGCCTTCTTTCCCGCGCCTCCCGGAAGGGGCCACGATGGGTCGGCTTTGGCTGTGCTCTGGTTCCCGGCTCTTCCGTTTCCGTCCGAGCCCGTTGCCTGGGCACAGATGAAAGCTGTCATGCCCGGCCGAGTCGGACCAGCGGAAATATGGGGTCCAGGCCCTGTGGATTATGAGGATATCGGGGATGGTTTTCGGCGCGCTTCGGCGTGGCCAGAGACTGGCGCGGCGGGCCTTAAGGACGGCGTGGGCGCGCGTCCAGTAGGCGCGTCGGGCTGACCGCAGCGATGACGTGCCTGCCGGCCGATACGCCACACAAGCCGCGCCTATCCGCCGTCATGCCAGCGCAGGCTGGCACCCACGGAACCATCAGCGCGCTGGTCGGGCGTGGTTTTCACCTCGGCGCAGGTAGCAGCGGCACGCGCCATGGATCCCAGCCTGCGCTGGGGTGACGGCGGTAGGGATTTGAGAGGCGCGGACTGGAATCCACAAACCTCCCCACCCGGCGGTACGGGTGGGAGGGCGTGGTTTTAGCGGCTGCCGTGTTTGGGGGCGTCGCCACCCTGGCCGGGCGTGGGAGCGTGGCGGGGCTGGAGGTCGCCGGAATCGCCGCTGGCGGCATCCGCGTCGAAATCCTCCGGCGTGCCGCCGCCACCCGCGCCTGCGCCCGAGCCATGGACACTGCCGTCCTTGGCGATGGACGCGGGATGGCCGCGCTCCTCCGCGGCCGGATCGCCGCCGCGATCAGCGTCGCCGGTCATTGGCCGGGCAGAGTGCTGGGGATGGCAGGTGCGGGCTCGCTCTGCTTGGAGATATCCGGGCCGGACGCGGCGGCGCCGGCGCCACCCATATGGCCCATCGTCTGATCGACCCGGTCGCCGGTCTGGCCGAACTGCGCGCGCTTCGCGAAATCCTGCGCCTCGCGCGCGGCACGCTCTTCCTCGGTCAGGGTGCCGGTTTCATCGATGGGGGTCAGTTCGTCGGCCATGATCACTCTCCTTGATTGGGGATCGTGGGTAGAACGAGCCGGCGCGCCTCCCCGTTCCGGTAAATGGGGCAGGCGACGGGGTTGCAACGTCGAACCGCCCGGTTAGGGGGAGGATCATGGCAGAGAAGCTTCGTATCGCCCTGGCAGGGCTGGGCACCGTCGGCGCAGGCGTGGTCAAGGTCCTCACCCAGAATGCCGACCTGATCGAACGGCGCGCCGGCCGCGGGATCGAGATCGTCGCCGTATCCGCGCGCGATCGCACGCGCGACCGCGGCATCGATCTGACCGGCATCGATTGGGTCGACGACACCGCCGCTCTGGCCGCGCGCGAGGATGTCGACGCGGTGGTGGAATTAATCGGCGGTTCGGACGGGCCGGCGCTGACGCTGGCGCGCGCCACGCTGGGCAAGGGCAAGGCCTTCGTCACCGCCAACAAGGCGATGATGGCGCATCACGGGCTGGAACTCGCCACCGCCGCCGAGGAGGCCAATACCGCGCTCAAATATGAAGCGGCGGTGGCGGGCGGCATTCCGGTTATCAAGGGGCTGCGCGAGGGCGCGGCCGCCAATGCGATCGAGCATGTCTATGGCATCCTCAACGGCACCTGCAATTATATCCTGACGACGATGGAAGCGGAGGGGCGCGATTTTGCCGAGGTCCTCGGCGAGGCGCAGGCGCTGGGCTATGCCGAGGCCGATCCCAGCTTCGACATCGATGGCGTGGATGCCGCACACAAGCTGGCGATCCTGTCGAGCCTGGCGTTCGGGACCGAGGTGGATTTCGGCGCGGTCGCGATCACCGGCATCCGCCATGTGCTGGCCGCCGACATTGCCGAGGCGGCGGCATTGGGCTTTCGCGTGCGCCTGGTCGGCTTTGGCGAGGCCAGCAGCAAGGGCCTGTTCCAGCGCGTCCACCCCTGCCTGGTGCCGCTGGGCCACCCGCTGGCGCATGTCACCGGATCGCTGAACGCCGTGGTGGCGGAGGGCAATTTCGTCGGCCGGCTGCTGTTCCAGGGCCGCGGCGCGGGCGAAGGTCCGACCGCAAGCGCGGTCGTGGCCGACCTGATCGACATTGCCCGCGGCGAATATGGGCCCGCCTTTGCGATGCCGGTGCGCAGCCTGGCCAAGGCGGCATCGGCCTCTGCGGGCGAGCGGCGCGGGCGCGTCTATCTGCGCTTCACCGTATCCGACCGGCCCGGCGTGCTGGCCGAGCTGACCGCGGCGATGCGCGATGCCGGCGTCTCGATCGAAAGCATGATCCAGCGCGGCGCCGCCGCCGACGGCAGCGTGCTGCTGGTGATGGTGACGCATGAAGGGCCGGAACGCTGCGTCAGCGCCGCGCTCGAAAAGCTGGACGGATCGCCCAGCCTGCTCGGCACGCCGATGCTGATGCATATATTGGAGAGCTGAGCGGCGAAGGCTGCGGGATGCTGGGTACGCGCCGGCCGCCATTCACTGCGAACATCGCGATCCGCAGACCTCCTCCTGCCGTCGCCCCAGCGCAGGCTGGGGTTCATGGCGCGCGAAGCACATCTTGCATATCGAGACGGGCTGGACGCGATCATCGGGTGATGGCGCGCTAAGTTTGGGCCGCCCCGCCGCACATCCCCCGTCGCCCTGAACTTGTTTCAGGGTCCAACCCTCCCCGGGCGGCGTCGCGGCTGGCGCGATGGATGCTGAAACAAGTTCAGCATGACGACGTGGTGCTAGGCCGGTCAGTCACCACCACTGCCGTCATCCAGCGTAGGCTGGGGTCCATTTGGCGGCTTGGCGATGTAGCGCCCTGCTGGAACGGCACGGCTTGCGGCACGATGGACCCCAGCCTTCGCTGAGGTGACGGGGATGTGGTGGAGCGGTGGCCGGCTTCCTTAGTCGGGGTCGACGAGCGCGCGAACCAGTTTTACTCCGGCCGCCGCCGCTGCGATCAGATTGACCGGGCCGCCGCCGGCACAGGATTGGGGGCCGCAGATATCGGGATCGGCCATCGCCTCGACGGCGCCTGGGATTTCCCCCGTCGCGTTGCGGGGGCCGCGTTCGTCGGGGAGGGGCAGGCGATCGGCCGAGCCGCCGCGCCCGTTGCCGCAGATCACGACCTCATTGGCATGGGTCGGCGTTGGGCACGGGACGTAGCCGTGGCGATATTTGTCGCGATACAAGGCGGCCGACTGCTGGACCAGGGTCGCTTTGGTGACGGGGGTTGGCTCCGGTCCGTAGGGGGCGGCGCAGGCCATGACGGATCCAAAGGCGCAGGCGACAAGAGCGGCAAGGATCAGGCGCATCGGACAGCTCCCTTCTCCCGCCCAGGATGCACCGCGCGCGATCGCTTGACCATGGCTTTCCCGCGCTTCGTCCGAAGCGGATGCAACCGTGCCCTAAAAAGCGGGAGCGCTATCAGCGGCTTTCTCGACAAGGTCACATGGCCGCCCTATCGCCGCCCCGACATCCACAAGAGGGGACAGCACGACGATGCCGGTGAAAGCTTCGAAGACGCTCGATCGCGTGCTGGTTCTGGAAATGGTGCGGGTGACCGAGGCCGCGGCGATCGCGGCGTGCGGCATGGTCGGCCGCGGCGACGAGAAAGCGGCGGATGCGGCCGCGGTCGAGGCGATGCGCCACGCCTTCAACGAGCTGGAATTCGACGGCACCGTCGTGATCGGCGAGGGCGAGCGCGACGAAGCGCCGATGCTGTATATCGGCGAGAAGGTCGGCAAGGGCACCGGGCCCAAGATCGACATCGCGCTGGATCCGCTGGAAGGCACGACCATTACTGCCAAGGCCGGCCCCAATGCGCTCGCCGTGCTGGCGATTGCGGAGGAAGGCTGCCTGCTCAACGCGCCCGACGTCTATATGAACAAGATCGCGATCGGCCCGGGCTATCCCAAGAACCTCGTCAGCCTGACGCGCACGCCGACCGAGAATGTCCATGCGCTGGCCAAGGCCAAGGGCGTGGCGCCCAATGAGATCATCGCCTGCGTGCTGGATCGCCCGCGCCATGAAGATCTGATCGCGGAGCTCCGCGCGATCGGCTGCGGCGTGATGCTGATCCCCGATGGCGACGTCGCCGGCGTGATCGCGGTGAGCGATCCGGACACGACGATCGACATCTATATGGGCTCGGGCGGCGCGCCGGAGGGCGTGCTGGCGGCCGCCGCGCTGGCCTGCGTCGGCGGGCAGTTCGAAGGCCGGCTGTTGTTCCGCAACGACGATGAACGCGCGCGCGCCAGCAAGTGGGGCGTGACCGATCTCGACCGCATCTATCAGCTGCAGGATCTGGTGCGCGGCGACGCCATCTTCGCCGCGACCGGCGTGACCGATGGATCGCTGCTGCAGGGGGTGAAGCGGCGCGGGGACAAGATGACCACCGAAAGCGTGGTGATGCGGGCCAGCTCCGGCACGGTGCGCTGGGTGAAGGGTGAGCATCGCCGCGGCATCGTTGGCTAAGCGCGCCAACCTATCGTAAAACCCGCCGCGAGTTGGCGTAGCAAAGTGATCGAACACGAAAATCCAGGCTTATTATGCTCTGAAAGGCAATTGGCACGCTCCCTGCAAAGTCTTGTGCATCGCCGGAATGGTCCGGCGACACAGTCCTTCAGGGAGACTTTCGATGACCACCAAGTCCAACTCGCTCTTCGTTCAGTTCGGCATGGGCGTATTCGCTTTCGCCGTCAGCGCGACCTGCATCTTCGCCGCCGTTGGCCCCGTTCCCGTCCTGGCATGATCCCGCGCGATCCAGTGCAAGGACAGGAGAGGATCATGATCCGCGAAGACAACAACCTTCAGGTGCCGAGCCGCGGCTGGCTGTTCGGCACCTGCTCTGAACTCGCTAATAGTTCGGGTCTGCCGGCCTGGGTTCTGCGCGGCGGTGCGATCGTGGCGCTGTGCCTATGGTTCAAGCTGACGCTGATCGCTTATTGCGCGGGCGCCCTTTATTACCGCTACCGGCGCTGACGCGGGCTATTTCCCGCCGTCCAGCGCCGGCTCGGTCGCAGTGCCGGGCAGTTCGCTTTTCATCGACGCCGCCACCTTTTCCGCCGCTTCCATGACCCGCAACACATTGCCGCCGGCGAGCTTGGCCGCATCGGCATCGCTCCAGCCGCGCCGCAGCAACTCCGCCAGAAGCGCCGGATAGGTCGCGACACTGCCCAGCCCTTCGGGCAGGCTGTTGCCGACACCATCGAAATCCGAGCCGATCCCGACATGATCGATGCCGGCCACCTTCACGATATGATCGATATGATCGGCGACGTCCGCCAGCGTGACCGTGGGCGCCGGATGCGCCTGGCGCCATGCCGCCAGCGCCGCTGCCGCCTTATCCGGCTGGCCGATATAAAGGCCGCCATAAGGCGGGGCGTTCATCCGCGTCTTTTCCGCAGCCTCGTCCGCCGACCAGCGGCGATAGGCATCGGAGACGTAGCTGCGCGAATAATTGACCATTACGACGCCGCCATTGGCCGCAACCAGCTTCAGCACATCGTCGGACACGTTGCGCGGATGATCGTCAACCGCACGCGCGCCCGAATGGGAGAAGATCACGGGCGCGCGGCTGACGCGCAGCGCGTCGCGCATCGTGTCTTCATTGACGTGGCTGAGATCGACGAGCATGCCCAGCCGGTTGAGTTCATGCACGACCGCTTCGCCGAACGGGGTGAGGCCGCCATGTTTCGGATTGTCGGTGGCGGAATCCGCCCATTCGATCGTGCGGCTGTGGGTGAGCGTCAGGTAGCCGGCGCCGAAGGCATGGTAAGCGCGCAGCACCGACAGGCTGTTGTCGATCTGGTTGCCGCCTTCGACCCCGATCATGCTGGCGATCCGGCCGGCCTTGTGGATGCGGCGCACGTCGGCGGCGGTGGTGGCGAGCTCGAACGTGTCCGGATAGCGGGCGACGATGGTGTGTATCAGGTCGATCTCCTCCAGCGTCTCCTTGACCTGCTCCAGCGGCGGCAGATCGGCCGAGACCCAGGCGGACCAGAATTGCCCGCCGACCATGCCCTGGCGAAGGCGCGCAATATCGGTGTTGTAGGGCACGGACTTCGTGCCGAGCCCCGAACGCAGGTCGATCGTCCAGCGCCCTTCCCCTTCGCGCTCGCGCAGGGATTCCGGCCAATCATTATGGCCATCGATCAACGGCGTGTCCTTGAGGATGCGGGCGACGCGGGTGGCGATGGGATCGGCGGGTGCCGCAGCCGCCAGCGGGGTTGCGATCAGGGCGGCGGCAAGGAGGAAGCGGTGCATAGCGCCACGATGACGTGGAAGCAGTGCGGCGACAAGCGGCCGACCCCGGCAATACGTCATACGTGCGGGACAGCCTGTAACGTTGCGACCAGGGTGTGCTTCCCGCGCCATGGACCACAGGCTTGGCCGGGCTGACGGCAGTGGTGGCGAGGACTGAGCAGCTTGGCACCGCATCGTCATGCTGAACTTGTTTCGGCATCCATCGCGCCAGCAGCGACGCCGCTCGGGGGAGGGCTGGACCCTGAAATGAGTTCAGGGTGACGCAGGATGTGCTGATGCGCGGCGCGGACGGCTACCGCGCCATGACGCGGTTGATCACCTCCAACCGCCCGCCATCGATGCGCAATTCGTTGAACGAAGGCTGGGTCGTGCGCAGACGTTCGGAAAGCGTGCCCGAGCCGATCAGGCGCACGGGACGGCCGGCTTCCTGATGGGTTACGTCGAAGGCGTCGTGGACGTGGCCGCTGACGACCGCATCCGCGCCGGCTTCGGCCAAGAGCGCCAGCGCCTCCGCGCCGTGGCGCGTATCGCCATGGCCGGTGAAGCCGGTGCGGATCAACGGATGGTGGCAGGCGACGATCGCCACCGCATCGGCAGGCTTTTCCACCAGCATCTGCAGCGCCGCCTTCAAGCCCGAGCGCGACACGCGCCCCCAGGAGAGGTTGCGGATCTGGAAGCGCGCGGTCGTCTTGAGCGGCACGATCAACACGCCCGGAAGATCGAGGGTGCGCTCGATCGCACGCTCCACCCGCGCATAGCGGCGATAGGGGGCGAGCAGCCGCGCAAGCGGGTTGAAGTAAGGCAGATCGTGATTGCCGACCTCGATCGTCATCGGCACGTTGAGGCTCGCCAGCCATTGCGCCGCCGCGGCGAATTCCGCCTTGCGCGCGCGCATGGTGAGATCGCCCGTGCAGATCAGCGCATCCGGCCGCTCCGCCGCAACCAGCCCCGCAAACCAATCGAGCGCAGCGCGGTCTTCGCGCCCGAAATGGAGATCGGAGACGTGGAACAAGCGGGCCATGATCGAACAAGCGATCCTCAGCCGGGCAAGGTTCCGTCGAGGATCTGTTTGTACAATTCCAGATATTTGTCCGCCATCGTCTCGACCGAAAAGCGGTCCTCTACCGCGCGGCGGCAGGCGGCACGGTCGATCTCGCCGACCTGTTGCACCGCCTCGAGCGCTTCGTCGAAGGTTTCGACGAGGAAGCCGGTGACGCCATGGTCGATCAGTTCCGGCATCGAACCGCGATTATAGGCGATGACGGGGGTGCCGCAGGCCATCGCCTCCACCACTGACAGGCCGAAAGGCTCATCGAAATGGATGAGGTGGAGCAACGCCTTGGCATGGCCGAGCGCGCGCGTGCGGGCGGCGCCGCCCAAGGGGCCGTTGAAGCTGATCTGGCCGCCGTCGATATGCGGTTCGACCTCGCGCGCATAATAGCCTTCGTCCTGGACGATGCCCGCCATCAGCAGCCGATCGCCGGTCGCCTGCGCCACCCGGATCGCATCGGCCGCGCCCTTGTCGGGATGGATGCGGCCGAAGAAGAGAAGATCGTCGGAGCCTGCCGCGTCGAACGGAAATTCGTCGAGGCGGATGCCATGGTGGATCGTCGCCGCATATTTGAGATCGGCATGGCGATCCGCATCCGAGATCGCGACATAATGAACGCGATCCTCATAGCGTTTGAACACCGGCACGATCCGTTCGGACGAGAAGCCGTGAATGGTGGTGACCTGCGGCACATCGACCAGGCGCGAGAAAGCGAGCGGCACGAAATCCGCCTGATTGTGGATCAGATCGAATTCGCCGGCGCGTTCGAAGACGTGGGAGACGTGCAGCATCTCCATCACTTTCGCATCCAGCGTGCGATCTTCCGAATAGCCGGCCGGCACGACGGCGGCGAGCGTGCCGGCGGTTTCGCTGTCGGCGGTGGCGAACAAGGTGACGTCGACGCCCTTGGCGACCAGCGCCTCGGTCAGCAGGCTGGTGATCAATTCCCACGGGCCATAATGGCGCGGCGGCGTGCGCCAGGAGATCGGCGAGAGCATGGCGATACGCATCAGACCGCCTCCGCCAACAGGACAACGCCCTGATCGGGGGCGAGCCGGCCCGGCGTGTAGCCGCCCTGCGGCAGCGTGGAGAGGAGCAGGCGGCCGGCCGGGAGCGCAACCGCATGATCCCGCGCCCCCAGATTCAACGCTATCACGATCTTTTCCCCTTCATAGGTTCGTTCGTAGGCAAGGACGTCGCCGTCCGCTGCGATCAGGTGAACGTCGCCGACCGCCAAGGCGGGATGAGCGCGACGCAGCGCGAGCAAGGCACGATGCAAGGCAAGCATCGACGCCGGATCCGCCGCTTCGGCCGCGACATTGCGGTCGCGCCAATCGAGGTTGAGCGGCAGCCACGGCGTGCCGGTGGTGAAGCCGGCATTGGCGCTGTCGTCCCACGGCATCGGCGTGCGCACCGGATCGCGCCCGAAGCCGAGGCCGGGCTCCAGCAATTCGCGCGGATCCTGCACCAGATCGGGCGGGATCGCGACGTCGGCCAAGCCCAGTTCATCGCCATAATAAAGCGTGGGCGTGCCGCGCATCGTCAGCAGCAGCATCGCCGCCACCCGCGCCTGGGCCGCGCCGACGCGCGTCGCGATGCGTGGCCGATCATGATTGCCCAGTACCCAATTGGGCCAGCCGCCGGGCGGCAGAGCGCGTTCATACTCCTGCACCATCCGGTGGATCGCACGCGCATCCCAGGCGGCTTCCACCAGCTGAAAGTTGAAGGGGAGATGCACGCCCTCCCCCGCCTGGCCGTAATAGGCCATCAGCCGTTCGAGCGGCAGGTAGATCTCTCCCACCAGCACGCGCTTCCGGCCATCCTTCTCATAGGAATCCGCGAGCGCGCGCATCTCGGCGGCCAGCGCGAACACTTCCGGCTGATCGGTCGAATGCTGCTGTAGCACCCGTTCCTTGTCCGCCATGCCGGGGACCCAGGCGGAGTTGGCCGGGTTGTCCGGAAAGGCGGCCGCCTTGATCATGTGCCAGAGGATATCGACACGGAAGCCATCGACGCCGCGATCAAACCAGAAGCGCATCGCATCCAGCATCGCGGCCTTGAGATCGGGATTGCGCCAGTTGAGATCGGGCTGCTCGCGCAGCATGGCGTGGTAATAATATTGACCGGTCGCGGCATCATATTCCCAGGCCGGTCCGCCGAAATCGCTGATCCAATTATTGGGCGGGCCGCCACCGGGCGCGGGATCGCGCCAGATATACCAATCGCGCTTGGGGTTCGTGCGGGACGAGCGGCTTTCCACGAACCAGGGATGCTGATCCGACGAATGGTTGGGCACGAAATCCAGCAGAAGCTTCAGCCCGCGCGCATGGGCCGCCGCCAACAGCCGATCGAAATCGGCAAGCGTGCCGAACATCGGGTGGACGCCGGTATAATCGGCGACGTCATAGCCGAAATCGACCATTGGCGAGGGATAGATGGGCGAAATCCAGATCGCATCGATGCCGAGATCGACCAGATAGTCCAGTCGCCGCTCGATCCCCGGCAGATCGCCGATGCCGTCGCCGTTTGTATCCTGAAAGGAGCGTGGATAGATTTGGTAGATCACCCCGCTCTGCCACCAGGCATGGTCGCTCATGCGAAGCGCGCCTTGGGGACATGGGTGATGCGACAGGCAAGATCGGCCTCGCCGCTGGCGACGATATAATCCTCGCCTGCATCGACGATGCCGGTGGTGAAGACGACCTCCGTCGGCAGATAAAGCTGGTGCGCGATTGGAGCGGTGAGCGAGGCATCGGCCTCCAGCAGCGGATCTGCATCCTCCAGCCGCAGGATCTTCCACGGTTCGTGCCGGTCGAGCAGCGCCCAGAAGGTGCGGTAGATGCCAACCTTCGCGCGCGTTTCGACGCCATGATACAGGATCAGCCAGCCCTTGTCGGTGAGGATCGGCTGGCTGCCGCCGCCCAGTTTCATCGACGAAGAGGAGGCCTTGCGCGCGCGGAGGAAGGGCTCATCGCGCGGCTTCCAGTGGAGCGCATCCGGCGATTGGGCGAGGTTGATCGACGGGCCGCCGCGATAGGGGCTGTCGTCCGGATAAGCGAAATAGACCTCTCCCAACGGCCGGGTCAGCGCCATATACTTGTCGGCGACCTTTCCTTCGAACAGGATCATGTCCTTGTTCTGATGATCCAGCACGATCCCGGCGAGGCGATAGTCCAGCCCATTATCGGAAATGTGCATGGTTGTGGAATGGCGTTCGGCCGAGACCGAACAGGTCGTCATATACCAGGTGTCGCCGATCCGGCTGATGCGCGCATCTTCCACGCCATAATGCTGATATTCGGCGACCGGCTGGATCGCCTTGTCGTAATGAACCGCGACAATCGTGCGTCCGTCGGGCGTCAATTCCACCGGCAGCAGCCAGGACAAGGAGGTGAGCGCGAGCGTGCGATATATGCCGCCGGCGACGTCGAACTGGCGCGGATCGGCCATGTTGACGCCGGTCAGCAGATGATCGTCCAGCACATAGCCATGCTGCGTCCAGCGGATCGCGCGGACATGTTCGCCCTCGACCGGCTCCTGCAGCGCTTCCGCGACGCGGACCATCATCAACAGGTTGCCGCTGGCGAGCCGGGTGAATCCGGGGTTGAACGCACCGAGCACATAGGTCGGCACGTCCAGCGAGGCGCGCAAAGGCGATTGCGCCAGATCGACATCGCCCGGCGTGAAGATCAGATAATCGCGGCTCCGGTCCATGTCGCTCCCAACGCCTTGCTTTGTCCCGGCAACAAATGCGGCGCGCCGCGTTTTGGTCCCTGAGGGGCGCGAACAGGAGGCAGATCATGGCTGATTTACGCAAAGGCGATGCGGTAAGCTGGAAATCGCATGGTGGGACCGCCCATGGGAAGGTCGTCAAGAAACAGACCAGCCCGACCACCATCAACGGTCATAAGGTCGCGGCATCAAAGGATAATCCTGAATTTATCGTCGAAACCGACAAGGGCACGCGCGCGGCACACAAGCCAGAGGCGCTCCATCGCGAATAAGAGAGGCTTGCCAAAGGCCTCTCCTCGCGGAATAGCAGCGTCAGCCTTGAGAGAGGGGCCGCAAAAGGAGGACTTTTACATGGCAACAAAGACTGGTGGCATTCACAAGCCCGTAACCCCATCCGCGGATCTGGCCGCCGTCGTCGGCAAGGGTCCGATGCCGCGCAGCGAGATCGTCAGCAAGCTGTGGGAGTATATCAAGAAGAACAATCTTCAGGACAGCAAGGACAAGCGGCAGATCAACGCCGACGCCACGCTGGAGAAGGTGTTCGGCAAGAAGAGCGTGAGCATGTTCGAGATGAACAAGCACGTCTCCAACCACGTAAAGTAATCCTTTCGATGAGGCCGGTGCGATCGCACCGGCCTCTCAATCGTCATCCTACCGTCCGTGTTTGTAAAATAGTCACAGTCACAGGGACGCTCACGGCTACGCCAGCGAAAACACTCGCGCGCGCCGTAACGATCTGCTAATCGCGCCGCCTATAAATTAGGCTCCAAACAGGTCAGCGAAAATGGCGGAAGAAACTGCAACCGATCTCCTCACTCTCACCGCGGACATTGTCGCCGCACATGTAGCGCATAATCGCGTTACTGTGGGTGAGCTGCCCGACTTGATCGGAAAAGTGCACAGCGCACTATCCGGTCTGGGCGAAACCGCCGAACCGGCGGCAGAGGATCGTAAACCGGCGGTTTCGGTCCGCGCTTCGATCAAGCCCGACCATCTTGTCTGTCTGGAAGACGGCAAGAAGCTGACGATGCTGAAGCGTTATCTGCGCACCAACTATAATATGACGCCGCAGGAATATCGCGCGAAGTGGAAGCTGCCGGCGGATTACCCGATGGTCGCCCCCAATTATGCCGATAAGCGGCGGACGCTGGCCAAGGCGATCGGCCTGGGCCGCCAGCGCGGCGCTGCCGCCCCCGCGTCCAAGCGCGGACGCCCCGCCAAGAAATAAGCGGTTCAGGCACTGGCGCGCATCGGTCGCCGGACAGGCGTCATGGCGCCTGCACATCCGGAGCATAGGATGCCGGGATCGGGCGAGCGCGCAGTCTATTTCGTGGTGATCACGGTGCTGATCGATGCGATCGGCTTCGGCATCGTCATGCCGGTATTGCCCGGGATCGTGATGGAACTGGGTCATGTCGGCCTGGCCGAGGCGACGCGCATCGGCGGCTGGCTGGGCGTGATCTATGCTGCCGTCCAGTTCCTGACCGGCCCGCTGATGGGCAATCTGGGCGATCGCTTCGGCCGGCGGCCGATCATCCTGGGCGCGCTGGCGGGCTTTGCCGCCGATTATGCGCTGATGGGCTTTGCCCCTTCGCTGGGCTGGCTGTTCCTGGGACGGGCGCTGGCGGGCCTGTTCGGCGCCTCTTACGGCCCCGCCGGTGCGGCGATGGCCGATGTGTCGGCGCCGGAAGATCGGGCGCGCCACTTCGGCATGATCGGCGCCGCCTTCGGCGTCGGCTTCGTGATCGGACCCGCCATTGGCGGTCTCTTGGGGGAAGTCGGCCCGCGCGCGCCCTTCTATGCCGCGGCACTGCTGGCGACGATCAATTTCCTGTTCGGGGTGGTCGCCTTTCCCGAGACGCACAAGTTGGAGAACCGGCGGCCCTTCGATTGGCGGCGCGCCAACCCGCTGGGCGCGCTGATGGCGTTGCGGCGGCATCCGGGCGTGCTGCCCGTCGCCTTCGCCAGTTTCTGGTGGAATCTGGCGAGCATGGTCTATCCCGCGACCTGGTCCTATTTCGCCATCGCTGCCTTCCAATGGACGCCCGGCATCATCGGCGCATCGCTGGCATTGGTCGGACTGCTGATGGCGCTGTCGCAGGTGTTCGTCGTCGGGCGGGTCGTCAAACGCTTCGGCGAACGCCGCGCGGCGGAGCTCGGCATCCTCTGCGCGATGATCGGCTTCGTCGCCTATACCTTCCTCCACACGGGCTGGCTGGTGTTCCTATTCCTGTGCCTGACCGCGATGCAGAGCCTGGTGATGCCGTCGATGAACGGGCTGATGTCGCGGCGCGTACCGGCCAATGCGCAGGGCGAATTGCAGGGCTTTGGCGGCAGTATCGCGGCGCTGGGCGCGATCCTGGCGCCGGCGCTCTACAATCCTGCTTTGGCCTGGTTCACGCGGCCGGGCGCGCCCTTCCGCTTTCCCGGCATCGTCTTTGCCGTGGCGACGGCGGCAGCCTTGGTCGCCCTGATCACGCTGGCCGCGATGCGACGCGCGCCTCAGATGCCGCCGGCGACGGGGGCATAGCCTTTCGCAGCCAGCGCGGCGGTGAGATCCGCGGTGCAGGCCTGCAGCAACGCTTCGTCGGTGGAGCGGATCACGAAATTGGCGCCGGTGCGGCCATCGCGGAAGAAGGGATAGGAGCCGATCTGGCAGCCGTCGTGGTTTTTTTCGGTCTGGCCGAGCAGATCGGCGACCTCGCTTTCCTGGACCCAGCAGCCGATCGTGGCGGAGACGACCGGGCGCCCACCTTCCAGCTTGCCGGACAGGCTGTCCAGCATCGCGCCGGCGATGTGGGGCACCCCGGCGAGGATGAAGATATTGCCGATGCGGATACCGGGCGCGCCAGATTGGCCGTTGACGATCAGCGATGCGCCTTCGGGCGTGCGCGCCATGCGCAGCCTGGCCTCGGTCAGCCCGCCGCGGGGGGCATAATATTCGTCGAGGATGGCACGCGCCTGAGGATGGATGATCACCGGAACGCCCAGGGCGGCGGCGATCGCATCGACCGTGATATCGTCGTGCGTCGGCCCGATCCCGCCGGTGGTGAAGAGATAATCGTTGGCGGCGGACAGTGCGGTGACGGCGGCGCCGATCGCGTCCATCCGATCCGGCACGACCCGCACCTCGCTCAGCCTTATTCCCTGCAGGTTCAGCCACAGCGCCAGCTGGGCGATATTCTTGTCCTGCGTGCGGCCCGACAGAATCTCATCGCCGATGATAACAAGGGCGGCAGTCCAGATACGCTCAGCCATGGCCCCCGATAGCGGCTCCCCCGGCTCTCGCAAAGCCCGCGCGGTGCCTCTATATGGGACGGATGACCCAATATCAGACGATTGCGGCAGGCGAGGCCGTTTCGACGCGCACCGGCGCGATCAAGCTTTACGGGCCGGACGGCTTCGAAGGAATGCGCCGCGCCGGACGGCTGGCAGCGGAAATCCTGGACGAACTGGCCGCGCACATCCGCCCGGGCGTGACGACGGAAGAGATTGACCGGATCGTCTATGACATGACGATCGCGGCGGGCGCGGTGCCGGCGACGCTCAATTATCGGGGCTACACCCACAGCTCCTGCATCAGCCTGAACCATGTCGTCTGCCATGGCATTCCGGGCCCGAAGCTGATCCGCGACGGCGATATCGTGAATGTCGACGTGACGCCGCTGCTGGACGGCTGGCACGGCGACAGCAATCGCACCTATCTGGCCGGCAACGTGCCGCTGAAGGCGCGCAAGCTGGTCGACGTGACCTATGAATGCCTGATGCTGGGCATCGCGGCGGCCAAGCCGGGCGCGCGCCTGGGCGATATCGGCCACGCCATCCAGACGCATGCCGAGCAATATCGCTATGGCGTGGTGCGCGATTTCTGCGGCCATGGCGTCGGCCGCCTGTTCCATGACGCGCCGGAAGTGGTCCATCTCGGCCGGCCGGGGACGGGGCCGGAGCTGAAGCCGGGCATGTTCTTTACGATCGAGCCGATGATCAATATCGGCCGCGCCGACGTGAAGGTGCTGGACGATGGCTGGACGGCGGTGACGCGCGACCGATCGCTGTCGGCCCAGTTCGAACATTCGATCGGCATCACGGAGGATGGCGCGGAGATCTTCACCAAGAGCCCGAAGGGGCTGGATATCCCGCACCGCCCCAACGAAGGCTAAGCCTTCAGGCGAACCTCCGCATGATGCTCGGCCCGCGCCAGCAGCAGGTCGAGATCGTCGCGGCTGATGTCGAACGCATCGCCCATTTCGGCGAGCGCCCGATCGATATCGTCCCGGTGGAAGCCTTCCGGCATCGCCGGGGCAAGCTTCACCGGCGGCCGGTGCGGATAGGAATGGCCGGAGACCAGGTGGAACAGATAGGCCACCGCGACCAGCAGGATGGCGTCGATCGCGATCGGCAGCACGGCAAAGCCATAGCCGGATTCCGCGATAGCGGGCGACGCCATCCCGGTAACCAACGCGGTACCGCCGCCCGGCGCATGCAGGCAGCGCAGCAGCGACATGACCAGGATCGCACCGCCGACGGCCGCGCCGCCGGCAATTTCCGGCCGGGGAATCAGGTGGGCGGCCAACGTGCCGATCAAGGCGGAAATGACATTGCCGCCGATCACCGGCCATGGTTGCGACAAGGGGCTGGCCGGCACCGCGAAGACCAGCACGGCCGATGCACCGAGCGGCGCGGCGAGATAGGGCAGGCTGGACGGGATCGGCAGCAGCCGGTGGCATAAGGCGGCGACCAATGTGATCGCCAGCAGCGCGCCAAGGCTGGCGACCAGGCGATCCCGCGAAGAGGCGCCGGCCAGGAGCGGCGCCAGCAGCGGCAAGGCGCTGCGAACCCTGTTCGATGTCATGCGCCGTCCCCTAAGCGGCAGCGGTGCCGGATGCACAGACGCTTTTCTTGGGCCGCCCCAAAGCACCGATTGCACGCGCCCCGCCCGGCGGCGTAGCCTTGGCGAAACAGTGGAGGACGCCATGGACAACCTGACCCGCCCCGAAGGAACCGAGCCCGAAGACCTGCATATCGGCCGCCGAGCGGCGGTGACGATGTTCTTCGCCGGCTATGCCGTCGCCGCACTGGCCGCCGACGCCAAGCCGATCCGCACGCCCGACACGGGACTGACGATCGAAGAGGCGCTGATCCCCAACGGCGCACCCAACCCGCTACCGGCCTATGTCGCGCGGCCCAAGGGCAGCGCGCGCCATGCGACGATCATCGTCGTGAACGAGATTTTCGGCATCCACGATTATATCAAGGACATTTGCCGACGGCTGGCGAAGCTCGGCTACGTCGCGGTCGCGCCCGACTTCTTCTACCGATCGGGCGTCAACCTCGCCGCGATCAGCGACTTCAAGCAGATCATGCCGATCGTGGCGCAGGCGAGCGACGAGCAGGTCGACGGCGATGTGCGCGCCACCACCGCCTGGATCAAGCAGCAGAGCTTCGCCAAGGCGGGGGCGATCGGCATTACCGGCTTCTGCTGGGGCGGATCGGTGGTGTGGCGTTCGGCGATGGTCAATCCCGACATTCGCGCCGGCGTCGCGTGGTATGGCCGGGTCGAGAAGCTGATCGCGCGGGCGGGCGAGGTGCGGGCTCCGGTGCTCGGCCTCTATGGCGCCAAGGATCAGGGCATTCCCCAGGATCAGGTGCAGGCGATGGCCGCCGCGCTGAAGGCAGCGGGCAAGACCGGGTCCGCCATCCACGTCTATCCCGACGCCGGCCACGGCTTCCACGCCGACTATCGCGACAGCTATAATGCGGCGGATGCCAAGGACGGCTGGGCGCGGATGCTGGCCCACTTCAAGGCGCATGGCGTAGCGTGAAGCGGGGGCGGTGAGCGTCGGCGCATCGGGATACGCCCTTCATTCAATCGGCGCCGCTCACCCCGCCCCCGCCGTCACCCCAGCGCAGGCTGGGGGTCCATTTCGCGGCTTGGCGATGTCGACGCTAATTTGATCGACAGCGCCCGCGACACGATGGATCCCAGCCTGCGCTGGGATGACGGAAAGATGGGCAGCACTGCCCCACTACCGCAACCTTAACTCTACCGCTCATGGTGTGACAGACCGGGATTTGCGCCGGTTCCGGAACGGTTCGCCTTGTCGCAGCGGGCACGCACTTGGGCTTGCCGGCAGGAACGGGCGGCTTGGCCGCCACGTTGAACCGGCAGTGCTTTTCCCCGGAGCTTCATTATGACCAAAGCCCTTATCATCGCCACCGACGGCTTCGAGCAATCGGAGCTGTTCGACCCCCGCCAGGCCCTGATCGACGCCGGTGTGGAGGTGACGCTCGCCTCCCCTGCCCGCGATCCGATCCAAGGGATGGAACATGACAAGAAAGGCGACACGATCACGCCCGACGCGCTGATCAGCGACGTTGCGGTCGACGGCTATGATGCCCTCGTCATCCCCGGCGGTGTCGCCAATCCGGACACGCTGCGCATGAACGAGCAGGCGATCAAGCTCGTGCGCGACTTCCTGTTCGCGAAGAAGCCCGTCGCCGCCATCTGCCACGGCCCGTGGCTGCTGGCCGAAGCGGAGGTGCTGGAAGGCCGCACCGTCACCGGCTGGCCCTCGATCCGCACCGACCTGAAACATGCCGGCGCGATCGTGGTCGATCAGGAAGTGGTGGTGGACGACAACCTCATCACCAGCCGCAAGCCGGACGATATCCCGGCGTTCAACCGCGAATTGCTGGCCAAGCTGGGCGTGGACGCCAAGCAGACCGCATGAGGCGCGCGGGGGCGTGGCGCGGGCCATGCCCTCTCCTGCGTCATCCCAGCGCAGGCTGGGATCCATCGGGTCACGGGCGCTGCCGCTGAAGTTAGCGGCGACATTACCAGGCCGCTATATGGACCCCAGCGTTCGCTGGGGTGACGGAATAATAATCTCCACCGTTCGCCCTGAGCGTGTCGAAGGGCGTGCTTCGACGTCGCTCAGCACGAACGGAGGACAGGCTCAGGCGAGCAGCTTCTCCGCTTGATCCAGCACGTCGGAGAAGCTGCGGATGATCGTCTGGTAGGGGGTGGCGGCCGCCATATCCAAGCCGGCTTTCTTGAGGATGTCATAGCCGTAATCCGATCCGCCCGCGCGCAGCACGGACAGGTAATTGTCGCGATCCTTGGCGGTGCCGTGAAGCACCTTGTCGGCGAAGTAATTCGCGGCCGTGATCGAGGTCGCATATTGGAAGACGTAGAAGCCGAAGAAATAATGCTGGATCAGCATCCATTCGACGCCATAGGCCGGATCCATCACGAATTTCGGCCCATGATATTTCTTGAGCAGATCGAGATTGATCGCGGTCATCTTCTCGCCTGACAGGCCCTCGCCCTTCTCGGCCAGATCGTGGATCGCCAGCTGGAATTCGGCGAACATCGTCTGGCGGTAGAAGGTGCCGCGATAATTCTCCATCAGCTGGCCCAGGTAGAACAGCTTCTCCTGCTTGGTCTTGGCCTGGCCCAGCATGTAATTGGCCAGCAGCAATTCCTGACAGGTGGAGGCGATCTCCGCCGTGAACGTGGGGTAGCCGGCCGTCTCGAACGGCTGCGCCTTGTTGGCGAGCAGCGAGTGCATCGCGTGGCCCCATTCGTGGGCATAGGTGGTGAGCCCGTCATATTTGTCGCTGAGGTTCAGCAGCAGATAGGGGTGCACGTCATAGGCCGAGCCGCTCATATAAGCGCCGGATACCTTGCCCGGGCGCGGGCGCGGATCCATCCACTTGTTGGCGGATGCCTTGGCGAATTGCGCGCCATAATCCGGGCCGAGCGGCTTGATCGCAGCCAGCGTGAGCGAGCGCATCTCCTCCAGCGAGAAGCTGCGATCGAGCGACACGAGCGGCGGGTAAATGTCGTAATAAGCGATTTCGGGAAGATTGAGCATGCGGCGGCGCAGCTCGAAGTAACGGTGCAGCACGGGCAGGCCGGCATTGGCCTGCGCCACCAGCGTGCGATAGACGCCCTCGGGGATATTGGGCTGCGACAAAGCGGCATCGAGCGCGGTCGGGAATTTACGCGC
Organism: Sphingomonas sp.; assembly: GCF_048595155.1. Taxonomy (GTDB): domain Bacteria; phylum Pseudomonadota; class Alphaproteobacteria; order Sphingomonadales; family Sphingomonadaceae; genus Sphingomonas_I. The sequence continues at coordinate 85,323 of NZ_JBMDXN010000105.1, forward strand.
CTTGGCCTGGAACATCTCCCCCTTCACCTGACTGGCGAGGGCCGCGCCCAGCGAGCTTTCGAACGCCTTGTAGCTGCCCCAGAATTGATCAAAGACCAGCTTGCGATCGGCGCGGTTGGGGGCGCCGCGATGCAGCGTATAGCCCTGATCGTCGAGCCTCGCCTTGGTGCCGTCAGACAAGGTGACGGTCGGCCGGGGGATGTCGGAGGAGGCGAGCTGATTGCGGATATCGCCTGGGCCCGCCAGCGGCGCCTGCGCGGCCGCGAGCAGCGATTCCCCTTCCGGCGACAAGGTATGCGGCGCCTGACGCAGCACGTCGTCCAGCTGGAAACGGAATTTATCGAGCCCTTTATCGGCGGCGAGATAGGCCTGGACCTTGGCAGAGCCGAGCGCGAGCAATTCAGGGTTAAGCCAGGAGCCGGCCTCGCCATATGCGGTGGCGAGATCCACCGCCTGCTGGCGCCGTTCCTGATTGGGCGCGACGCGCAGATCCTCGTCCCCCTTCAGCCCGGCATAGGTGTAGAGCCGCGCCAGGCGCAGGCCGATATCCGATTGCAATTGCAACAGCGCGCGCAGCGTGCTGGCGCCCTCCCCCAGCCGGCCTTTATAGGCCGCGATCTCCGGCAGGCGCGCGGCGATGGCCTGCCGCTCAGCCGCCCAGGCGGCGTCGTTGGGATAAAGATCGGTGAGGTCCCACACCGCGCCGGTCGTGGTAGGGGCGGCAGCGCGCGCGCCGCTCGCCATGGCAAGAGCGCCGACGGCAGCAGCCGAAAGCATGGCGTCGCGGCGGGAAAGTTCGGTCATCGATACCCCATCAGAAGCGTTCCCGCGGAGGCGGGCCGTGAGGTGATGTAAAACGCAGCCGGGCTTGCCGCTAGAGCTACAAGCCCTTCCCTCCGCATCCCTTTGACATTGGCCATTTTCCGGTGCCGCGCAGCAACGCATCCGCAACAACCCACGGTTATGGGGTTGCGAATGAGACGCAATATTGCGCGCTCGGCCATTGCACGGGCGCCAAACCGCGCCATATGATGGTTAAACTGGGGATCGGCAGGGCACGACATGAGACTGCGTTACGGACTGCAGGCGGCGATGCTGATGGCACTGGTCGCATCCACCAGCGGGTGCAGCGAAAAGGCGGCGGCATCCTCCGAACAAACGGCCAAGCCGGCGCCCCGCAAGATTTCGTTGTTCCATCCCCGCAAGAAGGAACAGCTGCCCAAGCCATCGCCCACGGCGCACCTGATCCTGCTGCCCGACAGCGCGATCTCGGTCGAGCGCGGGTCGACCGAGGAGAAACTGGCGGCCTTCCTGAAATCGGATCGGCCGGCGCCCAATACCTTCCGCTTCACCGGCACCGAATTCGCGCCGTGGCAAACCAACCCCAATCCCGGCACGTTGCGCACCATGTATGCGGTGGCGCAGATCCTGCGCGCCTACCCCAACAGCCGCGTCACGCTGGTCGGCCATACCGACAATGATGGCACGCCCGAGCAAAACCTGGCGCTGTCGCGCGCACGGGTACAGCGGATGGCGGACCTGCTGATCCGCAGCGGTATCCAGGAACGCCGCATCACCATCGACGGCCGCGGCATGACCCAGCCGATCGCCGACAATGCGACGCCCGCCGGCCGGGCACAGAATCGCCGGATCGAGTTGATCGTCACCGCCAAGTAAGCTGGGATTTCAACGCGGATCGGGTCGCCGGGCCAGGCGGAATGACAATAGGCCCCTTGCATGGCCGTCCGCTTGATCGCGCCCTGAGCCGAGCTGGCGGTTCCTGGTTGCCACAGCCAGCATTCCTGTCACCCAGCCGCAGGCTGGGGGTCCATCGGGCCGCACGCGGTATCGCTCAGATTAGGGGGAACGTCGCCAAGCCGCGAAATGGACTCCAGCCTGCGCTGGAGTGACGACGGAGACGGGGCCACCGGTTGGCGAAATGGGGCGCGGGCGCCGCACGCACCCGTCATCCCAACGAAGGCTGGGATCCATCGCCCCGCAGGCGCTGTCGCCCAGATTAGGAGGAGCGTCGCCAAGCCACGAAATGAACTCCAGCCTGCGCTGGAGTGACGATGGAGACGGGCCTCCGGTTGGCGAAACGGGGCGCGGGCGCCACACGCGCCCGTCATCCCAGCGAAGGCTGGGATCCATCCCCCGCAGGCGGTGTCGCCTAGGCTAGGGGGAGCGTCGCCAAGCCGCAAAATAAACCCCACCCGCCGCCCGGTGATGGTCTTAGTTGGGGCGCGGTGGTCCGCCATGATGTGGACGGCTGCCGCTGGGGGCATTGGCCCTGCGGATCAGCCATTCAGCGTCCCGGTTTCCCGCAAACGTGCCTCAATCACATCGAGGAACTGCGCGGTGTCCGACGCGGCTGACCGGCCAATGCCCAGCTTGAGGGCGAGTTCGCGCCAGCCATGCGCAGGCAGGATTTGCGGCGCCCCATAGGCGTCGGCGCACCACTTCAGTCCGACGGCATAGCCATACCCATATTCCATCTCGACGGCCCCGCCGACCGCGGCCCAGATGTCGCCACCAATGAAGATCGGTGTGCGGAGATCGCCACCGACGACGAACGCCGAGTCCTCTCGCGCCGTAAACACCCAGTCGGCCACGATCATGTCGCCGGTCACGAACAGAATGCTGCCCCAATCGTGATCGATGCTGCCGCACCGTACGTCGCCGAAGATCACGAGCGTGATCTGCCCATCCCCGCCATTGTCCCGATCGACCGTCGAGAGGGTGCCGCTGACGTTAACGTCGCCATCGATGACGATCACCTGCGAAGGCGGCGTGAAATTGCCGTCGATCGTCAGATCGCCGCGATAGACGGTTGCGCCGGTCTGATCGGCATAGGGCCCGCGCGGAAGCAGCTCGAACCGCATCAACGCCTCGGCCGGCGGGCGATCGGCCAGCTGCGCCGCGCGTCCGGCCACGAAATCCTGCCATTCGGCCGGCGTCAGACTGTCAAACGGCATCCTCATCCCTTCCACGCACGTGTGATGTGCCAGCGATCGGTCCGCCGATTGCTACGTCCAGCTGCGACCGTCGGGACCGGCACAGCCATAAGGCGGTATCTGGCCTGGAAAGCGCTGTTGCATCTTGTGGCAGCCCCATCGCCGCAAGGCGGCCGGGGCATAGCCGTTCAGGTCGATGCCGATTTCGTCATACGGGCTCTCCGCCCAGGCGACATAGGCATACCATCGGCCCCCAAGCAGAAGGACAACCGCGACGAGCACGACACCGACAAGCTGTACGGCAGTTCGCATCATTCCCCCTTTCTTCCTCCGAGCAGCGCACGGCGAACAGTCGCCCGCACCTTCAAGCCGATCATTCAAACGATTCGACCAGATCCTTCGCCTCGCGCAGGCCCAGATGCAGCGTATCGCGGGCCAGCTTGATCGCTTCGATCTTGCGTCCGCTTGCGGCGAGCGCGCGGACCTTCAGCTCGATCTCCGGCGGCAGCGTGACGGGTGGCGCGGTGGCGGCCTGCGGCATCACCGGCATTTGCCGCCGCGTCGTTGGAGGGTCGCTGCGCGAACCCACCCTCGGCGCGCCCATTAACGGATCAGGCCGCCGTGAGGCGCGCGCCAGCAGAAGTATCAACACGACAAAGGCGAGGCCGACAAGCACCAGGATCGGGACGGGAACGAACATCTTGGCTCCTGCTGATAGGGCGATGCCGGTTTCAGCTCTCCGGCGGACGAGTTGTTCCCGGGGGTGACACTGCTGCCATCATCGCCCGAATGAGCGGCAACGTCGCCAAGCCGCGCAATGGATCCCAGCCTTCGCTGGGGTGACGGTGGAGCAGGCCCGCCTGCTGGCGAAACGGGACGCCGGCGTCACACGCTCCCGTCATCCCAGCGCAGGCTGGGATCCATCGTGCCACGAGCTTTGTCGCCCAAACCGCGGAATGAACCCTAGGCCGCGCTGGCGTGGGGGCAGACGTGGGAGCGCCAGCGTGAAGCAATAGGCGCGGAGACGGCTGCGGTGTAGGATGGCCGAGTGACGACCGAGCCCGCCGATAACGACGTCCTCCCCGTCTACGAACGGCACGGCCGCGTCTGGGCCGGGCTGCGGAGCGCCCAGGCGGTGGAGCATGACTGGATCGATCGCTTCTGCGCCCTGATCCCGGCGGGCGCGACCATCCTGGATATCGGCTGCGGCAGCGGGGTGCCGATCGCGCGCATGCTGGTCGAGCGCGGCTACGACGTCACCGGCGTGGATGGCAGCGCGACCATGCTGGCCCTGTTCCGCGCCAATCTGCCGGGCGTGGCGGCGCAGCGGATGGACATGCGGCAGCTTGCGCTCGGTCAGCGCTTTGCCGGGCTGCTGGCGTGGGACAGTTTCTTCCACCTGTCGCCTGAAGACCAGCGTGGCATGTTCGCCCGCTTCCGGGCGCATGCTGCACCGGGCGCGCCGCTGATGTTCACCAGCGGCGGAGCGGAGGGCTCGGCGATTGGCGACCTTGCGGGCGATCCGCTCTATCACGGCAGCCTTGGCCCTGCCGAATATCGCGAGCGCCTGAACGCGGCGGGGTTCGACCTGGTCGATCATGTCGTGAACGATCCGGCCTCCGATCGCACCGTCTGGTTGGCGCGGCAGCGCGACTGACCAATCGGGCGCATCGGCGCCAGCCACTTGCATCCGGAGCCATTGGGCAACCAAAAGCGCGCCCCTGCCGTTAAGGAAAGAGATCCTTTGCAAGGATCAGCCCACCGGTCGGCATGAACCGGGAAACCGCAAGGAGAGTGAAATGGCCTATATGTTGGTAGCGGGGCTGGCCCTCAGTGCCGCCACCGCTGCGCTTGGCATGCGCGTGGATCATCATACCCAAGTGGATCACCATAGCGGCCCGGTCGCGGTCAGCTATCGTGGCGACGTCGCGATTTCGCACAAGCAGGTCGGCACGGTCGCCCCTGCCGGAAAGATGTCGTCGCTGCGCTGCCAGTGGGCGGCGCATATGGTCGTCGCCCGCCAGGCGACCGCCGCCGGTGGCGCGAGCCTGAGCCGTACCATGGACAGCGCACCTGTTCTGACCGGCAGCCGCCCGGGCTGGTGCAGCACGCACCAGGCAGCGATCACAAAGGAGGTCGCTCGCAAGACGGCCGCCATGCAGGACCATCTGCAGCAGATGGCGCAGGATGATCATCAGATGCTGCGCGCCGAGCTTGACCGGCTGCACGGGGCGCAGCGCGCCGGATGATCCGGACCCTGACATGGGTGGGTGCGATCGGCGCCGCATCCTGCGGCCTGATCGCGCCCGTATCGGCCCAAACCAACCCCGCCGTATCGGTGGAGGCGATGTCGCAAGAGGTCCGCCGCGGGCTGAGCTGGAGCGAGGGTCGCGCGGCCGTCGCGGGCGCTGGCGACGTGTCGCTGGTCGGCATCGACGCATCGGCCCGGATCGTCACCCTGCGCGGCAGCGACCGGCATGGCGGCGCCGATGGGGTCGCGGATCTTTCCCTCGGTACCGGCTGGGGCCTGGGCGGTTTCCGCCTGCAGGCGACCGCGACCGGGCATCTGTTTTCCGGCGCGCGCGGCAAGATGGATTATGTCGAGCTTGGCGGATCGGCCAGCTATGCCATCGGCCCGCTCTACGCGAGCGTGGGCGCGATCGCCGCACCGTCGCAGCATGCGATCGGCGGCAGCAATATCTATACCTATGCCAGCGCCAATGCCGGCATCCCCGGCACGCCCTTCACCATCTTGGGGGAGATCGGCCATTCGTCGGGCAGCGTCGATGATGCGGATCGTGCGGCACGGCTGCGACCGGGCGGCGACTATACCAACTGGCGGCTGGGGCTGGAACATCGCGTCAACCACCTGACGGTCGGCGTCGATTATATCGGCACCAACGTCGCACGCGCCGACGCGGTCGGCCCCTTCGCGGATGCCGGGCATGCGGGCGACAAGATCGTCGGACGCGTCGGCCTCAGCTTCTAGGTCGACGGGCAAAGGCATGTAGGATCGCTGCATTAACCCTCAGATATGCCGGACGCCGATCATTCCCCGGGGTCGAGACCATCGAGCCCGAAAGTGCCTGGCTCCACAATCGACGGACCAGCGAGATACACGACCTTTCCCCGCTGGCCCGGCTGCGTCGATATGTTGCCACGTCCCGCCGGATCCAAAAACCAGTAATATTTTCTGTTACGGGAGGTCAGAACGCCCTCGCTGTAGCATTGCGTCCATGTCGTGCGCTCCATCCATGATGGGTGGTCCAGCTGAACGGCTTGCGAAAACCAATATTTCATCGTTCGTGGCGATACTTTGATTGCCGCGCATGCAGCCCGTCCCTCCCCGGGACGCTCACCCTTGGGATAGCGGGGATCCGGCGTCCACTGTCCGGTCTTGATCACCTTTACCGATGTGATGGTAAAACCCGAGAGCTTCGGAAATCCCCCTACCCCGGCGATGGCGTTCGTCGAAAAGAGCGCGACCATCACGAATAGACGCAGCTTCCTCACATCGCCGACTCCGGTTCATGCTTATCTTTTCGCGATAGTGCGGCGCATGCAAGGAGGCTGTCGAGGCGGGAGCGTCAGCCCGGCAGCAGCAGGCACCGATCCCAGCGGCGCGCCGGCACATCCGCGCGCGGCGCCATGATCGTCAGGTCCAGCGCGTCCCAGAATTCGCGGCCGGTGACGGAGCCGGCATTGACCCGGACGAGCAGGATCCAGGCATCGGGATCGCCCAGATCGGCATGGCCGCGCTCGCGCGCCTGTTCCGCCGCCACGACACGCCCGTCCCATCCGTCCGCCAGGGCAGCATGGCCCAGCATTTGATGGATCTGGGGGAGCGTCAGATCGGGGTGGCCGCTGGTCACGGCGCGTAGGCTGGCATCATGCGCCTCGTGCAGATCGTCGAGCGAGCCGAGGCCGCTGCTCTCGATCCGGCGTTCCGCCGCCAGCAGATCGATCGAACGGGCGCGGGCCGGGCGGAGACGCGCGGTCGCGACCGTGGCGAAGCGATCGTCCGACAGGGCGTCGAACAACTCCCCCGGGACGCCATAGGCCCAGGCCGGATCCGGGCTGTGGGCGAAGCGCAACGTGCCATCGTCCTTCACCTCTGCCGTCACATAATCCCCCTCCTCATGCGGCAGGGGTCCGGGCAGCGTTGACGGGGGCAGATTGTCGGCCACGGCGATCGCGGCGTGGGACGCGTCCAGCAGCGCTTCCGTCAGCGGATGCGCGACAAGCTCCACGCCGGGGGGCGTGAAGACCGTGTTCAACGACAGCGAATCCCCATGAACGAAGAAGGAGAGGAGCCCGGAGGGCGGTAGCGGCGATAAGGGGCCGCAGGCGGCGGCAACCTCGGAAAGATCGATCTGCATCAGGAACGGATGGCGCATGCCGCGTCCATCTGCCGGCCAGGCGCCGGGCGGCAGATCCGGACCACCGCCGATGCGGCTGGTACCCAGCGGCAGCGGCGGGCCGTAGGGCTCCTCCACCAGGGCGACCGCCTCCGTCATCAGCGGCGCGACGACGCTATGATCGTCCTCGCCCAGCGCGGCGGCATAGCGCCGGTCCCACGCCAGATCGAACGGCCCGGGCACGCCATCGTCCACGCCCGTAACCGCCTCCAGCCCGGCCAGGCGCTTGCGCTCGCGCCCGTCAAACTGGGATTGCAGCAGGGCGGCGCTGACCGGGCTCGACCGCTCCTGCAGGCCCTGCAGCAGCTGTTCGTAGGCACGCGCGGCGGGCGTATGATCTTCCGCCAGCGCCCGGAGGCCGAACGCCCAGATGCGGCCGCCTTTGCCCTGCACCAGCGTCATTTCGACGACCTCCGATCCTGCGCTGGCGAGCGAACCCCAGCCGCGCCGCGCTGGCCGGCCGAACAGCTGCATCGCTTCGGTGCGCCAGCCGCCGCTGACGGGCGCTCCGAACAGATCGGTCGCTACGGCGGCCAGGTCCGCATCCAGATCGAGCCGGCCGGCCGCATCTTGCGCCAGCACGAACAGGGCCGATCGCCCCGCGCTCCCTGCGGAGGGGCGCAGTTCGAACCGCTCGGGCGCGTGGGCCACGACATCCTGAAAGGCGGGAGGCGGCATGAACACGAAGTCTCGCGTCATCCATCGCGCGGGTTGCGGCATGAAGGTCCGTTCGGGTCGTTATCAGGTCGGGGCGGTCAGGCGCGCGTCATTGGGCGAAGGGGATCGCTTCGATGCGCGGGCGGGTGCCGGGCGGCAGCCCCTTGCGATCGCGCGCGCCGATCCGGTCGAAAGCCGAATAGCAGAGGTGATCCCAGAAGCGGTCCCACATCGGCGATCGCACGCCGGCGCGATAGCCCTCATCCTCGCTCAGCGCACGATCGCGCCACCGGTCCGCAATCTCCGGCGCAACCAGAGCGAACAGCATTGTGTCGCCGGATGTGGCGTCGACCGACAGCAGCACCTTGCCGCGTTCGGATATGTGGTGCTCCAGCTCCTGCGTCGCCTGCGCATAGTGCGTCCAGACGAGATCCAGATAGGCGCGCGCGGCCTTTTCATCGAGCGACGTTGTCTCGTCCATCAACGGCCCGAACACCGCGCGTGCGGTGGCCGGCAACGTCTTCAGATCGATAACGCCTTGCTCCTGCCACATCGGGAAAATCTCGGCGGTATATTTATCCTCGATCTCGGTCAGCTTCTTGGCATGTCCCAGCTGGTTCACGGTCGCGAGGAACAGCCGGTTGCGCGGTGTCCCGTCTTCCGCGCCATAGAAGCCGATCGTCTCCATGTCGGTCGGCGGATTGGCCGCCATCTGGCGCACGCGATCCACCAACGCCGCATCCTGGCCGGAGAAATCGGCGGCGAACCTGATGATCGGCCCATAATCCTCAGAGGACATTGTCGCTCCACATCCGGTTGTGGTGAACAGCAGGGAGAGCAGAGGCACCGCGCCGAGCAGACGCGACAGCGTGCGCCGCGAACAGGGCCGCGCCAGGGCGCGCGGCATGCATGGATCGCTCATCCGCGTACCACCTCCTGCATTGCCCCATCGCCTAACGTACACCCCGCATCGTTCAACCCGTCGACCGTCTTATCGTCGCGCCACGGCATCGCTCCGACGCGATCCTTGAAGCTGGAGCGACGGGAGGAGGGCAGACCATCGAGACGGCGAACCCCGATAGGCCCAGATCGATCCATCGGGCATCCGATCGACGTTACAACGCAACCGGATCATTGGGGTGAGGCCGCAGCTGCAGGGGGACGCGGTTGCCATGACTCGAACGCTCTGCCGAGACATGACCGTGCGGGGCCGGGCGTGGCGAGCCGGTTGTCTCACACGGGCTCCTGGACGCGGGAGAGGTCCGTGGATGCCAGCCTGCGCTGGCATGACGGGAGATCGTAACGGGCCATCCCAGAACGACCCGTCACCCCAGCGCAGGCTGGGGTCCACGGACCGCGCCACATGCCAGCCGCGAGAAGTAGACATGCCCCTCCCCCCAAAGCGCCCGTATATGCCGCGGTCCGGGGACAAGGCCGACGAAACAGGCTGGCGGGCTGGCGATTTTGGGCGGACAACAGCAAATCGGCTCGGTCGGCGGGCTTCGATTTTACGAGCACCTAGAGGCCGGATCGACAGGAAGAGGTTTGCGATGCGGATATTGCTGCTTGTGCCCTTCCTGATCGCGGCGGCGCCGGCAGACCGTGGGAAGCCATTGCCGACATTGACGCCCTTGGATCCGCGCTCGCTCCCCGCGCTGAAGGTCTATCGAGCCGCCCGTGGCCTCCACGCCGAAACGGTTCTGGCGCACCGATTGAACTTGCCTCCCGGGGTTCGTCTCACCGCGATTGGCGGAGCTGGTTTTCCGCTGGAACTGGGCCTCAGCGATGGGCGATGCTTCATGATCTTCGATGAAAGCTTTAGACCGGTGCGGGACCGGGTCGAACAAACCACCTGCGACGGGATCCCCCCGAAAGGGGGAGAGAGAACGCCTCCGCCGCCACGGGCCGGCTTGCGCGCCGTGACCACCCAATTTGCCTTCACGGTGTGGCGTGATGACAGCCGCCGCCTTACGCTGATCACAGACGGTTTCCGGGAACAGCTGCTGGCTTATTACGCATCCTTGGAGATACTGGGCATGGTCGCGTTCAGAGATCCAGTGGCGAACAGCGCCAATCTATCAATCGTGGCGCGCTATCGCGGCAGGATCTTCATTACGACGAACGGCGTTACCCCATGACGGAGCGGCCGGGGCGGGACGGCCCCACCGGCTACATCCAGACCGAGCGGCGTTGGAACGGGCGCTGCATCGCCGCGGCAAAGGATTGGACGCGGGCGCGGAGCAAGGCGCGGCGGCCTTCTGCGGACCGCGCGAAGATCAGCTGGGAGGTGCCGATGCGGCGGCGCCATTGGGCGAGGAAATGGTCCGCCACCTCCTTGCGCGCGCCGAGCAGGGCCGGAACCGCGTGAAAATCGGTCTGCCGGCCGCCCCAGCGCCCACCCGTCCGGACCAGCAGGTAGCGCGGATTCTGGATCGGGCCGAGCAGTTCGCCGAGCGCGTCGAGGAAGAGCCGTTCTTCCGCGCGGGTCGCCCCGTCGATGGTGATATCGCAATGGCCGCGCCAGGACCGCTGGACGATGATTGCATAGGTCGCCTCATCCCGGCGGAGCGCGCGGGCGAAGCACAGGCTCGCGACGATGCAGCGCCCAACCTGCGTCAGGCTGCGCTCCAGCGTGCCGTTCCGCCGCCACAGCCAGAACGCAGCGAGGAGCCGGGGCAATGTGGAGAGGAAGAAGGCGGCCGCGGCCAGCATCGCCAGCGTGCCGATCTTCCCCAAGTCGGCAAACTGCCGCACCACGCCGAACGCGCTGAAGGCGCCGCCGCTGAGGCCGGACATCACCAGCGCCTGCAGCGTGTCCTTCCAGGCAAGATGTCGCGGCGCATACGTGGCATCGGCGACGCAGCGGACATGGCTGCGCGGTGTCGCCCCGCCCAGCGACGCCTGCCATTTTGCGGCGACGGCGGCGCGATCGCGCGCGCGTGCCATTGTGGCCGCATTGTGGGCGTCCGGATTAGACGGATCGATCTCCAGCCGATCCATGCCGTTTTCGATGCGCAGGCTATCGCCGTTGCTGATGCCTTCGAACGCATCGAACCGGCGTGCGAGTACGGCCAAGTCGCTCTGCTCCACAAAGCGATCGTCGGCGCGTGCGGGCACGATCGTGGCGAGATGCCAGATCGCGGCGACCTTGTCGGGTGCGGCCGGATCGACGCGGATCGCGCGGCCGCGCATCTGATTGGACAGCATGTAGGATCCGACGTTGCTTGCCAGGATCAGGCTGTTGACGGCGGGCGCGTCCCACCCCTCCCCCAGCAAAGCCTGCGTGCCGATCAGCACCCGGATCGCGCCGCGCGTGAACAGGCGGGTCAGCAGCAGCACGGGCCGATAGGTTTCGCTGCCGCCAATCTCCAGCGCGACATAACCGGGACATCCCGGCAGCGCGCGCCGCTCGGCGCTCTGCAGGTCGATCCCGAGCGATGCGGCGTCCGCCTCGACGATCGACATCGCGGCATCGGGCAGGATGATGAGCGTGCCTGTCAGGACCGCCATCATGCCGTCCGCGAGCCCCGCGCGGCGCAGGCTTTCGAAGATCGGGACGACGCCGAGCTTCTTGGGCACGAAGGCCGTGTCGGGGCGCTTGGGCAGATCGTCGGCGATGATCCGATCGGACAGGATCACCAGCCGCAAGGCATCGCCCAGCGCGTCGCTCTCCGCGCGCACGATCGCGCTGATGCCGTCCAGCTTGGCGACGCTGCCCGCCATGGCGGTAAAGATCGCCTTGCCTTCGTGCAGCGTCACCCGATCATTGCTGATCAAACCCAGCGTGCCGATCACCCGCCGCAGCTCCGCCTCGCGCACGCCGCCAAGCTGGGCCTTGGTGGCGGGTTCGTTGAGGAGGCCGTCCAGCAACCGTTTCAGCCACATCGCCGTCAACGGCGGCAGATCCGCATCGCCGACGCCCAGCAGGTCGATCACGGCGGTGGGCAGCGGCCGCCCGGCGGCGTGGAGGAAGATCAGCAGGGCAGTGAGCAATTCCGGCTGGTCGAGCAGCGCTTCCGCATGCGCGTCCGGCTGGAGCAGCCAGGGATGGGCGGCGAGGCAATCGACCAGGTCGGCATCCGCCAGCAGCCCCGCCACGAAGCGGGTAATCGCATCGCGCCGCGCGGTGACCAGCGCCCGTTCATCCCGGCAGGGCAGCGAGAGATAGACATGATCCTGATGCGGGCAGAGATCGCCGTTGCGCACAAGCTCGGGCACCGAAATCTCGCTGTCGATCGGCCCGCACAAGTCCATATAGCGCGTCCATTCGGCGAAGGGCGCATCGTAAGGCGGCGTCGCGGTGAGCGCGATCAATGTCGCATCCTTCAGCCGGTCGCGCAGCGCGAAGACCGCCGTCCACCATTCGCGCCGCAGATGATGCGCCTCGTCCACGATCAATGTCACCGGCCCATCCTGCTGGAGCGCCGCGATGATCGTATCGAACCGGCCTTCCCCTTCCGCAAAGGCGGTGTGAAGCGCCTGATAGGTCGTGACCGTCATCGCGGCAGGCGCGTGCAGATCGCACGACAGGTCCGCATCCCAGGCGGTGCGATCTTCCAGGAACAGCGGGAAAAGCCGTTCGCGCCACTGATCGCGGATGGTGATGCTGGGAGAGAGGATCAGCGCGCGCCGGCCGATCCGCCGCATCGCCTCCAGCCCGAGCACGGTCTTGCCCGATCCGGGCGCGGCGACGATGTGCAGCCGCCCATCGGCGAGATGCACGTCCATTTCGGCGAGCACGCGCGCCTGATAGCTGCGCCACACGCCCGTGAACTTCATGTGGCTCAGCATCAGCCGGACACAGAGCGGGGTGACGGCGCCCAGTCAAGCCGCCCGCGCTTTACTTCCCGCCGTCACCCCAGCGCAGGCTGGGGTCCATGACTCTGGTCACGAGCGACGGCGATGTGGTGACGGTGGTCGCGTGCGGCGAGCATCTCCGCCAACCTCGGCGGATGCGCGCGCGGACGGTTCCGTGGATGCCAGCCTGCGCTGGCATGACGGGGGAGTACACCGTCATCCCAAATCCACCGTCACCCCAGCGCAGGCTGGGGTCCATGGCGTGGGCCGCGGGCGGCGGTGGTGTGTAACCGGGGGGGGTAGGGCACGCGGGCGATACCGGCGACGCGGCAGGGGGATGAGTTCGTGGATGCCAGCCTGCGCTGGCATCACGGATTTGGGTCACGTGATCGGCAGTCTCAGGCGGCCGCCCGCAGCGCATAACGGCGGCAATGTTCCAGATAGCCGGATTCATGCGTGCCGGAGAGATCGACGACGCTCTGCCAAAGCCACGACGGCGCTTCGATATCGGCACCGCGATGATCGAGCAGCTGGCGGCGCCATTCCGCCCGGGCCGCACCATCGATCTGCCGGCCATGCGCCTTGCCGACGACGGAGGCGAGATAGCGCGCGGCCTTGACCGCTTCCGCCTGGCTGAACTGTTCCACTTCCAGCTTCAGATCCTGCGGCGCCAGCTCGCGCAGGAAGACGGATCGGCCCATCATCTTGGCGGCGATCATCCGTTCGCCCAGGTGCGGCGACAAGGCACGCGCGCCGGCGACGACGCGTTCGGCGGGGTCTTTCGGCATTCTGGCGCCGCGTGCGGCGGGCGCGGCCGACACGGTCGCTTCCTTGATGTCGATCAGCGCGTGTTCGGTGGCGCGCTTGGCGCCGGCAATCTCGATGATGGCGGCATAGCGCAGCAGGCCGAGCGAGCTGCAGCCCTTCATCCAATAGGCCGCATCGACCAGCCGTATATCCCGATCGCCATCACGCGGATCGAGCGCGAGGATGAGCCGCTTGGTCGCCTCGTCGGCGAACAGCGTTTTCAGCGCCGCCCGCTCCTCGGGCTCGATCCGCCAGAATTTCTTGCCGAGCGGGATCTTGGGATCCGCCCCGCCAATCCGTTCGGCGGCGAGGTGGCGCCACTTGCGGCCGAGCGCGAGCCGCTTGACGGTGCGCACCACCGCCGGCTCCTCCGCCGCCTCTCCCGGCGCGCGATCGGCGAGCGCCTGTTCGTAGCCGTCGACCATTTCTTCCACCATGCGCGCGGTGGTGACGCCCGGCAGATCCGATCCGCGCGCGGCGGTGGCGAGCGACAGGCCGAGCCGGATCAGATCATGCGCCGGATTGCCGATCACGGCCTGATCGAGATCGCGGATCTGCACCTCGACATGGCCGTTGCCATCGGAGAGCGGCCCGAGATTGCCGAGATGACAATCGCCGCAGATCCACAATTCCGGCCCGCGCGGCAGGCGCTTGGCCACGGGCGAGGCGGCCAGCCATTCGTAGAATTTGACCGTATTGCCCCGCACATAGGCATGGGCCGAGCGCGCCATCTTGAGCGTGCGGCTGGCATCGAGGAGCGCGGCACGCTCTTCGAAAGTGGGCATCTTCATGGGCTCTCCGAACCGTGCGTGCGATGCTCAACGATCGGCGCGGCGGATAGCTTCGCCTATGTTGCCGGAATCTTTCTGCTTATGTCTCGCGTGCGTCCGCGCCGCCACGGATGTCGCGCCGCGCGATCCTCCAGCCGCCCGCCACCATCGCCAGCCCCCACAGCAAAAAGGCATAATCCCACGGCGATTGGCCAAGCGGTTCGTAGACATGGTGGAGCTGCAGCAGATGATGGTCGATCACGCCTTCGACCAGATTGAACAGGCCCCAGCCCATCAAAAGGCCGCCGCCCAGCAACCGTCCGGACAGATTGGCCTGCGCCATCCGCCCCGCCTGCCACAGCAGCAGGATACCGAGCGCGGTGATCGCCCACACGCCTGCGTGAAAGACGCCGTCCCACACCATATTCACCTTTGCGCCGACATAATCGGTGTTGGGGATCCGCGCCGACAGCATGTTGTGGAATTGCAGGATCTGATGGAACAGGATGCCGTCCACGAAGCCCCCCATGCCGATGCCGAGTGCCAGGCTGGCGGAAAGAAGCGGGCGGGCGCGATCTTGCATCTCAACGATCCTTTGCGGCGGGGGCATGCGCGACCAGCGCGACGATCCAGACGAGCAACCCGATCGGAAACAGGATCGCTCCCAGGTTCAGCCACAGATCCGGCTGCAACAGCCGTTCGCGGATCGAGGCAGACTGTGGGCTGTGGCACAGGGTACAGGCGAATGCCGGTGCGTGCACAGCAACCACAATGGCGAGAAGGATGCAGCGACCGCCCACGCCGGGCCGTGCATAAAGGTCTGCCCTAAGCGCCGCCCCAAGGGCTGCCAAGTTGCGGTAATCCTTCACATCTTGTCTACGCGCGGCCGCGGCAAAGGAGCCGTCCTATTTCAGGAAGGCGCGACTAGGGGCCGTAATATGCGTGGGAGATGGCGTCATCGCGCTCGTCGTAACGGCTGCCCCGCCGCCAAGATGGCGACGCCGAATCATCACATAAGCCGCCTATCCGCCACAGTATCCCTGACCCCGCCGCGATGATAAGCACAACCGCGGCAAAGAGGAGCGACTGATGGCCCGAGCGGTGACCAAGGTGATCCTGGATGGCTATGTCGGCAAGGGCATAGGCGAGATTTGCGGAAACAAGTTCGACTCACCCCAGCAAAATCATTGCGCGCACTTCGTCTCACACGTGCTGGACATACAATTGGGCGTGCTATGCGGCGACATGGAATATACGACGCGCCACACCGGCGCCTCCATCCGCTGCGACGAGCTGTATAATCGGCTGCCATCGCGGGGCGATTGGGACGACGCGCCGGACAATACAGACGGCCTGCTGATGTTCGTCACGCTGACCAACAACATGGCGGGCACGCTGATGGGCAATGCGCCGCGCAAGCATGTGGGCATCGTCCTTTCAGGCTGCGTCTATAATTTCGGCAATAGTGGCCATGCGGTACGGCGCGAGCCGACGGTGGACGCGTTCAAGAAACGCATGGGCGGCGCTTATGGAGGGATGGACAAAGTGAGCTTCTTCTATGCGGTGCCGCAATGATGCGCGCGATCCTGCCCGCCCTTGCCGGAGCCCTGCTGCTGGGGGCCGCCCCGGCCCCGCCGGCCGAAGGAACGGAGCCGGCACTGCGCCTGCTGCTGGCGGCCTCGTCCCTGCCGATCCCGCCATCGTCCTCCTGCTATGGGGTCATTCCGGGCGTGCCCAAGCCGAAGCTGGGTGACTTCCTGGCAACGCCCCTGGCGGCGCTGGACAGCGGCACCAATCGGGTGAGCGGCGGATGCGCGAAAGGCCAATGCCACGTCCGCATCACGCATAATGCCGGGGAAGACGTCTTCTCTTCCGAATTCAGCTTCCGCACTCTGCGCGGCCGCCTCGTCCCCGCCAGCCTGCGCTGCGTCTCGACGCCTTAGGCAACCCCGTCATGCCAGCGCAGGCTGGCATCCACGGACCGGGCCACATGCCCGTCCGCCGCGGCTGAGGGACAAAGTCGCCTCACGCCACCCCCATCACCGCACCGCCGTCGCTCGCTACAAGCGCCATGGACCCCAGCCTTCGCTGGGGTGAAGAGGGGCGCAAATTTCCGATCACGCCGACGCCGGCGGACCAAGATAGGTGGGGGGCAGCGCCGCCGTGCTGAGCACCAGCTTTTCCAGCACGACATTGTCGTCCAGGCGCCATACCTTCACGACATGCCGGCCTGCGCCGAGCGGACCCATATTGGCGGAAAGCTGCACGATATTGTCGCGTACCGCCTGGCCCCAGCGGCGCTTGCCGGGCGTATCTTCCGGCCCGCCGGTCGCCTCCAGCTCGGCGCGTAGCGGCATGACCGGACCGTCGTCGATCGACACGCCGATCGCCACCCCGCTCTTGCCGATCGTGTCCAACGTCGGCGCCAGATACAGGGTCAGCAACGCCGGGCCGGCCTGTTCCACCCGCACGTTATATTCCAGCCGCACGCCGTCCGCAGCGCTGGTCGCGGGGCGCCCCTGCGGCAAGGCAAGCACGCCGCCGGCGGTACGACCGAGATGGGGGACGGCCGCCCATTGCAGGCCGGCGCCGCCACGGGCGCGGCTGAAGTTCGGTGCCTCGATCGCGATCACGCCCGGCGGCGTCGCGGCGCGCGCGCGGAAGCGGGGCGCGATCCCGCGCTTGCTTTCCGGCGTATCGCCGCCGACGCGCATGATGCTGGGCAGGGTCTGCTGGGTGGGATCGTTCCAGATGACGTAGCTCATATGGACCTGCGCCATCATGCCGTCCCACTTGCCGCCGTTAATGCCGTGATATCGGCGGGTCAGCTCGCCATCACGGCGGAAGGCGGCTTCGGCCTGATCGGCGAAATAATTGGCGCGCGCATCGTTGCTGGACGCCAGCTTCCGGTTCCAGGCGACGGCGTAATAGAGACGATAGAGGTTCGCCATCGCCGCGATCGGAAATTCCAGCAGCTGGAAATAGGCGTCCGACTGGTCCGGACGCAGGCGGGCGCGGACACGCAGCATCTCCGCCTCCAGCGCATCCCATTGCGCCACCATGTCGCCGAACTCGCCGCCGTCGAGCGCCTCGCGCGTGGCGCCGCCGAGCGGGAAACTATCCTGATCGACGAGCTCCGGTTTCCGGCGGGCGGCATATTGGCTGTAGGCGGTGATCATCGCGCCGATCGCATCGGCCTGTTCCGGCCCGAACGTGGCATCCGCCCATGCGGCGGGGTAGGCGGCCAGTGTCGCCGGCGTCACCGCGTCCGGGTTCCATGCCATCGCCAGGAAGAAGCCCAGCGGATATTCCATAGGCTTGATATCGCCGACATTCGCGATCCACATCGCGCGCGCGCCGCGGCGATAGGCCAGGTCCATCTGCTGCCAGACCTTTTCGATCTGGTTGGTGTTGATCCACTTATAGTTGCGCGGACCGCCGACATAATCGAAATGATAATAGACGCCGTAGCCGCCGCTGCGCGGGGCCGAACCCGGCGCGGGCAGACGCCGTATCTGCCCCCAATTGTCGTCGGCGAACAGCAGGGTGACGTCGTCCGGCACCTTCATGCCATGTTCGTAATAATCTTGAACTTCCTTGTAGAGCGCCCACACTTGCGGCGTCTGATCGGCCGACTTGCCGGTAACGTCCGCGATGATGCGGCGTTGATCGGCGACGATCCGCTCCAGCAGGTCGGTGGCGGTGCCCTCCGCCATCGCCTCGTCGCCGTCGCCGCGCATGCCGACGGTGACGACGGATTCGTAGGACTTGCCGCCGCCCTTGGACATCATCCGCGCGATCCCGCCGCGCCAGAAGGTCCGCAGATTGGCGGCATTCTTGCTGTAATCCCACGCGCCGCCGGTCACGCCCTTGTCGGTGTTGCGATGCCATTCGTCCTGGGCGCGCAGCATCACCTCGTGATGCGAATTGCCCATGACGACGCCCATCGCATCGGCCAGGATCATGTTGTTGGGATCGTCGGCCGCAAACGCCTTGGGCGCCCACATGGCGGGCCACAGATAATTGCCCTTCATCCGCAGCAGCAGTTCGAAGACATGGGCGTACATGGCCGAATTGATGCCGCCGAACGTCTTCTTGGCCCAGCCGCTGAAGCAGGGATCCTCATCATTAATGAAGAAACCGCGATAGCGCACGCGCGGCTGATCGCGGCGCGACCCCGCCGGGATCCAGACATCGCGGCGCGTGCGAACGGCCACGTCGGCAAACCAATGCCAGGGCGATACGCCGATTCGTTCGGACAGATCATAGGTTCCGAACACCGCGCCGCGCCGGTCCGCGCCCACGATCACAAGCGCGCGCGCCACGTTGGGGAAGGGGCGATCGACCACGATCTGGCGGAACGCTTCCCATTCGCCGCGAATATCGGCGGCGTCGATCTTGCCCGCCGCGACCAGCCCATCGATGGTCGGGCTGGCGCCCAGCACGCCGATGATGACGATCGGCCCGCTCGCCTCCCCGGCCCGCCCAGCGCGCGCCGCCGCGCGGCCGCTCACGCGCTGCAGGTCGGTCGCGAAGCTGTCGGCGACGCGCAGCACCGCGCTATCGGCCTGCGGATCGACCAGGATCGCGGCCGGCACGCCGTTGGCGATCAGCGGAAAGGCGGTGCGCCGGTTGATCACCGGTATTTTGCCCCGCGCGGCAAAGGCCGAGGGTGCGAACGCAATCGCGATGCCGGCCCAGGCCACACCCGCCAACAGGCTGCGCCGCGTCGTGCTTCGTTCCGTCATCCGCACCGATAATCTCCAACAAATACAGGCCTCCCCCTTCGCAACGGGGCGCCGATGACGCAAGCATGGGGGCATGTTTCTGCTCCGATCTGATGGAGGACTGTCGCAGTAGAGGGTGACCGGTGCTTGTCCGATGCGTGCCCTGCACCACCGGCGATGTCGCCAAGCCGCCAGATGGACCCCAGCCTGCGCTGGGGTGACGGCGGGACTTAGGAACCGCCGTCTCACCACAATCCGTCATGCCAGCGAAGGCTGGCATCCACGGACCGCGCCGCTCGGCCCGAACTGAGGTGGTGCAGGGCCGGCGCGGCCATCGGGACACAAGGCCGGGAAAAAGCGACGGACAGGCGCGCCGGGCGATACCGTTCCCCCCGCGGGAAGGAACCCGGGCCTGATCGGCGCGCTTGCCCGGAATGCGACCCCTGCTCTGCCTTCTTGCGATCGGCCCGCTCGCCGCCACCGCGGCCTCGGCCGGGCGGCCGATCGTCGCCGCGACGCAGGTCGATCCGGCCAGCGGCGCGATTGCGGTCGAGCTGATCGTGACCAACGATGCGGCGGCGCCGCAAACCATCGCGGTGGCCGACACCATCGACGCCACGCTGGCCGCCACCGCCGGCCGGCCCATGGCGGTGCGGCTGGAACGGGCGGCGGATCAGCCCGCACGCGTGGCGCTGGGCCCGTCCGGCTTCGCCCGGCTCCGATATCGCCTCAGCCCGCCGCCGGGCCTCGGCACCGGCCTGCTCACGCTGACGCTGCCGGAAGCGCCGGCCGTTGCCATCGCCTATGCGCCGCCTGCACCCGCGGCACCGCAGGCAAACGCGCTGGCCGCGGCGACGCCCGCCGCGCCGCCGGCACCGGCCACCCCGGCCGGTCCGCTCGAGCAACCCGGCGACCGCAGCTTCCTGGCCAACCTGTCCGCCTACGAACCCATTTACGCGGTCTACGGCCCCGGCACGAACAGCGACGCGCGGCTGCAGATCAGCTTCAAATATCAGCTGTTCGGCACCGCCGGCGAACGCACGTCCTGGCTCGACGGGATCATGTTCGGCTATACCCAGCGGATGTTCTGGGACACCGGCCGCGCGTCGGCGCCGTTCCGCGACGTCGATTATATGCCCGAACTCTATTACAGCCTGCCGCAGCTTGCCTCGGCGGGCGATTGGGCGTTCGGCGGCCGGTTCGGGGCGCGCCATCAGTCCAACGGCAGGTCGGGCGAGGCGTCGCGGAGCTTCAACATCGTCTATGTCGAGCCCGAGCTGAAGACGCGCTGGGGCGACTATGACGTCGCGTTCGGGCCGCAGCTCTGGGCCTATGTCGGGCGCCGGTCCGACAATCCCGATATCGCCCATTATCGCGGCCATACCGGCCTGACGGCGCGGATCGGCACACCGAACGGCGTCCAGCTCAGCGCCAGCGGCCGGCTCAACCCCGGCAGCGGAAAGGGCGCCGCCGAGGCGCTGATCTCCTACCCGCTTCCCACGCTCTTCAACGGCGCGCCCCGACTCTACCTCTTCGGCCAGGGCTTCGTCGGCTATGGCGAGAATCTGCTGGACTATAACCGCCACCAGACGCGGCTGCGCGCGGGCCTTGGGATCACGCGCTAAACCGAATCCCGTAAAACCGGCCCCGACTCCGTTCGATGGATCGGCGCGGATCGGGCGCCGCAGCGGTGCCCATCGAAGACAACGGCCAAACTGCCGCAAAAAAAGGCAGTTGGGCGTGCATTTGCCGCCTTTGCAGGCAATGTTTCACCGATGCGAGCCCGATCGCGCGCCGCGCTTGCGTGCGCTGATGTGGCACGCTTATTGAAAGCGACAGCCATCGGGACGGGGAGCGTTGACGTGAAGAAGATCGAGGCGATCATCAAGCCGTTCAAGCTCGA
Source organism: Sphingomonas sp. (assembly GCF_048595155.1). GTDB lineage: Bacteria > Pseudomonadota > Alphaproteobacteria > Sphingomonadales > Sphingomonadaceae > Sphingomonas_I. The sequence goes on from NZ_JBMDXN010000105.1 coordinate 106,356, forward strand.
TGAGGTAAAGGAGGCGCTGCACGAAGTCGGCGTGTCCGGCATCACGGTGACCGAGGCGCGCGGCTTTGGCCGCCAGAAGGGTCATACCGAATTGTATCGCGGCGCCGAATATGTCGTCGATTTCCTGCCCAAGGTGAAACTTGAGGTGGTGGTGGACGATGCCATGGCGGAGCGCGTGGTCGAGGCGATCCAGAATGCCGCGCAGACGGGGCGCATCGGCGACGGCAAGATCTTTGTCACCACGATCGACACCGCGGTCCGCATCCGGACCGGGGAGCGGGATGCCGACGCGGTCTAAGGGCACACGCGCGCGGCTTCGTCATCCTCGCTGATAGGGGAAGCGCTCGAAGCACGGCGGGGGTCGCACGATAGGGCAAAGGAATCAGAGCCCGGCATCCAGGCCGGGTGACGAATGAAGGAAGTCGCTGTGGCGACGATCAAAGGAAGGCTTTCAAATGGCGAATAAGGCGTCCGACGTTCTGAAGATGATCAAGGAAAAGGAGATCGAGTGGGTCGATCTTCGTTTCACCGATCCCAAGGGCAAGTGGCAGCATCTGACGATGGTAGCCGGCGTCGTCGGCGAGGACGAGCTGAATGACGGCTTCATGTTCGACGGATCGTCGATCGAAGGCTGGAAAGCGATCAACGAGAGCGACATGATCCTGAAGCCGGATCTGGACGCGGTGTGGGTCGATCCCTTCTCGGCCACGCCGATGCTGATCCTGGTGTGCGACATCGTCGAGCCTTCGACCGGCGATCTGTATAGCCGCGATCCGCGTTCGACCGCCAAGCGCGCGGAATCCTACCTGAAGACGCTGGGGATCGGCGACACCGTCTATGTCGGGCCGGAAGCCGAATTCTTCATGTTCGACAATGTCCAGTTCGATACGACCTATAACGAGAGCTACTACAAGATCGACGATGTCGAGCTTCCGACCAACACCGGCAAGGAATATGAGCAGGGCAACCTTGCCCACCGTCCGCGCGCCAAGGGCGGCTATTTCCCGGTCGCGCCGGTCGACAGCGCCGTCGACATCCGCGGCGAGATGGTTTCGACCATGCTGGAAATGGGCCTGCCCTGCGACAAGCATCACCATGAGGTCGCGGCCGCGCAGCATGAGCTGGGCCTGACCTTCGGCACGCTCGTCCAGACCGCCGATCGCATGCAGATCTACAAGTATGTCGTGTGGCAGGTGGCCCAGGCCTACGGCAAGACGGTGACGTTCATGCCCAAGCCGATCGCCAAGGATAACGGCTCCGGCATGCACACCCACATGTCGATCTGGGACAAGGGCAACCCGCTGTTCGCCGGCAACGGCTACGCCGGCCTGTCCGACACCTGCCTGTTCTTCATCGGCGGCGTGATCAAGCATGCCAAAGCGCTCAACGCCTTCACCAACCCGACCACCAACAGCTACAAGCGGCTGGTGCCGGGCTATGAAGCACCGGTGCTGCTGGCTTATTCGTCGCGCAACCGTTCGGCATCGTGCCGCATTCCGTACGGTGCCGGCGCCAAGGCCAAGCGCGTCGAGTTCCGCTTCCCCGATGCGATGGCCAATCCGTATCTCTGCTATGCGGCGCTGCTGATGGCGGGGCTGGACGGGATCGAGAACAAGATCCACCCGGGCGAAGCCATGGACAAGAACCTCTATGATCTTCCGCCGGAAGAGCTGAGCCAGGTGCCGACGGTGTGCGCATCGCTCCGCGAAGCGCTCGACAGCCTGAAGGCGGATCATGCCTTCCTGCTGAAGGGCGGTGTGTTCACCGAAGACCAGATCGACGCCTATCTGGAACTGAAGTGGCCGGAAGTCGCCCGCTGGGAAATGACCCCAGCGCCGGTCGAATTCGACATGTATTATTCGGCCTGATCGCTTCGCCGATCGGACCAGCGAAGCGCCCGGGGGGGAACCCCCGGGCGTTTTGTTTTGCGGAATGTTGCGGGTGCCATGGCGGTGGGCCGATTCCCCACCGTGCCCCTGAATTTGTGAAACGAGTTCAGCATGGCGGACTGCGGAG
>NZ_JBMDXN010000106.1:0-64710 GCF_048595155.1 Sphingomonas sp.
GGCCGGGCAGGGCGAAGCGATGGTACAGACAGGGGCGCGGGAACGCGCGCGCGCCAACCTGGCCCGCATCAACCAACTCTGCAAAGGCGCGTGCCCCCCGGCGGCACAGTTGAGCGCCGCCATCGCCAAGGGGCCTCCACCCACGATCGTTACCGCGCAAGCCACCACCAAGGTCCCGCCGAAGGGGGCCGAAGAGCAGACGCCACAGCAGCAATAGCTGGCGCGCGAGCGCCCGCGCGGGTAGGTAGGCGGACGTCCTGCAGCCCCAGCAGCTTCGAGATCGCCCGAGAAGAGCGGCTCAGATCGTTTGCGAACCAGGTTTGCTGCGGCGGATACGGGCTGATGCTGTACGGCCTATGGTTCGACATGCGGGCGTCTAGGCGATTTGACGGCAGAGGGCATTCATGGGCACGCGCGGCCTCCATCGCCCTCCCCACAGGCGGGCATTGGTTAACCATTGACCCGTCGGTTCGGCGGGGTAGGATCGCTGCGCCGGAATGGCCGGGATTGGTTAGGGCACCGGACCAATCCGCGAGAAAAGATCGGCGGGCGCTGCCAACATTGTAGCGAGCGCCCATGGTCGATATCGATAGACGAAGCCTTCTGGCTGGCGGAGCGGCTATGCCGCTGATCGCCACTCCGGCCCTCTCCGCAAGATCCGGTTCGGTCTCTGACCTTCGCCTGCGTCCGACGGTGCATACCGGAGCGGAACACTGGTCCTTAGGCGATCGCATGGCCTCTTACCGTGTTCCGGGCACCGCGATCGCCGTGATGCGCGCGGGCCGGCTCAGTGCGGTGCAGGGGTTCGGCACACGCGTCGCCGGGAGGGACGCAGCGATCGATGCCGATACTTTGTTCTCGGTGGGATCGGTCAGCAAGCTCGCGAGCGCGACGCTTTGCCTCCGTCTGGTGGCGAGCGGTACCCTCGATCTCGATCGGGACGTGAACGACTACCTGCGGCGGTGGCGCGTACCCGCCGGATCGCACGGCGACGATCGCGCCGTCACGCTGCGGATGTTGCTGTCGCATACGAGCGGATTCAACGTCCACGGGTTCGCGGATTATACCCCCGGCGCTCCTCTTCCGACGCTCGTCCAAACCCTGAACGGCGAACCTCCGGCGATGAACAGAGCGTTGGCGCGGATCGATCCTGCGGGCACCCGGTCGCGTTACTCCGGCGGCGGCTACATGATCGTTCAGGCGGTGATCGAGGATGCGACCGGCGAGAGGTTCGATGCGGTCGCCAAGCGGCTCTTGTTCGATCCGCTCGAGATGCGGCGCAGCCGGTTCGAGCCCGCCCCGGGCCCCGCCATCGGCAATATCGCGCATGCACATGGCCCGGACGGAAAGCCCGTGGCCCTCCCGCGCGGTTGGCAGAGCTTTCCCGAACTGGCCGCGTCCGGCTTATGGACCACCGCCGGTGATCTCGCGCACATGATCGTGGCGTTGGGGACCAGCTATCGCGGACGCTCCGGCTATATGCCGCAGGAACTTGCGGTCGATATGATGACCGCCGTGACACCCGGCTTCACCGGCTTAGGTCCCCGACTTGCCGGCGAGGGAATGGCGCGCATCTTCCATCATGCGGGCGCAAACGACAGCTACAAGGCCTATGTCGAAGGCAATCTGGCATCCGGCGACGGCCTGGTTGTGCTCACCAACGGCGCGCGGGGGGACGTGCTGGGCGACGAAATCCGCAACGCGGTGTCGGATGCCTGTACGTGGCCGGGAGACTGGTCCGTCGCTCTTCCCGCCGTTCCTGTTGCCTCCCTTCTCGATGATTATGTCGGCAGCTATCGTCGTCGTGCGGATCAAGATCCGCTGCTCACCGGCTTCCTCGACACCGGCTTCAGCGCAGACACGATCGAGGTCGTGCGCGCGAACGATGGCCTGTCCCTGAGATCCAAAGGTCGGGATCGGAAGCTTGTCCCGATCGACAGCTCGGATTTCGTGATGCCGGACGGCTATGTGCCTGCCGCCACATTGATATTCCGGTTTGCCCGCGGCGCCGACCGAAAGGTCATGCATCTGCGCGCGATCGCGGGTTCCGACGTGCTGGTCTTCGACAGGGTCTAGCCTCGGGTGCGAGAGGCCGTTCCTTTCCCAATCCGGCGGTTCGTTCATCCAGTTGAAAGCATGGCAGCATGTGAGACTGCTCGAAGGGGTGTTCGTCGCGGCAACGATGGATAGACGATGTTGGCTTCTTGCCCCGGATAACGCCGTTGACCGGTCCCGAGCACCGCAGCATTGTCTGTGTATGGCTTCTTCCTCGGAACACCGAACAGGCTATCGAGCCTATACAACGAAGTTCGACCGGGAAGTTCGTGCGAGTGAATTAAACGCGGTCCTCGGCTCGTTGCGGCATGATCAGCTGGTCGCTCTTAACACAGCATGGGAAGAATTACAGACTGAGCTGTTGCCGTCGAAAACACGTCTCCACTTGATAGCAGCAGATGCGTCGTCACGTATAATGGCGGCGCTAACCGAAGCCGATAGGCGAGATACTGCGATCTCGCTGTTGTTCGATCAGTCCGGATCGATGCGGGGGCAGAAAATGCTTTTCTCTGCAGCGACAGCGGATGCCACCCAAGAATTTCTGATCACGCTGGGAATAACCTGCGAAGTGCTGGGCTTCACCACCGCGAGATGGCGCGGTGGCCGTTCGAGAAGCAGGTGGAACTGGAGGTTCCGCCCACACAATCCCGGGCGCCTAAACGATCTCCTGCACATCATTTATCAGGACGCCGCCGATCGCCGTGCGAGCAGCGGCAGTTGGGACTACCGTCAGATGCTACGGCCAGACTTGCCGAAGGAGAATGTTGACGGCGAGGCGATCCAATGGGCGGCTCGTCGCCTTTCACAGTTACCAAACAAGCGTAAGATCCTGATCGTCTTGTCGGACGGAGCTCCCGTCGATTACGCGACCTTAACTGCAAATCCGCCAGATTATCTCGGCAACCATCTGCGAGAAGTTGTGGAAAATATCGAGGCGGCTGGGGACATCCGAATTGCAGCGATGGGCATCGGGTATCGGATGCATTTGTTCTACCCGACATCCAGCTACGTTGAGGCTCCCAGCGAACTTGGTGTGGCATTGATTAATTTGATCGAACAACTGCTGACGGCCTAACGGTCGGTGCCAAAGCTTGTTCGCGTCTCGATGACGAGGGCGAGCGTCTGCTGTACGTGCGGAACAACCCGTCATTCGGGACTCTCTCGTCTGACGGATTTGATCCCTTCAACGCCGATACTGAGGCCGGCCTAACATGCCGGGATCGGCGCCCACCCGCGTTAGCATGGGGTGCGCCCCATCTGCGCAATTGGTTCAAAGCATCCCAGGATGAGGCGTTTTGCGTCGAACGGCGGCTCGCCTGCGGAGTCCATGCGCGGGTCATGGTGCATCCTCTCCTCGGCTGCCTGGAAGGACGCCTTGTCGGGCCAGACTTGCCAGGTGAAGACGATCTTCTCGCCTTCCTGGGCCGCGACGGCCTTGCGGAAGTCGGTTTGCTGGCCCTCCGGTATGAAGTCCTCGCAGCATTCCACAATTTCCAGACACCCATATTCCCTGAAGAATTGCGCGCCATTCTCCGCCCACTGGCGATAGGCATCCATTCTGCCTTCAGGAACCGGGATCACGAGACCGCATACATACATGGGTGCTCCCTCCGATCAGCTAGGACCGAGATGCTGATGCATGTGCCGGTAGGCCACCAGGATAAGATCGCTCAGCGCTGCCTCGTCCGGCATCCGGTCACTCCGCAGTTTAACATGGCGCGCCCGCTTCCCCATACCCTCCAGGATGCCGGTCGGATCCCGCAGGGAAGCGCCGAAGAAGAACCCCATGGCGGCGTGCTGGGCGTAAGCGTCGACATACGCGAAGGCGGCATCCCCTACGCACGCGGTCGGACGGCCATCGTGGATCAGTTCGCGGACGTCCGGCCCGCAGGCGCGTAGCCGCTCGAACCAGGGTTCGACCAGGGCGCGCAACGGATCGCCATGGGCGAACCACAAGGCGACCTGCGGGTCGGGACGCCGCGCGGCCGGGAAGTGAAAAACGCCGTCCATCGCTCTGTTAAGATAGCCTAAGCGACAAGCACGGTCCAAAGATGGATGCGCCCGACCGCGTCCTGGCCGATTACCGAAACTCCCCGCTTGGGCCGAACCGTTCGGTGCGAATGCGACCCGGCGCGTGACCGATCGCCGTCAGATGCTCTGCGACTGTTTCGACGAAGGCCGTGGGACCGCACACGTAGATGTCCGGGCGCCCGTCAGGCGCGAAGCCCTGCCGCTTCAGCATGATCCGCCCGATCCTGCCGCGCTCACCCGTCCAGCCGGGGGGCGCACCCCGCGTCAGCGTTTGCGTGACCGTCAGGCCATCCCCGCGCGCCGCCAGCGTGTCGAGCTCGTCCCGGTAGATGATCTGGTCTACCGTACGCGAGGAATAGAGCAGGCGCGCGGGCTCGACCGCTCCGGCAGCGGCGCGCGTCCGCAGGATCGCCATGAGCGGAACGATGCCGGATCCGCCGGCGACGAGGAGCAAGCCATGATCGTGGTCGGGAGACCATGCGAAATATCGGCCGATCGGGCCGCGCAGTTCGATCCTGTCGCCGATCCGCAGCTCTTCGAGCAGGAATTCGGACGCCTCGCCGTCGGGCACGGCCGCCACGGTGATCTGGATCGTGTTCGTCCTTTCAGGCGCAGACGCGATCGAATAGCTGCGCTGCGCGACATAGCCGTCTGCGGCCGTCAGTCGGATATCGAGATGCTGCCCGGGGAGATGACCGGGCCAGTCAGGAACGTCGAACGCGATCGTCTTCACGGCAGACGTCTCCGACCAGATTGCGGTCACAGTCCCGATCCGCCACTGCGCCGACGCCTCCGCCGCGTCGATCATCGATCGCCCTCGTAGCGTTGTTCGAGCCACGGGTCTCCGCGCCGGTGATAGCCAAGCGATTCCCAGAAGCCTGGCTTATCCTCCTCCCGGAAAGCCAGTCGCCTCACCCACTTCGCGCTTTTCCAGAAGTAGAGATGCGGCACGAGCAGCCGGGCAGGGCCGCCGTGCGAGGGCAACAGCGGCAAATCGGCGAAGTGCGTGGCGATCATGGCGCGACCGCCGAGGAGGTCGGACAGCAGGAGGTTGGTGGAGTAGCCGCCGTCGCAGTGCGCCATGAGGAAGGATGACGGCGACCCCTCCAGGCCGGCAGCGGCGATAAGATCGTCTATCGTGACGCCGCGCCATTTGGTGTCGAATTTCGACCATTTGGTGACGCAGTGGATGTCCACCGTGAGGTCCGTCTGCGGCAGCGCGTTGAACTGGTCCCAGGACCAGCTGCCCAGCAGCTTGCCGCCAAACTGCAAGGACAGGCTCCAGCGGTCGGTCGCCGTATGCTGTGTGGGACCAGCGGTCAGCACCGGGAATTCCGGTGTCAGGAACTGGCCAGGAGGCAGCCGCCGACGCGCATCGTCGCCTTGGCGTCGCTTTCCTTTGAAACCTCTCGTCACGAGCATGTGCCGCCCTCCAGATGTGGGCTCATCCGCTCTGCCGCCATCCGCACCGCAAAGCTGCCGCCCAAGCGCCGAGTTGCCATGCCGTCGCAACGCGGCGCAATGCGCTTCTGATGTGCGGAGCCGTAAACGTCGGGCTGTCTCCTCTGCAGCGGTCAACAACAGGGGGCGAGGTGACTCAAATCCGGACATGCAAGGTCAGCTGGCGTGACCATCATAAACCTTCAGCGGCAGACGCACTTTGCCAAGAAGCTTCCATCCATCAATCGCAGGCTGAGGATGGTTGGAGGATCCCGGTTCGGTCACCCGGCAGCTTCCGACCGATTAGACCCAGTTGCAGACGCTGTCGGGCCTGCGAACCGCTTCTCTAAAGCGGACGCTCGTTCAGCAAGAACGTACGGCAGCTGCACGCCCTAGTTTCGGCCGTTCGATGGCCCAGGGGCAATCTCGTAAGCTGCCATTCGTCCATTAGGAGTGATCGACGAGGGGGAAGCGGAATGACCGGTCTCGGCGCTTAGAACCGCTAGCGGACGTTCGCTCAGCTACGTTTTGTCTTTGAGGATCGCGAATGTGACGGAGACCGACATCGAGCTTATTACGGCATGATCGACGAGGTCATTGACGCGTGCGATGGCCGAAAATGCGGGAGCAGCCATAGGGCGAAATCGTCAACGATAGGTCATCGCTGGACAGTCAATCAAAAGGTTGATGTAAGCACCGCTTGGTGACGAGCGCCCAAACCTACAGGCCTGACATAGATGGCCTGCGCGCCGTGGCCGTCGTCGCGGTCCTTTTCTACCACTCGAAGAGACTAGGCGGCGGCTTCGTCGGCGTCGACGTGTTCTTCGTGATCTCTGGCTACCTGATCACGGGCCATCTGCGCTCTGCTGGCTCCAACCTTTCAGTCATGGATTTTTGCCGCCGCAGGATCAGGCGGATCGCGCCGGCTCTCTTGATTGTCCTGATCGCCAGCATGGTCGCGGGGATTGTATTGCTCCTGCCGCGCCAGCTCGCTGAATTGGCGCGCACAACAGTTTCCGTCCTCCTTTGGGTGTCCAACATCCGCTTCTGGAAAGCGCAGGGCTACTTCGCCTCAGAGCATGTCATTAAGCCGTTGCTGCACACGTGGTCGCTCGCGGTGGAAGAGCAATTCTATCTGCTGATACCCTTCTGCATCAAATATCTGCGACGACCGTTGCCGCTCCTGATTCCCGCTGCATTCGTGTCATTCATTTTATCAGTATTCGCGACCTACTATGCGCCAGGCGCAGCCTTCTACCTGTTGCCGTGAAGGGCGTGGGAATTGTTGGTTGGTTCGCTGGTGGCCTACAGCAGTATCCGCCTACGGGCGTATTGGATGTGGGTCGGGCTTGCGCTGATCATCGCGCCCGTGGCCCTCCTGTCAGATCTATCAACTTTCCCGGGGGCCGGTGCGCTTGCACCTTGCTTTGGAGCCGCGCTGGTTATTCTGGCGGGAGATCAAAAAAACGCTGTCCTCTGCCACCCCGTATTAGTTGGCGTGGGGCAGATCTCATATTCCCTTTATCTGTGGCATTGGCCGATCGTTCTTTTCGAACGGCAGTATCTGGGAACTATCTCCTTGCCCTGGCAGTGGATCGTGGGCGGAGTAGCGGCGAGCTTTGCAGCCGCAACTCTAAGCTGGCGGTTCGTCGAGCAGCCCTCCCGCAGGCGGAGCGTCCCGTTCCGTACCGTGGCCATAGTGTGCGGAGTTGGGTTGTTCACCGTTGTAGCCCTGGTAGCAGTCTCATGGCGGGGCCTGCCTCAGCGATGGCCACCGTCGATTCTCGCCTTGGAGGCAACAGCTGACGATTGGTCTTCTGTGGCAGCCAAATGTGAGGCCGAGAGGATCTGCTCGTGGGGCGATGGTGCGGGTATACGGCTGATCGGAGATTCCCACGCTGGCGCTATTTCAGCTGCCGTCGCCAGCATTACGTCGGGAGGAACGCTTTACGAGGCGTTTTCCTGTCCGCCCATCCTGGACTACGTACCTAGCCGAGGTTCAGTGTTAGAACGACGCCATTGCAAAGTGCGTAACAGCCAAGGCTTGCGCAGTATGATCGCGGACCCGGCCGTGCATCTAATCATCTTAGGCGCAAACTGGCGCCGCTATGGCGATAATGAGGAGGCGATCGCGCGTACCATTCAGGCATCCGAGTCGGTGGTAAGCGTGTGCTGCTTCTGGACGCGATGCCGGATCCTAAAACGGATTTACCGTGGTCTCTGGCTATCGCGCAAATCCATGAGCGGACATTCCCGGTGATCCAGCGCGGACACAAGCTGGAAAAGGTGCGCAGCCGGTTCTCATTAGACCCGGGGGTCAGGTTCTTTTCTTACACCGACGCTTTATGCCAGCCGGGCTGTCCTCTCTATGTAGGAGATTCACTTCTGTTTATCGACGACAATCATATTTCAGCGTCGGCAGCGAGCCATATCATCACGCCCGCTTTCGCGCCGGGGCTGATAAATTAGCGCCCAAAACATTATGGTCGCGTTAGGTCAGGCGCCTCCGGGTGCTGGCCGCTGCCATCAGTTCGGCGATTTCATGCCGCTGGCAGGGCCGGCCCCGGTTCCGCACCTGCCCATGACGCTCCACGCGAACCTCTGGTCCCCGTTAAGTCGGGCTGGCGGGAGCCGCGGACGTCCAACGGCCTTCGGCTATCGCAACCTTCCGGAACGCAAGGTCGACGCAGTGACCCGAGGACTGGGGGGTGCCCGCTCACTTTGAGGCATTGGCCGCTACCTAGAACGCTACCTTGAGCCCGGTAGGGCTCCTCAATGTCTACTAAGTCATTGGAAAGGCGGTGGACGCACTAGGGCTCGAACCTCGGGCTCGCTGATTTAAAGGCCAGCTCCCGCGAATGTCCGCTTTCGTCCCCGAATTCGCCTGGCCGCTGTCGGCATGTTCCCGCCGTTCAATATTACATCACGCAGCGGCAACTATTGGGCCAGTAGCAGCCAGGCAGCCCTTAGGAGGGAATGTGCAGAAATCGGGCGCCGGTTTAGCTAGTCCTAGAGCCACCAATAACCCGAACACCGCCATTTAACCCCACGTTCGCGCCTCCTGAAAGCATCCTTTAGTTCATTCTCGGCGAAATATATGGTTTGTAGGGAGACAAGAACTTAGCTGCCGAACGGTATAGCTGAGTGATTAGCTGTCGCTCCCTGCCCGCACTAGGAGGCGGCTTCGGCGCTACTCACGGACGCCGATCGCCTCACGACGGACACGACAATCTGTTTAGGAATCTTGATCGAGACGTTTTGGTCGTGGTTACTCACTTGACCTAACTGCGATGCAAAGAAAGTCACCGATAGACCTCAAAGAAGGTGTTGCCTTGCACCGTTATAACAGCCCGGAACCGAGGTCCCGGCGACCCGTGACCAGCGGTCCGCCAAGAGACAACGCCTAAGGCTGCAATCTCAGGTGGAGGATTTGCCTCCGTTGCCGCAGTGATCGCATCCTGCACATGGGCTCGGTTAGCAGCATGCAGATAGCTCCCCGGAGTATTGGCAGAAGCAACCATCTCCTCGACATGCGACATGAATTTCACAGGTAGCCGGGGGTACAGGCCGAACTGCCCAAACTGGCTCTTGATGGTAATTAGCGGAATCTCATCGGTAGCACCGCGCGCACCCCATTATTCCGGATGCTTCAAACGATTGCGCAGAACCTGCCGCATCAGACGCATTGCCTTCAATGAGTCCGGCTGGCTGTACGATTTCCCATAAGCGGGTGAACGGGTTTCGTGCAGGAATAAGCGCTCCATCAGCCCGGCTGTGGTAGTCAACGGATCGAGCTCTACGACATCCATTATCGACTGTTCCGCACGATAGTGTAGCTAACCCCGCTCGTTCGGCAGTGTGTGATCAGCGAATCGACGTAAGCGCGAGTGACGCGAGTAGTGCTGCCAGCAATGTCCCGCTCGTTCTTCACCACGTCCATGCGTAGATTGATGTCAGCTCCCTCATTCCGATTGCCGGGGCCGATGCTGCCGTGGTCGCCTGGACCATAGGTGTAGATGCTCGCTCCTTCCCGCCAGTATACGATGAGCTGCTGCGAGTTCCCCTCGCTGGAAGCGCTGGGGGGTTCATGTACGTCCTCAACCACAGCGCAGAGATGGTTTACGCGCCTGCGGCCATCAGCGTTCACTAGCCGCTGCAGCTCCTTCCGCACGCCACCAAAACCCGGGGTGACTTCAGGATTGCGCCAGTAGGTCGTGGCCGCCGCCGGAACAGCAGCGAGTACCGTTAGGAGAACCGCCAAGCCCAGCCTTGGACTCTGCATCGTTCATCACCTTGTGACTTGCAACGCTGAGTTAGATCAACGCCGCGCCCTAGTCCAGCGTTCGCCCACCGAAGATCCGACGCTCTTACGAGGGCGGTAGCCGTGCCTCCGTCGCGTGGCAGCAAGGACCAAGTTGTGAACATTTGAAGCCCGTGCCGCGCTTCCCAATACCGGTCGCTCGTTCATCCGAGCAAATAGGTTGGCCACGGCACGGTGGCCATAATCAACCTGTTCCCCTTCCGGCCGACGCTCCGCTGAGCGGCCGATCAGCCGAAAAAGGTCGATCTTCCAAGCGGCTGCCAGCTCTTTCTGCCACTTGCTTCAAGCTAGAGCTTTCTCGATCGCACGGGCCAGATCGGCTTTAAAGGCTTCCGTTTCTGGCCCCGGCACTAGGTCAAATCCATGGAAGACACCGTCATAGACGTGCAGCTCTGTTGGTACGCCTGAGCGGATCAGCCTGCCAGCATAGTCGAGAGCTTCATCGATCAGGATATCGAGGCTCCCCATCGCGATGAAGGCGGGCGCCAAGCCAGCAAGATGCTCGGCCCGTGCCGGCGCGAGATACGGCAGGTTTTCAGGCGCGACCTTGGCCAGTCGCGCGTTCCACAGCTGGCGGGTGTACTTGGGCGTCAGAACAAACTCGCCTGCAAACGGATTTTCTACTGGGGCGTTCGGACCGCCGGTACGATCGTCAAATGCCGGATAGATCAGCAATTGCGACTTAAGAGAGATGCCGGCGTCGCGGGCACGCAATGCGGTAGCTGCAGAAAGATTCCCGCCCGCGCTGTCACCCATGACCGATATCCGGTCTGCGCCAAAGCCAAGACGTGCGGCATGGGCGCGCAACCACATCAATGCCTCAAAGCAATCGTCCAACGCCGCGTCTCCAGCGGCTTCCGGGACGAGGCGGTAATCCACGGACAGAACCACGACGCCGTGTCGCTTCGCAATTTCGGCACAGAGTGCGGCAAACATGTCGGGTGATCCCGCGATCCACCCACCGCCATGGATGTGAAGGATGGCGCCACGGGCCGCGTGCTGCTCCGGCCGGTAGAGCAGAGCGCGTATCGGCGCGTCGCCGCCACGTTCAATGAAAACTTCTTGCTTGGGCACGTCGTCCGGGGACCCGTAGGCTTGCTCATAAGCGTGAAGCAGTTCCGCGCGGATTTGCTCGACAGATTGCGTATCCATGTCGAAGACGGGAATAACTGCAGCAGCTTCGCGATAGGCTGGTGCAACGAGATGACGCGTGTCCACAAGTCGGATCCTCAGTTAAGCAGGAAAATGTACGTTCACGCCGATATTGGTAACGATCGTTCCCGAATTATATCGGGATCGAGGCGAATTCAAGAGTGATCGTTGTGGAAAATGGAAACATGCCGCGCAGGCGCGGGCGGCCGCGAAGTTTCGACGTCGGAGATGCTATCGGGAAGGCAGCGCTGCTGTTCTGGGAGCAGGGCTACGAAGGCGTCAGTGTCGACCAACTCACGGCGGCGATGGGCATCACCACCCAGAGTTTTTACGCGGCCTTTGGATCGAAGCGGAAGCTGTATGAGGAGGCGCTTGCGTGGTATGAACGCGAAGTCACGCAGTCGGTGCGGGACGCGCTCACCGGCGAGAAGGACGTCGTTCCGGCAGTCCGGAATACACTCGAGGCGTCAGCGAGGCTGTTCGCAGGTGGTAAGTATCCGCTCGGCTGTATGCGCTCGACGGCAGGCATTAATACGTCGCGGGAAAATGAGGCGGTCGCGCGTTACGCAACAGACCAGCGCATGGCGACCGTCGCCATATTCAGGGCGCGGCTCGAGCAAGGTGTGGCAGATGGGCAAGTTGCCGAGGCGGCGGATACCCACGCACTCGCGCTGTACCTGAATGCGGTACTGGTCGGTATGGCCGTCGCCGCCCGCGACGGGGTGACGATGGAAGACTTGCTCGCGACGGCCGAACTCGCATCCTCAGTTATTCAGCACAATTTGACGAGACCACGTCCTTAATCCGCCTGATATCCCCCGCCGCTCCATTTGGCCTCGATGAAACGCCCATGCTCGCTGACCACATGGGCTTCGTTGGCAGCATGTCGACAGCTGCCCGGAGTTCTGGCCGAGGCAACCATGTCCTCGACACGTGACAGAAAAAGGCTTGCCGGATGGCGGCGCGCAGATCTGGGCTGGTGCGGGCTTCCGCGGTCCGAAGCAGCGCTTTCAACAGCCGCCTTTCGTTGCAATAAGACGCGTTAACATTGTGTCACGCGAGACGATGCCGCCGCAAGCATCCGGATGCCGCGGCGGCGGCCGTTCAAGCGGCCAACGGGCGTCACGCGGCGAGCGGCGAGCGGCGGCGGAGCGAGGAGACGGCGATGGCGACGCCCTACAAGATCGAGATTTCCGACGACCGGCTCGCGACCATCGGGCGCAAGGTCGCCGCCTATGACTGGAGCGCGCTTCCCGACGCGGGAGATTGGCGATCGGGCGTCGGGGTCGCCGACCTCCAGCGGCTCGTCACCTATTGGCGGGATGTCTACGACTGGCGTGCCGTCGAGCGGCGCCTCAATCGGCTTCCGAATTTCATCACGGATATCGACGGCGAGCACCTGCATTTCGTGCATTTGAAGGGCGACGGCTCGAAGCCGCCGCTTCTACTCCTGCACGGCTGGCCAGGCTCGTATCTCGAGTTCGAGCCGCTGCTGGAGCCGCTGGTCGCGGACGGTCACGACGTCGTCGTGCCGTCGCTGCCGGGCTTCGCTTTCTCGAAGCCGATCACCGGTCTCATCGGGCCGCGGCGGGCCGCGGCGCTGATGAACGGGCTGATGGGCGAGCTTTACGGTCCCGAGCGCTTCATCGTCCAGGGCGGGGATTGGGGCAACGCCATCGCCGCGTGGATGGCGCACGATCGGCCCGATGCGCTGCTCGGCATCCACCTTAATATGATTAACCTACACGCGGAGGATGCCGCACCGACGAGTGACGCCGAAAGGGCATTCGTCGCCAAACGGGACGAACTCTTGGAACTGGAGAGCGGCTACAGTCACCAGCAGGGGACGCGCCCGCAAACGCTCGGCGCGGCGATGGCTGACAGCCCGGTCGGCGCGGCCGGCTGGATGCTCGAGAAGATCGGCAAGTGGGCCGATCTCCCGGTGGCGCCCGATGGCAGCCCGGACATCTGGAGCAAGTTCTGCGAAGACGAGCTGCTCACCAATATCATGCTCTACGTCGCGCCGTCCTCGGTCGTCACCGCGACCTGGATCTATCAGGGCAGGCGCCTCGAAAAGTCGAACAAGTTTCCCGCTGGAACGCGCATCGTGGTGCCGACCGGCGTTGCCGCCTTCCCCGACCCCGTATTCATCCCGCCGCCGCGCTCCTTCGCACAGAAGACCTACGACATCGTGCATTGGAGCGACATGCCGTCGGGCGGCCACTTCGCCGCTTGGGAAGAGCCGGACCTGATGCTGCGCGACCTGCGGGCGTTCGTCGCCCTGGTCCTCGGCAAAAGCTGGTGACCTCGGCAATCTTGGCGCCAGCGGCATGGCAGCCATACTCGCGGCCCAGCCGCTGGCGTGGCGGAATGAGCGCCGTGCCCTCTCAGCTTGGGTCATAGGCATCGTACCCCAAGGGATTCACCCGCAATGGCACGGCCCTAATGAAACGCCGCCGCTGATCTACCGCTCATACTCGCGACGTCCGCGCCGCCGCGCCAGGCGTGCGACCTGCCGATGTCTCTCGACCGAACGTTGGTGTGATGCCGGATACCCCGCGACACATCAGATCATTGGCCAACCGCCGACCAGTCCAGTTCACCACCATCGGCCGCGATGATCGCGTCCATGCGCGAGGTGATCAGTTCCGTCAGCGGCAGATCGGCGCCGCCTGCCGCCGCGAGCGCCAATCTTGTCCCCGCAAGCTCCGAAGGTCCCGACGATCTGAGTTAACCAACCAGGCGACATTGGCGTTGCTCGTCAAGCGTCGACCAGATTGGCAACGTGCGCGACGAGGCCGGTCTGGCCCGGCGCAACATGGTCGGCCATGGTGTGGCGATCGGGGAAGTCGCCGCCGTTTTGCGACCGGAAGGGAATTGGTGTGTCGGTGAAGAGCCCAGCAAGACGCTCACGCCATGCTGCCTTGATCGCCTCCACATCTTCCGCCGTGGAAACGTGACCCGCACCATAGACCGCGTGCGTCGGGAGCACGTCCATGCCGGGGTAAAACAGCGCGCCATGGGTCAGCGGGAACAGCAGCTGTTCGATCGGCCCGTTGATGCCCCGCGGGCCATAGTCGGCGGCTGGGCCGCCGACCTGCACGTTGACCAGCGCTCGCTTGCCCTTGAGGATGCCGTCGCCGAAACGGAACTCGTTGGAGCCATTCTGATAGCCGTAGGCAAAGCCGAAGGCATAGACCCGCTCTATCCAGCCCTTCAGGATCGCAGGCACGCCGTACCACCATAGCGGGAATTGCAGGATCACAGCATCAGCCGCGAGCAGCTTCTGCTGCTCGACAATCACGTCGGGCGTTTGATGCCCGCTTCCGTAGGCATGGCCCGACTCCAGGATGAATGACAGCCGTTCGGGGTTGTCGCGCACCGGAAAGTCATCGGCGTCGTACACCGCCTTCCACTTCATGCCGTAGAGGTCCGAATGGATCACGATATGTCCGGCTGCCGACAACGTCTCAGCCGTTACATTGACCAACTGCCGTGTCAGCGAAGTAGGTTCGGGGTGCGCGTAAACGAGGAGAACTTTCACGATGATCTCTTCTTGATAGTTGGGGAGGTATCCGTGCGGTCGATTGAAGCGCTGCGGGGCTTAGGCCGCTCGCACCTTAATGGTGCGTCCATCGCCGGTATTGAAATCGAACCTTTTATGTGTCGTTATCGACACGATGGATACTAGGAACCTCGATCTCGGACTTCTCGTGACGCTTGAGACCCTGCTTGCTGAGCGCAACGTTACGCGCGCCGCGCGCCGGCTGAACCTCAGCCAGCCTGCGTTGTCGGCACGGCTGGCGCGGCTTCGGGATGCGCTGGGCGATCCGCTCCTGATCCCGGGCCGGCGCGGAATGATCCTGACCCAGCGGGCACTCGAGATGATGCAGCCGCTGCAGGAGGCACTGGAGGGTGTGCGCCGCGTCGTCGCGCAAGGAGCGCCGTTCAATCCGGAGACTCTGCGTGCGACCATGGTGATCGCGGCGAGCGACTACGTCCAATATGCGCTGCTGGCACGCTATTCGGTCGTTTTGCGGGCCGAGGCGCCGATGATCCGCATCGCCTGGCGGACGCTCGACCTGATGGCACTCACGACACAGTTGGAGCGTGGCGAGGTGGACCTGGCCTTGGCAAGGCCCGAAGAGGCGCCGGCGGCGATGCGCCAGCGCCAGCTCTACGAGGAGGAATATGTGGTCGTCGCGCGACAGGGGCATCCGGCCGTGCACGGTGTCCTTGATCTGAACTTGTTCTGCGCGCTGGACCACGTCGTCGTTTCGAAACTGGGCGGAGGCTTTGCCGGGCCTACCGATGCGGCGCTTGAGGCGATCGGCCGCCGTCGTACCGTCGCCTTGTCCACGTCGGGCTTCCTGATAGTGCCGGAGATCGTGTCGCGATCCGACATGATCGCCGTGATTCCACGCCGGATCGCAGAGGGGTGGTCAGACCGGGTGCAGGTGCTGGAACCGCCGCTTCACATACCCGGATTTGCCATCGCCAGTATCTGGCACGAACGCACGACCAACCATCCAGCACAAAGCTGGCTGCGTGACAGGCTCGCTGCATTGGCATGACGTCCGGCCCAACGATTAAAGACTAGGCCAATTGTTCTTAAACACGATCTGTTTTCGGACACGACAATAACAGCTTTCGGCGGCGTCCGTCGTTCGACGAAATCTTTGTCAACGGCGGCTTCGTCCCAGACCCGGCTCTCGAGGCCTTCGGCAAACATATTCGCTTTCAGGTGATCGTCAGGCGATCTGCTATGATTGGTATCAGGGCTTAAGCGGTCCCTGCCCTTAGCTACGCGGCCGAGGAGACCCGTTCTTGGACGTTCATTCGCTTGAGCGCTTCCCGGAACCCGACGCTCGTTCATGCGCCAGCGCGGGTTTGGCGTAGCATATGCGAAATTTGAATCTCGACACGGCTATATTCCTCGCCAGGATATACGAATGAACAAATTGCAGATCGAAGCTGCGGCTTGTTACGAATGGCAAACACCGGCCGAGATGCTGCAGCGTGTCGAGCGGATGAATGAGCTTCTAGGCACTGCATTTCGCTCCAACGTGGCCAAGGAATTTCGTGAGGGTTGGATCGCTGCCCGATTTGGCAGCCACCAGCAGGCTGACGCGGTGCGGTTAATACGGGAGCGACATTCTGTGCCTACGCCCGACTTTGAGCTGATGGCTGGACAGGTAAAAACGCAGTACGAAAGCACCGAGGTTTACCTTCCCGAGGTGCTGCGGAGCACAGGCCGTTCGCTAACGATCACTTCGCTCGAGAGAGTTTGCCATGTGGCTGCTGATGCCGCCCAGAAGAAGGCGAGCAAGGACTATGGAGGCTGTCACGGCCTGATCGTTTACATCTCTTCTCCCCAAATGTCCTTTGAGCCCGAACTACGTTGGCCTCGGGTTCAAAGCGCTTTAGAGCCGGCCTCCATGCGTTTCACCGAGGTGTGGATCCTTAAAGAGAGCTTTGCCTTGGCGTGGCAAAACGGTGTTGCCGTTCCTGGCGACATTCACACCGAATTTTGAGGCTGTCGTGTCGTAAGGGCAGCCGATCATCGTTCCCATGCCGGATCTGCGTTTGTTATTTGCCGCCGCAAAGACCCAATGTCGGGCATTCAACGCTGTCCGCCCGCTTCTCGAAATCGGACGCTTGTTCATGACACCCATCAAGCAGCTTTGCGTCCTGAACACGGCCATTGGTGCCGTGCTTTGCAAGCCCGGAAGCGGACGTAGGCGGTCCCCCTTCACCGACCAGCAAGTCGCGGCCCGTGCCTCGCGATCCTCTCAGACATGAACTCTGTGAAGAGCCGGACGCGCTTCGTTTTGCGCGTCTCGCCCTGGGTGAGTATCCAGAGCGTTCCGTAGAGGTGAAGTTCAGTGTCCGGCACCCTTTGCAGCTGCGGATCGGCCCCACCAACGAAGCACGGTAAAGTCGTGATGCCCAGCCCTTGTCTGACGGCTGCGATCTCAGCTGCGGCGTCCGTGACCTTGAACGCCGTCCCGGCGGTCTGCACCGCCCCTTCGCTAGCCCACTCTGGCACTCCGTGCGCCGCGATCACGATCCACCGGAGCGGCTGGCTCGCGTCCGACTGCCATCGCGCGAGCGTATCCCGCGACACGTAGACGCCGCCGAACACTTCCGGCCCCTTCAGACCATGCAAGTTTAGCGGAAGCGTCTTCCGGTCGTAAACGACGCGGATGGCGACATCCGCATCCCGGTTGGTAAGATTGGCCAGTTCGCCGGATGAAACGATCTCCATTTCGATGTCGGGATAGAGGCTGGCGAAGTCCGTTATGTCCGGCATGAGCAGGTGCGAAGCAAGGATCGGCGTCAGCGTGACTCGCAGATTGCCACGCACGCTCTGATCGCGCCCGAGCACGCGTGTCTCAAGCTGGTTAGACGACGCCTCCATCTGGATCGCGAGGTCGAGCACCTCCTCGCCCGCGGGCGTCAGCCGATATCCCGTCGGGAGCTTTTCGAACATCTGGGTGCCGAGACGCTGCTCGAGCTGCGATATGCGCCGGAGGACCGTAGCGTGATTGACAGCCAATCTCTTCGCAGCTGCGCGCACCGAGCCGCCTTGAGCTGCGGCGAGAAAGTAGCGCACATCATCCCAGTCGACCATGGTGCGTTATCGCACCGAGATCGTAGCGTTCAATGGGCTTTCGGGTCCGTCGTGAACTCAATCCCCGCGACCGGCTAGGCCGCTCGAGGCAGTTTCAAAACGCGCTGTGGTGCATCCACGCACCACGGATGTGCGCCTTTACTCACTTATGAAGCAGCTCACGCAGTTCCATCTGGCCAGCGCAGGGATGTTCTCGGCACTTTGAAGGATGAAGAAATGAAAAGGCTCGATGGTAAGGTCGCGGTTATCACCGGCGGAAACAGCGGTATCGGTTTGGCCACCGCCAAGCTGTTCGTCGCGGAGGGCGCGACCGTCGTCATCACCGGGCGGCGGGAGAAGGAATTGCAAGAGGCTGCCGCCGAGATCGGCGGCAAAGTCACAACCGTGGCAGGCGACGTGACAAGCCTCGCCGATCTGGACCGGCTCTACGCCGTCGTGAAGGAGAAGTACGGCCACATCGACCTGCTCTTCGCGAATGCGGGCTGGGGTGAAGTCGCGCCGCTCGAAGCGGCGACCGAAGAGCATTTCGACAAAACCTTCGATCTGAATGCGAAAGGCACGTTCTTCACGGTCCAGAAGGCGCTTCCGCTCTTTCGGGACGGCGGCTCGATCATCCTGACTGCCTCCGTGGCGAACGTCAGAGGCGATCCGGCCTTCAGCGCCTATGCCGCTGCCAAGGCGGCGGTGCGCACCTTTGCGCGCGGCTGGACGGTCGAGCTCAAGGACCGGAAGATCCGCGTAAACTCCATGAGCCCCGGTCCGATCGAAACGCCTGCACTGGAGAAGGTGGGCTTAACTGCAGAACAGGTGGAGCAGGCTGCAGCGCACTTTGCCTCGCAGGTCCCGCTTGGCCGAAGGGGTAAGCCCGAGGAGGTTGCGGCGGCCGTATTGTTCCTAGCCTCTGACGAAAGCTCCTACGTCACCGGAATCGATCTCGCTGTCGACGGCGGCATGGCCCAGGTCTGACAGCGCTGCCGCTAGCTTGAGAGCCTCTCATGAGCACCCAACGCAACGTTCAGATCGTCAAGGACTTCTTCGCCGCGTTCGGTCGAGGCGACAGGGAGACTCTGCTGGCAGTCGTCGCTGAAGACATAGAATGGATCATCCCAGGAGCAGGGTGGGCGCTGGCGGGAACGTATCGTGGCCGGGGCGGCGTCCTCACCCTGATAGAGACGGCTTCTGGGTCATTGGAGACGACAACGGAGCCCCGCGAGTTCGTCGCCCAAGGAAACAGGGTGCTGGTTGCGGGCACCGCCACAGGAAAGGTGAAGGCGACGAACGAGCCGTTCGAAGATCATTGGGTCTTCGCGATCACGATGCGCGGCGGCAAGCTGACCAGGATACGGGAGTATGTCGACACGCAGGAGTTGGCCCGGGCATCCGCGTCTCACGCCGGCTTGGAGTCACCCCGCGACGCTCCGGGCGCAGAGCCAAGCGCCTCGTGAAGTCGAAAGGGATTCTTCCAGAGCGGCGGCGTGCCTTCAAGCTCGCCATTGGGTTCGCAGACTTTCCAGAAGGAAGGAGAGATCAACATGTATGACCAAGCCAAGCAGTCCAGGCTGATCGACTTTGCCCGTGCCGGCGCAGGAGCCACTGTTATCGACGTCTATCCGGGCGGTGGCGGTTGGACCCGCATCTTCTCGGACGTCGTGGGCTCGGCCGGGCAGGTCTACAGCTTCGTTCCGGCCGAAGTCGCCCACTTCGAAAATGATCCGGTTGGCCTTATGCGGGCGCTCGCAAGCGAGCAGGGCCGGGAGAATGTCCATCCTGTCTCCGCGAACCTGGTAGCGATGTCGGACGTCGCCATGCCTGCGGACGTGGTATGGATGCACCTGTTCTATCACGATCTTCACACGCCGCTGATCCAGAGCAAAGGGGCGACGGCAAACGCCTTCAACCGAGCGGTCTATGCAGCCTTGAAGCCCGGCGGGCGTTACGTGATTGTCGATCACGCCGCCGCCTCCGGCTCGGGGACCAGCGACACCCAGACGCTGCATCGGATCGACCCCCAGGTTGTCGTCGACGAAGTGCAGGCCGCCGGGTTCTTGCTGGAGGCCCAAGGTGATATGCTCGCCAACAGGGATGACGGGCACAAACTCAGAGTGTTCGATTCTACGATTAAGGGAAAGACGGATCGCTTTGCCTACCGCTTCATAAAACCCTGAACGTTGAGTCTTTGGCCCGCAAGGAGCTGCAGCGACTGGGAAGATGCGGCAGGTTATTGAGGGCGACGCCGTACCAATTGACAAATGTATGCATAAAGCGTACAACCGGCCGCGGCATGCAGCCTGCTATTCTCGGCAAATCGCAACGCCACGGCTGTTTCTCAGATTTGGCTTCGATGACGATCGCGCGCGGCCAGCCTTCGGCCCCCGTGGCGTCATGTCCGATCGCCCCTGCATTCCCGCGCACGCGCCGCGTTCGACCCGATGCACGTTCAAAATCATCAAGTTCGTTTCTGGTGTTTTTTTTGTTTTTCCCTCTCAGGAAAACCATCCCGCCGCTACGCGGGGGATAGGGCAGGGTGGCGCCTGCAAGGACCTAACTCAGCGCCCGCGCCACCGCGACGAAGTCGTCGACGCTCAGCGTCTCGGCACGCCGGGTCGGGTCGATCCCGACCTTGGCCAACGCCTCCAGGCCGCCCGGCAAGCCCTTCAGGCTCTGGCGCAGCATCTTGCGGCGCTGGCCGAAGGCGGCGGCGGTCAGCCGTTCCAGCATGGCGAAGCGCACGCCTTCGGGCTGGACGGCGGGAATGATGTGGACCACCGCCGACATGACCTTGGGCGGCGGTACGAACGCGGATCGGTGCACGGGCAGGGCGATCCTGGGCGTCGCGCGCCATTGGGCGAGCACCGCCAGCCGGCCATAATGGTCGCTGTCGGGCGTCGCGACGATCCGCTCGGCGACTTCCTTCTGGAACATCAAGGTCAGCGATTGCCAGAAGGGCGGCCAGCTCTCGCCGCTCAGCCAGCGTACCAGCAGGGCGGTGCCGACATTATAGGGCAGGTTGGCGACGATATGCGCGCCGCCGCCGACCGTGGCGGCCTCGTCGATCGCCATCGCGTCGCCCTGGATCACGTCGAGCTTGCCCGGTGCCGCCGCGCTCAGCTCCGCCAGCGCGGGCAGGCAGCGTCGGTCGCGCTCGACCGCAGTCACGTGCGCACCCGCGCCGATCAGCGCCCGGGTCAGGCCGCCGGGGCCGGGGCCGACCTCATAGACGTTGGCGCCTTCCAGTGATCCGGGCACGCGGGCGATGCGATCCAGCAACTGGCTGTCCAACAGGAAATTCTGCCCGAGCGATTTCTCCGCGGTCAGGCCGTGCCGTGCGATCACTTCCCGCAGCGGCGGAAGATCGAGCTTCATCGCCCGTGCGCCGTCATTGCGCGCGGACGCGGTTCTCCGCGCACTGGCTGGCCAAGCGGATGGCGGCAATCATGGCGCCCGGATCGGCAACGCCCTGGCCGGCAATGTTGAAGGCCGTGCCGTGGTCGGGCGAGGTCCGCACGATCGGGAGGCCAAGCGTGATGTTCACGCCCTCATCGAAATGCAGCGTCTTCAGCGGGATCAGGGCCTGGTCATGATAGAGGCAGAGCGCTGCGTCATATTGTGCCCTGGCGCGGGGATGGAACATCGTATCCGCGGCGAGCGGACCGACAATGTCGATCCCTTCGTCCCGCAGCCGCTCGAGCGCTGGGATGACGATATCGATCTCCTCGCGGCCCAGCGCGCCGGCCTCGCCCGCATGCGGGTTGAGCCCGGCCATGGCCAGGCGCGGGTGCGCGATGCCGAAATCGCGGGCCAGTCCACGCTCGGTGGTGCGGCTGCGCGACACGATCAGGTCGGCGGAAAGCGTCTCCGGAACGTCCTTCAGCGGCACGTGGGTCGTGATCGGCACCGTCCGCAACGACGGACCGGCGAGCATCATCACGACATTTTCGCGCGCCACGCCGCACCGCTCCGCCACGAATTCGGTCTGCCCCGGATGGACGAAGCCGATATTGTAGAGCTGAGCCTTGGAGACTGGGCCGGTGACCAGCGCGGACGCGGCGCCGGATCGCGTAAGCCCCACCGCGAGCTCGAGCGAGTCGAGCGAGCAGCGCGCACCCGCCACGTTGGGCGCCCCGGGAATGATCTCGCCTGCATCCTCCAGCTGGATGAGCGGCAAGGCGCTGCCAAAGGCCTCCCACGCTTCGAACGGATCGGAAATCCGCGCGATCGGGCCCGGCCAGACGGCTTCGATCGATCGTATGTCGCCGACGACGAAGAAGGGCAGGAGCCCTTCTGCCGCGCGCCGTTCCCATGCCTTCGCCGCGATTTCGGGGCCGACGCCGGCGGGATCTCCCAGCGCCAGCGCCAGCGGCGGCAGCCGGTCAGCGATATTCGATAACGGCATCGCGTCGGATGTCGCGCAGGTAGCGGCGGGCCCGCAGATTGACGCGCTCATCGGTCATCTGGGAGGAGACTTCGTCGGCCGAAGGCACGGTCTTGTCGGCCGGATCGTCGCGGCCGCACAGTACCAGCGAGTGGATGCCGCCCTCGGAACCGCCGAAGGGCGGGGTGGCCTCACCGATGCGCAGATCCACCAGGATGGGCTGGAGCTGCGGCGGCAGGTCACGGATCTTGATCTGGTCGCTGTCGACGACATCCGCCTTCCACTTGGCGGCGAATGCCGAGACCTGGCCGCAGCCCTTCAGCGTCTTCAGATCCTCTGTGAAAGCCGTCAGCTTGGGCTGAGCGGTTTCCTTGTCCGTGTTGGGCGGGAAGGTGATGGTCACCTGCTTCAGGGTGACGAGCGCATCGCGCGGATCGGTCGTCAGTACCTGGCGCTTGTCGACCAAAGCGAGGATCGAATAACCGCCCCCGACCGGCAACGGCCCGGCCAGCTGGCCCGGGCCCATTTCCCGCAAGGGCGCGGCCAGCGCGTCGGGCAATTGCTCCGCCCGGACCCAACCGAGATCGCCACCGACGGCGGCCGTGGACGCTTCCGAATATTGCCGGGCATAAGCCGGGAAGGATGCGCCCTGGCGCAGCTGCTCCACGATCCGCTGCGCATTGGCGAGCACCTGCTGGTCGGTGGCCGGGGTCGCCGACAGGAAGATCTCGCTGACATGATATTCAGGCGCGCCCTTGGACGCCTGCATGCGGGCGATCACCTGATTCACCTCTTCGTCGCTGACGCTGACGAACGGCTCGACCTCACGGCTGAGCAGTCGACGCCATGCCATCTCGCCTTGGATCTGCCGCTTCAGCGATGCCGGGCTGGAGCCCATCGCGCGGATCATCTCGTTGAACTGGGCTGGCGTACGCTTGAACTGCGCGCCGGCGCGAGCGTAGGATTGATCCACCTCGGCCGGATCGATCGTGATCTTGTTGGCGGCCGCCTCCTGGATCTGCAGCGTCTCGTCGATCAGGTTGGACAGCACCTGCACGCGCAGCCGCGCCTTTTCCTCATCGCTGATCCGGCCGCCGCTGGAGGCGAGCACGAGCGCGAGCCGCTGATCGACGTCCGTATCCGTTATAACGGAACCGTTGACGATCGCAGTGGCCTTGCGCACCGACGGATCGCGCGGTGCCAGAACCTTGACGTCATTGCCCAGGCCCAATGGATTGGACGGGGCCGTCGCCTCATCTTCGGTCTGTGCCGCGATCATGGCTGGCACACCTGCCAGCATCACCCCGGCGAGCAGGATGACCGCGCGCCTCATCGTCCGTACCTTCACGCCTGCTCCGTCGCTTGTCCCAGAAGGGCTCGAAAATGCCCCAATATGGCTGAACCCACGCTTAGCGGCCTATGTTCTTCAAGGCCAGCCGCAAGCTGAAGGTGCTGCCGCGCCGCGCGTCGCCGGTAGGATCATAGTCCTTACGCCAGGTCACGCCCAGCGACATACACTCATTCTCATAGAGGAGACCAAGGCGATGGCGCACCGGTTCGTAGCCGTCGGCGTTGGCGGTGGGATCGTCTCGCTTGTTGGTCAGGTCGACGACGGTCGATCCGAACAACGACCAGTAACGCGCCAGCTTAAGCCGCGCCGCGAGGCGGATTTCGGACCGGTCGCGCAAATCCTCGATCGAGCGATCGATGTTGCGATTGAGCTTGAGATAGCCGACCTGAACATAGGTGGTGCTGCCGCCAATGGTGGCGTCGACCTCGTTGCGGCGTACCTGAAGGTTATGCTTGTCGAGCCGGAAACGTTCGGTCAGCTCCAGAAAACTTCCATAGCGGATGCTCACGCGCCCGACATAATCGGAAAAACGATCCGACAGGCCGGTGCCGGGGGGAAGCAGCGCCGGTTCGTTGCTGAGCCGATAGCTTTGGCCGATGATCGCGCGCATGTCGAACTTGGGACGGTTGTAATTCCATTCGCCGCCATAGGTGATGCGGCTGGTGTCTTCCCACCGATCATAACCGGACAGGCGGTTGAGCGCGAAGAGGTTGGAATCCTCCAGATCGACCGCGCGCGAATCCTCATCGGGGATGGACAGGTTCTTGACGTGCGGTTCTGCCACCACCTGGATCCGCGGGACGATCTGCTGGGTACCGCCAAACAGGGTGCCGACGAACGGCCAGCGCATGTCCGCTGCAAGCGCGCCGATGGCACGGCCGTGCCACCCGTCCGTGCCGCGGTAAAGCGGCGTCGCCGTCGCCGCGCTATCATCCGTGTGGTAAACGTCCGTCCGGCCGTAAGCGGTGAACGTGACCTCCTGACCCAGGGAAGTCAGCGTGCGCAGATCCCACCGCAGTCCGGCAAAAGCGCGCTGCGTATCCTGGCCGCCGGTACGGGTCAGCGCCAGGCTGTTAAGCTGCGCCGTGAACACGCCGCCGAGCAGGGGATCGGTGAACCGCCGGCGATAATCGATCTGCGGCAGAGCGATCGGCTGCTGCCCCTGGGAAAAGCCGGGGCGCAAGTCCTGCACGAACCAGCCTGCGATCGACAGATAGGAATCGCTGTCGATCCGTTCCGCCTTCAGCGTGGAACGCAGGCGATCATCGTTCGAGATATCGTAGCGCTTCATGAAGGTCCGGTCGCTCGCCAGACGGATCGCGCCGTGCACGGTCCAGTACGGCCCGAACTGCCAGGTTCCGTTTGCGTCAAGATAGCCGCGCGGACCCTCATTCTTGTCGTCGTCGGTCGATGCGGTTGCGCTGGCCGGGAGCCGCGAACCGTAGGTGCCCATCGCGCTGATCTGATAGGCCCCGTTCGAGGTGAGCGCGCGATAGCGCCCCTCGATCGCGGGCAATACCTTCGTATAAATGTGCGGCGTGATCGTCAGATCACGATTGGGCGCCAGCTGGAAATAATAAGGCAGGTCCAGTTCGAACCCGTTGCGCTTGCTCAACTGCACATCGGGCAACAGCACGCCCGAGCCGCCCCGCCCGGTGTCCGAGCCGTCGGGATGGGAGAAAGCGGGCAGGGCCAAGACTGTGACGCCGAACAGGGTGAAGCGGGCATCGTGGTAGAAGATGCGGTGCTTCCCCTCGTCCACGATGACGCGCACCGCCGTAATCTGCCAGGACGGACGCTTGGGGCAGCCATCCTTACCCTCGACTGTGCAGGGCGTGTAGGCGGCATGGTCCAGCACCGTCCGCTCGCCCTTGCGCTCGCCATGACGGGCAGCAAGGCGCCCGCCATTGGTCAGAACGAGCAGCATATTCTCGGCAACGCCGTTCTTCATGTCGTCGGTCAGCTTGACGTCGTCGCCGTAAGCGGTGTCGCCATCGCTGTTCACGACCGCGACATTGCCGATCGCGCGCATCTCCCCCGTCTGACGGTTCCACGTGACCTTGTCGGCCCGGAGGCGCGATCCGTTGCGGAACATGCGCACATCGCCGGTTGCGGTAACGATATCGGCGTTGTCGTCGTAATCGAGCTGTGCTGCCGAGAACGTGACCTGATCCTCCGGCGCGTTCGTTGCCGCCGCCGTTGGTGCTGGCGGGGCAACCGGGCGCGTCGTCAGATCCTGCGCATGTGCCGTCGACGCAAGCGCCGCCGCGACCGCCATGATCGAAACGCGCGTTGCGCCCGTCTGCCCCCAAATTGTCCGCCCTGCCATGGACTGCGGCCCTATCGCAGCGCTTGATCCTCGGCAATCGCCCACCTCACGCTTTGTCGCCTTTGACAGTACCATAGAGCGGCCTAATAGACGGGCATCCAGCTCGAAAGGCGCATTCCTTGCTTAGTATCTCGTTCCGGGCGGACCGCCCGTCCGACGCCAAAACATTGGCTTTGCCGGTTGCCAAAGACCAGGCCGTGGAGACCTACGCTCCCGCCGAAATCGTTGACGTCGCCCGCGCGGCGACGGCCCGTTTCAGCGGCGAACCGGGGGCGATCGTGGAGCTCCACGCGGCCGTCGACGGCGCGGTACGGCATATCCTGCTGGTGGGCATCGGCGCGGACCATGCTGCCGCCAAGGCGGGCAGCGCATTGGTGACGCGGCTGCTGACGTCCGGCGAAACCAAGCTGGTTGTCGACCTGTCCGGTATCGATGCCGCGCAACGCGCGGGATTTGCAGCCTCGTTGGCGCAAGCGGCACAGCTGCGCAGCTGGCGTTTCGACGCCTATCGCACCAAGCTTCCCGCCAAGCAGAAGCCGACGCTAGAGGCCGTTGAGATCGTCGTCGGTGACGGCGTGGATGCCGCTGAGGCCGCTTGGCTGCCGCTGAAAGCCGTGGCCGAGGGGGCTGCGTTCACGCGGTCGCTCGTCGCGGAGCCAGCGAACATCCTCTACCCCGAAAGCTTTGTCGAGCGCTGCCAGGAACTGGCAAGCCTGGGCGTCGAGATCGAGGTGCTGGACGAAGCCGCCATGCGCGAACTCGGCATGGGCGCCTTGCTGGGCGTCTCCCAGGGGTCTGAACGCGAAGCGCGGCTGCTGTGCATGAAGTGGGACGGCACCGGCGGCACGGCCGACCCGGTGGCCTTTGTCGGCAAGGGCGTGACCTTCGATACCGGCGGCATCAGCCTGAAGCCTGGGCCCGGCATGGAAGACATGAAGTGGGACATGGGTGGCGCAGGCGCCGTCGCCGGCACGATGAAGGCGTTGGCCGCGCGCAAGGCCAAGGCCCATGTCATCGCCGTGTGCGGGCTGGTCGAGAATATGCCCGATGGCAAGGCGCAGCGGCCTGGCGATGTCGTCACGTCCGGCTCTGGGCAGACGATCGAGATCCTCAACACCGATGCCGAAGGGCGCCTGGTGCTGTGCGACGCGATCTGGTGGGTGCAGCAGAAATATCATCCCAAGACGATCATCGATCTGGCGACGCTCACCGGCGCCATGATCATCAGCCTTGGTCATGAGCATGGCGGCATCTTCTCGAACGATGACGGGCTGGCGGAGCAGATCGTCGCCGCCGGCAAGAAGGTCGACGAGAAATTGTGGCGGATGCCGATGGGCGAAGTTTACGACAAGCTGATCGACAGCCCGATCGCGGATATGAAGAATATCGGCCCGCGCGAAGGCGGATCGATCACCGCCGCCCAGTTCATCGCGCGCTTCGTCGACGAAGGTGTGAAATGGGCCCATCTCGACATTGCCGGCATGGTCTGGGCGTCAAAGCCCGGCACGATGTTCGACAAGGGCGCGACCGGCTATGGCGTGCGCCTGCTCGACCAGTGGGTGAAAGACGTGCTGGAGAGATAAGCAGGCAAACGGCATCGGAGTTGCCCCGATGCCGCCCCTGCCGGCAAAGGCCTTACCGCCTCTTCAGTGGCTGGAAGCGGCGCCCATCGAAACGATAGCGCCGCGTCGTGGACGGCCCGCGTTCGTCAAGCATCCCCTGCACGATGAGGATCGGACTGTTCCGGTCGAATTGCAGTGGGTTGGTCACCGCCAGCGGCCAGCCGGATATGGTTGCAGGAAACCAACTCACCCGGCCTGATTGCCGATCAATGGCAGCGATCCGGATGCAGCCGGCGCCGCATCCAATCTGCGCGAGCACATGGTCGCCCGAAAAATTGGCGGGGGCCAACGCAGCCTCACGAAGCGCGGAACGATAGCGTCGGCTGAGTGGATCGGTAAGCTTCAACGCAACTGGGTTGGCGTGACGAGGCTGGGCGTGTGCCTCCGGCTTGATTGTCGACAGACATGGACCGGCATGAGACGTCACGACGATCACGATCGATAGCACGGCCCAACGCATCAATACCATAGATGCTT
Organism: Sphingomonas sp.; assembly: GCF_048595155.1. Classification (GTDB taxonomy): domain Bacteria; phylum Pseudomonadota; class Alphaproteobacteria; order Sphingomonadales; family Sphingomonadaceae; genus Sphingomonas_I. The sequence continues at coordinate 27,785 of NZ_JBMDXN010000106.1, forward strand.
CTCCCAGAAGCGCCGCGCTGCCGCGGCGGTATGAAAACGACCCACGACATAGCGTATCCCGCCTTGGCATTCCTCGACAGCATTGCCGAAGGATTCCTTGCCGCGCGGCAGCAGATGATAATTCACTTTAGTGAGCTGAAACAGGCCGCGCGCGCTGGATCCCTGCTGGTTGCGGATCCCGATATTGCCTTCGGACTCCTGCGCCAGGATCCACAACATGTCATCGAACCAGTCAGCTGGCATTTTTTCCAGTGCCATGGCTTTCTTCAACGCAAGTTGGATCGGCTGAGGCACTTTGGCCGGATCTTTGAACTTGTGCTTTGGCTTCGGAGCCTTTGCTTCATGCTGAACAGGTGGAAGACTCACGGTGTTCATCCCTGATCGTTGTAGTTCACGTCAACGCGGCAACCGTTTTCAATTTCCGGGTCGCGCTCCAGGACTGCCAGAGTGTCGAGTTCGGCGCGATCGTCTACGGGAGAGCGACCGTTAACAAATGCGTCTGCTCGATCAGTGAATGGGGGCGCATCGCCCCGCATAACGAGAAGCTGGCCGCTGCGAGTACAGTCGCCCGGCTAGATCAACCGCTGGCTGCGCTCTTCATTCGTGCCAGCAGCACGCCGCCCAGCGCGAGTGCGAAGCCGGCGAGCTGGATCGGCACGAGGCGCTCGCCAAAGAGAAGCCAGGCTTCGATCGCGGCGAGCGGCGGTACGAGCAATAGCAGGGCGCTGACACGCGTCGCGCCTTGGTGGCGCGTCATCCAAACGAGTAGCGACAAGGCCCCGACCGAGAGGCCGATGACGGACCAGCCGAGAGCGAGCCATAAGGCTAGGGCGTCGTCCCAGCGGTGATCGCCCAGCGCCAGCATGGCGATCGCTGCCACCACGGCCCCGCCTAGGTTCTGGACTGCGCCAGACACCCGCATCGGATCGCCGGTGATCGATCCGCGCTGGATCATCGTGCCTGCCGCCATGGCCACGATGGCGGCGACAGCCATCACGGCAACAAAGAGGGGCACCGACGCATGCCCGCCTCGCATCAACAGAGGCTGAAGAACGAGGGCCACGCCGCCTAGCCCGAGCACAAGCCCGGCCCAGGCACGCACGCCCAGCCGCTCTCCCAGCGCACCGAAGGAAGCAACCGCCACCACCAGCGGCTGCAGTGCACCCAGCAGGGCCATGATACCGGCGGGCATACCGCGTGCGATCGCCCACCAGCTTGTGCACAGATAGATGCCGTTCAGAAGCACGCCAGCCAGCAGGTGCAGGCCGAGCCGCCGCCCGCGCGGCAGTCGCTCGCGCGCCAACGCTGCCAAACTACCGAGCAGCACCGCCGAAAGCAGCATACGCGCCAGGAGAACGAGTTCCGGCGCGGCATGCGGCGCGGCCGCGCGCGCGACGATGAAGCCGGACGACCAAATCAGCACGAACAGGATAGGCGCTGCGGCAAGCACGTGGCGGCCTTTGGAGGCCACGATCGCCCGTGTCGAGCCGCTAAACCCGCCGAAGCGGCCTATCCATCCGCACTGGAAGCAAGGGATCAGCTTGTTCGGATCGGCGGATCACGATGGCTATATCGCTCCCAATCGGTCCGGTCGGTGTCTTCAGTAGCCCCGCGATGCTGGTCGCATGGGGCAGCGTGGCAATGGTTGCGAGCTTCGTATCGAAGGCCTGGACGGAGTAGATGCCGACCCTGAGCCCCGGCACGGTCAGTGTTGCCGGCGCGGGGGAGCCAGGCACCATCATCCCATCGCGAGAGAGCTGGTCGGTGCGGACCAGCCAGATGAGTGCTTGGCTCTCGTCGCCGCACCCGATCAACGCCAATCCCGGATCGTCGCAGCGGAGATCTTCGGACAGATTGCGGCGGTTGAAGGTCGTCCAGTCGATCAATGGCAGGAATTGCGATAGGACGTACTGGGATTGGCGCATTCCCGACGTCAGTATGTGGGGATGACGGTTTGGCCAGCGCATGCCGCCGCCAGCGCCCCCGCTGGCGAGATGCGCCCATTGGATGTGTCGGAAATATTCGTCATCGAACGGTTCTGCCAGCGTCCGCTTCTTGTCCTTGAAGCTGTGGATCGGGCCATGCTCGGAATCAAATACCGGACGGGTGGGGCCGGTCGCCTCCACCGCGTTGCGCATCAACCGTCCTACCGCCAGTGCGGGTGTCACCGTGTTCCGTGGTGCGTCGATCGTGCCATGTTCGTAGAGGTGCGTGTTGGCAAAATCGAGCGCGGGATGTCGAAAGATCGTTTCAACCAGACTTGGATGATTGATCAGCTCCGGACCGAAGATGGAGACGGTCTGCAGATTGGCATAACCGCGTCGGTCCAGCTCCCGCGCACGAAGCCAATGCGCGATGTCGTCAATGAAAGGCGTGATCAGGCTGGCATCGTCCTCTGCGTGCGCCGGATGGATCTCGTTCCATATATCCCAGGCAAATAAGGCCGGACTGCCGCCCCAGCGATCGCTTGCGAAAGCCAGCCTCTGCTTGATCGCGGCGCGCATCTGCGGGCAGGTCAGCCAGGTTCGACGGCTGGAGCATGGACCGCCATTGGCCCGATTATAGGGGTGGTGACGCCAACGGATCCACATGAAGAACGTGTCATAGGGCGTCAGCAGGACGCGCAGGCCCACCTTCTCCAGCAGAGAGAACAGATCGTCCCACAGCTGCACCATGTTCTTCGCGAAGCGGCCCGCCGGCGCCTCCAGATACCGGTGCTCGCCATGGCAATATTCCAGCATCAGCCGGATACAGGTTACGCCCTTTTCGCGCAGCCGGATCAGGTGTTGCTCCACGGCCGCGACGTCGCCGCGCCGAAAGAGCGGCGCCAGCTCCGGCCATGTAACTGCATCATTATGGCCTATCGGCGTCCATGCCGCGCCACCTTCCTCAAGGAAGTAGGGCAGGCCGGGTGATGTCATGATGCGGCGCATTGCGGGAGCCGTTGCGGAGACAGAAGGCACGCTTGGCTCCTAGCCGTAGCCAACTCGCTTTGGCCAGCCATGTCGCTCCAATCATTGTATTTTTATGGCACTGATAATGAAGCGAAGAAAGCTCAAGCCGATGATCAGAATGGCTCAGCAACGACAGGAGCGCCGATTTCGCGCAATACTGGAATCTTCGCGCGACGCCGCTTAACGCCAGCGTTCGCATGTTCGTGTGATGTTGCCAGCCGAACGCCGCGCGGGTAGAGGCCCGGCCATTCTCCACAACCCCTAAAATATGGAGCAATGGCACCGCCATGGCGACGACACGCACCTTCTCGATCATCAAGCCCGACGCGACGCGCCGCAACCTGACCGGCGCCGTCACCAAGATGCTGGAGGAGGCCGGCCTGCGCGTCGTTGCGTCCAAGCGCATCCAGATGACCAAGGAGCAGGCCGAAGGCTTTTACGCGGTTCACCGCGAGCGCCCCTTCTTCAACGATCTCGTCAGCTTCATGATCTCCGGCCCGGTGGTCGTGCAGGTGCTCGAAGGCGAGGACGCCGTGAAGCGGAACCGCGACATCATGGGCGCCACCAACCCGGCCAATGCGGATGCCGGCACGATCCGTAAGGAACTCGCCGAGTCGATCGAGGCTAACAGCGTCCATGGTTCGGACAGCGATGAGAATGCCGCGATCGAGATCGCCTATTTCTTCAAGCCGGAAGAAATCGTCGGCTGATTAAGTCCCGCGGGCGGCAAAGGCTGGGTTTCAGGTTCAAGGTGACCTGGATCCCGGCTTGCGCCGGCCGCGGGCGCACTCTTCTGCTGGACTGCCTATCAACCTGGGACAATAGGTCCTGGCGACGCGCGCTTCTTTTCCTGCCAGGGCAACCTATATAGCCCTCAGGAACTCCCGCATGCCTCAGCCCGACGACGCCCAATTTACAGATGCCACCGGGCATCGCTGGCCCAGCCTGCCACCGATCAGCACCGGCCCGCGCGGGCGCTGCCCGCGCTGCGGCCGTGGCCACATCTTCGACGGTTTTCTGAAGATCCGGGATCGATGCGAGGTATGTGGCCTGGATTATTCCTTCGCCGACCCGGCCGACGGGCCAGCCGTGTTCGTGCAGCTGTTCGCGTGCGTGCCAGGCGTCATCTTCATCCTGCTACTGGCGCTCGCCTGGGATCCCCCCTTATGGGTCTACCTCGTCGTCGGCCTGCCGGTGGTGATAGCGTCTACCGTTGGGCCATTGCGACCGATCAAAGGCTGGCTGATCGCAAGCCAATTCTATTTCAAGGCTGAAGAAGGGCGACTAGCGAAGCCCAACTAGTCGTTCATGATGATCAGGGCCGGCGCGCCCGGTGGAACCTGAACGGCACGTCCGTCGACTGGCCCTTCTCGCTGATCCTGACCCACATCGTCATCGCGTCGGGCGCGGTCCGCTCAATCGTCATGCCATTGAAGAACCAATGGTCTTTCTCGATGGCGACCAAGGGAAACATGACAGCCTTGCCCGTCTTGTCCTCCCACCCGGTCATGTCCGGGTTGAAGTGGCGCACACGATAGGCCAGTGATCGGCCGACCGGCACATAATCAACCAGCTCCGTAAAGGCGACGCCGCCTTTGCCATCCGCCATCGCGAAATGACCGGTGATGCGGCCACCGAGCGGTGCCGACTAGGTTTCGGTGACCTCGGCTCCCATGCCGGAGCCGACCCAGCTTCCCGCAAGCCACGCAAGCTGATCGACGGATGCCGGGGGCGGTGCGGCGCCCGCCAGCGAACGTGTATGTTGCGCCCCTGCGCCTGAGGAAAGTAAGAGAAGTAAAGCAATCGTGGCGCGCATCGAGGCTGGCTCCGATAAGAAGAGGCGCAGCCTAATAGTTTGCGGCGGTCGGTCTAGTCCCTGCGCACGCCGGTTTCATCCGCCTGTGCGTGGCGGGCCAACGTCAGTAAGCCGCATCACTTCTTTGGTGCCATTCGAGTAGCCCAAAGAGCGTCGATCTTCTTCTGCCCTGCGTTACTGTTCGCGACCGCTTCGGTCCGCGATAATCCTCGCATATGGATGTCGGTGCCGCCCAGAAAACTATGGCTGGTCGCATATCCGATCTCGTAAATGGCAAGATCGACGTGGGGATCGCCATCGGCCAGATAGTGTGTCTCGATCAGCACGGGCAGGCGGGCGTCGCCAGGCGAATCCTCGGCATTGGCGGCCTTGCGTGCGCTTACGAGCGCGCTTTCGAACCAATTCTTCTCGATGCGCGTGTCACTGCTCGTTTCGGCAGGCGAGAGGCCTAATTTGCTGGGGAAGCGAATCGTCTGGCTTTGGATCGCCTGTTCCTCGGCCCGCGGCGCCAGCGTGAGGGTACGACCTTCCTTATCCGGCGTCGCCTTGAGGATCATCAACGTGGCCTTCTTGGCCGACTGGGCGCTTTCCTCGGCATGCTGCGCCTCCGCATTGGTGCGCTCGCGATAGCTGTTCCAGAAGGTGAGACCGGAGATCACGACCGCCAGAAGGGCCACGACCTCACCCAGATTGAGCAGGCGGCGGCGGACTCGGGCTGCTTCGGCCCGTTCGGTCGGGGTCTCGCTCATGGCTTAAGCTCCTCCAATAATGTGCGCGGGGCTACCATCCGCCAGCTCGTCTCGACCCGATCGGCGATATGATCCCAGTCTATGTCCGCACGATCGATCCGAATGCCGATCCAGCCGGCATGGCCAAAATAAGCAGGACGGAAATAGGTTTCGGGATCGGCCTCGATTAGCATGGCCTGTTCTTCGAGGCCGCTCGTCTTGACGAGGACCGCGCTGGTGCCATCGCCGTGGTGGTTATGCGTATACCAAGCGAATGTCTTGCCCTTGTCGATGTAGAAGCAGGGCATGCCGTGCGACCGCTTTTCCGCGGCGCGCGGCAGGGCGAAGGCGATCGCCCGCAACCTTGCGATGTCGCCTTCGGGATCAGGACTCACGTTGGACCAACGCCGCCAATGCCCGAGGGTATAGACGATGCTCCTCGATCAGCACGCGCGCTGCCAAAGTGTCGGCATCGTCGTCCGGCAGGATCGGCACTTCGGCCTGCGCCAGGATCGGGCCATCGTCCAATTCGGCCGTGACGATATGAACGGTGCAGCCGTGACGCGTCTCGCCAGCGTCGATCGCGCGCTGATGCGTGTCGAGCCCTTTATATGCGGGCAGCAGGGAGGGGTGGATATTGATCATGCGACCTGCCCATTGCTCGACGAACCCTGGCGACAGCAGCCGCATATAGCCGGCCAAGGCCACGTAGCGGACCTCCGCCTCTCGCAGCGCTCGATCCATGAGCGCATCGAATTCCGCGCGTTTCATGCCGATGTGGCTGGCGGTGAAGGTCGGGATGCCGCTCTCCGCGGCATAGAGTAGACCCGGGGCATCCGGAACGTTGGACGCGACCAGCACCACCTGGAAGGGGCAGCGCTCGTCCCTGGCTGCATCGATCAGCGCCGCCATGTTGGATCCGCGCCCGGAGATCAGGATGCCGACCTTCGCCCGCTCTTCAGCCATGGTGGGACGCGGACCAATTCTCGCGCGCACTCCACGTGCCGGCAGTGCCGTAGGCGGTGCACCCGCGCGGTCCATGAGCGACCTCGCCAATCGAGAAGACGGTTTCGCCGGCCTCTTCCAGTGCAGCGGTCACGTCCGCGACATCGTCCGGACGGACGGCGGCGACCATGCCGATGCCACAGTTGAAAGTGCGCGCCATTTCTTCCGGCTCGATCGCACCCTGCGCTTGTAGAAACGCCATCAGTCGTGGTTGCGGCCAGCGATCGGCATCGACTGTAGCGTGCAGGTCCTCCGGCAGCACGCGCGGGATATTTTCCAGCAGTCCGCCGCCCGTAATATGTGCCAGCGCGCTGATCTTGCCCGCACGGACCAACGGCAGGAGCGAGCGCACATAAATGCGTGTCGGCTCCATCAGGACGTCGATCAGCAGCCGCTCCTGATCGAACAGGGCAGGGCGGTCGAGCTTCCAGCCCTTGTCGGCAGCGAGCCGCCGAACCAGCGAATAGCCGTTCGAATGCACGCCCGAGGACGCGAGGCCTAGCAGAACGTCGCCTGCTGCCACCTTGGTTCCGGTAAGTGCCTGTGCGCGCTCGACGGCGCCGACGGAGAAGCCGGCAAGGTCATAGTCCCCCGGCGCGTACATGCCCGGCATCTCGGCGGTCTCGCCGCCGATCAGGGCGCATCCCGCAATCTGGCAGCCCTGGGCGATGCCGGCGATCACCTGTTCGGCAATGCCGGTGTCCAATTTGCCGGTCGCGAAATAATCCAGGAAGAAAAGCGGCTCCGCGCCCTGTACGATCAGGTCGTTGACGCACATGGCCACTAGATCGATGCCGACCGTGTCGTGCCGCCCGCTGTCGATCGCCAGCTTCAGCTTGGTGCCGACACCGTCATTGGCCGCTACCAGCAGCGGATCGTCATAGCCCGCAGCCTTCAGATCGAAGAAGCCGCCGAAGCCGCCAATCTCCGCATCGGCACCGGCCCGGCGCGTCGCGCGCACCAGGGGTTTGATCGCATGGACCAGCGCATTGCCTGCCGCGATCGAGACGCCAGCCTTGGCGTAGCTGTAGGATTCACCGCTCATGCAGCGCGCCTATCCATATCCTGCTTGGAAATCCACGGGGCTTTCGCCACAAGGCGCAACCGTGACGTCCGCCCGCCGCATCTCCCTCATCACCGCAACCATGGCCGCATTGGGTCTCGGTGGCGTCGCGCTTGCCCAGATTGAGGGCAATGATCGTGGTGTCCCGCCGATCGACAGTTCCGCCAATTACGAAGTGCCGGACGTAGCGGTGGATGTCTCCGCCAAGACCGCGCAGGAGGCGCGCAATTTCGGCTGGCGCCTCGCGCAGCGCCGTGCGTGGAAGCTGCTGTGGGCGCGCGTCAACAATCAGCCGGTCGAAGCGGCGCCGAATCTGTCGGACGGCACGCTCGATTCGATCGTGGCCGGCATTTCGGTTGGCGACGAGGAAATCGGCGCGCACCGTTATATCGCGCATTTGGGCGTGCTGTTCGATCGGGGCCGCTCCGCGTCGCTCCTGGGGCAGGCGGAAGCGGGCGTGCGTTCGCAGCCCATGCTGGTGATCCCGGTCATGTGGTCGGGCGGTGCCCCCCAGAGCTTTGAACGGCGCACGGAATGGCAGAAGGCTTGGGCGCGCTTCCGCTCCGGCGGCAGCCCGATCGATTATGTGCGGCCGGTCGGCAATGGACTGGATCCACTGTTGCTCAACGTCGCGCAGACGGGGCGGCCCGGCCGCGGTCTGTGGCGCAACCTGCTCGATCAATATGGTGCGGCCGACATCGTCGTCCCGATCGTGCAGCTGGTCCGCCACTATCCGGGCGGCCCGGTGCTGGCGCATTTCACCGCCTTGCACGGGCCGGATGGGGAGGTGATCACCCGGTTCGATCTGACCGCCGACGACGGAGATCAGTTGCCGCGCATGCTGGATCAGGGCGTGCGTCGCATCGACGAGGCGTACAGCCAGGCGTTGCGCGACGGGCGGCTGCATAGCGATAGTTCGCTGGTGATCGAGCCGGTCGCCGTTCCCGATCTGCCCGAGGAAGCTGTGGTCGAAGGGGCGCCCGCGGCCGCCTTGCCGAACGCCGCCTCCACCTTCCTGCTGCAGGTAGAGACGCCGGACGACCCGACTTTGGTCCTCACGCAATCCAGCCTGCGCGCCATCCCCGGCGTTCGGTCGATCACGACCGACAGCGTCGCATTGGGCGGTATCTCGGTGATCCGGGTCGCCTATGACGGGGATCCGCAGGTATTCCGCACCGCCCTCGCAACCGCCGGCTATAGCGTACAGGATACAGGCGGCGGCTTACGGATTTCCCGGCCGCGATGAGCCAGATCGCTCTGCCGCTAGACTGGCCGGCAGGCGATACCGAGCAGGATTATCTCGTCTCGCCCGCCAATCGGCCGCTGATCCGGCATTTCGAACATTGGTCGCTATGGCCGGTGATGGCAACCATGCTGACGGGGCCGCGTAAATCGGGGCGGTCCCTGCTCGGGCGGATCTACGCCGGCAAGAGTGGCGGGGAGATGATCGACAATGCTGAGCGCGCGGACGAGGAAGCCATCTTCCACGCATGGAACCGCGCGCAGGAGCGCCGCCGCCCGCTCATCCTCATCGTGGATGCGCCCCCGCCGACATGGGCCGTGGCGCTGCCTGACCTGCGATCGCGCCTGTCGGCGACGCCGGTTGTGCGGATCGAGGAGCCGGACGACGCGCTCGCCGCCCAATTGATCGAGAAGCTGTGCCATGCCCGCGGATTGGCCGCGCCACCGGAGCTAGTGCGCTACCTCGTCCCGCGAATCGAGCGATCCTATCTGGGCGTGCATCGCACCATCGATGCGCTGGACGAGCTGGCTTATGCCCAGCGCCAGCGGCTCACCGTGCCGCTGGCAAGGAAGGCGCTGGGGTTTCTCGACGAGGGCTAAGGCTCCGCTGACTAGCGAGCTTCGGAGATCCCGACCGAATGATCTGCACGCGTCCGCGTCTCTCCAAACAGGATCTGAACGCGTCTGACGGCGACAGCATCCAGCTGGAGCTGCGCAGATTGATCCACACCCGAGCGGCATCGCTGCGGAATCACCGCGGCCAGGGCGTCTTGTCACCGGGAGGGCGGGATGAACGTGCGATTTCTAGCAATGGGCGGCGCTGCGGGACTTGCGCTTGGTTTGGCTGCGGGTGCGGGCGCGCAGGGGATATCGATTGCGGCCGGCTCCGCCGCACCGCAGTTCAATGCTCTCGCGCTCCGCCAGATCGTCGATAGCCATGGTGATGCTGCGGAATCGCGGTGGCTCCGGCGCGGAATGCCGTCCCGTATCGCGCCCCCCTCGATTGCGCGGCCGATCCTGTATCGCGCCGGGCGGTCGCGCATCCTGGATCGCACCCGCGCGCATTCCCGGCATTTCGAGCAGGAAGCGGCAGGAGGGATATTCACGATCGATGCGATGCGGACGCGGCGATCGAGAAATGGTGACGCGGACGAGGGAAAAGCAGGCCGCTTCACCATGTGGTCCGCCGACAATGGATATCTCGTGGCGCTGGGTGAGCACGACATCCTGCGATTGGGTGCAACGGTTGCCGCCGAGAAGCACAACTCCCTCGTTGCGCTGACCAGTCCACACGCGACATCCATGACGCGCACCATCGGGCTGGAGTGGCGCCGGGACAGCGACCTCGGCCTCCAATTCGCTCGGTTCCAGACCCATGCCCCTTCCAGCCTGACAATGGCCGAGCGCGATTCCTTGTTGGCCTCGGGATCGCCTGCAGGAGAGGAGGGCTATCATGGCTCCGTTGAGATGCCTCTCGAGGGCTGTCCGGCGCGTGGCTGCGCGTTCCGGCTTGATCTTACGAAGGCCATGCTGGATCGCGCGGATGCACTGGCACTGGGAGCGGCCCAGCGCGCTTATCAGCGTGCCAGCCTTGCCTTCGAACTTCGCTTTTAGAGCGCCTTGTGATGATTTGCGCTGGATGTCGTCGTTCCGAAGGTGGCGTCCTGTTGGCGAATTCCGTCAACCCGCATGTACCCTGCGAGTCATCGACGAGTCACAAAAGGCGGCGTAAGCAGGAATGATGGACCAACCGCGCTCCACTCCCCAACTCAACGATGACGTGCTGGTGGAGGGCAGCGACGAACGGATCGCGCCCGCCGATCGCTATTTCAACCGCGAGCTATCCTGGATCGCGTTCAACCAGCGTGTGCTGGATGAGGCATGCAACCCGGCGCATCCATTGCTGGAACGGGTCCGCTTCCTCTCGATCTCGGGCAATAATCTCGACGAATTCTTCATGGTCCGTGTGGCGGGCCTTAAGGGCCAGCAATTACAGGCAATCGAAGATCGTTCGCCCGATGGGCTGACCACCGGGCAGCAACTGGCCGCCATCGCGCAGCGTGCCGATGAGCTGACGGACGTGCAGCAAAATGTCTGGCTCATCCTGCGCGAGCAGCTCGCCAATGCCGGCATCGAGATCCTGGAATGCGGCGATATGGACGGGGATGTCGCACAATGGTGCGAGGAGCATTTCCGCGCCCAGATCTTCCCGGTCCTGACTCCCCAGGCGCTGGATCCGGCGCATCCCTTTCCCTTCATTCCCAACAAGGGCTTCACGCTCCTGTTCGATCTGAAGCGGCTCTCCGACGGTGAGCCGACGCAGGAATTGCTGATGCTGCCCGCGACGCTCAAGCGGTTCGTGCGGCTGCCCGGCACACGCGCGCGCTACGTCGCGATCGAGACGCTGATCCGTCGTTTCACGCACATCCTGTTTCCCGGCTACGAAGTCCTGAGTGACACGGCCTTCCGCGTCATCCGCGACAGCGATATCGAGATTGAGGAGGAGGCGGAGGATCTGGTTCGCTTCTTCCGATCCGCGATCAAGCGCCGCCGCAAGGGGCGCATCATCCGCCTAGAGCCGCGGCCGAACATGCCCAAGGCGCTGGCGCGGCTGATCAAAGAGGAGATTGGCGGCGCCGAAGATGTAATCGTCGACACGCAGGAGTTCCTGGGCGTCAATGATCTGGCCGAGCTGGTCGATGAGGACCGGCCCGACCTGAAGTTCACGCCCTTCACCGCGCGCTTTCCGGAACGGATACGCGAACATGGCGGTGACTGTTTCGCCGCGATCCGGTCCAAGGACATCGTCGTCCATCACCCGTATGAATCGTTTGACGTGGTGCTGGCTTTCCTGAAGCAGGCTGCCGCCGATCCGGACGTCGTGGCGATCAAGCAGACGCTGTATCGCGCGGGCAAGCAATCGGCTGTGATCCGCGCGCTCATCGACGCGGCTGACGCCGGCAAATCGGTGACCGCGGTGATCGAGCTGAAGGCACGGTTCGACGAAGAACAGAATATCAATTGGGCGGCCGAGCTCGAACGCGCCGGCGTGCAGGTCGTGTACGGCTTCATCGACTGGAAGACACATGCCAAGGTGTCGATGGTGGTGCGGCGGGAAGGCGATGCCTTCCGTACCTACTGCCATTTCGGTACCGGCAATTATCACCCGATCACGGCGCGGATCTACACCGATTTAAGCTTCTTCACCGCCGATCCGCGAGCCGGACGCGATGCGGCGCAATTGTTCAATTACGTGACCGGCTACGTCGAGCCGGTGGGGCTGGAGCTGTTGAGCCTTTCTCCGCTCGGGTTGCGCGAAAAACTGGGCGAGTTGATCGATGCGGAGATCGATCATGCCCGGGCCGGACGCCCCGCATCGATCTGGGCCAAGCTGAACAGCCTGGTCGATCCGGCGATCATCGAGAAATTATATCGGGCGAGCGCGGCGGGGGTGGAGATCGATCTCGTGGTGCGCGGCATCTGCTGCCTGCGGCCGGGCGTCCCAGGGCTATCCGAGCATATTCGGGTAAAGTCCGTGGTGGGCCGCTTTCTCGAGCATAGTCGGATCGTGGCCTTCGGGAATGGGGAAGAGCTTCCGAGCCCCCACGCCAAGGTCTTCATCTCCTCGGCCGACTGGATGACGCGCAACTTTGACCGGCGGGTCGAGTATCTGCTGCCGATCGAGAATTCGACTGTCCACGCCCAGATCCTGGACCAGGTGATGGTGGCCAATCTGATCGACGACGAACAAAGCTGGCGGCTGTTGCCAGACGGGTCCTACGAAAGGATCGTGCCGGGGCAGCGCCCCTTCAACCTTCACCGCTATTTCATGACCAATCCGTCGCTATCGGGCCGGGGTGCGGCGTTGAAGGGATCGGGCTCGGTACCGCGCCTGACGTTCAAACGCCGGTGAAGCGGCTGAGATCGATTTCAGACGCGCATTTTTAAGTCCAGAAATGCCTCTGTTCCGGGCATAAATGCGGCGCGTCTGCCTGGCGAGCGCTCTGGCCGCGATCCTGCTCAAGTGCTTGCTTTTGAAGATGTTTGCGTCGCATTCTTGCTCGCCGCAGGGCGCATTTCTAACGCGCAATTGCCGCCGGCTGCGAAATTTCCGTGCTATTGCGGCGAAATGGGCGTATGGAAGCCCGCTGCGGCGCGCTTCTTTTCCCTTGCGGTGGCGTCCCAATCGACCATTTAGGATCCCATGCCCTTCAGTAGATTACCTGCGCCCCTCGTTGAGGCGTTGACCGAGCGCGGCTATGCCACGCCCACCGCTGTCCAAGCCGCTATGCTGGAGGACAGCGCCGACGGCCGCGATCTGATCGTTTCGGCGCAGACCGGGTCCGGCAAGACCGTGGCCTTTGGGATGACGATCGCGCCGCAATTATTCGAAGGCGATCGATTGCCGCCGCCGGGCTTGCCGCGTGCGCTCGTTATCGCGCCGACGCGCGAACTGGCGCTGCAGGTCGCGCGCGAGCTGCAATGGCTTTATGGCAAAGCGGGTGCGCGGGTGACCCCCTGCGTCGGTGGCATGGATCCCTCGCGTGAGCGCCGGGCCTTGTCGCACGGAACGCATATCGTCGTCGGCACGCCCGGCCGGTTGCGCGATCATCTGGAACGCGGCGCGCTTGACCTCACGGGCCTGGCGACGGTCGTGCTGGATGACGCCGACGAGATGCTCGACATGGGTTTTCGCGAGGAGCTTGAGGAAATCCTCGACGCGACCCCGCAGGATCGCCGCACCTTGCTGTTCTCGGCGACCATGCCGAAGCCGATCGTGGCACTGGCGCGGCGCTACCAGCGCGATGCGTTTACCATTTCCACCCTGGGCGCGGATCGTGGCCATGGCGACATTTCCTATCAGGCAGTCGCCGTCGCGCCGTCCGATATCGAGAATGCGACGGTGAACCTGTTGCGGCTGCACGAGCCGGACACGGCGATGCTGTTCTGCGCGACCCGTGAAGCGGTACGTCGTCTGCATGCCAGCCTGGTCGAGCGCGGCTTCGCGGCCGTCGCTTTGTCCGGCGAGCATAGCCAGAATGAGCGTAATCACGCTTTGCAGGCGCTGCGCGATCGCCGTGCGCGCGTCTGCGTCGCGACCGATGTTGCCGCACGCGGCATCGATCTCCCATCCTTGTCGCTGGTGGTGCATGTCGAGCTGCCGCGCGATGCCGAGGCGTTGAAGCACCGTTCCGGTCGCACCGGCCGCGCTGGCAAGAAGGGTGTGGCGGCGTTGATCGTCCCGTATCAGCGCCGTCGTCGCGTCGAAGCGATGCTGCGGGATGCCCGAATCCAAGTGGAATGGATCGCGCCCCCCACCGCGGCGACGATTGCCGCTGCCGATCGGGCGCGGCTGCTGGCGACGCTCGCCGAGCCGATTGAGATCGATGACGAGGATCGGGCGATCGGTGCCGATCTGCTGGAAACGCGCGAGCCTCTGGAGATTGCTGCGATGCTGGTGCGGGCGCATCGCGCGCGGTTGCCGGCTGCGGAGGAGTTGCTGGAGGGCGGCTCGAGCGGACCGCGCGAACGGCTGGAGGGGCCACGTGGCCGCAGTGATGCGCCGCGTCCAGGTTTCGAAGATACGATCTGGTTCCGGGTCAATATCGGTCGACGGCAGAATGCCGATCCGCGCTGGCTGTTGCCGCTGCTCTGCCGGCGTGGGCACATCACGAAGCAGGATGTGGGCGCGATCCGTATGGCGCAGGATGAGACCCGCTTCGAAGTGCCGCGTACGGCAGCCGGTCGTTTCCTGGCTGCTATCAAGCGCACCGGCGGTGAGGAAGGCGATGGCGAAGTCATGATCGAACAGGCCGACGGACCGCCACAGGGCGGCGGCGGCCATCGCGGCCCTCCGCGCGGCCGGCCCGGTCCGGGCGGTCGTCCGCAGACGCGCTTCCAGGCACGGCCGACCAAGCCGCATCGTCCGCAGCGTTAACCGATCCGGGATGTAAAAGCTGATGGCGGCGGCGTGCCGCAGCCGGTCGGGTGACGATCGGGGTAGATGAAGGCAAGTTTTATCGACCCTGTCGTCTGTTGCTGCGCATCGATCAAAGACATGTGAGAAATGCTGATATGACTTGGTCTGTCGGTACGAACACCATTGGCGCGCATGCGCATCATCGTTAAACGTCGGCCCGCATGAGCGTGCTTCCCACTCCGAACCGCTCCTCGTTTGGCGCGCCCATCGGCATCATCGATATCGGTTCCAATTCGATCCGGCTCGTCATTTACGAGGGCGAAGGGCGTATCCCTTCGATCCTGTTCAACGAAAAGATCATGGCTGGGCTTGGCAAAGGTCTCGGCAAGACGGGCCAACTCGACCGCGAGGCGGTTGCGCGCACGATCGCCGCGCTCGCCCGGTTTCGTCGGCTTGCGCAGGATATGGGCGTCGCCAAGTTACGCACTGTGGCGACCGCGGCGGTGCGGGACGCCAGCAACGGTCCCGATTTCATCGAACAATTAGCGGCGATCGGCCTCCCCGTTGAGCTCTTGCCGGGAAAAGCGGAAGCCTCCCTGGCCGGCCACGGCGTGCTTGCCGCCATCCCGCATGCTGATGGCATTGTTGGCGACTTGGGTGGTGGTAGCCTCGAACTGGTCGGGGTAGCAGACGGTGGGATCGGCAATGGTGTTTCCGTGCCGTTCGGTGTGCTGCGGGTCGCGCAGATGAAGATCGATTCCGCTCGCACGCTGGACCGCGCGCTGGCCAAAGCATTGGCCCGTGCAAAGTGGAGCGGAACCCCCGAGGGAAAACCTTTCTACATGGTCGGCGGCTCCTGGCGGGCCCTCGCCCGGCTGCACCAGGCGCTTACCGACTATCCGCTCCCTATCATCCACCAATATGTTCTGGCGCCTTCTGAAGCGCAGCGGCTGGTGCGTGCGTTGGGACAGCTGGATCCTAAACGCATTAAGGGCATCGCCGGCATTGCGACCTCGCGTATCGCCTCCCTTGGCGATGCCGCCATGTTGCTGGCCGCGCTTGTTCGCGCGCTTAAACCATCCACGCTCGTCGTCTCCGCTTACGGATTGCGCGAGGGCTTGCTCCACAGCAGTCTCGCGCCTGACGTCCGCAACCTCGATCCCTTGATCGAAGCGGCACGGGAGGAGGGCGTGCGCCAAGGGCGCTTTCCCGAGCACGGCGATCTCCTGGATCGCTGGATTGCGCCGCTTTTTGCGAGTGAGCCGCCGCATCTGGCGCGCCTGCGTCACGCCGCCTGCCTGCTCGCCGATGTGGGCTGGCGCGCCCATCCGGAATTTCGGGCCGAACGCGGTCTGGATGTCGCGCTCCATGGCAATTGGGTGGCGATCGACGCGGCGGGTCGTGCGATGCTGGGGCAGGCGCTGTTTACCCACTTTGGCGGCGACGGCGTGTGCCCGATCGTCAACCGGCTGATCGGCTATGATGCGGCCGCCAAGGCATCACAGTGGGGCTTGGCGATGCGGCTCGGTCAGCGTTTGTCGGGGGGCGTATCGGAACCGCTCGAATCAAGCACGCTTAACGTCAACGGCGGCAATCTGCTGATGACGCTGCGGGGCGAGGACGCCGCGCTTTATGGTGAGGCGGTGGAGCGGCGCCACAAGATGTTGGCCGCATCGCTAGGGCTGAAGCCAGAGCAGCGTACCGGGTGATTCCCGCGGACTGCGGGCGATCGGTTCATGACCGCCAGTCTCTGGTTTGGCGCGGCACGATCAGCTGAGTTCGCTCATCACCATCTTGCCGCCTTTGACGCTGAATCCCATACGGCCTTCGATCAGCGCCAAGGCGTCCTTGCCGAACACATCGTAACGCCAGCCTTCCAGGATCTGGAGGCCGTCGCGGCGGCCGGCCGCTAGCGCGTCGATGTCGTCCGTGCGCGCGATCAGGCGCGGCGCCACGTCGGCCTCCTTGGAGCGCACCTTGAGCAGCAGTTTGAGCAGATCGGCGACAAGGGCTCCATCCTTGCCCAAGCCCGGGCGCCGGTCGTCCCGCGGGGGCATTTCTTCGTCCGACAGCGGCGCAGCACCCTCCAGCGCGCTCATCAGCCGCGCCCCGATCTCGTTCCCGGCCCAGCTTGCGGCGAGGCCGCGCACCTTGGCGAGATCGCCTTGGGAGCGCGGCGGATGGACAGCAATGTCGGCGAGCGTCTCGTCCTTGATCAGCCGGCCGCGCGGCAAGTTCTTTCGCTGCGCCTCTCGCTCCCGAAAGGCAGCGATTGCCTTCAGCCGGCCTAATACCTCGGCCTTGCGGCTGGGTACCTTGATCCGCTGCCAGGAAAGTTCGGGCTCGTTGACGTAATTGGCGGCGTCCGCAATCCGCTCCATCTCATCGTTCAACCACGCGCCGCGACCGGTCGCCCGCAGTTTGTCCAGCATGCGCGGGAAGATCTGGATCAAATAGGTGACGTCGCCGATCGCATAATCGATCTGGCGCTTGTCGAGCGGCCGGCGACTCCAGTCGGTGAAGCGGGCACCCTTGTCTAGTTTCACCCCGGTCATGCTCTCGACCAGGTTGGAATAGCCGACCTGTTCGCCCATGCCGAGCGCCATAGCCGCGATTTGCGTGTCGAACAGCGGGTGCGGCGTCCGGCGGGTCAGATTATGAACAATCTCAATGTCTTGTGCGCCGGCGTGGACCACCTTCAGCACGTCTTCATTGTCGACCAGCAAATCAAGCAGGGGGGTGAGATCGATGCCGTCCGCGAGCGGATCGATCGCCGCGGCCTCGTTTGCGTCGGCGATCTGCACGAGGCAAAGTTCGGGCCAGTAAGTGTTCTCGCGCATGAACTCGGTATCGACCGCGACATAGGGGCTTTTGGCGAGCCGGGAGCACAGTTCGGTAAGAGTAGCGGTATCGGTGATCAGCGGATGAATATGCATTGGAACCATCCATAGCCGCGCGCGTGCGGGTTGACAAAGAGGGTCGTGGAATCAATGCGCAGCGCTTGCGATTTAGTCGTCACCCCAGCGCCAGCCGGGGTCTCAAGATGCAGGAAATGCCCTGCGTGACGGGATGCCAGCCCACGCTGGCATGACTAGCTGGGAAAAGAGATGCACGCTTACCGCACCCACACCTGCGCTGCCCTTTCGGCTGCGAATGTCGGCGAAACCGTCCGTTTGTCGGGCTGGATCCATCGGCGCCGTGACCATGGCGGCGTCCTGTTCGTCGATCTGCGGGATCACTATGGCTTGACCCAGATCGTCGCCGACAGCGACAGCCCGGCCTTGCCGATATTGGAGCGGCTGCGGGTCGAGTCGGTCGTAACGATCGATGGCGTGGTCAAGGCGCGCGCCGAAGGCACCACCAACGCGAACCTCGCCACGGGCGAGATCGAGGTATTCGCACAGAGCGTCACGATCCAGTCCGAAGCGCAGGAACTGCCGCTGCCGGTCGCAGGCGAAGCGGATTATCCGGAAGATATCCGCCTGCGCTACCGCTTCCTCGATCTGCGGCGCGAGCGGCTGCACAAGAATATTATGCTCCGCTCGAACGTGATCGCGTCCTTGCGCCGCCGCATGATCGGCCAGGGCTTCGCCGAGTTCCAGACGCCGATCCTGACCGCGTCGTCGCCGGAAGGCGCGCGCGACTTCCTGGTGCCGTCGCGCATCCACCCGGGCAAATTCTACGCGCTGCCGCAGGCGCCGCAGATGTTCAAGCAGCTGCTGATGGTTGCGGGCTTCGATCGCTATTTCCAGATCGCGCCCTGCTTCCGTGATGAAGATGCGCGTGCCGATCGCAGCCCGGGCGAATTCTACCAGCTCGATTTCGAGATGAGCTTCGTCACCCAGGAAGACGTGTTCGCTGCGATCGAGCCGGTGCTGCACGGTGTGTTCGAGGAATTCGCCAACGGCCGCACGGTCAGCCCGTGCCCGTTCCCGCGCATCGCCTACAAGGATGCGATGCTGAAATATGGGTCGGACAAGCCCGATCTGCGCAACCCGATCGAGATCGTCGACGTCACCGATCATTTCCACGGCTCGGGTTTCGGCCTGTTTGCGCGGATGGTGGAAGGCGGCAATGTCGTGCGCGCCATTCCCGCGCCCGGCGCCGGCACGAAGAGCCGCAAATTCTTCGACGACATGAACGAATGGGCGCGCGCCCAGGGCTATGCCGGACTCGGCTAAATCAACATCAAGGATGGCGAGCCCGGCGGTCCGATCGCCAAGAACCATGGCGAGGAAGGCACCGCCAAGCTGATCGAGGCATTGGGCCTCGGCCCCAATGATGGCGTCTTCTTCGCCGCCGGCAAGGAAGGGCAGGCCGCCAAGCTCGCCGGTCTCGCCCGCACGCGCACGGCGGAGGAACTGGGCCTGATTGAACAGGGCGTGTTCCAGTTCTGCTGGATCGTCGATTTCCCGATGTTCGAATATGACGAGGACGCCAAGAAGGTCGACTTCAGCCACAACCCCTTCTCGATGCCGCAGGGCGAGCTGGAGGCGCTGGAGACCAAGGACCCGCTCGATATCCTCGCTTACCAGTACGACATCGTCTGCAACGGCATCGAATTGTCCTCGGGCGCGATCCGGAACCACAAACTCGACGTCATGTACAAGGCGTTCGAGATCGCCGGCTATTCGCAGGAAGAAGTCGACAACAATTTCCCCGGCATGGTCGGCGCGTTCAAGTTCGGCGCACCGCCGCACGGCGGCTCCGCACCCGGCGTCGACCGCATCGTCATGCTGCTCGCCGACGAGCCTAACATTCGTGAAGTCGTGCTCTTCCCGATGAACCAGAAGGCGGAGGATTTGATGATGAACGCGCCGTCGCCGGTCACGGCGAAGCAGCTGCGTGAGCTCCACATCCGCGTGGTCGATCAGCCCGCCGCCAAGCCGGCTGCGCCGGTAAGCGCCGCGGTGGCCCCGGACGCGGGCTGACCGCGCCGAGGGGGAAGATTAGGGCGCTTTCGGGGTTGAAGCGCCCTTGACGATGATGCGGAGCGAAGGCTCCCGCATGAGCCAACGGCGCGCCGCAGCCTGGACGGCCTCGGCTGTCACCTGCTGATAGCCGGTCACGCCCGTCCGGATCATCTCGACATAGCGCGGATCATCAAGGTCGCCTTGCAGCATCTGGGCCCAGTACAGGTTGAGCTTCCGCTGCCTGTCATTGTTGCTCGCGATCGGCGTGATTGCCCGGCTAAGCTCGTCGGCGGTGGGGCCATCCTTGGCCAATGCCAGCGTCACCTCCCGCGTCGCGCGCTCGAAATCGGCTCGCCGCTCCGCCTTGATCTGACTGGTTGCGAGGAAGATGCCGAAGCCAGGGAAGGTCTCGGACTGATTATTGCGAACAGACGGGGTGTAGGTCCCCCCTTCGATCTCACGAAAGCGATCGTATAACCGCGTCTGGATGATCTGCGCGGCGACATTCAACGCGCGCATCTGCTTCAAATCCTGCAGCGACCCCGTGCTCGACCATAAGGTGGCGACCAGCAATTGATTGGGATCGCCGCGGTGAGTGAGGGTAAGCGGGGGCTGGCCCGGCTTCGGCGGCGACACCGCGAGATGCGATGGCGGTACCGGCACGGCCGGTTTGGTCGCTGCCGCGCCAAAGGTTTGCCGAGCCGCCTCGATCGCCGCATCAGGATTTATATCCCCAACGATCAGGACCTTGCGCGCTCCTCCTGCAAAAAGGGGCTGCCAAAACGCGCGAGAGGCGTCCGGCGTGGTGGCTGCGACCTGCGCCTTGGCGGGAAGTGCATAGCGACGGTCGCCGCCATGGATCGGTTGATTGGCGAACGCTCCGAACACCGATCCGGGCGAATTGAAGATGGTTTCGTAATTTTGGGCGAAGCCGTCGCGCACACGCAGAAAAGCATTGCTGTCAAAGCGGGGTTCGCGGATTGCAGCGTCCAGCAAGCGCAGCTGATCCACCAATTGGGCTGCCGTCGTACCGCCCGACCAGGTGAAGGCGCGTTCGCCGACCCCAAAGGACAAACCGAGACGTTTGCCCGCCGTGGCACGTTCAAGGGCACCTATGTCCAAGGGCCCGACGCCGCCCTGCACGATCGCGGGTGCACTCCAAAGGAGCGAAATGCGGGCGGGATCCAGCGCCGTCAGTCCATCGCCGGCCTGGGCCACGACAAGTACGCCGGCTTGCTCGAACCCGGTCCGCTTCAGGTCAAGCTCAACCCCATTCTCGAACTTGATCCGGGTGACGTCCAAATCCGGGATGGTTTTCGTCCACAGGATCTTGCCGGGCGTGCCAGGCTGGCCCAGATCATCCAGACTGACTTTTTTCTCCTCGGTCCGTGCGGCGGCCTTGGTGGCGCGCGCGGTGACCAAAGCTGCCGCCAATGCTTCGTTTCCGCCAGGAATGGGCACAGGGCTCAACAGGATGGCGCGCGCATTACCTTGGATCAGCGTCCGCATTGCCGCGCCGACATTTTCCGGCGTGAGATCCTTTCGCTGCGTTTCGAACATCGCCAGGATGGTCGAAGGTTCGGCAACCACCTGACCGGAATTCACCGCGTTTACGATCTGATTGGCAAGGGGGGCGGATTGCTGGGTCGCGCTACCGGCGGCCGCTGCCTGCAAGCCGGCCTCCATGGTCGCGACAACCTGCTCGATCTCGGCCTTGTCGGGCAAAGTCGCCACGGCATCGGCCAGGATCGCATAGGTTTCGGTGAGCGATTGCTGCCATTGTCCGCCTTTTGGCGACACGGCGACGACCATCGAGTCTGATACGTGGCGCTGCTCTCCAAACCCGGCGCCACCGGAGAGAAAGCTTGCCCCTTCGCGCGCCTTGCGATCCAGTCGTCGCGACAGTATCCGCGCCGCCACGGTGCGGGTTAGATCGGCCGCCTCACTCGCCAGGGTGTCGGGACGATCATCATGTTGTGTCACCCAAGTGAGTGCCAGCTGGCTCGGCGCCTGCGGGTCGGCGATGACGGCGCTCGCGATCTTCGGTGTCTCGGGCTTCCCATATTGCGGCTCCACGGGAACGGGCCCTTGGCCGACCCAGTCGCCAAAGTGGCGTTGCACCGCCTTCTCCAAAGTGTCCGGATCGGCATCTCCGACAATGACGACGGTCGCCCGTTCCGGCCTATACCAGCGATGGTAGAAAGCCCGCAGCCGTTCGGCGGTGGCACCATTCAGCGTGGCATCGGTCCCTGCGATATCGGCAGCCGCGGCGCGCGTGCCGCTCAACAAGACCGCCTTGGACACATCCTGCACCTTCTTTGCGAAGGGGGGCTGGCGCAAAGCCCGCTCGGCGATGACGACATTGCGCTCAATATCGACCAGCTTGGGATCAAAGTTGGCGCTGGACACCATTTCCGAAAGCAGCGTCAGTGCCCGGTCGAACGATGCTGGGTCGTTCCGCGGCAGATCAAGTTGATAAAGGGTCTGCGTCAGGGACGTGAAGGCGTTGGTATCCGTGCCAAATTGCGCGCCCAAGCGCTGCCAGGTGCGAATGCCTTCCCCATCGGGAACCGTCTTCGTCCCGCGGAAGAGCATATGCTCGGTGAAATGGGCATAGCCCTTCTCATCCTCGGCTTCCATCAGGGCTCCGGCATCGATCCGCACCCGGATGGCGAGCGTTCCGGCCGGATATTTGTTCTGCCGGACGGCGTAACGCAGGCCGTTGGGGAGGGTCCCGAACCTCCAGGCTGTTGGCGCTGGTATGTCGCTGCCAGCAAAGAGCCACGGCACCGACGCAGCCCGCGCGCCGGCGGGCGCAGGAGACTGCGCGCAAAGAGGTGAGGCAACGAAGAAGGCAGTTAGCGCTAGAGCGGTACAAGAATAGAATATGGCGCGCTTCATTCAATCATCCTTCGCGTGCGCGGTGTGATGCGCCCAATTCACTGAAATCTATATCGGCAGAGCTTAACGGGGATAGTCGATCGCCGTGATCTCGTAATCGCGGGTGCCGCTAGGGAGTTCGACATAGCGAGTGTCACCGACGGCCGCGCCCCGCAGCGCACGGGCGAAAGGGGAGCGCCAGCTGATGCGACCGCTGCCCGCATCGGCCTCATCCTCGCCGACCAGGGTGACCACACGCTCCCTGTCATCCTCATCCACGACCGTCACGATCGCGCCAAACCAGGCGCGGGCGCGATCCGTCTGGGTGGCTGGATCGACGATTTTCACAGCCTTCATGCGGCGTGACAGGTGGGCGAGCTCGCGATCAATCTCGCGCAGGCGCTTCCGGCCGTAAATAGAGTCGCCGTTTTCGGAACGATCGCCATTGCCGGCTGCCCAGGAAATCGTCTCCACCAACTTGGGTCGCTCCTGGAACAGCTCCTCGTATCGTGTGCGCAGGGCCTGGAAGCCTGCCGGTGTGATCGGCGGCCCGTCAGTCATGCTGGGTTTGACCGCAAAGCTCGCTGCGGCGATCTCTAACCGACGATGCAGCTGGCTCGCTTACACGATACGCCTGGATCAACCTGCGGACCTCTTCCCCAGATAGTGGGAGAGCCGGTCCTTTTCCGGGGTGCGCGCGCGGGCCGGATTGAACAGGTCGTACACGACCGCATTCTCCAGCACCTTCTGGACGTAAGAGCGTGTCTCGCTGAGCGGAATGGCCTCGATCCAATCGACCACATCGACCCCCGGTTGGCGCGGATCGCCATTGGCGCGGATGAACTTGTTCACATTGCCCGGACCGGCATTGTAGCTGGCGATCGCCAGCACATAATTGCCCGAATAATAGGTCAGCATGCGATCGATGAAGCTCGATCCGAGCATGACGTTATAGCCGGTATCGCTTGTCAGCCGCTCCGGCTGCCAGGGGAGGCCGATCTTGCCGGCCTGTTCGCGCGCGGTAGCCGGCATCAATTGCATCAGGCCACGCGCGCCGACGGGGCTCAACGCCTCGCGATCGAACTGGCTTTCCTGACGCGAGATGGCGTGGATCATCGTCCAATGCGACGCCCAGGCGGGGGGCACGGGAACAGTAGGGAAGCCCATCCGCAGCGGATCGCGCGTGCCGGATTGCCGGGCGTTGCGCGATACGATGACGCCCAAGTCGGGACGTTGCAGGGCACGCGCCAGCTCCGCCGACAAGGCATGGTCGGTGTCGCTCTGCGCGTCTGCGGCAATCTTGCGGATGAAGGCGGTCTGCGTCTGCCAATCGCGCTGCTCGCCCAACAAGCGGGCGGCACGCACGATTTCCCGGTTCTCGAACGCGGCACGGACCTCTGGCGAGATGGCGAGCGGAGCGGGATCGGGCGGAACTGCAATGGTGCGGCCCAGCCGTTCGGTGGCAAGTTGGCCGTAGAATTGGTCGACGTTCACGGCAGCGGCGGCGTAATGCGCATTGGCCGTGGTCTGATCGCCGGCCGCCTGCGCGGCGCGCCCCGCCCAATAATCGCCCTTGGCTTGGCTGCCCGGCGTTTGCGATGCCTGGCGGTAGCGCACGAACATCGCCTCCGCATCGCGCGGCCGGTTCAACTGCTTGAGCGCGGTCGTGCCTGCCAGCCAAGCCAAGCTGGTATAGGGATCGCGCTCCGTCAGATCACGCGCCCGGACGTCGGCGCCGGCGGGGAAGGCGTGATCCAGGTTGCCGGCGATGCCATAGGCCAGGCTCCATTGCTTGTCGTGCGCCGCCGCGCTGGCAAAGGTGAGCAAGGTCGCGAGATAGGCCTGAGCGTCGAAAGCGGATGCGGTAAGCGTTTCGGGCCGCGCTAGATAGGCGCGTGCCTCGGCCTCCCTGGCCGTCGCGCGCAGCCATAATGCACGATCAATGATATAGCCGGCATCGCGCTCCGCGTCCGGGCCTAAGGCTGCAGCCTGTGTCGCTGCATCGGGCGCCTGGGTTTGGTAGGCAAGCCGCGCCGCGTAGAGCGGACGGCGCTGCGAAGTGATTCTCGGCAATTGCCGTACTGCTGCTGCCGACGCACGATCCCAGAGCAGCATTTCCATCCGCTGGTCCTGTTGCGCAGGTGTGAACTGGCTGCCGAACCGCCCAAGCAAGCGCGTCTCATCGGTCGCGGATGCGACGCTGGTCGTCCACGCCGCCGCTGCCGCCATATTCGCCTTTGCGGCTTGGCCTGTGGCTGCCAGCGCTTCCGCATAGCGAACGCGCCCAGCCGCGCTGAGCGGCGGGAAGAGATCGAAGAACTGGACGACGAGTGTGGGATCGGCCTGGTCGGGCTGGATCTGGCGCTCGGCGGCGCGACGCATGGCCGGCTCGCCCGGCCAGCCGCGATGGGCGATCATGAAGCGCGCATAATCGGCGAAGGGCAGGCGATCGCTTTGGCGTAACCGCGTCCATTGATCGATCGCCGGCCACAACGGATCGGTCCGCGCCGGCCGCGTAGCAGACACGCTGGCAATGGTGTCGACGGGCGTCGATGTGTCCGACCGATCCGTCTGGATCGTTAGAACGGCGGCGCCGGCCGTCACGGAAATCAACAACAAACCCGCCGGCCAGAACCGCGTGATGCTGGACAGTCGCCCCGCGGCATCCCTATCAGGCGCGCGACGCCGAAAGTTCAAAATTGGCTTCATACATAGTCATATGCCCCCGCGGAGACGGAAGGTGAAGGGAGTCAGCATGTTTGGTGGGTCGATTCCTGCGCTGGTCACGCCGATCCGGGATGGCGCGATCGATGAAGCCGCGTTCCGCAGCCTGGTCGATTGGCAGATCGAATCCGGCTCTTCCGCGCTCGTGCCGTGCGGCACGACGGGTGAGAGCGCGACGATGACGATAGAAGAGCATGATAGGGTCGTGCGTATCTGCATAGAGCAGGCGGCGGGTCGGGTTCCGATCATTGCCGGCTGCGGATCGAACGATACCGCGGTGGCGCTGCATCACATGAAATCGGCCAAAGCCGCCGGCGCCGATGCGGCCCTGCTGGTGCCGCCTTATTACAACCGGCCCAATCAGGAAGGCGTGCTGGCCCATTTCCGGGCACTGGCATCCGGCTGCGATCTGCCGATCATGCTGTACAATGTACCCGCGCGGACGATTGTCGATATAGCAGTCGAGACCATGGCCGAACTGGCGAAGCTTCCAAGCGTGATCGGGGTCAAGGATGCGACCGGCAACCTTGCCCGCGTTTCCGCGCAGCGCGCCGCCTGCGGCAAGGACTTCGTTCAATTGTCCGGCAACGACGATATGGCGCTCGGCTTCATGGCGATGGGCGGCGTCGGGTGCATTTCGGTTACCGCCAATGTCGCGCCCCGCCTGTGCGCCGATTTCCAGGCGGCCTGCAGCGAAGGCCGGTGGGGCGACGCGCTGGCGCTGCAGGACCTGCTCTTCCCGCTCCATGCCGCGCTGTTTACCGATGCTTCACCGGGGCCGGTCAAATATGCGCTGGGTAAGGTACGGCCGGGTTTTCCGACCGAATTGCGGCTGCCTATGACGCCGGCAGGGGCAGCAAGCCGTGCCGCGGTGGACGCGGCGCTCACCCACGCAGGTCTTTGATGTCATTGCTCTTCTGATCCGCTTTACCGGATCAGTGCGATCACAGCCTCGGGCGATGATCGTCAGTAGCCGGCGCGGCCTTTCACGTGCCGCGCCAGCCTTACAGCATCAGGCAGCGGGCTTGATCCAGCCGTGCATCGTCATCCACGCGGTAAAAGCATCGAACCAACCCGTGCTGGTGGTCTTCTTCGGATACATGCCGAAGCCGTGGCCGCCCTGTTCGTAGAAGTGAAATTCGACGGGGCGCTTTGCGCTGTGCCAGCTTTCGATCAACCCGAAGCCGCTATTGCCCATCAGCGGGTCGTCGGCAGCCAAGGCTACGAACAGGGGGGGCGCGTCTGCCGGCACCGTCACGGGAGCGAGTGAGCCGTAAATCTCGCCAATGAACGCAGGTTTTGGATTGTTGTTGGCCAGGGTCGTCGTCATCGTCAGCATCGCCCCGGCGGAAAAGCCGATCATGCCGACCCGATTGGGATCGACGTGCCATTCGCCCGAGCGCTTGCGGATCAATGCAAAGGCCGCATTCGCGTCGGCAATGGCCGGCGCAATCCGCGCGGTCATTTCGGCGGGCGAGGGGCGGGGCGGGGCGCCGCCCGAAAACCGCTCGCGCATCGCCGTCTCATAGCCCGCCAGATCGGCTGGTGTCTGGTTCAGGCGATATTTCAAGACGAAGGCGGCAACGCCGCGCGCGGCGAGCGCCTTGGCCACGTCCCACCCTTCATTCTCCATCGACAAGGTGGTGAAGCCGCCGCCGGGTGCCACGATTACGGCGGTGCCGTTCGCCTTGGCGGGATCCGGAAGGAACGGGGTGAGGGTCGCGACCGTTACGTTGCGCGCGAAGCGGCTGCCATATTGGCTGTGCCAGGATTCCTTCACGGTGGCGCCTGGCAGGGGCCCGGTGCCAAGATCGATGGCGTTCGGCTGGGCGGGCGTCGCGATCGCGGCCATCTTGTCATTCTGCGCAATCGCCGGCGTTGCTACGGACAGTCCGAGCGTCACAATTACTGCCGACAGCAGCGCGCCCCATTCGTGCTTACAACCCGTGCCCAGCGACATGTCATCCCTCCATTATCATTGAGCGATATCTAACCGGAGCCAGCGATTTGTCCAACATTTGGAAGCGGCAACCTTGTCGGTTTTGGCTGGTTGCTTCGAAGCCGCGGAGGAAGAACGAACAGGCCTTCGTTCTCCGTCCGGGCAGAAGGAGAGCGGCGATGCAGAAGCGCTACGCGATTTTCGCGGATTATAATCAATTCCATCTTTGGGATCACGCGGTGACGCCAAGCACGGCGCTGGATTATGACGATGCCGACATCGAGCGCAGGATCAAGGTGGCGCCCTTCCTGGTGGTGATCCAGCCGGAGCGAAACATGGAGGTGCAGGTCGACTTGGAAATCGCCGATCACGCGCCAGACGACAGCTTTGACGACTGGGATCATGTGGCCGAGGCCAGCCTTGACCTGCCGTCGGGCAAGCTTGAGATTCACCAATGCACGGGCGGATCGGTCGATATCCTGTCCGTGCCCCCCGGGACCTACCGGGTGCGCGCTTATTACGGCGGGCTCGACACATTGAGCGAGGATCAACTGGACGGGCACGATCATTATCGGCTCGTGGTGTGGCCCGCGCCGTCCGCGCCCATGGCGGTTCTCAAGCAATTTTCACCCGGTTAGGCTGTCTTGCACCTTGGCCCGCCGGCAGGCAGAGTTGGGCGATGCAGTCCGTTACTTTCACGGCCACACCGGACGATCTTATCGCCGCCTACCGCCTGAACTATGTCCTGAGCGTCAAATCCAAGCGGGTGCTGCGAGGCTATCTTTTCGGTGGCCTTTTCGTCGCGGTCGCGGCCGGTATTGCGTCGTCGGAGTGGAAGTTGGCCCCTGTTCCGCTGGCGGCGCTGGGGGGCATGGCCTATTGGGTGCTGATCTTTTCGCTGATCATGCTGGCTGCCTATTGGCGGCTGCCGCGGCAGGTCAGGCGGATCTACCGGCAGCAGAAATCGCTGCACGACGCGGCAACAGTCGAATGGTCCGACAGCGGCATATATTTTCGATCGACAAGGGGTGAGGCGCACTTTGCGTGGGGCGATTTCATCGGGATCGTCACGAATGACGATGTCGTCATTCTTCGCCAGAGCGAGGCATTGATCAACTTCATCCCAACCCGGGTCCTGACCCCCGAACAGCGCGATGAACTGACCGGCAAGATTTAGCCTGCCTGCTCCTGCGGTTCGCCCGGCACCGGTGGCATTTTACCAAGACGCTTTCCTCCCGCCGCTGCAGGACCTACATCGCGTCCATTATGGCTCGTCCACGTCCCCCCGAATTCGATAAGAAGAAGATCGTCGCCGAAAACCGGCGCGCGCGCTTTGAATATTTCCTGGAAGATTTCTTCGAGGCGGGCATCGCGCTGACCGGTACCGAGGTGAAATCGCTGCGCTTCGGCGAAGGGTCTATTGCGGAGGCCTATGCAGAGGTGAAGGATGGCCAGGTCAGCCTGATCAACGCCAATATTCCGGAGTTCAGCCACGGCAATCGTTTCAATCACGTCCCCAAGCGGCCGCGTAAATTGCTGCTGCACGAGCGTGAGATCGAGAAGATGCACAAGGGGCTGAGCCGCGAGGGCATGACCCTCATCCCGATGTCCGTCTATTTCAACAGTCGCGGCCGGGCCAAGGTTGAACTCGCGCTCGCCAAGGGAAAGAAGCTGCACGACAAGCGCGAGACGGTGAAGGATCGCGATTGGAAGCGGGATCAGCAACGCCTGATGCGCGATCGCGGCTAGGCAGCCTCTTGCGCGCCCTGCGCGAGCCGTTACCGCTGTAGCTTAAAGTATATTCTTGGGAATCCATCCATGGTCTCTAAGCCCGTTCTCCTGTTCGCCTGCAGCCTGTTTGCGCTTTCCTCAGCGGTGGCAGCGGCGCCGGCCGCGCGCACGGCTGGATCGTCGGCCAAGAAACCTCAGATCGGAACATTCGGCTTCGATGAGGCAGGGATGAATCGCGCGGTGGCGCCGGGCGACGATTTTTACGCTTTCGCGAACGGCACTTGGGAAAAGAACACGCCGATTCCGGCTGACCGTTCGAATTTCGGTGCCTTTACCGTGCTCGAAGAATTGTCGCTGTCGCGCACCCGCGCGATTCTGGACGAAGCGGCGAAGAATTCTGCGTCGAAGAGCGGCGCGCTCTATGCCAGTTTTATGGACGAGGGTGCGATCGAGGCCAAAGGTTTCGACCCTATCAAAGCCGATATCGCTGCTGCCAAGGCGATCAGTTCGAAGGCGGATTATGCCCGCGCGCTGGGCCTTGCACTTCGCAACAATGTCAGCGGACCGATCGCAGCCGGCGTCTCGCTGGATGACAAGGACCCCGACCGGCCCACGATCCAGATTGCGCAATCCGGCCTCGGTTTGCCGGACCGCGATTATTATCTGAAGACGGATGCGCCGATCGTTGCCGCGCGCAAAGCCTATGTCGATTATCTGACCCAATTGTTCACGCTGACCGGCGAGCCCAATGCGGCTGCGCGGGCGCAGGCGGTCGCGGACTTCGAAGGCAAGCTCGCGCAGGTTCAATGGTCGCGCACCGACAGCCGCGATTCGGACAAGACCTATAATGTCTGGACGCGCGCTGATTTTGACAAGAAAGCGCCCGGCTTCGATTGGGCGGCCTATCTGGGCGCGGCCGGCCTCAACAACGACAATCATTATCTCGTTGCGCAGCCGAGCGCGATCGCCGGTTCCGCCAAGCTGATCGCCGATGCGCCGCTGCCACTGCTGAAGGACTATCTGCTGGCGCGCACCATCGATGCGGCCGCGCCGTGGCTGTCCCGGCGTTTCGTGGACGCCAACTTTGCATTCCACGGCACGACATTGTCGGGCACGCCACAGATCCAGGAACGCTGGAAGCGCGGCGTCGATCTGGTCGAAAGTGCGATGGGCGAGGATGTCGGCCAGGCCTATGTCGCCAAATATTTCCCGCCGGAGACCAAGGCGGCCGCCGACCAACTGGTGAAGAATATCATCGCGGCGATGGATCGGCGGCTGGAAACGCTCGCCTGGATGGATCCGGCAACCCGTCAGCAGGCGCGGGCCAAGCTGGCAGCCTTCACGCCCAAGATCGGTTACCCGGATCATTGGCGCGATTATTCCGGCCTGACCATCCAGCGCGACGATCTTTACGGGAATGTTAAGCGCTCCAGCGAGTTCGATTGGCAATATGGACTGTCGAAGCTCGGCAAGCCGGCGGATCGTCGCGAGTGGGGTATGACCCCGATGACGATCAACGCTTATGCCAATCCCGTGTGGAACGAGATCGTGTTCCCCGCTGCGATATTGCAGCCGCCTTTCTTCGATCCGCACGCCGATCCGGCGGTGAATTATGGCGGCATCGGCGCGGTGATTGGACATGAGTTAAGCCATCATTTCGATGACCAAGGCCGCAAATATGACAAAACCGGTCGGCTGACCGATTGGTGGACGCCGCAGGATGTTGCCCGCTTCACTGCGCTGACCGATAAGCTGGTGAAGCAATATGACGCCTATGAGCCGCTGCCGGGCATGCATGTTCAGGGTCAGATGACCTTGGGCGAGAACATGGCGGATCTCGCTGGTCTGACGGTTGCGATGGACGCCTATCACGCCTCGCTCAAGGGCAAGTCTGCGCCGGTGATCGATGGGTTAACCGGAGATCAGCGCTTTTATCTGGGCTGGGCGCAGGTATGGCGGCGCAGCTATCGTGAGGCCAATCTCCGGCAGCGCCTGTTAACCGATCCGCATTCGCCGTCCGTGCAGCGGACGTGGATGGTCCGTAACCTGCAGCCCTGGTACGACGCATACAAGCCGTCGGTGACGGCCAAGATGTATCTGCCGCCGGAACAGCGGGTGCTGGTCTGGTAAGGCGGTGCAGCCACTTTACCGGGATGGTCGCGCTCTTTCGTTTCGGTCTGCGAATCTATCTATGCGGACGTGCGGCAGGTCAGTAAGGGGCGCGACATGACCGTACCTTTGTCTGTCCTCGTCATCGAGGACGAGCCGCTCATCGCGATGATGATCGAGGATTTTATTGAGATGCTCGGCCACACGTTGGCGGGGGCATGCGACAGTGTGGCCGATGCGCTGGTCAAGGTGGAAGAGGGCGGCTTCGATGTCGCTATTCTCGACGTCAACCTGCGCGACGGTGCCTGCTGGCCGGTGGCGGATGCGTTGAAGCAGCGCGACATACCGTTCGTCCTGGCGAGTGGCGGCCATGTCGAGCCGCCGCCTGCGGCGCATGCCGATGGCCTGCAGTTGGCCAAGCCGTTCACGCTCGACGGCATCCGCGACGTGCTGAACTCTATTCCGCGCCGTTGATGCCGCGCGAAGCGGCAGCGGGGTGCTTAAGTTCTTCTCTTGTTCTCATGGAACATTTCGTGTACGAGGCGTTTCACGCGTTGAACGTGCGGATGACTTCCTCTAGCGACAAGGGCTTGGGACATGGCAGCTTCTCTGAAGGTGATCGACGGCGATATGGCTAGCACGGGCGAACGGCAAAAGGCGCTCGACGCCGCATTGGCGCAGATTGATCGCGCCTTCGGCAAGGGCTCGGCAATGAAGCTCGGCAGTCGCGAGAAGATCGAGATCGAGGCGATTTCTACCGGAAGCCTGGGGCTCGATATCGCCCTGGGTATCGGTGGGCTGCCGCGCGGACGAATCGTTGAAATCTATGGTCCGGAATCGTCAGGCAAGACTACTCTGGCGCTGCATGCCATTGCCGAGGCACAGAAAGCCGGCGGCACCGCGGCCTTCATCGACGCCGAACATGCGTTAGACCCGGGCTATGCGAAAAAGCTGGGTGTCGACATCGACAATCTGATCGTCAGCCAGCCGGACACGGGTGAGCAGGCGCTTGAAATCACCGATACGCTGGTTCGCTCCAACGCGATCGACGTGCTGGTGGTCGATTCGGTGGCGGCGCTCGTGCCACGGGCAGAAATCGAAGGTGAGATGGGCGACAGCCATGTCGGCCTGCAGGCGCGTCTGATGAGCCAGGCGTTGCGGAAGATTACTGGTTCGATCTCGCGTTCACGCACGCTTGTCATCTTCATCAACCAGATCCGCATGAAGATCGGTGTGATGTACGGCAATCCGGAGACGACCACGGGCGGCAACGCGCTCAAATTCTATGCCTCCGTCAGGCTCGACATCCGCCGTACCGGTCAGATCAAGGATCGGGACGATATTGTCGGCAATTCGACGCGTGTGAAGGTGGTGAAGAACAAGGTCGCGCCACCGTTCAAGCAGGTCGAATTCGACATCATGTATGGCGAAGGCGTATCCAAGATCGGTGAGATCCTCGACCTTGGCGTCAAAGCCGGCCTGGTCGAGAAATCCGGCGCGTGGTTCAGCTATGACAGCATCCGGATCGGCCAGGGCCGTGAGAATGCCAAAAACTACCTGCGTGAAAATGCCGACATCTGCGCACGCCTGGAAAAGGCGATCCGAGCCAATGTGGCGGAAGTTGCCGAGAAGATGATCACGGGGCCGGAGCCTGACGACGACGCCTGAGCCTCTTACGGCGATCTATTACGAACTGTGATGAAAGCGCGGGCCCCCTGGGTTCCGCGCTTTTTTGTCCGCCCCGGTGCAGATGCTGCCAGGGTTGCGCTCTTGCCGCGGGGCAGTGGCGCGCATATCCTCAGCTATGGCATCGCCGACTATGTTTCAGCCGACCCGCCGCCGCCTGATCGGCGCCGCTGCGCTGCTTCCTTTCTTGACCCTCCCCGACGTGGTGCGCGCGGCTGAGCCGGACTTGTCTGCGCTGAGGCCCATGACCGGCGACATTAAGCCGATCGGTCGAGTAGAGCGGGCAGAACGCCTCATCCGGGCCCAGGCGCTGATGCGGGCGAGTGGGATTGGCGCCGTGGTGATCGAACCCGGATCCTCGCTGGTCTATTTCACGGGCATCCGCTGGGGCCGGAGCGAGCGGCCCTTGCTCGCCATCCTGCCCGTCGAGGGGAGTCCGTGCATCGTTTCGCCCTTCTTCGAAGAGCCACGTATGCGTGAAACGCTCGGCATCCCTGCTGAAGTGCGCGTGTGGCAGGAAGACGAAGACCCTCTCGGGGTCGTGGCCGGTCTGCTGAAAGACCGCAAGCTCATCGGCCGCCCGATCGGCATCGAGGAAAGCGTACGTTTTTTCATTCCGGACGCGCTTGCCCATGCTGCGCCGGATGCGAAGATTGTCTCGGCCAATCCGGTCGTGCGCCGCTGCCGTATGCTGAAGACCGCTCCGGAATTGGCCTTGATGCAGCGCGCGACCGATATCACGATCACCGCCTATCGCTGGCTCCACCCGCGGATCGAGCGGGGCATGACGGGCAGCGACATCGGTGCATTGATGGACGCCGCAACGACCAAGTTGGGCGGTTCACCCGAGTTCAGCATGGCGCTGATCGGGGAAGCGGCCGCCTATCCCCATGGAACCAAGGCGGTCCGCCGCGTCGATGCAGGCCAGATCGTGCTGATGGATTGCGGCTGCACGGTGGACGGCTACCAATCCGACGTTTCGCGGACTTTCGTATTCGGCGCCCCGAATGCCCGGCAACGCAAGGTTTGGGATCAGGTGCATCAGGGGCAGCAGGTCGCCTTCGCCGCCGCACAGATCGGCAAGCCCGCCGGCAGCGTCGATGATGCCGTACGTAGCCTATATGCCGGCTTCGGTTATGGACCGGGCTACAAGCTGCCGGGCCTTTCGCATCGTACAGGCCACGGCATCGGCCTGGACGGCCATGAACCGGTCAACCTTGTCCACGGCGAAGAGACCCCGCTCGCGCCTGGCATGTGTTTTTCCAACGAGCCGGGCATTTACATTCCGGGCAGCTTCGGCGTGCGCCTTGAGGATTGCTTCCACATGACCACGGCCGGCCCAAAATGGTTCAGTGTCCCGCCCGTATCGATCGATCAACCCGTTTAGCCAGAGGGAGCGCGTTGAGGCAGCGCGTAAAGCGGTATCGTCACCGAGAGGCTGCCGCTTGAGAAGGGCGTTCCCGTCCACTAAGTCGCAGTCATGACATCCACGAACGACATTCGCCGCTCCTTCCTCGATTATTTCGGAAGTGCGGGCCACCGCATCGTGCCGTCGGCGCCCTTGGTGCCGCACAACGACCCGACGTTGATGTTCGTCAACGCGGGCATGGTGCCGTTCAAGAATGTGTTCACCGGGCTGGAAACGCGGCCCTATTCCACCGCGACGTCCAGCCAGAAGTGCGTGCGCGCGGGCGGCAAACACAATGATCTCGACAATGTCGGCTACACCGCACGGCACCACACCTTCTTCGAGATGCTCGGCAATTTCTCGTTCGGCGACTATTTCAAGGAACAGGCGATCACCCACGCCTGGACGCTGCTGACGCGCGAATGGGGGCTGCCTGCCGACAAGCTGACCGCCACCGTCTATCACACTGACGATCAGGCCTTCGATCTGTGGCGGAAGATTTCGGGCTTGCCCGAGCATCGTATCATCCGGATCGCGACGAAGGACAATTTCTGGGCGATGGGATCTGACGGGCCGTGCGGCCCCTGTTCGGAGATCTTTTACGATCATGGCGATCACATCCCCGGTGGTCCGCCCGGCAGCCCGGATGAAGATGGCGACCGGTTCGTCGAAATCTGGAATTTGGTCTTCATGCAGTTTCTGCAGGAGGCCGACGTTATCGTCAGCGATCTGCCCAAGCCCAGCATCGACACGGGCATGGGCCTGGAGCGGGTCGCGGCGGTTCTGCAGGGCGTTCACGACAATTATGATACGGACACGTTCAAGGCGCTGATCGCCGCGTCCGGCGAGTTGACCAAAAGTGCAACGGACGGCGCCAATACGGCCTCGCACCGTGTGATCGCCGATCACCTGCGCGCATCGGGTTTCCTAGTGGCGGACGGCGTGCTGCCGGCCAACGAGGGGCGCGGCTATGTGCTGCGTCGTATCATGCGCCGAGCAATGCGGCATGCTCATCTGTTGGGAGCGGCCGAACCCTTGATGTATCGGCTAGTGCCGGCGCTGGTCGCCGAAATGGGTGCTGCTTATCCAGAATTGGTTCGTGCCCAGCCGCTGATCGAGGAAACGTTGCGGCTGGAGGAGACCCGCTTCCGGCAGACGCTCGCCAACGGTCTGCGCCTGCTGGACGAGGCCACCGGCACGATGGTGGAGGGAGATACGCTGCCCGGTTCGGTGGCGTTCAAGCTCTATGACACGTTCGGCTTTCCGTATGACCTGACCGAAGACGCGCTGCGTGCCCAGGGCCTGAACGTCGACCGCCCTGGCTTCGATGCCGCCATGGCGGAGCAGAAGGCCGCTGCGCGCGCCGCGTGGAAGGGATCGGGCGACAAGGCATCGGACGACGTCTGGTTCGACGTTGCGGAGGAGCAGGGCGGCACGGAATTCATCGGCTATTCCAGCCACGAGGGCGACGCTCAGGTCGTCGCCCTGGTAAAGGATGGCGCGCGCGTGCAGCAGGCCGGCGCGGGTGAGGAGGTGACGATCCTCACCAACCAGACGCCATTCTATGGCGAAAGCGGCGGCCAGATGGGCGATGCGGGGATCGCCGATAATGAGGATGGCTTCCGTGCCGTGATCAGCGACACGTCGAAGCCCCTTGGGCGGCTGCATGCGCACAAGGCCCAGATCGGCGCCGGCAATATCAAGATCGGTGATACGATCCATCTTTCGGTGGACGTGGCGCGGCGCAGCCAGCTGCGCGCGAACCATTCGGCGACGCATCTTTTGCACGCGGCATTGCGCCACCGGCTGGGCGGGCATGTAACGCAGAAGGGCAGTCTGGTCGCGGCCGAACGCCTGCGCTTCGACTTCTCGCACCCCAAGGCGCTGACGCCTGAGGATATCGCGGCGGTCGAGGCCGAGGTGAACCGGCACATTCGGGAGAATGATGAGGTCACCACCCGTTTGATGACTCCGGACGATGCCATAGCGGCGGGTGCGATGGCGCTGTTCGGCGAGAAATATGGCGATGAGGTGCGCGTATTGTCGATGGGGCAGGGCGAGGATGCGCCTTGGTCGGTGGAGCTGTGCGGCGGCACCCATGTCGACGCGCTCGGTGACATCGGCGTCTTCAAGATCATCGCGGAAAGCGCTGTTTCGTCGGGCGTTCGCCGGATCGAAGCCCTCACCGGCGAAGCGGCACGGTTGTGGCTGACCGGCCGTGAAGATCGGCTTCGGGAAGCGGCTTCCGTTCTGAAATCCACGCCCGAGGAGGTGCCGGCGCGCGTTGCCGCACTGATCGAGGAACGGCGCAAGCTGGAACGCGAGCTTGCCGATGCCAAGAAGGCGCTGGCGCTCGGCGGAGGCAGCGGCGCCAAGGCGGACGCACCAGCAGCCGAACAGGTCGCCGGCATCGGCTTCATCGGGCATGTGATCGATGGCCTCGATCCCAAGGGCCTGCGCGGGCTCGTGGACGAGGCCAAGGGCCGTTTGGGATCCGGTGTGGCGGTGCTGGTCGCCGTCAATGACGGGCGCGCCAGCGCGGCTGTGGGGGTGACGGACGATCTCGTGGCGCGCTTGTCGGCTGTCGAGCTGGTGAAGCAGGCGGTTGCTGCGCTGGGCGGGCAGGGCGGCGGCGGCCGTCCGGATATGGCGCAAGGCGGCGGCCCGAATGGTGCGCATGCTGCCGATGCCGTATCGGCTGTTCGCCGCGCGCTGGAGGATAGCCTGGTTACGGCATGATGGGCGATCCCATGCGGGTGAACCTTTACGACTATCGGCGACCGTTGATGTGGCACGCCAGCGCGTAGC
>NZ_JBMDXN010000107.1:0-47376 GCF_048595155.1 Sphingomonas sp.
GGTCGCCCGCAGCTGGCGCCCCAGATTGGGCTCGTCCTCAACAATCAGCACGCGCATTCGATTCTCCATGGACGGTCACGGTCAGCGACATAACCGCTCCGTAACGAATAAGTCGGGAATTTGCGCCGCTCAATCGCCGGAGCGACCGACGATCTGTCCGTTATGGCCATCTACGTCAACGTAGATGACTGATCGACCTCGCATGAACTTAAGCCGGTAAACACCTGAACTGGGGTCAAAATCGGGCCCCAGATAATCGCAGCCTGCCATGCGCGGGACGATGCGGCTCTCGATCTCATGCAGCGGCAGGATTTGACCGGCCTTACGTGCGGCAAAGGCCTGATCCTGATCGCGGACTCGTCGCGTGCCCTCGGCCGGTAGGAATGCGATGCCGGCAATACTTGCCGCGATAACGATCTTCATCAGCATGGAATGTTGCATGGGCGCCATCGCTTGAATAGGCAGTGAATGTCACGAGCGCGCAGATCGTTCCGATCGCGCGCCTCCTCCTCAGATTCGGTCCATGGCAGCACCTGTCCTCGCATATGAAGATCTCGGCCTCGTTCAAGGTGCGGGTTGGCTGTTCCGCCATATCGACCTGCATCTGCAGCCGCGCGATCGGTTGGCGCTGATCGGCCGCAACGGCGCCGGCAAGACCACCCTGCTCCGCCTTCTGGCCGGTGCGATCGATCCCGACGAAGGCAGACGCACCATCGTGCCGGGCACGAAGGTCGTCCTGCTCGAGCAGGACCCTCAGGTCGCGGGCCATCCGACGTTGCGGGACTGGGCCTTGCACGGGGCAGATGCGCCCCAGCCCTATGAAGTCGAGGCGATCGCCGATCAGCTGGGCATCGATCTCAGTCGAGAAGCGGCCACGGCGTCCGGCGGCGAGCGCCGGCGGGCCGCCATCGCCAGGGCGCTGGCGCAGGACCCGGACGTCCTGTTCCTGGACGAGCCTACCAATCATCTGGATCTCGCCGCGATCGATTGGCTGGAGGAGTGGCTGAGCCGCTTCCGGGGCGCCTTCGTCGTCATCAGCCACGATCGCACATTTCTCACCCGGCTGACGCGCAGCACGCTGTGGCTGGATCGTGGATCAATGCGCCGCGCCGAGATCGGCTTCGGCGGGTTCGAGGCGTGGACCGAGCAGGTCTATGAGGAAGAGGCGCGCAATGCGCAGCGGCTGGAAGCCAAGCTCAAGATCGAGGAGCATTGGCTGCTGCGCGGTGTCACTGCGCGACGGGCGCGCAACGAAGGCCGCAAGGCCAAGCTGATGGAGATGCGGGCGCAGCGCGCATCCATGATCGCGCCCCAAGGCGCAGCCAAGCTCGTCACCGCCAGCAACGATACGCGCACGAAGGTTGTGATCGATGCGGATCATGTCACCAAGCGCTTCGGCGACCGGACGATCATCCGCGATTTCAGCTTCCGGATCACACGCGGCGACCGGATCGGCGTCGTCGGATCCAATGGCGCGGGCAAGACGACGCTGCTGAAATTGCTGACCGGCGAGTTGGAGCCCGACGAAGGGACGGTGAAGCTGGCCAAGACATTGGACGGAGTGATTATCGATCAGCAGCGCAAGCTGATGGAGCCTGACAAGCGGGTGCGCGACATTCTTGCCGATGGCGGCGACTGGATTGAGGTCCTTGGTGTCCGCAAGCATATTGCCGGCTATCTCAAGGAGTTCTTGTTCGATCCTAATATGGTGGATGCACGGGTCGGCACCTTGTCGGGCGGCGAGCGCTCCCGCTTGTTGCTCGCGCGCGAATTTGCGCGGCCCTCCAATCTGCTGGTTCTCGACGAGCCCACCAACGATCTCGATCTAGAGACGCTCGATCTGCTGCAGGAGGTCATTTCCGACTATGACGGAACGGTGCTGATCGTCAGCCACGACCGGGACTTTCTGGATCGGACCGTTACCGTCACGTTAGGATTGGACGGATCGGGCCATGTCGACATCGTCGCCGGCGGCTATGCGGATTGGGTCAAGCAACGCGGCCCCCGACCGGAGCTTCGTGGCGGCGCGACGGCGGCCAAGCCGGCGACGGCCGCGCCCGCTCCTCCCAAGCCACGCGCCAAGCTGAGCTATAAGGATCAGCGCGATCTGGAGCTATTGCCGCAGCAGATCGAACGCTACGAAGCAGCGATCGCGAAGGACGAAGCCGCTTTGGCCGATCCCGATCTTTATGCCTGTGATCCCAAGCGCTTCGACACGTTGATGAAGGCGATTGAAAAGGCACGCGCGGATCGCGACGCGGCCGAACTGCGCTGGTTGGAACTTGCGGAAATGGCGGAAAACCTCGCGGGCTAGGGACGAACTTGAAAGCCGCCGGTCCCGCGTCCATCTGCGCGGAGATTAATCGCGGAGACCCTGATCCTGCCATGACCATCGAAACCGCCCCGCAAACGCGCTCCTTCGAGGCCGATGTCGCGAAACTGCTGCACCTGATGGTGCATTCGGTCTATTCGGACAAGGACGTCTTCCTCCGCGAGCTGATCTCCAACGCCGCCGATGCCTGCGAGAAGCTGCGATATGAGGGGCTGAGCAATCCGGCATTGCTGGGCGAAGATGCTCAGCCGCGGATTACCGTCACCCTTGATGCCGACAACCGCCAGCTGATGATCGAGGATAACGGCATCGGCATGAGCGATACCGAAATGGCGGAAGCGCTGGGTACCATCGCGCGATCGGGCACCAAGGCGTTTATGGAGAGGATCGCGGGCGCGAAGGACGCCGAGGGCAGCCAGCTCATCGGGCAGTTCGGC
This sequence comes from Sphingomonas sp., assembly GCF_048595155.1. Lineage (GTDB taxonomy): Bacteria > Pseudomonadota > Alphaproteobacteria > Sphingomonadales > Sphingomonadaceae > Sphingomonas_I. Next base: position 2,770 of record NZ_JBMDXN010000107.1, read on the forward strand.
GTGGGCTTCTATTCGGCGTTCATGGTTGCCGACAAAGTGGACGTGACGTCGCGCCGGGCCGGCGCAGATACAGCCGCGACATGGTCGTCCGATGGGCTCGGCACCTATACGATCGCCCCCGCCGATCTGGACGAGGCGCCCATTCGCGGTACGCGCGTCCGGCTGCACCTCAAGGAAGAGGCGAGCGCCTACACGCAGCCTTCCATGATCGAGCGCACGATCAAGGCCCAATCCGGCCATGTGCCGGTGCCGATCTTCCTGAAGGAGACGCCCGACGCCGACCCGACGCAGATTGCCGACGGCGCCGCCTTGTGGACGAAGCCCAAGGCGGACGTGACAGCGGAGGAATATAAGGACTTCTATCGCGGCGTAGCCGGGCAGTTCGATGATCCAGCCCTCACGCTCCATTATCGTGCCGAAGGCCTGCACGAATATACCGTGCTTGCGTTCGTGCCGGAAACGCGCCCCTTCGATCTGTTCGATCCTGACCGCGCCGGCCGGATGAAGCTTTACGTCCGCCGCGTCTTCATCACTGACGAGGCGCAGATCCTGCCACGCTATCTGCGGTTCGTGCGTGGGCTGGTGGATTCGAATGACCTGCCGCTCAACGTATCGCGCGAGATGATCCAGGAAAGTCCGGTCCTCGCCGCCATTCAGAAGGGTGTGGCGAACCGCATCCTTTCCGAGCTCGACAAACTATCGTCCAGCGATACCGATCGCTACCTAAAGATCTGGGATAATTTCGGCGCGGTCCTCAAGGAGGGGTTGTACGAGGATTTCACGCGCCGGGAGGCGCTCCTTGGCCTCGCCCGCTTCAAGACCACGACGTCAGCTGGGGATTGGCGCTCGCTCAAGGATTATATTGCGTCGCTCAGGGACAACCAGACCGCTATTTATTATGCGACCGGCCCCGACCTGGATCGCCTCGCTTCCTCACCCCAGCTCGAAGGCTTCCGCGCGCGTGGCATCGAGGTGCTGCTGCTGACCGATCAAGTCGACAGCTTCTGGGTCACCGGCGGGGTGGATTATGACGGCAAACCGTTCAAGTCAGTCACACAGGGCCTATCGGATCTCAGCCTGGTGCCCCTGCTCGAAGGCGAGGAGCCCGCGCCGGTCGCATCCGACGCGGTCAATGGCTTCGTGGCCTTCGTGAAGGAAACGCTCGGTGATGCGGTGTCGGACGTACGCACATCCGAACGGTTGACCGAAAGCGCAGTCTGCCTGGTGGCGCCGGATCATGGCATGGATCGCCAGCTGGCAAAGCTGTTGGCGGGCGCAGGCCGTCTCGATGCGGGCGCGAAGCCGGTGCTGGAGATCAACCCGCGCCACACGCTGATCACGAAGCTGGCCGAGGCGGGCGATGGCGATGCGGCCCTGCGCGAGGATGCGGCCCACCTGCTGTTCGACGAGGCACGCATTGCCGACGGCGAGCTTCCGGCCGATCCGCGGGCCTTCTCCGCGCGGCTGACGCGCCTGCTGGATCGCGGGCTGCGCTCGGCTGTGGGATAGCCACCGGAGAGAACGTCCTCTTTCTGGTTTGCGCTGCCCAGGAAGCGATGGCAGTCTGATGACCACAGGGGGACTTTCATGAAAATGGCGTCCGTGGCCGTGTTGGCCGCTTTCTTCACGTCCGTTGCCGGTGCGCAAACGCCAACCGCCGCGCCGTCATCGGCCGAAGAGATGCTGCGGCAGGTCAATGCGCTGCATTGGGTGCATGGCCCCGCTACCGTACCGATTGGCGACCAGGCCACGATCCGCCTTCCCAAGGGCCTGCGCTATCTCAGTCCCGGCGACACGAAGAAGTTTCTGACGCTGAACGGTAACCCTCCCGACGATAATGATTATACGATCGCGCCGGAGTCGATCAGCTGGTTCTCGATCCTCGAATTCCAGCCGATGGGCTATGTCAGTGACAAGGACAAGGTCGATCCCGACGCGCTGTTCAAGCAGATCAAGGCCGACGAAGGCCCCAGTAACGAGCAGCGCAAGGCGATCGGCGAAAGTGGTCTCTATGTCGATCGCTGGCTTTCCCCGCCCCATTACGAAGCTGCGTCGCACAACCTGGAGTGGGGCACGGTCATGCACACCGACAGCGGTGAGCAGATCATCAATTATACCAGCCGGATTCTCGGCCGCGAGGGGGTGATGAAGGCCATCCTCGTGTCCGATCCCAAGGCCTTCCCAGCCGATCTGTCGCAATATCGGGTAGCATTGGCGGGGTTCGGCTATCTCCCCGATAAACGGTATGAAGCGCACCAATCGGGTGACAAGCTGGCGGAGTATGGCTTGGGTGCGCTGGTCGCCGGTGGCGCCGCGGCAGCCGCCGCCAAGACCGGCCTGTTCGCGGGGCTCCTCAAGCTCCTGCTGGCTTTCATCAAGCCGTTGCTGGTCGGCGTGGTCGCACTTGGCGCTGCTTTCCGTTCGAAGTTGACTGGGCTGTTTCGGCGCCGTGCCGACGGTCCGGCAGATCCCCCCGCATGACGCTCGTTTTCGGTCCGACCGGCCCCGGTTCGATGAGGCCCATATCGCCGATGGCGAATTGCCAGTTGGTCCTCACGCCTTCTCCGCACGCCCCGACGCGACGAGAGCGCGGCATAAGTTAGATTCGGCGAGTCCGATCAGCGCTGAATCGGAATCTTATTTTAGTTCCAAAATATCCGAAACGGCGATATATTACTCCGCATCGGGGGTAATTAGATATGACGCTGACGCGTTGGGCGATGCTGGTCGCTTTCTCGCTAAGCTTGTCGGGCCTGCAAGCGCACGCGCCTGACAGGCCGCCGCCGCTTGCCGTTACACATGCGAAGATCGACGCACTTTCGTGGGTGCATGGGCCTGCCACCGTTACGCTTGGCGACCAGGCCCAGATCCGGATTGCCAAGGGCCTGCGCTATCTGGATCCGAACGGTACGAACCTGTTCCTGGCGCTCAATGGCAATCAGCCCAACGCGGATAATTATACGATCGCCGCGGAAGGCCCGGGCTGGTTCGCGATCCTGACCTTCGACCCTGCCGGCTATATTCCTGATACGGGCGCGGTCGACGCGGAGGCGATGTATCGGCAGATCAAGGCCAATGAGGGCGGCGACAATGAAGACCGCAAGGTCGTCGGTGAGGGTGGGCTCCACACCGATCGTTGGCTGATCAAGCCGCACTATCGCGCGGACACCCAGAATCTGGAGTGGGGCACGGTGATGCACACGGATAGCGGTGCCGAGATTGTCAATTACACCAGCCGCCTGCTGGGTCGCGACGGGGCGATGAAGGCGATCCTAGTCTCCGATCCCGTCCATTTCAGAGGGGACCTGTCCCAGTTCCGGAGCGCCATGTCGGGCTTCAGCTATCTGCCCGGCAAACATTATCAGCCGCAAACGTCCAGCCCGAAAATGGCCGAATATGGGATCAGCGCGCTGGTGGCGGGCGGAGCGGCGGCGCTTGCAGCAAAGACGGGGCTTCTTAGCAACATCCTCACAATGCTGCTCCAATCCGGCCTCGCATTCTACAAGCTGATCATTGTCGGCGCAGTCGCGCTGTGGGCAGGAGTTCGATCCCGAACGAAGCTGCTGCTTCAGCGATTTCGGAGGGCGGAAGGTGGAGGGTCCGCGTGAGGCCAACCGACATCGTTATCGTGATCATCTGCGCGCTGCTCGGCTACGGTATCGTTCGCAATCTGTTGGGAAGATCGCCGGTTAACCAAGGCGAAGCGCCGGCTGAGCAACCTGCCGCACGGGACGACGATTGACGGCCTGATCCGCTCACCCGTGCGGATCTCGCCCGCCCTGCCCGCGCCAGCTTGGCCATTGTCACGGCGTCGGCATTCGATCAGGCTGGGCTCGCCGGCGCCTGAACCAGGTCATGCGCATTGGCCGAGGGAGCGGCCGTGGGATGCATTTGCTGAATGTGCTTGCTGCTTTGGCCGCGATCCCGGCCGCAGCGATCGGCTATATCCTGATGCGCCACTTCCTCGCTACGAAAGATCCACGGGATCGCTGGTAATGCGCCGCACGCGCTGACCGCGTTCCTCATGGATCGGCACGAGAGAGGATCGGTTGTGCGACAAGGGCTGATGCTGATAGCATTTCTTGCGACAGGCGCGGTTGGCGCCGTCACGCCGGCCGAAGAGCATATCGGTCCGCCCTATCAAGACGCGCCGGAGATGGTCGCGCGTCCGGATATCCCGCATGGTCGCCTGCAAAGCTTCATCATGACGTCCGCAGAGAGCGGCATCTTTCCAGGCATCCGCCAACTCGATAACGACATCACCCGCCGGCGGGACGCGTGGGGCAACCGCATCGCCGCCCCAGCCGCTGAGCAATCGGAGGCCGGTCCTTACCGACGTGATGTCTTCGTTTACATCCCGGCCGGATATCGCAAGGGTCGTGAAGTGCCTTTCATCGTGGTGCAGGACGGACGCGACTATGCGGCGCGGATGGCGGCTGCGCTCGACAGCCTCATTGCCCAGAAACGCGTGCCGATGATGGTAGCGGTGATGATCCAGTCGGGCGGCGGCGATGCCCAAGGCTCCGAACGCGGGCTGGAATATGACACCCTGTCCGGCCGCTACGCTGAATTTGTCGAGCAAGAGGTGCTGCCGCGCGCGGCACGGCTCTATGGCATCACCTTCACCAAGGATCCGAATGGCCGGGCCGCGATGGGCGGAAGTTCCGGCGCAGCGGCCGCGTTCAGCATGGCCTGGTTCCATCCTGAATGGTATCGCAAGGTCCTGTCTTATTCAGGAACCTTCGTGAACCAGGCGTCGCCGGTCGACCCGGCGACCCCGCACGGAGCGTGGGATTATCATGCCCGCCTGATCCCGGACAATCCGCGCAAGCCGATCCGCATCTGGATGGCGGTCGGCGAGAAGGATCTGCATTGGCAGGATCCCGCTGAGACCTTCCGTAACTGGCCGATGGCGAACGATCGGATGGCCGCAGCGTTGAAGGCGCGCGGCTATGATTATCATTATGTGATCGCCAAAGACGCCGTCCACGTCGATGGGAACGTGATCGCCCAGACGCTGCCGGCCGCGTTGGAGTGGCTGTGGCGCGACTATCCCAGGTAGTACCGCTCAGACCGCGTGATGCAGATAGCGCTCATTGAAATCGCCGGCCTGACGCAGACGTTCCCAGTTCAGCACCTGCAGCGCGCCGGATGAGAGGCTGATCAGCCCATCGCGGCGCAGGGATTGCAGCGTGCGATTGGTGTGGACCGGTGTCAGGCCGGTCGCGTCCGCCACCTGATCCTGCGTGAGCGGGAATTGGTAGATGCCGCCCGTGGCGTTGCCTGACGCTTCCAGCCGCAGCGCCAGCTCGCACAACAGGTGGGCGATGCGGGTGCGCGCATCACGCCGGCCGACGTTCACCACCCATTCGCGCGAAATTGAGGCATTGATCTGCATGTCGAGCCGCATCGCCGCAGCGATAGTAGGATGCGCTTGGGCCAGGTCGCGCAGCGCGGCCACGGGGACTTGAGCCACCTCGCATCCGACCAGGCTCTGCACATTGTGGTCGGCCACTGCCAAGCTGCAATTTTCCAGATCGATAAACTCGCCCGGAATATGGATGGCCATGATCTGGCGGCCGCCATCATGGACCAGCTTTTGGCGATAGGCGAAGCCGCTCAGCAGCAGGGAACAATAGGTCGCGCGCTGCCCTTCCTCGACGATGTACGCGTCTTTTCCATAGCATCTGCGCGTGAACGGCAGAGCTTGGAATGCATTTCGGTCTTGATCTGAGAGGTGGCACCGTCGCTCCCATCTGCGGAGCAGCGACGGGGGTAGGTAGGGGTCGATCAGAACGGCTCTTCCTGTGCGTATATTCTTTCAGGATGCTCCCTAGCTGCGACCCGTTCGTGTCTCCCCGATTTAAGTTAGGCCATTAAGACCGCTCGCATTTTTTCCTGCGGCTATGCGCCGCACACGGCATGGGCACGGCGCCGCCGCCACCGTCATGGCCGTTGCTCCGGACCGGCCAGGAATAGCGGCAAGCGCCGCTGATGGGTCAGTTGCTCGTAGGAATAGCCGAGCGCGATGAGCCTCGCTTCCGACCATTTCGCGCCCAGGAAAGACAATCCTACCGGTAGGCCATGCACCTGCCCCATCGGCACCGTGAGGTGCGGATAGCCGGCGACCGCGGCATAACTGCCGGCGCCACCGCCGACGAAATGATCTCCCGTCACAAGATCGCTGCGCCAGGCAGGCCCTCCGGTGGGCGCAACCAGGGCGTCCAGACGATCGTCCGCCAGCATGTCGTCGATCCCGTCAGCGCCGGCAAGCCGACGCGCTTCGACCACCGCTTTGCGATAGCCGGCATCGCTATATCCCCTGGAAGCCTCCGCCTGCTCGAAATATTCCTGCCCGAACCAGGGGAGTTCGGCACGGGAATGGGCGCGATTAAAGGCGATCAAACCCGCCATGTCCCGCGTCGCAACCGTTGGCGGGGTTGAGGCGAGATAGGCATTCAGGTCCTGCTTCAGCTCCGTGATCAGGATCGTGTGCTCATATTGCCCCATCTTGTCCTGACTGGCGGGCTCTTTGACATCCACCAGAATGGCTCCGGCCGCACGCAGATCATCCAGCGCCCGTTCGAACAGGGCCGCTGTTCCCGGCTCGTCGCCCACGGCGAATCGCAACACTCCGATCCTTGCGCCGCGTAACGCGCCCGGCTTCAGGGCGGCCCGGTAATCCTGCCGGTGGGCATCCGCCTGTAGGGCCGCAGGATCGGCGGGATCGGAGCCAGCCAGGATGGTCAGCAACATGGCTGCGTCGGCCACGCTGGTCGTCATCGGTCCAGCCGTATCCTGGCTGTGCGATATGGGGATGACGTGTGTGCGCGAGACGAGGCCGACCGTCGGCTTCAATCCCACCAACGCAGTCACGGAAGCGGGGCATGTGATCGAGCCATCGGTCTCGGTTCCGATCCCCGCCACGGCCAGTCCAGCCGCAATCGCGGCGCCCGTACCGGACGACGAACCGCAGGCAGAGCGATCCAGCACATAGGGATTGCGGGTTAGGCCGCCGATGCCGCTCCATCCGCTGGTGGAGTGAGGAGACCGCATGTTCGCCCATTCCGACAGGTTGGTCTTGCCCAGGATGATGGCGCCCGCTGCGCGCAGACGCGCGACCAACGGCGCGTCGCGATGGGTTATGTTATTGGCAAGAGCTTGCGATCCTGCCGTCGTCGGCAGCGGATCGAGGCTGTCGATATTGTCCTTAATCAGGATCGGAACGCCTTCCAGCGGGCCGCGAGGCCGTCCAGCCTTGCGCAACGCATCCGACCGTGCCGCATCCGCCAGCGCGCGCGGATTGACCGCAAGTATCGCATTGAGGCGCGGGCCGGCCCGGTCGATCTGCGCGATCCGGCGCAGATAATGCCGCACCAACGCCGCCGACGTCGTCTGCCCGGCCGCAAGCGCCGCCTCGGTCTGCGCGATCGAACGATCGGGTTCTGGTGGAGGTGCAGCGGCGACAAGAACAAAGGCAAGCGGCGCAAGGATCGGCTTCATGCAGCGAAGGGAGCAGGTTACCGCCGCACGCGCAAGTCGGCCGCCGCTGGATTTAATAATAGCCGGCCGCCCGGCATAGCCTGAACAGACGCCGGGTTGTCGGATGCTGCATACCGAGGTTGGAAGCGACGGTATAGCGGCGCGCGCATTTCGCGCGTGCGCTTGCTTCCTTGGCACTCATTGGCGCGGCGCGGCGCGTGCCGCCATGTCGCAGGCTGTGTTGCGCCGCCGCACCACCAGCCCAGCCGGTCATCGAGCCAGGATCGAGCGCCGGGCCTACCTCCTGCGCAGCGGCCGGAATTGTTACGCAGGCAGCGAGAGTGAGGAGGGTGAGCGGAAGACGCATGCCAATTTCCAGATGATCCGGGAATCTCGCTAAATGAAATGGGCTCCGCGAGTTTCATCGTAGAAGCCCGTCGAGAAAGCAATTCTGCGGTGAAGCGAGTGACTTCACCTCACCGCCCCCTCGAAATCTTTCGTCGTAGAAAGGCGCTTTGGCGTTGCAAAAAGTGCGTGACCCCGCGATTTGACGCGCATGGCGCTCGACAGTCGAATAGCCGCCGTCACCGACCGGGTGATCGCGCGATCCGCGGCCTCGCGCCGCGCTTATCTCACGCTCATTGAGCGCGAGCGGGAGCATGGCGTTGATCGTCCGCGGCTTTCCTGCGGCAACTTCGCCCATGGTTTCGCCGCCGCGGGCGAGGACAAGAGCGCCATCATCGCACGCCGCGCGATGAACATCGGCATCGTCACAAGCTATAACGACATGCTGTCGGCGCATCAGCCCTATGGCCGCTATCCCGACCAGATGAAGATATTCGCGCGGGAAATTGGCGTGACGGCGCAAGTCGCGGGAGGCGTGCCTGCCATGTGCGATGGCGTGACCCAAGGCCAACCCGGCATGGAGCTTTCGCTTTTCAGCCGTGACGTCATCGCGCTGTCCACGGCCGTCGGCCTGTCGCACGGCATGTTCGAGGGTGCCGCCTTGCTCGGCATCTGCGACAAGATCGTGCCGGGATTGCTGATTGGCGCGCTGCGGTTCGGCCACCTGCCGACCATCCTCATCCCGGGAGGGCCCATGCCCTCCGGCCTGTCCAACAAGGAAAAGCAGCGCGTCCGGCAGCTCTATGCGGAAGGCAAGGCGGACGACGCGCAGCTGCTGGAAAGCGAAAGCGCCTCTTACCATTCCGCCGGGACCTGCACCTTCTACGGTACCGCGAATTCCAATCAGATGATGATGGAAGTCATGGGCCTCCATGTCCCCGGCGCGGCCTTCGTCAATCCCGGCACCAAATTGCGGCAGGAACTGACGCGGGCGGCGGTGCACCGGCTGGCCGCAATCGGCTGGGACGGCAACGATTATCGCCCTTTGGGACGCTGTGTCGACGAGAAGGCGATCATCAACGCAGCGGTAGGGCTGCTGGCCACTGGCGGGTCCACCAACCATGCCATTCACCTGCCCGCCATAGCGCGTGCCGCTGGCGTCATCTTCGACTGGGAAGATCTGGATGCCCTGTCGGCGGCCGTCCCGCTGGTTGCCCGCGTCTATCCTAACGGCTCGGGCGACGTGAACCATTTCCATGCGGCCGGCGGCATCTCCTTCGTTATCGCGACCCTGCTTGAGGCCGGCTTGCTGCACGACGACATCCTGACGATCTGGGGTGACGGCATCCGCGGCTATGCCTTCGAGCCTGTCTTGGACGGTGACGATCTGCGCTGGACGCCGGTGCGTGAATCACGCGACGAAACCATGTTGCGCCCGGCCTCGGCGCCGTTCCAGCCGGATGGCGGCATGCGGCTGGTCCAGGGCAATCTCGGCCGCGCGACCTTCAAAACGAGCGCCGTCGATCCGATCCGATGGACGATCGAAGCTCCCGCCCGTATCTTCCACGACCAGGACGATGTGCTTGCGGCCTACAAGCGTGGCGAGCTTCATCGTGACGTCGTCGTCGTGGTCCGCTTCCAAGGTCCGCGCGCAAATGGCATGCCCGAACTGCACAAGCTGACCCCCGCGCTCGGCTCGCTGCAGGACAAGGGTTTCAAGGTTGCGCTTGTCACCGACGGCCGCATGTCCGGCGCGAGCGGCAAGGTACCGGCGGCCATCCACTTGTCGCCCGAAGCGCTGGGGGGTGGCCCGATCGGCAAATTGCGGGATGGCGACGTGGTTCGCCTCTCCGCCGACGATGGTACATTGAACGCGCTGGTCTCCGCCGCCGACTGGATGGCACGCGATCAGGCTGTAAGTCCCAAACCCCATATCGGCACCGGACGCGAGTTGTTCGCCTTCATGCGGCATGGTGCGAGCCCCGCCGAGCAGGGCGGTTCGGCCATGCTGGCCGCGATGTGCGGGGATCTGGGCGAAGGTCTGTTGGGCGACGGGATCTCCCTCGACAAGAATATCGAAGATAAGGAAATCGACGCGTGAAGATCGATGAAGTGATGCAGATGGCCCCGGTCATCCCGGTGCTGGTGGTTCATGATACCGCGCACGGCCTGCCGATCGCGCAGGCGCTGGTGAATGGCGGTCTCCCCGTCCTGGAAGTCACCATGCGCACCCCGGCCGCGCTCGACGTGATCCGTGAAATGTCGAAATGCGAAGGATCGTTCGTTGGCGCGGGCACGGTTCTGAACGAGAAGCAGCTTGACGCGGCAATCGACGCCGGCGCCAAGTTCATCGTCAGCCCAGGACTGACCACGCCGCTGGCCGAAGCGGCGATCGAGCGTGGTATCCCCTTCCTGCCGGGTATCGCCACCGCCGCCGATATCATGCGCGGCCTGGACCTTGGGCTGGATCATTTCAAATTCTTCCCGGCCGAGACGTCCGGCGGGATCAAGGCGTTGAAGGCGCTTGCGGCGCCCTTTTATCAATGCCGATTCTGCCCGACGGGCGGCATCACCGTCGACACCGCACCCGATTGGCTGGCGGTCGACGCGGTGCTGTGCGTGGGCGGCAGCTGGCTGGTGCCGGCTGGCGACCCCGTTCCTGCCAGCATCGAAGAGCGCGCACGGGCGGCTGCCTCGCTCGCCCGGTGAGTGCACTCGACCCGGTAGCGCCAGATCTTCCCGCATTGTCGCGAGCCGACCTTATTTCCCGGCGGGCGGCGGTGGTCGGCTTTGACTGGGACGATGCCGCAGGCGCCCGTGCCAAAGTGCTTGAGGAATTGGCGGAGGTGGAGGCGGCGCGCACGCCGGAGGAGCGCACCGACGAGCTGGGTGATCTGTTGTTCGCGGTGGTCAACTGGGCGCGCAAGCTGGGCATCGAACCGGAAGCTGCGCTCCACCAGGCCACATCCAAATTCGAGCGCCGCTTCCGCACGATGGAACAGCATGCCGGTGTGGGCTTACCCGGCCTTACACTCGATCAAATGGAACAGCATTGGCAGGCGGCGAAGAGAGAGACGGGCTGAGCCGCTTCATCGCCTCACGCAACCGACTGCTGCATTAGCGCCGAATCAGGCCCATCGTCCGCAGTAGCCACCACGTCGCAAGCGACGAGCCGATCGCCAGGATCGTCGCAAGCATGGTCCCTGCTCCGCCATGCTCCAAAGGCATGCCGCCGGTGTTCATGCCGAAGAAGCCAGTTACGAGCGTCGCGGGCATGATCAAGGCAGTGATGATCGAGAGCAGGTAGACGTTCTCGTTTGTCCGCTGCCCCGCCTGTAGATCCAGCTCCTCGCGCAGGAGCCGAAGCTGCGACTGCGTTGCGGCCACATCGCGTTCGATCGGCTGCAAGCGGCGCTCCATACGCCCCAGCACATCGCGGTAGAGCGGCGCGACCGCAGGATCGTCGATCGCACGAACCATGGTCGTGTGCATCCCGCCCGACATCCGTGCGAGCCGCGCCGTCAGCCGCCGAAGCGCGACGAGCGAGCGGGTATCCGGCGGATCCTGATCGGCGAGCAGCTTGTCCTCCAATCCCAGCAACGCGGACGACACCGATGCAGTACGAAGCGTCAGTGTTTCCGACAGGCTGTTGAGGATCAGTTCCAGCGCAGCCGGTGCGTCCAGCATCTCAGCTTGTGCGGCACGATGGCGAAAGATATCCGGCGTATGAAGCGGATGATAACGGCCCGTGACCATCAGCCCTGGTCGGACAGCAAGACGCAGGGCGCCAATCCGTTCGGTTTCCTCCCGATCAAATTCCCGTTCAAAATCGGGCAGGACAAGCCCAAGCGCGCCCTGCTGGCCGATCACCCGCGGCTGATCATCCGGCGACAGGAACAAAGCCTGGACGCTGGGCGGCAGCTTCGACTGATCCGCAATCCACCGCGCGCTGCGCTGATCCCACAGATCCAGATGTAGCCAGCGGAACGTGACCTCGTCCGGCGGAGGGGCGTCATCCAGAACCACGCCATCGACGCCCTGCCAGCAGGTCCAGACAAGGCCCGGACCAAATAGCGGCGGGAACAGAGGGGCAGATTCGCTCGACGTAAAGGGAGTCCCGACTACAGAGCTATGGCGCTAGGCAGCCGGTGTGACATAATTGTGACCGAAACTCAGGCGCGAGCCTGGAAGCGGCTCCACTCGTCGGGGGACAAGCGCACGTCGAGCGTCAGCGTCTCACCCTCGAGCGCCTGATCGATCACCTCGCCATGCTGATGCAGCCATGCAATGGCGCCGCCATCCGCCGCGGGAAGCACGATATTGTGAACGAGCGCACCCGCCAACAGCCTCTCGGCGACCTGACGACGCAAATCCTCGACGCCCTCGCCGGTTAGGGCGGAGACTGGGATAACATCCTCTGCGCGCGCCGCGTCTGCCAGAACCCGATCATGCGCCTCCGTGTCAAGCGCATCCAGCTTGTTCCAGATCTCGATAATCGGGGCACCCTCGCCCGTCTCCGGACCAACGCCAATCTCCGTGAGAACGGCGAGTACATCCGCCCGCTGGGCGTCCGTATCGGGATGGGCGATGTCGCGGACGTGGAGGATCAAATCCGCTGCCGTCACCTCCTCCAGCGTTGCCCTGAACGCCGCCACCAATTGTGTCGGCAGGTCCGACACGAACCCGACCGTATCCGACAGGATCACCTTGTCTATGCCCGGCAGGCTCACCTGCCGCATCGTTGGATCCAGCGTCGCGAACAGCAGATTTTCCGCCATTACGTCGGCGCCGGTCAGGCGATTGAACAGCGTGGATTTGCCGGCATTGGTGTAGCCGACCAGCGCCACCACCGGCCATGGCGCACGCTCGCGCCGCGCCCGGTGCAGGCCACGCGTCTTGCGCACCTGTTCCAGCTCGCGCCGGATCTTGGCCATGCGATCACGGATGAGGCGACGGTCCGCCTCGATCTGGGTTTCGCCGGGGCCGCCGAGGAAGCCGAAGCCGCCGCGCTGGCGTTCAAGGTGCGTCCATGACCGAACCAGACGGCCCGCCTGATAGTCCAGATGCGCGAGTTCAACCTGGAGGCGACCTTCGGCGGTTGCGGCACGCTCACCAAAGATTTCCAGGATCAAGCCGGTGCGATCGATGACCTTGGCCTCACACGCTTTTTCCAGATTTTGCTGCTGCACGGGCGTCAGGGCTGCATCCACCACGATCAGCTCGGCATCGTGCATGCGCGCGGCAATAGCGATCTGCTCGACCTGACCGGAGCCGAACAAGGTGGCCGGCTTCGGTTGGCGCACCCGGAACGAGAGACGGTCGACAACCTCCAGGCCGATGGCGGCAGCAAGGCCGGCGGCTTCGTCAAGACGAGCCGCCGTGTCGCGCAAGCCGCTGTTAATCTCCGGCAGCGCGATGATTGCGCGTGCACCATGACGGACTTCGTCCGCCTCTTCCCTGCCAAATCCCGTCATAATAACGAAATAGGTATGAACTGCGGGGCTTTCACCCCTCGCTCATTCCTCTTCTTCTTCTTCGCCTTCCTCGCCGTTCATCAGGTTGAGCGGACGGAGCGGCTGCACGGTCGAAATGGCATGCTTGTAGACGAGCTGGCTCATGCCATCGCGGCGGAGCATCATGCAGAACAGGTCATATGCGGCGATCTCGCCCTGCAGCATCACACCGTTTACCAGGAACATGGTGACGGGCTCGCCCGACTTCCGCACCGCCGCCAGGAATATCTCCTGCAACAACGGGGATTTCCTGTCCTCGAACGCCTTATCCGCCTCTGCCAGGTCGAGCGGATGCGCCGGCATGACCGTCGAAATTGCGTGTTTGTAGATCAGCTGGCTCTGGCCATCGCGGCGGAGCAATACCGAGAAATTGTCGAACCAGGTGATGATCCCCTGGAGCTTCACGCCCTTCACCAGGAACATGGTCACCGGTGTTTTGGACTTGCGCAGCGTGTTCAGGAAAATGTCCTGAAGATTGTTGACCTTGTCTGCCATATTGACTGGCCTTCTTTCATGTTGGCGGGTCATGGCCCGCACTGGCGCCGTTCACGGCGTCGTGTGCGCCCGCACGATGCGGGCGATTGAAAATAGGCCTTGTTGCGTCGCAGCACAAGGCGGCATGCTGGATCGGCCCCGCCAACCGCCCCCCCATTGATGAACATCATATCCCAGCAACAGGATGTGGGACATTGCAGGCCCTGGCATGATTGGATGTGCCACGGCCCTATCGGTCGATCGTCTTTCTATCGTCCAGATCTGATGAGGGTTATTCCTCCTCCCCCCGAGGATCGGCGAGACCAAGGCTCTTGAGCTTGCGGTGAAGCGCCGACCTTTCCATCCCGATAAACGTGGCGGTGCGGCTGATATTCCCCGAGAAGCGCCGTATCTGAACCCGCAGATATTCGCGTTCAAACGTCTCGCGTGCTTCGCGCAAAGGCGTCCCCATGATGGATCGGCCCGCATTGCCGGGGACGATCTCCGCCTGCCCCGACAGCAATTCCGGTGGCAACATGTCGGCATCGATCCGCCCGATCCGATCGCCCGGCGCCAGGATGATGGTACGCTCGATCACGTTGCGTAGCTGTCGCACATTCCCCGGCCAATCATAAGCCTGCAGCGCGGCAGCAGCTTCGGCGCTCAGCTCGGGGGTTGGTACGCGCCGCTCGGCAGCGTAGCGGGCCGCAAAGTGCAGCGCCAGCATCGGCACATCCTCGCGGCGCTGCTCCAGCGGCGGCAGGACCACGGGTACTACGTTCAACCGGTAATAGAGATCTTCACGGAAACGACCGGCGCTGATCTCGGCGGTGAGGTCGCGCGCGCTGGCAGATACCACGCGCACATCGACCTTGACCGTCCGGGTTCCGCCGACCCGCGAGAAGCTCTGATCGGTCAGGACGCGCAATATCTTTGCTTGCGCAGACATCGGCATATCGGCGATTTCGTCCAGGAACAGGGTGCCCCCATGCGCCTGCTCGAGCATGCCCGACCGGATCAGCTCGCCCCCCTCCTCCACGCCGAACAATTCTTCCTCGACGCGATCGGGCGTCATGCGCGCTGCCGATACGACGATGAACGGCGCGCGTTGGCGTGGGGACCAATTATGCAGCAGCCGCGCTGCGACCTCCTTGCCGGCGCCGGCAGGCCCCACGATCAGCACTCGGCTGCCCGTGCCCGCAACCCGCTTCAGCGTCGCGCGGACATGGTTGATCGCCTGCGACGTCCCCGTCAGCTCGTCTTCCTGACCAATCTGCGCGCGCAATGTGGCGTTTTCACGCCGCAATTGATCCGCCTCTGTCGCGCGCGCGACCAGATGAAGCAGCCGCGCGCTTTCGAACGGCTTTTCTATAAAATCGACCGCACCCTGGCGCACCGCCGCCACCGCCGTGTCGATATTGCCGTGTCCTGAGAAGACGATCACCGGCAAGGTCGGGTCGCGGCGCTTGATCTCACCCAGCAGCTGAAGACCATCCAGGCGCGATCCCTGCAGCCAGACGTCCAGCAGCACGAGGCTCGGTCGTCGTTCGGCAAGCGCAGCCAACGTGCTGTCGGCATCGCTCGCGCTGCGCGGACGATAGCCCTCATCTTCGAGCACACCCGACACAAGCTCGCGAATGTCGGCCTCGTCGTCCACAACCAGAATATCGAGCGGCATGTTCTTACAGGCTCCTCATGTCGGCGAGCTCAGGAACTCGGTCTTCAAGGTTTTCTTCGTCGGCAATCGTATCAAGCGCGTTCAAATCGAAATCGAGATGGACGACGGTGCCGCCCCCCGGGCGATCGGCGAAGGTGATCGTGCCGAAATGCTCTTCGACGATGCGTCTTACGATCGCTAGGCCGAGACCGGTGCCCTTCACCCGGGTGGTGACATAGGGCTCGGTCAACCGATCGCGCTCCGCCGGCAGTCCAACGCCATCATCGGCAACCTCCAGAATGAGGCGTCCATTATCCTCGCGGATGGCCATCGCAATCGTCCCGCCCTGGCCCTCACCCACCCTTGCCTCGATCGCTTCGCATGCGTTCTTCACAATGTTCGTCAGCGCCTGGCCGATCTGCCGACGATCGCAGACCACTTTCACCTGATCCGGTGCATCCAAGCTGAAGCGAATGGCAGGATGCGCCACTTCGTGCAGGAACAGCGCCTGTCGGGCCATATCGAGCAGGTTTTCGCGACGGAAATGGGGTTTCGGCATGCGCGCGAAGGACGAGAATTCGTCGATCATGCGGCGTATGTCGCCGACCTGACGAACGATCGTGGACACCAGGCGCTCGAACGTGCCGGGATCGCTCTGCACTTCCTTGCCATAACGGCGCTGCAACCGCTCGGCCGCCAGCTGGATCGGCGTGAGCGGATTCTTGATCTCATGCGCGATCCGTCGTGCGACGTCCGACCAGGCGGCATGGCGCTGATCCGCCAGCTGTTGGGTGATGTCGTCGAAGGTCAGCACCTGGCCATTGCCGGCCCCGACCACGGTGACGGCGAGCGTCCGCACGTCACCGTCGCTGTTCAGCTGGACCACGGATTGGCGCTCGCCGGAATCCAGCATCTTGGCCAGCTCCGGCGCGAGGTCGTCCAGCTGGCGCCCGATCGCGCTGGTGTCGCCAGTCCGCAACAGCGCCTGTGCGGACAGATTGATCACGGTGACGTCACGATCACGATCCACGAAGATGACACCGGCCGAGACGCCCGCCAGCACCGCCTCCGTCAGCGCGCGACGGCTTTCGAGCGCGCCGGTCTGTTCCTGCAACCGCCGGGTCATGCGGTTGAACGCCGCCGCCAGACGACCAACCTCATCGAACTTGTTGGGCGCCGGCACGCGCGCCGCGAGATCGCCACCGGCCACGCGACGGGCGGCTCCGACCATCTCGCCAATGGGGCGCACCAGTCGGTCGGCGACGGTCAAGGCAACCCAGATCGCGAATCCCACAATCAGGAGCGACACAACGAAAAGCGCCACGTTGAAGCGGATCTGCAGCCTGGCCGCTTGCGTGACCAGCGCATTGTAGCTGCCCAGCGCCGCATTGGCGCGTCCGGCCTGTGCCAGCACCGTCGGCGCGGCATTTCTCTGAATCCAAAGGTAGGTGCGGGATGCGGCGTCCATCCGCATCACTGATTCCATGTGATCCGACAGCACGCGCACATGCGGCTTGCCGTCGGCCAGCTGCGGGATCAACGCGGGCGGGAGCCGCTCCTCGACCGGGCGTTGGTCGAGATTGGCGAGCGCAACCAACCGTTCAACCCCGTCGTCGCCGACCTGGATAAGCGCTCCCTGGTCCAACGTCCGGTAGAAAATCTGGCTGGCAAAGAACGAGTTCCATCGCGGATCGTCGGGAGATGCCGTCGCTAGCGCGTGTAGATAATCATTGACCATGGCCACGTTAGCGGCTGCGAGATCGTTCTTATGCTCGTTGACATAGGTCTGCGCGACACGATCCGCATTCTGCAGGACGACGCGCGCACGATCCGAAAACCAGAATTGCATGTTGAACTGAAACAGCAGTGACGCAAAGATCACGACCAGCAAGGTTGGCACCGCCGCCAGGACGGAGAAGAGCGCCACCAAACGCGCATGCAGGCCGCCACGGCCGCCTAGCGGCGATTTCTCCGAGCGACCGCGCGCGATCCGCCGCGCGAACAGCACCAGCAGCGCCATCCACGGAACCAGGTTGCCGACCAGCAATGCCGCAACGACCAGCGGGTCCAGCGGATTTCCCGACGAGCCTTTCGACAGCGTGACATAGGTCAAGGCGGCGATCGCAACGATCGCGGCGACCGTCAGCGGCTCGCCCAAAACGGATACGCCCCGCACCTTGATCAGCAACGCAAGGCGTCGCCGCCAACGCGGCGCAGGCAATAGCGATCCGGGCAAGGACGGCTTCATCGTGTCCGGGCTACCACAAACATGTGGCGGTAGGAACACATCTGCGGCGAGATGCGGCCGCGCGGGCGTTACTCGCTTCGTCGCACCGTGGGGCCGACTCCGAGATCGGTCAGCTTTTTCCGTAACGTGTTGCGATTTATCCCTAACAGCCGTGCCGCCTTAAGCTGATTCCCGCGGACCGCGGCGAGGGTTTGCCGTAGCAGCGGGCGCTCGATCTCGGCGAGGACACGGTCATACAGGCCGTCGGGGGGAAGCGCGCTGCCATAGCTGGCGAAATGCCGCGCCAGATGTTGCTCGATCAGGTCATCCAGGCCTGCACCCTCCGGCGCCGGCAGCGGCGGCTGAGGCGATTGAATCCCCAATTGCTGCTCGATCAGCGCCGGGGTGATCACCGCGTCGCGGGTGAGCGCGGCGAGCCGGCGCATGAGATTTTCCAACTCACGGACGTTGCCGGGCCAGCTGTGCTGCTCCAGGCGCGCGATCGCGCCGGGATCGAGTTGCTTGCGCGGCAGGCCCACGGCGGCGGCCCTGTCCAGGAAATGACGGGCAAGATCGCCGACATCGCCCCCACGTTCGCGCAGCGGCGGCAACCGGACCGGTACCACGTTCAGTCGATAATAAAGATCCTCCCGAAACTGCCCGTCCGCGATCAGCCGCGGCAATTCCTGATGGGTCGCGGCAATGATCCGGACGTCGGCACGGATCGCGCGAGCGCCGCCCACAGGAGAAAATTCGCCCGATTGGAGCACGCGTAAAAGCCGCGTCTGCGCCTCCATCGGCATGTCGCCGATCTCGTCCAGAAACAGCGTGCCGCCTTGCGCCTGTTCGAAGCGCCCGGCCGTGCGTTGCGCCGCACCGGTAAAGGCACCGCGCTCATGACCGAACAGTTCGCTCTCGATCAATTCGCGCGGAATGGCGGCCATATTCACGGCCACGAACGGCGCGGTGCGGCGTGGCCCGAAATCGTGAATAGCGCGGGCGACAAGTTCCTTGCCCGTGCCAGATTCCCCCAGCACCAGCACGGTCAGGTCATTCGAGACGACGCGGGCCACGGTGCGATACACTTCCTGCATCGGCGGGGAGCGGCCGATCAGGGGCAGATCCTCGCCCGCGCGCGCATCATCCTCGACATCAGTGGCCACGCCCCGCGCCAAGGCGTCATCGACGGCCTGCACCAGCTCCGCCAAGTCGAACGGCTTGGGCAGATAATCGAACGCCCCCTGCTCGGTCGCACGCATCGCGGTGGTGAAGGTGTTCTGCGCCGACAGCACGATGATCGGCATGTGCGGATTTTGCGTGAGCAGTTCCGGTACGAGGTCCAGGCCGTTACCGTCTGGCAGGATCACGTCGGTCAGCAACACTTGCGGCCGGAAATTGCGAATGGCGCGCCGTAGGTCGCTGGCGCTTGACGCAGTTTCCACCTGATGGCCGGCACGGCGAAGCGCTTCGCGCACGACGGTGCGTATCGCCGCATCATCGTCGCAGACCAGGACCCGCCCACCCATGCTCATTTCCCCCGCGCGCGCTGCAGCAGCAGGCGAAAGACAGTGCGCTCGGGTATGCCTTCCCGTGCATATTCGACGATGCCACCCTGGTCGGCGACCAGCTTTTCGACCAGCGCCAAGCCCAGTCCGCGACCGTCACGCTTGGAGCTGACGAACGGATCGAACAGATGTTCGGCGATTTCGGGCGGTGCCCCTGGTCCGTCGTCGATCACGCAAACCTCGATCGGCAATTGCCGCCGACCGTCGCCGCCGTCGGTGACCATCCGCATGCCATGGCGATAGGCAGTGGTCAGCGTGACGACGCCACCCTTCTCACCCAGGGCCTCGGCGGCATTCTTCAGAAGGTTGATCACGATCTGGATCAGCGAATCCTTGTGCCCCAGCACCGGTGGCAATGACGGATCATAAACCTCTCTGAAGAGGACGTTGTTGCCGAAGCCCTGCGCCGCCACCGCACGCGCATGCTCCAGGATGGCATGGATGTTTTGCGGCCCGATGCTGAGCGGCCGGGTGTCGGTGAAGCCTTCCATGCGGTCCAGCAAGGCCGTCACGCGGTCTACCTCATCCCGGATCAGCCGGGTCAGGGCACGTGATTCCGCATCGGCATTGGCATCAAGCAACTGCGCAGCGCCCCGTATGCCGGACAGCGGATTCTTGATTTCGTGGGCCAGCAGAGCCGCTGCACCGGCCGCTGCCAGATTACCGCCCGCACGTCGCGCGATGGGGACCGCCGTCGGATAGGCGTGGAGGGCAACGATCCGCCAGCCCGGCCAATCCGGCAGCGGCGCCGCCAACAAATCGCCACGCAGGTGGCGGTTGCCCGGCAGCGAAATGTCCAGATCATAGGCCACGAACGGCGTGTCTGTCGGCATCGTCCGCAGATGATGACCGGTAGCCTCATCGATCGCCATGCCGATGACCACGCTGCGCGACAGGTTCAGCAGGGTTTCCGCCGCGGCATTGGCATCGAGGATGACGCCGCTTTCGTCGACCACCATGATGGGCGTCGGCAAAGCAGCCAGTAGCGCCTCTGCCGGTGCGGGGCGCGCGTCACCGCGCGCCCGCAAACGGGCTAGGCGGCCGCTCGTATAGTCCATGGCGCGTAAAATTCGGACAGCATGCGCAGGACGGTCGACGCCTCCGGCTGCTGGTTGACCAGGTTGCGGAACTCGGCCGAGCCGGGCAAGCCTTTGGTGTACCAGCCGATATGCTTGCGCGCCATATTCACCCCGACCTCATGGCCGTAGAGCTCGAGCATGTCGTGGTAATGCGCGACGATCGCCCGATATTGCTCGTCCATAGGGGGATCTGCGCGCCGCTCCCCCATTTGCAGCCAGCGCATCACCTGCGACAGCAGCCACGGCCGGCCATAGGCACCCCGGCCGATCATGATGCCGTCGGCGCCCGATTGTTCGAGCGCCTGATCGGCATCTTCAATCGAGCAAATGTCGCCATTGGCGATCACCGGTATCGCTACGGCATCCTTGACCCGACGGATGAACGCCCAATCCGCCGACCCTTTGTACATCTGGCAGCGGGTGCGGCCGTGCACCGTGATCATCTTGACGCCAAGATCCTCCGCAATACGGGCGAGTTCCGGTGCGTTAAGGCTCTGATGATCCCAGCCCATACGCATCTTGAGCGTGACGGGCACCTTCACCGCCTTGACTGTTGCCTTGATCAACTGCGCCGCCAGTTGCGGCTTGGCCATCAATGCCGATCCGGCGTCGCCATTAACCACCTTGCGGACCGGGCAGCCCATATTGATATCGACGATGGCGGCACCACGATCTTCCGCCAGCTTCGCCGCTTCCCCCATCTGCTCCGGTTCGCAGCCAACAAGCTGCATGGAGACGGGATCCTCGCTTGGATCCCACAATGCCTTTTGCACCGACTGCCGGGTCTCGCGGATCGCTGCCTGACTGGCGATCATCTCCGTAACGTTCAATCCCGATCCGTAGGAGCGCACCAAGCGGCGGAACGGCAGATCGCTGACACCGGTCATCGGCGCCAGAATCACTGGCGTCTCGATGACGACATCGCCGATCGCAATGGGTTTCAGCCTGGCCATGGGAGTGCTGCCTAAAAATGAGGCATGCCCCCTACAGGCTTAGCGCTGCTCCCGCAACCAGCGCGCGGCCGCGGCATCGTCCGCAAGCCGGGGCTCGACCCAAAGCGCGCGCCCGTCGCCGAAACTCTCTCTCTTCCAGAAAGGCGCCTCGGTCTTCAGTCGATCGATCAACGCAGCACAGGCCTCTAGGGCGGCGCCCCGATGCTTGGCCGCCGTCGCCACGAAGACGATCGCGTCGCCAGCTCGCAAAGGGCCGTAGCGGTGGATCGCCGTCGCCCCCCCCCGCTACCAGCGACCCACCGCCCACTCCGCCAGCTCTTCCATGACCTGGATGGTCATGGTCGGATGATGCTCCAGAAAGAGTTCGGTGAGATCGCCGTCACCGCGCACAACGCCGGTGAAGCTCGCTACGCCGCCGCCACCCAATGCGTCCAATCGCGCAAGCTCGGCCCCGGCGTCGAACGGCGCTGCCTGTAGCCGGACATCCTTCATCCGCCCGTGACCGGTGGGAAGATGGCGATTTCGGTCGCGCCGGCGATTGGTGCATCGAGCGGCACGAACCGCTGATCGATGGCCGCGCGCAGCCGCGCCGGATCAGCCAGCGCGCTGGCATAGCCGCCGCTGCGTCCCGCAAGCCAAGCGATCAGACCGTGCACATCTTCCACCGTTGCCGGCGGTTCGACCTGTTCCTGGTCCAGCCCGATTTGCTCTCGGACCCATGCGAAATACAGAATATTCACGTCAATCCATATGCTTGAGGCCGACGCGGAGATAATCCCAGCCCGTGATCGCGGTAAGGCCGGCCGCGCTCCACAGACAGAAGAGGCCCACCCAGGCGATCCAGGGTTGATCCGGCAAGGCGCCGGATAGGATCAAGGCACCGAGCGAAATCAGCTGGAAGGTGGTCTTCCACTTCGCAAGCTGGCTGACCGGCATTGAGACGCGCAAATCCGCGAGAAATTCGCGCAAGCCGGAAACCGCGATTTCGCGCACCAGGATGATGAGCGCCGCCACGACCGCTGGCCCGTCGATGGCACGGGTGAACAACAGCATGACGATGACTGTTGCCACCATGATCTTGTCGGCGATCGGATCGAGAAACACGCCAAGCTTCGAAACGGCACCCTGTGCGCGCGCCAGATAGCCGTCGAAATAATCAGTGACGCCGACGAGAACGTAGAGGCCGAACGCGACCGCATAATCCCATGGCCGCGGATGCCACAGCAACAAGACCATCACCGGCATCGCGACAATGCGCGACAGGGTGAGGATGTTCGGCAGCGTCAGCATGGGTGCGGTCTAGCGTGGCTTATCCCCTTTGGGGAGGGGTTGGCAGCCTTTCATGTAATATAACGTCATGGCCTTTGAAGGTCGCTTGACGGAAGGGCGTGAAGAGCAGCTTCTGCGCCACCCGCACCGACGCGCCGTTGGCAGGGTCGATGAGACACACCATCCGGGTGGGCCCGAACGTCTGTTCGTGCCAGTCGATGGCGGCGTGCATCGCCTCGGTCGCGAAGCCCTGCCCGGCCGCCCATGCCGCGAACAGCCATCCGGCTTCCGGCGCATCGTCGAAATCGCGGCCGAGCCCGCGCTCGAAACGGCCAAGGCCTGCCTCCCCAACCATCTGCCCGCTTGCACGGTCTTCAACCAGAAGCAGGCCGCGCCCCAGTAGCGCCCAATGACCCGCATAGCGCAGGATTCGGTTGAAATTCTCGGTGCGGTCCTGGGGGCCGCCGACGAATTGCATCGTCGTCGCATCCGCAGTGATCGCCGACCGCGGATCGACGTCCGCAAGACTGTGGATCCGCAAGCGCAAGCGCAAGGTTTCGAGGATGGGGCTGCGGATCCTGGAGGAAGCTTCATTCATAGCAAGTCGCTGTTTGGCGTTGTTGCCCGAATTCGTCTATGGGGCCCAACCGTGAGAAAAAACAGCGACGCACATAGCGCCCTCCGATGATTCCATCGTTCCGGCTTTTAGGCAAACGCCGCTTTCTGCCGCTCTTTGCGACGCAGTTTTTAGGCGCGTTCAACGACAACCTGTTCAAGCAGGCGATGGTTCTCTTCGCGACCTACTCGATCTATTCGGACGCGAAGAAGGAAGCGGCGTTCAACGCAATCGCGACCGGGCTGTTCATCCTGCCCTTCTTCCTTCTGTCCGCACTTTCCGGCCAATTGGCGGACAGCCACGACAAAGCGCGGATCGTGCGCATCATCAAGACCGCCGAGATCGCGATCATGATCGTGGGCGCCGCTGGCCTGCTGTTCGCGTCGGTTCCCCTGATGTTGGGGGCTGTGCTCGCGATGGGCGCCCATTCGACCTTCTTCGGGCCGATCAAATATGCGATTCTGCCCCAGCATCTGCGGCGGGGTGAGGTGCTCGGCGGCACCGGCCTGGTCGAAGCCGGTACCTATATCGCCATTCTGGGCGGAACAATCCTGGCCGGCCTGATCGATCCGCGGCTGGCGGCGATCCTGGTCCTTGCCGTCGCCGCCATCGGCTGGCTGACCGCGCGGGAGATCCCGCCGGCCCCCGCCTCTGGCGAAAGCCCGCCGATCGATCTGCACATCATCCGCGCATCGATCACGCTTGTTTCTGCGACGATGCACATACCGCGGCTGTTCCTCGCTATCCTCTCGATCAGCTTTTTCTGGATGATCGGCGCCGTGCTGGTGATCGAATTTCCGCCCTTGGTGAAGAATGTGTTCACCGCCGACAAACAGGTGGCCAGCCTCTTCCTGGCCATCTTCTCGATCGGCGTGGCGATCGGATCCGTCCTGATCAACCGCCTGCTCGCGGGCCGCGTGTCGGCGCGCTATGCGCCCGCATCCGTCATTGCGATGGCGGGGTTCGTGCTGCTGATGACATTCGCCGCGCATCGGTGGGAACCCGCCGCCGATGGCATCTTATATTCCTTCCGCGATTTTGCGACACATCCTGATGCGCCTTTGGTCGCTCTCGCGCTCCTGGGCGTTTCAGTCACCGGGGGCATGTTCGTGGTACCGCTGTACGCCTTCCTCACTACGACCGTCGAAAGCGATCATACCGCGCGGACCGTCGCCGCGAACAATATCGTCAATTCGGGTGCGATGGTCGTCGGCGCAGTGGGCGCGGTGACTTTGGCGGCCGTGGGCGTATCGGTCATCCAAGCTCTCACCGCCGTGGCGGTGATGTGCCTGGGCGCCGCGGCGATATCCTGGCGCCTTCACCGCGCCTGCGACGGCGTACGCTGTTCGGAAACGATGTAACGGCGTTTGCCGGCTTGCCGTACGGCCACTCATCCGCTTGGCCGGCTAAACATAGTGCAATTGAACGATCCAGGCCCAACGCCTGGATCGCCCGACATCCTACTTTTTCTTGCCGCCGAAAATGGCCGCGACGGATGCCGCAACCACCGCAAAGATGCCGGCACCGGCCGCAGCCTTCTTCACGCTGACGGGCGAGCTCGCCTTGGCGTTAGCCTTGCTGGCAGCCGGTTTCGTCTTGGCGGCGGGACGCACAGCAGCCGTCTTCGCGACCGTTCGCGGCCGGGTCGCCTTGGCCGTCGTTCCACTGCCCTTCGACGCGCGCGAAGCGCTTGCACGGGGTTTGGATGCAGGTTTCCCCGCCGGCTTGGAAGCGGCAGCCGGCGTCTCCGTCGACCCGGCAGCCTTGCGCGCCGCCGGCTTTGCAGCAGGCTTCGTTTTCGCCTTGGGGGCGGCAGCAGGCTCGCTGCCTTCGGTCGGGGTATCTGCCATGCGCCATCTCCGTCCAGGTAAACTTGCCCTTGAACCGACGCGGCACCGAACGGTTCCGAAACGATCATCTGCAGATTCGCCATTCTGGCATAGGAACCGCTTGATCGGTGCGAAGCGGCGGTTATTGGTAGCGCTATCAGCCGATTGCCGCACAGACGGCGAAGGCACGTTGCGTCCATCAACGGGCGTCGCGAAATCGTCGAGAGGAGGATAGATGCTGTATTCGAAGATGATGTGGGCGGCGCTTGCCGGCACGATGCTGGCCGGTCCGACAGTGACTGCCAGCGCTGCTGCTCCAGTCGTTCCCCAGGTATCGCCAGAAGGAAAGCGTTATGTTTCGCAGCCGCTGGTGACGGAGATTTACACGGCGGACCCGTCCGCACACGTCTTCAACAACAAGATCTACGTCTATCCTTCGCATGACGTGCCGACCGACATTCCCAATGACGATCTCGGCAACCAATATGCGATGCACGATTATCGCGTTCTGGAAATGGATCATGTCGGTGCGCCGGTGAAGATCGGACCCGTCGCGCTGGACGTGAAGGACGTGCCCTGGGCATCTCAGCAGATGTGGGCCCCCGATGCGGCTTACCGCAACGGCACCTATTATCTGTTCTTCCCGGCGCGCGACAAGAACCTCGATCCGCGCGGCCTGGGTCAGTTCAAAATCGGCGTTGCGACATCGAAGAACCCAATGGGTCCTTTCAAAGCAGAGCCGGAGCCGATCACGGGCGCCTATTCCATGGACCCCGCCGTCTTTATCGACGATGACAATCAGGCCTATCTCTATTTCGGCGGCATTTGGGGCGGCCAGCTGCAGCGCTGGACCACGGGCAAATTTGATCCGAACGGCACCGACACGGATCTTCAGCAAGACGACAAGCCAGCCATATCGGGCAAGGTCGCGCGGCTGACGCCGGATCTGAAGCAGCTCGCCGAAGCGCCGCGCGACGCCGTGATCGTCGATCAGAACGGCAAGCCTGTACTAGGCGGCGATCATGAAAAGCGGTTCTTCGAAGCGTCGTGGGTCTTCAAAAAAGACGGTAAATATTATTACACCTACTCCACGGGCGATACGCACTTCCTGAATTATGCGATCGGCACCAATCCCTATGGTCCGTTCACCTATACCGGCCATATCCTTAAGCCTGTTCAAGGTTGGACGACCCACCATTCGATCATTCAGAAGGATGGCAAGTGGTGGCTGTTCTATGCCGACACGCAGATCTCCAACAAGAACCACCTGCGCAACGTGAAGGTGACCGAGCTTAAGTTCAATCCGGACGGCACGATCCAGACCATCAACCCCTTCGTCGATTAAGGATCGCGCTGCATGTTTCTGGGTATCGACATCGGTACGTCCGGTGTGAAGGCCGTGGTAATCGCGGCAGACGGCAGCGTCGCCGGACAGGGAAATGCGGCCCTGTCCGTCTCCCGGCCCCACCCTCTCTGGTCAGAGCAGGCGCCGGAGGATTGGTGGGCGGCAACCGAGGCTGCCGTGCGCGCGATCGATCCGGCCGTGCGGCGCTCCGTACGCGGCATCGGCATTGCGGGCCAAATGCATGGCGCTACCTTGCTGGACGCTGCGGACAAGCCGCTGCGTCCGGCAATTCTGTGGAACGACGGTCGCTCCTATCAGGAGTGCGAGGAACTGACCGCCGCCGTCCCGGCGCTCCAGGCTATCACCGGCAACCTTGCCATGCCGGGCTTCACGGCGCCCAAGCTGGCCTGGGTGCGCAAGCATGAGCCGGAAATCTTCGATCAGGTTCGCACCGTCCTGCTGCCGAAAGATTATGTCCGCCTGCGGATGACAGGCGATAAGGCGTCGGACATGTCGGACAGCGCCGGCACGATCTGGCTGGACGTCGCAAAGCGCGACTGGAGCGATGCGTTGCTGGCGGCAACCGGACTGAGCCGAGATCATATGCCCCGCTTGTTCGAAGGATCGGACATTGCCGGAACATTGCGGTCCGAGGTTGCCGAAAACTGGGGCATGGCAGCTGTACCGGTCGTCGGCGGCGGTGGCGATAATGCCGCTGGCGCCATCGGCGTGGGTGTCGTCGCGGATGGCGATGCGCTTCTGTCGCTGGGTACGTCCGGGGTTATCTTCATCGCGACGGAGGCGTTCCGCCCGAACCCGGCGCGAGCAGTCCATGCCTTCTGCCATGCCTTGCCCAACATGTGGCATCAGATGTCGGTTCATCTGAGTGCCGCATCCTGCATCGACTGGGTTGCGCGCATCACGGGAGCGGCCAATGCGCCCGAGTTGTTCAGCCGGGCGGAAAGCACCGGGCCGGCACGCGGGAAGGAAGTATTTCTTCCTTACCTTTCCGGCGAGCGCACCCCGCATAATGATGCGCTCGTCCGTGGCGCATTCCTCAACCTCGACAATGACACGAGCGCAGGAACATTGGCGCAGGCCGTCTTGGAGGGCGTTGCTTTCGCGTTGGCGGATGGTCTGGATGCCCTGCGCGACGCGGGCACTCGCGTCTCCCAATTGGCCGTAATCGGCGGCGGTGCCCGCTCGGCTTACTGGGGCAGGATCATCAGTGCGGCAATGGAAACCCCGCTCGTCTATCTGCGCGGCGGCGAAGTCGGTCCAGCGCTGGGCGCCGCTCGCCTGGCGCAGGTAGCGGTCGATCAGGGCGATCCGCGGACAATCTGCGCTCCGCCGCCGGTCGAACGCGTGATCCAGCCGGATCCGGCGGACGTCGCGCTACTCGCGCCCAAGAAACACGCTTTCAAAGAAGCCTATCCCCACATCAGCCCGAAAATGAGAGGCCAGTAATGTCAACCCAACCCACCTATTTCGCAGAGATCGCTCCGATCACCTTCAAGGGGCCGGACTCGACCGACGAGCTCTCCTACCGCTTCTACGACAAGAACCGCGTCGTGATGGGCAAGACGATGGAGGATCATCTCCGCTTCGCTGTTTGCTTCTGGCACACCTTCTCCTGGCCCGGTGCCGACATCTTCGGCGCTGGCACGTTCAGCCGCCCGTGGCTGGCAGGCCAGATGGACAGTGCGGCCGCCGCCTGGAAGCGCCGTGAGGGCTTCGACTTCATCCAGAAGCTCGACGTGCCCTTCTATTGCTTCCACGACGTCGACGTGATGGCGGTCGCGACGAACGCCGCGGAGCATCAGAAGTACCTGGCCGAGGCAGTCGACGATCTGGAACGTCTGCAGGGCGAGACCGGTCGCAAGCTGCTGTGGGGTACCGCCAACCTGTTCAGCCATCCGCGCTTCGCCGCGGGCGGCGCGACCAACCCCGATCCGGAGGTGTTCGCGTTCGGCGCGATGCAGGTCCGCGGCGCGCTGGAGGCGACGCACCGGCTGGGTGGCAGCAACTACGTCCTGTGGGGCGGCCGCGAGGGGTATGAAACGGTGCTCAACACCGATCTCAAGAAGGAGCTGGATCAGCTCGGCCGCTTCCTCAACCTCGTCGTCGAGCACAAGCACAAGATCGGCTTCAACGGCACGATCCTGATCGAACCCAAGCCGCACGAGCCGACCAAGCATCAATATGATTTCGATACGGCGACCGTATACGGTTTCCTGAAGCGCTACGGCCTGGAGAACGAGGTCAAGGTCAACATCGAAGCGAACCACGCGACGCTGGCCGGCCACACGTTCGAGCACGAACTGGCGATGGCGAACGCGCTCGGCATCTTCGGCTCGATCGACGCCAACCGCGGCGACCATCAGAATGGCTGGGACACGGATCAATTCCCGAATTCGGTCGAGGAAATGACGCTGGCGATGCTGGAAGTGATCCGCGCCGGCGGTTTCACCGACGGCGGCTTCAACTTCGACTCCAAGGTGCGCCGTCAGAGCGTCGATGCCGCCGACCTGTTCTATGGCCATGTCGGCGCGATCGACGTCATCGCCAAGGGCCTGCTCAACGCTGCCGCACTGGTCGAGGATGGCCGTCTCGATGCGTTCAAGAAGGCGCGTTATGCCGGCTGGGACGGCGAAGTCGGCAAGGTCGCGACCAGCGGCTCCCTGGCGGAGGTCGCCGACCTCGCGCTGTCGAAGAACCTCAACCCGCAGCCCAAGTCCGGTGGCCAGGAGCGGCTGGAAAATCTGATCAACCGCTTCTGCTACTGATCGACATGTAAAAGAAACGCCGGTCGGCTTGGCGCCGGCCGGCGTTTTCGTGTTCAGGCGAGCCGGGCCATGGCGATATCGTCCTCAATTCGGCCATCCGGCAGGCGCACGCGACCTCTGAAGCAGCCCTCCCTCACGAAGCCCAGCTTCTCGTAGAGCGCAATCGCTCGCCCGTTTCCGGATCGGGTCATCAGTTCGACCCGCGTAATGCCGAGGGCCGTCGTCGCCTCAAACAGGGCACTAAACAGCGCAGCACCGATCCCCTGCCCCTGCGCTGCCGGATCGACCGCGACCGTCAGATCGGTGAGCACGTGCGCAAACTGGCGCGGCCCTATCGGCAGCGCGCGGATCACACCGACCATCCGCCCCTCCCTGAACGCGCCGAGTGCCACGCCGCCGTTCAAGGCCTTGGCGATATTGCCGGCGACATAGTCCAACGACAGCTCGTCCGGTCGGCGAGCCAACCCGCTCTCGGGGGATGCCGCAACCGCCCGATAAAGCGCGAATACGGCTTCCGCGTCATCCAGGTGGAGCGCGCGCAGCGTCAGCCGCGCAACCATGCCGTGTCCGCCAGGATGTCCGCCTGATGCTCACCCACGGCTGGCGAGGGCCGGGTGTGCGCAGCTGGAACGCCGTCGATGACGAGCGGCGTCCGCACGCCGGGAACTATACCACTCTCCGCATCGGCCGAAGTAAGATCGAGCCGCATACCACGATGGCGGACCTGCGGATCATCGAACGCCTGCGCGATCGTATTGATCGGCCCGGCGGGGACTGACGCGTCTTCAAGCGCGCTCAGCAACGCGTCGCGGTGGAAGCGCAGCGTGAGTGCAGAGAGCCTTCCGATCAGCGCCGCGCGATTGGCAACCCGCTGAGGGTTTGTCGCAAATTCGGGATCTGTGCCAAGCGCGGATTCGCCGAGCACGTCGCACAGGCGCCGATACTGCCCATCATTGCCGACCGCGATCACGATGTGCCCGTCGATGACGGGAAACACCTCGTAAGGCACGATGCTCGGATGCGCATTGCCGAGCCGGCCCGGCGCCGTTCCGGAGACGAGATAGTTGAGCGCTTGATTGGCGAGTACGCCGACCTGGCTGTCCATCAGCGCGCAATCGATCCACGCTCCCTGCCCGGTCTCGTCCCGGCGTCGAAGCGCCGCGAGGATACCGATCGTCGCGTAGAGACCGGAAAAGATGTCCGCCATGGCGAAGCCGGTCTTCGTCGGCGGCCCGTCGGGATCACCGGTGATCGACATCGCACCGGCCATGCCCTGGATCAGGAAATCATAGCCCGCACGTGCCGCATAGGGCCCGTCCTGTCCGAAACCGGTGATCGAGGCGTACACAAGCCGCGGATTGATCCTGGCGAGGCTTTCATAATCCAGCCCGTATTTGGCAAGCCCGCCGACTTTGAAGTTTTCGATAAGCACGTCCGCCGAGGCGGCTAGCCGCTCGACCAGCGCGCGGCCTTCCGCCGTGGTGAAATCGGCCACGATGGACCGCTTGCCGCGATTGCAAGCGTGGAAGTACGCTGCGGACAGATCCCCGCCGTCCGCACCCTTCACAAAGGGGGGGCCCCACCGGCGCGTATCGTCCCCTTCCGGGCTTTCCACCTTGATCACGTCGGCGCCCAGATCGGCAAGCGTCTGGCCTGCCCAGGGGCCTGCCAGGATCCGCGCCAGCTCCAGCACCTTCAGGCCTTGCAGCGGTCCCGCCATCAGCCTTCCTCCCCATTCCTGCCCGAGGGCTGCGCGTGCGCGGCCCTGAAACGAGAAAGCCCCGGCGGGCCGTGCGGCCGCCGGGGCTTGATCTGGTGGGCGCAGCAGGGATTGAACCTGCGACCCCTGCCGTGTGAAGGCAGTGCTCTACCGCTGAGCTATGCGCCCGTTCGCTGCCGGTTACCGGGCCGCGAACGCTATGTCCAGAGCGGTGCTCTCATACGCACCCGACCATCGCAGGCGGAAGAGCAGCGTCCTGCCAGTCTCCGGCTTTCCGGCCAAGCCCGTGCGGCTCCCCGCAGCTAAAGCAGCTGGCGTGGGCTAGTTGACCGAATCCTTCAGCACCTTACCGGGCCGGAATTTGGGCTGACTCGTGGCTTTGATGTTCATCGGCTCACCCGTTCGCGGGTTGCGGCCCACAGACGCCTTCCGGCGGCTTACGGAGAAATTGCCAAAGCCCACCATGCGGACTTCTTCACCCTTCTTCAGCTGCGCGATGATCGTCTCGATCAGCGATTCGACAGCTTTGGCGGCATCATTGCGCGCCAGCCCCGTTTGATCCGCGACTGCCGCGATCAGCTCCTGCTTGTTCATTAATTCCCCCTTTCCGCCAGCTTAGCCCGACGAACGCAAGCGCTCATCTAATGCCAAGCCGGCGGGGTGAGTCAAAGGAAAGCTGGTGCGTTTTAGTGTCTTGCGACGCTCGCGCCGGGTTCGGTACCGATCTGTGCGAGCGGCGGTTCCGTCGCCAATTCGTCCGCTTCTGTCCATTCGATCGGCACGATCGGCTGAGCCAGTGCGCGAACAAGCACGTCGTCGACATGGCTGACCGGCACGATTTCCAGGCCCTCCCGAATATTCGACGGAATATCCGCAAGGTCCTTCTCGTTTTCCGCCGGGATCAGCACTGTGGTGATGCCACCGCGGAGCGCCGCCAACAGCTTCTCCTTCAAGCCGCCGATCGGGAGAACGCGTCCACGTAGCGTGACTTCGCCGGTCATGGCGACTTCGCGCCGCACCGGGATGCCGGTCAAGGTGGAGATCAGCGCCGTCACCATACCGATACCGGCGGACGGACCGTCTTTGGGCACAGCCCCTTCGGGCAAGTGGATATGGACATCCTTACGCGCAAAGATGCTCGGCTTGATGCCATAGATCGGCGCACGGGCACGCAGGAACGACCAGGCGGCCTGAACCGACTCCTGCATGACTTCGCCAAGCTTGCCCGTGGTTTTGACATGCCCCTTGCCAGGCACCGTCACGGCTTCGATCGTCAGCAACTCGCCGCCGACCTCGGTCCAGGCGAGACCGGTCACAGCACCGATCTGATCCTCTTCCTCGGACACCCCGAACCGATGCTTCCGGATCCCGGCATAGTCGCCGAGATTATCCGGCGTGATCGTGACCGACCCTTCCTTGTTCTCGAGGATCTTGCGGAGCGCCTTGCGCGCCAGCTTGGCGATCTCGCGCTCCAGCGTGCGAACGCCGGCTTCGCGCGTATAATAACGGATCAGGTCGCGTAGCGCCTCGTCCGTCAGCACGAACTCCTCGGGCTTCAGACCATGCGCATCGATCTGCTTCTGAAGCAGGTGCTTCTTCGCGATCTCGACCTTCTCATCCTCGGTGTAGCCTTCCAGGCGGATGATCTCCATCCGGTCGAGCAACGGCTGCGGGAGGTTGAGCGAGTTCGCGGTCGTGACGAACATCACATCCGACAGATCGACATCGATCTCCAGATAATGGTCCTGGAACTTGTTATTCTGTTCCGGATCCAGCACCTCGAGCAGGGCCGACGCGGGATCGCCGCGATAATCCTGCCCGAGCTTGTCGATCTCGTCGAGAAGGAACAGCGGGTTGGAGGTGCCAGCCTTCTTCAGGTTCGACACGATCTTGCCCGGGAGCGATCCGATATAGGTACGGCGATGGCCGCGGATCTCGGCTTCGTCCCGAACGCCGCCCAGCGACTGCCGGATGAACTCACGCCCCGTCGCCTTGGCGATCGAGCGGCCGAGCGAGGTCTTGCCGACCCCGGGAGGACCGACCAGGCACAAGATCGGACCCTTGAGCTTGTTGGTGCGCGCCTGGACCGCCAGATATTCGACGATCCGATCCTTCACCTTCTCCAGCGCATAATGGTCTTCGTCCAGCACCGCCTGAGCGGCAGCGATGTCCTTCTTGATCTTGGACTTCTTGCCCCACGGCAGGCCGAGCAGCACGTCCAGATAATTGCGCACCACCGTGGCTTCAGCCGACATCGGCGCCATCGTCCGCAACTTCTTAACCTCTGCGGTCGCCTTGGCGCGCGCTTCCTTGGAGAGCTTGGTGTTGGCGATCTTCTGGGTCAGCTCGGCGATCTCGTCGCCGCCTTCCTCACCTTCGCTCGTGCCAAGCTCGCGCTGGATCGCCTTCAACTGCTCGTTGAGGTAATATTCGCGCTGCGTTTTCTCCATCTGGCGCTTCACGCGGCTGCGGATCTTCTTCTCGACCTGCAGCGCACCGAGTTCGCCCTCCATGAAGGCGAACGCCATTTCCAGCCGCTTGGCCGGATCGCTCTCGACCAGCATCGCCTGCTTGTCGGAGACCTTGACGGAAATATTGCCGGCAACCGCATCAGCCAAGCGCGCCGGGTCCTCAATCTCCGCCAACTGGCCGGGCAGTTCGTCCGGCAGCTTGCGGTTGAGTTGGGCATAACGCTCGAACTGATCGGAGACCGACCGCATGAGCGCCTTGATGTCATCGGAATTCGGATCTGCCTCGCCATCGCCGAGCAATTCGATCTCGGCCGTCAAATGGGTCGCCACCGCTTGCAGGCGGGTCATGCGGGCACGCTGCTTGCCTTCGACGAGCACGCGGACGGTGCCGTCCGGCAGTTTCAGCAGCTGCAGCACGGTGGCGGTCACGCCGACGTCGAACAGCGCATCGGCATCGGGATCATCCTCGGCAGGATCGATCTGCGAAACCAGGAAAATGGTCTTGTCCGCCGCCATCGCGCTTTCCAGCGCGGCGACCGACTTGTCGCGTCCCACGAAGAGCGGGACGATCATCTGCGGGAATACAACGATGTCGCGCAGCGGCAGTACGGGAAAAGCTTCGGTCATGAACACTCCGGCGCCGCGATCAATGGCGGCAACTGTTCACCATATGGTATCTATCGCGGGGCGATCAACGGCTCGTGCGGCGCATCGAAAAGCGGACGCGCCGGCGCCGGAAGTCCAGGGACACGCGGGCAAATCCCTCCAGCACATCGGTACCCAGCATGATTGCAGGCTCGTTTTGCAGGCCGAAGAGCTTGAAGGGGGGAACATCCACGAAGGCGATCGTCACCCCACGGAACAGGATTGATCCAATCTTGAGTTCCGGCACCTGGATTAAATCGGCGATAAAGGATTCGCCGGTCACGCTCATCAGTGTTGCCGTTCGGAACGGCAGCTTGCTGCGGCGCATAAGCTTGGCACGCAGCGCGCTGTTGCCCACAGTGATTTCCGTGCCGGTATCAATCACGGCGGCGACGTTCGTGCCGCCGGCGAGCGCCTGCGTCAGGATAAGCTGCCCTTTGCGCCGTCGTGCAACGACAACGACCTCGTCGGGTCCAGCTTTCAGGTTCGACCCGTGCGTGTCCTGAACGGTGACCCGCTTACGCTCGAAATCGATGTTAAGCCGCTGATCCGCCAAGGCGTCGATGCCGACGAGGCCCTGGGCGGCGAGGAAGCGTTCCGGCAACGGCGGCGCCGCGATGTCGCGAACTTCGCTACTGCCGACCCGCAGCCGATCGATACGGACCGTTGGCGTCAACTTCGCCCCGCTCATGCTGTTCAACATCACGGCAGGTCCGAGCGGTAGACCAAGTCGCTGCGCCAGCGCCTCGCCGACCACGGTACGATCGGCTCCGCTGTCAACGAAGAAGTTGAACGGGCCTTGGCCGTTAACCTCAACCCCGATCAGCATGCGGGTGTTGATCTGCTTGGCGGCCACGCTGTCGCCGGTAACCTCCAGCGCATCATCGATCGTCGCAGGCTTGATGAAAGGCTGTTCCGCGGCGGTGGTCGCCGGCGCCTGCTGGGCTGCCGCAGCGCCGCTTACCAGAACGGCAATCAGGGATGCGATCGCGCGGCGCATGGCGCCCGCCCATACCGATCGGATCATCCGCATCTCCCTCCTCTCGCGGCCGCTTTGCACGGCCTGCAGATACGTCATGCACCTTCGCGCGCCCGCCGAACAGATGCTCGTCGGGTCGATTACGCTAAAGCGTGAGCGCACCTTTTAGACCGATCACGCCCACATCGTCCGCTCGACGATAGCCGCCTGGATGATGAACCCACTGAAGGTTAGGGCGCAGTTCCAGCCAACTGCGCGGGTGAAAACCGTAATAGACTTCCGCCGCATATTCTGAACCCTGCGTCGGCTGCGCCAGCAGTCGCTCACGATCGGCGACGCGATCATTGACATGGGTGCGGGCGATGCCGAGCCCGAACACGTCCTCGGTGAACCAAGGGATCAGACCGCGATAGAAAAGGCCGAGCGCCACTTGGCTGTCTACAACCGAGGTCTGCCGGTCGGATTGAGTAGCGTTCGCGAACACACTCAGACCGCGCTCCGTTTTGCCATCCTTCGAACTTCCGGTCAGCTGCTGCTGGATATTCACCCAGACGCCGCTGCGGGAAGAACGCTGCAACATCGTGTCGCCGGCCAAGATAGCGGGCTGGCGACGCTGATTCAGCAGCACATCGGGGGCGTTGCTCGTGCTGATCCAACCCCCAACCTTGAACGAGCCGATCGGCCCATTCGATGCGGCGCCCCGAACGAGGCCAATTTCCACAGGCACCAACACCCCGTCCGCGCCATGGAAATGCCATTCCAGAAAACCGCGGTCGAGATTGCGCGGGTTCTGCTCATAGGCGGCTGCCTGGACGTAGATTTTACCTAAATTCACGCGCGCCCGCGCACCCCATTGGCTAATCGGCCAATTATACCAATAGTCACCCGCAATATTGCCTGGCTGCGAACCGCAGAAGGACAGATTTTGGAAGGAACAGGAAAAGGCAGCAAAATCCTCGCCGGGGGCCGTGCGTCCCAGCTTCAGGTCGACCTGATCGCCCGCCAGCATCTGCTCGTACCAGAATTGGGTCAGGCGGATCGTCTGACCTCTGCCGTAGACTTCCTGCACTTGCTGAAGGACGCCCAAGCCCGCATGCTGGCCAAGATCATGGCCACGGCGATAGGTGACGGTTCCCTGCACGGATCCACCATTCAACCCGATCAGCTTCTTGAGGTCAATCAGCGCACCGATATCAAGCTGGCCGGTCTCGGTGATCGCCTTACGGCGGCCGCCGGTATAATTCAGTGCCGTCTCGGAGGCGTAACGTGCGGTCACGCCGATCCCGCGATCCGCCAGGAATTCCTTCAGTCCGAACCAGTCGCCCGCCAGACCGGGCGGCGGCGGCCGCTGCGTATCGGCCTGTTCGTTGGCCGGCGACATATCGCCGCTGCGTTTGCGCTGCGCCCGCTCGCGCAAGCGCACGTGATCGTCAGACTGTGCGCTGTCGTTACCCGGTGGTGCCGCGATCGACCGGCTTGCGCCAGGTATCACAGCCGCCAGCACCGCAGCGCACGCCAACGCGCGTCTCCACTCTGCCCCCCGCATCATGCCCCTATGATCCCGCCGTCATTCCACCGTGACGCTCTTGGCCAAGTTACGCGGCTGATCAACGTCCGTGCCCTTCAGCACGGCGACATGGTAAGCCAGTAATTGGACTGGAATGGCGTAGACGAGCGGAGCGATCAGCGGATGCACCTTCGGCATGGTGATGGTCGCAAGGCAGCCGTCGCCGGCCGCGGCGATGCCGTCATAGTCCGAGATCAACACCACCTTGCCGCCGCGTGCCTGTACTTCCTGCATGTTGGACACGGTCTTGTCGAACAAAGGCCCCGAGGGAGCGATGACGATGATCGGCACGGCTTCGTCGATTAGCGCGATCGGCCCATGCTTCATCTCGCCCGCGGCATAGCCTTCGGCATGGATATAGCTGATTTCCTTCAGCTTGAGCGCGCCTTCCAACGCCAGTGGGTAATCCGGGCCGCGCCCCAAATAGAGCACATCACGGGCGGCGGCGATGTGATGGGCCATCTGCTCGATCGCCTCGTCGTAGGCGAGCGCGCCGTTGAGCGCCGCAGGAGCCTCGGCGAGATGGCGAACGATCACGCGCTCCTGATCATGGCTCAGACGGCCCTTCGCTCGCGCCAGGTTGACGGCCAATGCCGCCAACACCGCCAGCTGACAGGTGAAGGCCTTCGTCGAGGCTACGCCAATTTCCGGCCCCGCATGGGTCGATAGCAGCAGATCGGCTTCGCGCGCCATGGTCGAGGTGGGCACGTTTACGACAACCGCGATCTTCTGCCCCTCGGTGCGTGCGTGACGGAGCGCCGCCAGCGTATCCGCCGTTTCCCCCGACTGGCTGATGAACAGGGCAAGCCCACCCGGCTCCATTACTGGCGAGCGATACCGAAATTCGCTGGCCACATCGACGTCGACCGGAACGCGGGCAAATTGCTCGAACCAATATTTCGCAACCATGCCGGCGTAGAAAGACGTTCCGCACGCGACGATCGTGATGCGCTTCACCGAAGCCAGATCGAAATCCTCGGTCGGCATGGATACCTGCTCTTCCAGCCGGCGCAGGTAGGATCGCAGCGTCTGAGCGACGACGATCGGCTGCTCATAAATCTCCTTGAGCATGAAGTGGCGGTGGTTGCCCTTCGTAAGCTCCACGTCCATCGCCCCAGACTCGACGATCGCACGATCGACCGGTTGATCCAGAGCATCGAAGATCTGCGCGCCATCCCGCGTGATGACGACCCAATCGCCCTCTTCGAGATAGCAGATGCGCTGGGTGAGCGGCGCCAGCGCCAGCGCGTCAGAGCCGAGATATGTCTCGCCCTCGCCATAGCCGACAACGAGCGGCGAGCCGAGGCGGGCGCCGATCAGCAGATCGGGATATTCACGGAAGAGGATGGCGAGCGCGAACGCCCCGTGAAGCCGCTTCAAAACGGAAGCAACGGCGGCCGCAGGCTCCGCACCGGCCTCGACCTGCTCAGATACCAGATGCGCGACCACCTCCGTGTCGGTCTGGCTGGTGAAGACGCGCCCGCGCGCCTGCAATTCCTCGCGCAGCGCCTTGAAGTTCTCGATGATGCCGTTGTGAACGACCGCGACATGGCCGGTCGCATGCGGATGCGCATTGTCCTCGGTCGGCGCGCCGTGCGTCGCCCAGCGGGTATGCGCAATGCCGGTGCGGCCAGGCAGTGGCTCCTCCCGCAAAACCGCAGCCAGATTGTCAAGCTTGCCCGGTGCGCGGCGACGATCGATCACCCCGTCGTGATCGGTCGCGATGCCCGCGGAATCATAACCGCGATATTCCAACCGTCGCAGCCCGCTCAGCAGCCGCTCGCAGACCTCTTCCTTGCCGACGATACCGATGATGCCGCACACGACGTTATGCTCCCTTCAAACAACCGCGCAGCCCCAAGCGCTTAGTCCGGTTGCACAAAGCTGAATAGACGCAGGTCAGCCCTTCCTGCTGCGCTCCCGAAAACGCAGCGCCCAGCCATCGCGATTTGTCTGTGCACCGCGCGCCACGGCCAGTGCATCGGCCGGCACGTTGTTCGTGACGACCGAGCCAGCCGCCACGATCGCGCCATCGCCGATCGAGACCGGGGCTACGAGGGCGCTGTTCGATCCGATGAAGGCTCGTTCGCCAATCTGCGTGCGATATTTACCGAAGCCGTCGTAATTACAGGTGATGGTGCCCGCACCGATATTCGTACCGGCGCCGACATCCGCATCGCCGATATAGGTCAGGTGATTGGCCTTCGCTCCCTGCCCAAGCCGGGCCTTCTTGATCTCCACGAAATTGCCGACATGCGCATTCTCGCCAATGTCGGCGCCCGGTCGCAGCCGCGCATAAGGGCCGATGATCGCGCCGCTCCCGACGCTGGCATCCTCGATATGGCAGAAGGCGTGAATGGTGACCTTGTCGGCCACCTTCACACCGGGCCCGAAAACGACATTCTGGCCGATCGTGACATCCCGTCCGATCACCGTGTCCCAAGAGAACCACACCGTTTCGGGCACCAGCAAGCTTGCCCCTTCCTCCATCGCGCGTGCGCGCCGACGTTTCTGCCAGATTGCTTCGACATCGGCGAGTTCGGCGCGGCTGTTGACGCCTGCCACTTCATCGGCGTCAGTTTCGATGACCGCCGAATGCCGCCCCTCCTCGCCGGCGAGCATCACGATGTCGGGCAGATAATATTCGCCTGCGGCATTCTCATTCCCAACCCGATCGAGCAGCCGCCATGCGTCAGACGCGCGCACCGCCATCAGGCCCGAATTGCACAAAGTCTCCGCGCGTTCGGCAGCGCTTGCATCCTTATGTTCGACCATCTTCAGGATGCGCCCCTGATCGGCGATGATGCGGCCGTACCGCAGCGTATCGGCCGGGCGGAAGCCGAGCACGACGACTGCCGGCGCATCCGGCGCGTGCAGCCTGGCCACCATACGCGCCATCGTTTCGCTCGATACCAGCGGCACGTCGCCATACAGGATCAGCACATCCCCTTCGAACCCCGCCAAGGCCGATTGTGCCTGCGATACGGCATGTGCCGTGCCGAGTTGCTCGGCCTGCACCGCCACCTCCAGCCCGAGCGGCGTGGCAAAGGCCGCCACCTGCTGGCGGCCTGCCCCGGTGACGATCACGGTTCGCACCGCGCCAAGGCTTTGAACTGCATCGATCAGATGCCCCAGCATCGGCTTGCCCGCGAGGGGATGGAGGACCTTGTGCAGATCGGATTTCATTCGGGTGCCCTTGCCGGCGGCAAGGATGATGGCGGCAAGAGGCGTGTCGTTCATATTCCAATCTCTGCCATGTTCCGCTTGCGCAGGCCATATCCATGGCTATGGGCGCGGCCATGGGCCGGATTGCGTTCGACATCGTCATCTTCGACCTGGACGGCACGCTGGTGGATACGGCCGCCGATCTGACCGCGGCGCTCAACCACAGCCTCGCCTCACTCGGCAGACAGCCGCTTTCCGAAAGGGCTGTGCGCGGCATGGTCGGGCGTGGCGTGCGCACGTTACTGCACCGCGGCCTGGCGGCGACAGGAGACACCAGCGAAGCGCTCGTCGATACGGCGATGCCGATCTTCCTGGACTATTATGAGCGTCATATCGCTGACCATTCATCGCCCTACCCTGGGGTCGAGCAGGCGCTGACCGCGCTCGACGACGAAGGGATGACATTGGCGATCTGCACCAACAAACCCGAAGCCCTCGCCCGGCAACTCGTTGCCGCCTGCGGTTGGGAAGATCGGTTCGCGACCATCATCGGTGGGGATACACTGCCGGTACGCAAACCTGATCCCGCGCCTGTACGGGAAGCTACCGCGCGGGCCGGCGGAGGACGGGCGGTGTTCGTCGGCGACTCGATCAGCGATACCGATGCGGCCCGCGCGGCGGGAATGCCGTGCATCGCGCTCACCTTCGGCTTCTCCGATCGTCCACCGGAAGAATTGGGCGCTACGATCCTGATCGATCATTTCGATGCCTTGCTGCCGGCGCTGGAGCGGCTGGGTTAAGATGGCGCTGCCGCGCTTCACCCGCCTGGGCTCGGGCCCGATCGCGGAGAGCAAACCGGCCCCGGAAGATCCGTCCCACGATCTGATCGAGGCAGTGGCGGAGCCGCTACTGCTATTGGACGGCTTTCACATCAGCCATGCCAACAGCGCCGCGCGCACGCTGCTGGGCGAGCATATTGTCGGCGATTATGTCCGCCTCGCGCTCCGTCACCCTGCAGCAGCGCCGGTCTTGAGCGGTGACGAGGACGGCCCGGTCACGCTGAATGGCCTCGGTGGTCATGAGCGGCTGTGGGAGTTGACTGCGGGGACGATCCGTCCGGG
Organism: Sphingomonas sp.; assembly: GCF_048595155.1. GTDB lineage: Bacteria > Pseudomonadota > Alphaproteobacteria > Sphingomonadales > Sphingomonadaceae > Sphingomonas_I. Next base: position 43,578 of record NZ_JBMDXN010000107.1, read on the forward strand.
ACGGCGCCTGCTGCGCCTGACCGATCGCAGCGCCCAGCGCGCGGCCGAGCAGATGCGGGTCGATTTCGTTGCCAATGCCAGCCATGAACTGCGCACGCCGCTCGCATCCCTGATCGGCTTTATCGAGACTCTTGAGGAAGCCAACGGTCCGGAAGATGCCGCGACGCGCCTTCGTTTCCTGTCCATCATGGAGAAGGAAGCGCGGCGGATGCAGCGCCTGATCGACGACTTGATGTCGCTCTCGCGGATCGAGGCTGATCGGTATTTTCTCCCCAAGGATCTCGTCAACCTTGCGGCCCTGCTGCGCGAAGTATCGGACGAGTTCCGGCCGCGCCGTGACGGAGACCGATTGTCGATCTCCTCACCACCCAAGGTGGCGGTGATCGGTGACCGCGGCCAGCTCCATCAACTGATGCACAACATCATCAGCAATGCCTTCAAATATGGTGGAGAGGGCAAGCCGGTGCGCGCAGTGCTGACGATGACGCCCGATCTTGCCCAGTTCAGCGTGGCCGATGAGGGCGATGGCATTGGGCCAGAACATTTGCCGCGCCTGACCGAACGCTTCTATCGGGCCGATCCGGGCCGCAGCCGCGCCATCGGCGGAACGGGCTTAGGGCTGGCGATCGTCAAGCACATCGTCGAACGCCACCGCGGCAAACTCGACATTGCGAGCACTGTCGGTGAAGGCACCACGGTCACCGTAGAGCTTCCCCTGGCCCCGCCATCGGTGTCATAAAAGTGACGCGGATCTGCCGCATTGGGCCTCCCAGGAGTGCAGAATGGCGACCAGCGGGCATACAGTTAAGGCGTTCGACGAGGATCTCGGCGAATTGCGCGCGCTCGTCGCCGAGATGGGCGGACTTGCCGAGGCCGCGATCGACGGGGCAGTCCAAGCCTTGATCCGCCGCGATGCCGAAGCCGCGTCCCAGATCGTCGAAGCGGACAAGCGCATCGATGAGCTGGAAAATGAGGTCGAACGCCGCGTCGTTCGGCTGATCGCGCTACGCGCCCCACTCGCCGATGACCTGCGCGAAGTGATTGCGGCGCTGAAGATCGCGGGCGTCGTCGAACGGATCGGCGACTATGCCAAGAATATCGCGAAGCGCGTTCCGCTGTTGCAGGATATGCGCGGCATCGAACCGCTCGCCATCCTCCCCGCCATGGCGCGGGCGACGTCGGAGATGGTGCACGACGTGCTCAACGCCTTCGCAGCGCGCAACGCAGAGGGCGCGCGGGACGTGAGCATTCGCGATCGCGAAGTTGACGATCTCTATGACAGCCTGTTTCGCGCCCTGCTGACCTATATGATGGAAAACCCCAGCAATATCGGCGCCTCCACGCACTTGTTGTTCATCGCGAAGAACATTGAGCGGATCGGAGATCACGCAACCAACGCTGCCGAGATGATCTATTATGCCGCAACCGGCGAACAAATGCCCGAACGCGCGCGAGGTGCCGATGCGTTGGCTCCCGCTGTCTGAAGCCATGGCTGGAGCACGCATCCTTCTCGTCGAGGACGACGAAGCACTCGCCGAGTTGCTGACGTGGCATTTGCGCCGCGAAGGTCATGTCGTGGAGCGTACGGCCGACGGCGAGGAGGCGCTGCTCCTGGCTGCCGAAGGGCCGCCGGACATCGTGTTGCTCGACTGGATGATCGAAGGCCTGTCCGGCATCGAAGTATGCCGCAGGCTGCGCCGCGCCGGCCATTCGGCCAACGTCCCGATCATCATGCTAACGGCCCGGGGCGAGGAAGAGGACCGCATTCGCGGGCTGGAAACCGGTGCCGACGATTATGTTACCAAGCCGTTCAGCCCGCGCGAGCTGGTCGCCCGCGTCGCCGCCGTGCTGCGTCGCGTCCGTCCGGCGCTGGCCGGCGAACGACTGACCTATTCGGGCATCGAAATGGATATTGCCGATCACAAGGTGCGCCGCGATGGCGTCGCGCTGGCGCTCGGCCCAACCGAATTTCGGCTTCTGCGGCACTTCATGGAGCATCCGGGCCGCGTCTTTTCCCGCGAACGCCTGCTGGATTCTGTCTGGGGGCGCGACAGCGACATCGAACCGCGCACCGTGGACGTGCATATCCGCCGGCTCCGCAAGGCGATCAACCTAGGAGATCAGCCCGATCTGATCCGCACCGTTCGGTCGGCCGGTTACGCGCTTGACGCTGAGGGCACAGCCTGAAGTAGGCAGTATATTTCTCAAGCAATACACGCCTGTTATCTCTCCGGTCACAGGGGAGAATGCCGGATATACAGCGTATCCGATATCGAGGCAGCCGTGGCCAGCGGTGCGATCACACCCGCTGCCGCCGCAGCGCTTGTCATCGGTTCGGCTCTGCTGCTGTCGGCCTTTTGGCACAATGCTCGCATGATCGCGGTCAGAAGCCTGCCGGAACGGCTTCAGGCAAGGCTGCCGGCCGCCGCGAACCGCGTGCTCCAAGTCACGCTGCAGGCCGCGCCCCGCTGGCTGATCGGCAGGACAGGCGGGCGCCCCCGCCGCTATTCTTCCACCAGCTTGAGCAGCTTCCGCTCGACCGGTGCGAGCACGGGGCCGAGTTCATGGCCGCGCTTCAGGATCGCACCATTCTCTCCGATCAACGCCCATTCGCCTTGGCGCTGGCGAAGGGCGGGACGCTTTTCGATGCGATATTCCGGCCGCTCCGCGGCCCGGCGGAAGCAGGCGAAAACGGCCGCATCCTTGCCGAACTGGATCGCATAGTCGCGCCACCGCCCTGCGGCGACCATTCGGCCATACAGATCAAGGATGCGCTGAAGCTCGGCCCGGTCGAACGCCACCTGGATAGGTGCCTGCGACGGAAAAGGTGTGACGATCCCCATCAGGCGGACTGGCGGTCCGTCGAACTGGCGGCGCTCGCCGCCTCACGCTCGTCGATGATTTTGGCGAGCTTACCGCGTAAGGTTTCAACCTCGCATTTCAGCAATTCCAGTTGCTGGGTCTGCGGATCGAACCGCTCGGTGCACGGCGTTCCATAGGGGACGAAGCTGTTGAACGTCTCGGCATCGATCAGGGTCGGCCGCGCCGGAATGCCGACCATCGTCGCGCCTTCCGGTACGTCGCGCGTCACCACCGCATTCGCGCCGATCCGCGCGCCACGCCCCACCATGATCGGACCCAGCACCTGCGCGCCCGAACCGATGATGACATCATCCGCGATCAGGGGATGGCGCTGGCCGCCAACCCCGTCAGCGGGATTTGTGCCACCAAGGGTGACATTCTGGTAGATCGTGACGTTGTTGCCGATCTTGGCCGTCTCTCCAATCACCGTGAAGCCGTGATCGATAAAGAAATTCTGTCCAATCTGCGCGCCGGGGTGGATGTCGATAGCCGTGAAGAAGCGCGACAGATGGTTCACCAGGCGGGCGAGGAAATAGAGTTCGCCGTTGAATAGCCAGTGGGCAAGGCGATGCAGTCCGAGCGCAAGCACGCCGGGATAAAGCAGTATCTCCCAGCGCGAGCGGGGCGCCGGATCGCGCGCCTTGATCGAATCGAGGTAAGCGATGAGTTCTCGCTTCATGCTTTCGTGACTCCCTGAAGACGGGATTTAGGAGCCACCCGGCCTTTTTGCCATAGGTGCGCTCATGCCGCCTTGAGAACTTAACAGCTCATACATTTTCAAACGCCGCTGCAGGTCACTAGGTCCCGTAGGAATGCGGCTACGCGCTGGCGTGCCGCATCCACGGTCGCTGAAGGTCGCAAATGTTCACCCCCATGGGAAAGCCCAACATTCCGTAACCAGGCTCACCTCCAGCGCGCGGCGAAAAGCCGATACCGC
>NZ_JBMDXN010000108.1:0-4772 GCF_048595155.1 Sphingomonas sp.
TTTCGGAAATCAGTCGCGGGCTGAAGCAGCTTGCCAAGGAGCTGCATGTCCCGGTGCTCGCCCTGTCCCAGCTCAGCCGCGCGGTCGAGCAGCGTGAGGACAAGCGGCCGCAGCTGTCCGACCTGCGCGAATCCGGCTCGATCGAGCAGGACGCCGATATCGTCTTGTTCGTGTTCCGCGAGGAATATTACGTCAACGCCCGCGAGCCGAAACGGCCGGATTCCACCAGCGGCGCCGACGTTCATGCCGCGCATGAGGAGTGGATGAAGGAAGCGGCCGGGGTGTTCGGCCTGTGCGAACTGATCGTGGCCAAGCAGCGCCACGGCGCAACGGGCAAGGTGAAGCTGAAGTTCGAGGCGCGCATCACCAAGTTCAGCGATCTGGCGGACGACTATGCCGGCTGAACGGCCGATCCGGACCTAGCCTCTTTCCTTCGGCGCAGGTTAGGCGCACGAGGCGCAGACACCTTCCAGGAGCAAACATGCGCCTCGTTTCGCTTGCTGCACTCTCTGCCGCCATCCTCGTCGCAACACCCGCACTCGCCGCACCTACCACGATCGCGCCGCTCGCCTTTACCGAGCGCACCCTGCCAAACGGCCTCCGGGTCTTCGCGATGCCCGATACGAGCGGCACGACGGTCTCGGTCCAGGTCTGGTACAATGTCGGCGGGCGGGACGATCCGCGCGGCCGGTCCGGCTTCGCGCATCTGTTCGAACATTTGATGTTCAAGTCCACGCGCAACATGCCCGCGGAAACGATGGACCGGCTGACCGACGATATCGGCGGCAACAACAATGCGTCCACCGATGACGATTTCACCGAATATCATGAATCCGCGCCGGCCAATCACCTGCAGAGCCTGATCTGGGCGGAAGCCGAGCGGATGGGATCGCTGGTGATCGATCAGCCGACGTTCGTGGCCGAACGCGACGTCGTGAAGGAGGAATTGCGCGGCGATGCGGCGCGTCCCTATGACAGCCTGTTCCGGCTGAACCTGCCGGCGGCGAGCTACACTGTCAGCAGCTATGCCCGTTCCCCGATCGGCAGCATTGCCGATCTGGATTCGGCGACGCTGGACGATGTCCGCGCCTTCCACGCACAATATTATCGACCCGATAACGCCGTGCTGGTCGTGTCCGGCAACTTCAACCCGGCCGATCTGAACAAGTGGGTCGACCAATATTTCGGACCGATCGCAAAGCCCGACCGCCCGATCCCGCGCAATTTCGTGGCGGAGCCGCCGCGCACCGCCGCGCGGCGCTTCACGCTGCACGCGCCCAATACGCCACTTCCAGCGGTGGTGCTGAGTTGGCAGCTGCCGCCGGCAAGCGATCCTGATCATGCGGTGCTGAACGTCATCGATGGTATTTTGTCCGGCGGCGAAAGCGCGCGGCTCTACCAGTCGCTGGTCTATCGCGATCAGCTTGCGGCGGAAACGGGGATTTCCACCGATCTGCGCAAGGGCACGGGCATGTTTTCCGCTTATGCGATCGTCGCCGGTGGCAAGACGCCGGAAACGGTGGAAGCGGCAATGCGCCGGGAGATCGCCCAGCTGCGCGATGCGCCGGTCAGTGCGCAGGAATTGACCCGGGTCAAGAACCAGATCGTCACGTCCGCCTTGAAGGAGCGCGAAACGGCGGAGGGGCGGGCGAGCTCGCTGGCTTCCAGCGTAATCCTGGAAAATGACCCGCACGCCGCTGACACGCGCATCGCGCAGATCCAGGCGGTGACGGCGGCTGACGTCCAGCGTGTCGCCCGCAAGTTGTTTGCGGACGATCGCGCGGTGACGATCGATTATCTTCCCGGCGCCCCTGGCGCGCAGGCGGACGCGATCCCGATCGCACCCACGGTCGCGACCGCTCCGCTCGTGATTCCCCGGGACGTGCCGGTCGTCGTCGCCGCGCCCGCGGATCAGCGGGTCCAGCCGCCCGCGCCCGGCGCCCCGGTGACGCCGACCTTGCCCACCCTGCGCGAGCGGCGTCTGAGCAATGGGATGCGTCTGGTGGTGATCGAGCGGCATGCGCTGCCGATCGTGACCGCCTATCTGGTGGCCGGGGGCGGATCGTCGACCGATCCGGCCGCACGCGGCGGCGTGGCCGAACTGACCGCCGATCTCCTGACCAAGGGCACGGCAACGCGCTCTGCCACGGATATTGTGCGGGACGTCGAAACCTTGGGCGGCGCGATCGGCGGCGACGCCGTGCGCGATGGCATGTTCCTGTCCCTGACCGTCAAATCCGATCAGCTGGCGCCTGCCATGGATGTCTTCGCCGATGTGGCCATGAACCCGTCGTTCAAGCTGGAGGAACTGGAGCGGGAACGGACCAAGGCGCTCGACGGGCTTAAGGTCGCCTATAGTGAGCCGGGCCAGCTCGCCTCGATGGTCTCCTCGCGTGCCGTCTATGGGCTTGGGCCCTATGGCAAGCCGGCGGATGGCACGCCTGCCTCGATCCGGGCGATCCAGCGCGATGACATCGTGAAGGGCTATCGCGGCTATTGGCGCCCGGACGCGACCACATTGGTGATGGCCGGCGATATCACGATCGATCAGGCCGCGCAGGTTGCCGATCGCCTGTTCGGCCGATGGGCCAAGCCCAATATGCCGCCGCTGGCGCCGCCCGCCGCAGGCACGCCTTCACCCCCACAGACCTATGTCGTCGATATGCCGCAATCGCCGCAGGCCGCCGTCGTGGTGGCGCGGGTGACGATCGCCCGCAAGGATCCGCGCTATTACCCGATGGTGGTGGCCGAGCAGGCGCTGGGCGGCGGTTTCAGTGCGCGCCTGAATCAGGAAGTGCGGGTCAAACGGGGCCTCGCTTATGGCGCCGGATCCTCGTTCCAGGCACGGCGCGCGCCTGGCCCGCTCGCGGCCTCGACCCAGACGAAGAACAGCACGGTTCCCGAAGTCATCGATCTGATCCGCGAACAGATGACACGCATGGGCACGGATCTGGTGCCGACGGCGGAACTCGACGCGCGCAAGGCCTCCCTCATCGGCGGCTTTGGCAGGCAGGTGGAAACCACCGATGGGTTGGCGGGCTACGCCGCCGGTCTCGTCTTGCAGGACGTGCCGCTGGATGAGATCAGTCGCTATTCAGCGGCGATCACCGCAGTGACCCCCGAACAGGTCCGGCAAGTGTCGCAGGAGCTGATCAACCCCAGCCCAGCGAGCGTCATCGTTGTCGGCGACGCCGCCCAGTTCCTGCCGAAGCTGCAGGCCAAGGGCGTGAAGGCGGACGTCATTCCGGCCAGCAAGCTGAACCTGGATAGCCCGACGCTGCGCTAGTTTGGGCGATGGCTTGGCGCCGCGCCCGGCCTTTCGGGTTTGGCGCGGCCGCGTGCTGCCGGTAGATGCATCCCATGCTCGATCATGTCCGCTCCGCCTTGTTCCTGCCCGCTTCGAACGCGCGCGCAATCGCGAAGGCCCGCACGTTGCCATGCGATATGGTTATTCTGGACCTTGAGGATTCGGTGCGGGACGCCGACAAGGACGCTGCACGCGCCGCGGCGCAGGCGGCGGCGGACGGCGGCTGGGGCGAGCGCCTGATGGCGGTGCGGCTGAACGGACCGGGCCCGTCGCACGACGCGGACCTTGCCGCGCTGTCCAGCCTGCGCGGCATCGACCTCATCGTCGTGCCGAAAGTCGAAACAGCGGAATATGCCGATGTGTTGGCACGGCGCCTCGGCAAACCTCTGCTGGCCATGATCGAGACGCCAGCGGGTGTGTATGCCGCGCGGGAGATTGCCGGTGTGGCGCAGGTGGTCGGCCTGATCGCCGGGTCGAATGATCTTGCGGCCACGCTACGGCTTCCGCCGGACGCCGGGCGCGATGGGCTGACGCTGGCGTTGCAGTCGATCGTACTGGCGGCGCGTGCTGCCGCGATCGTTCCGTTGGACGGCGTGTTCAACCTGCTGGACGATAGCGACGCGTTAGAGGCTGACTGCCTGGCCGGGCGCGCGCTCGGCTTCAGCGGCAAAGGCTTGATCCACCCCAAGCAGATCGAGGTCGCCAATCGCATATTCGCCCCTTCGGCCGAGGAAATCGACGAGGCTAAGGCGCTGATCGCGGCCGCAAGCGGAGGCGCCGAGCGCTTTCGCGGCCGCATGATCGAGACGATGCACGTCGATGCCGCCCGCCGCGCGCTGAAACGGGCGGTGCCGGCCTAGCGCCGCGGGCGATGGCCGCCTATATGGCCCCGAATCCTTCTTCCATCCGCGGGGATTCATGAACATCGAACTCGGCCTTACTTTTGACGACGTGCTGCTCCGGCCCGGCGCGTCGGAGGTGTTGCCGACGTCGGCTGACACCAGCACCCGCCTGACGCGCGACATCGGGCTGATGATCCCCTTCATGTCGTCCGCGATGGATACGGTCACCGAGGCCGACATGGCGATCGTGATGGCCCAATTGGGCGGCATCGGCGTGCTCCACCGCAATCTGGAGATCGAGGAACAGGCGGCCGCCGTTCGCGCGGTGAAGCGCTTCGAGAGCGGCATGGTCGTCAACCCGATCACGCTGACGCCGACGCAGACCCTGGCCGAAGCGCGCGCACTGATGGGCCGGCATCATATTTCCGGCTTCCCGGTGGTCGAGCCGAACGGCAAGCTCGTCGGCATCCTCACGCACCGCGACATGCGGTTCGCCGAGCGGCCCGATCAGGCGGTGTCGGAATTGATGACCAGCCAGAATCTGGTGACGGTACGCGCCGGCGTGAATTCCGCCGACGCGCAGCGCCTGCTGCACCAGCATCGGATCGAGAAGCTGCTGGTCG
>NZ_JBMDXN010000109.1:0-8606 GCF_048595155.1 Sphingomonas sp.
GGCTGTTCTCCAGGTTGCTGACCGGCACGTAGTTGAGCCACCCGCCGCGCGAGAACTCGCCGACGAACAGCGAGATCATGACGAGCAGCGCGCCCGCGACCGTAAGCCAGAAGCTGAGATTGTTGAGGAACGGGAAGGCCACGTCGCGCGCGCCGATCTGCAGCGTCATGACATAGTTGATGATGCCCACGACCAGCGGGATCGCCACGAAGAAGATCATGATCGTGCCGTGGGCGCTGAACACCTGGTCATAATGGTGCGCGGGCAAATAGCCCTGGTTCGCGCCGAACGCGATCGCCTGCTGCGTCCGCATCATCAGCGCGTCGGCAAAGCCCCGCAGCAGCATGATGATGCCCAGGATCATGTACATGATCCCGATCTTCTTATGGTCCACGCTGGTGAACCATTCGCGCCACAGCCAGCCCCACAGGCGGAAATAGGTCACGGCACCGAGAAGCGCCGCGCCGCCCAGCGTCACCACGATGAACGTGACGAGCAGGATCGGCTCGTGGATCGGGAAGGATTCGAAGGACAGTCTGCCGAAGACGGTCTTGAGGAGGGTTTCACTGAACATGGGGGGCTCCGGCGGCTCAGCCGCGCGCCACGCCGGATGTGCCCGGCATGGTGGGAAGATGGAGGAAAGACATGTCGCGGTTCCGCTTGGAAGCAGGATCGGTCACGCCCGGTGCGCCAGGCTTACGCGGCTTGGTCACGTTCGGGCCGGGGGCGATATCCTTGCTGTCCTTGAACAGCGCGCCTTCCGGCTTCGTGCCCCGCGGCGGAGGCGTGGCGCGGCCTTCGGGCATGCCGGCACCGGCCCGCATGTCATGCGGATTGCCGCCGCCGGCGCGCTGGTCATGCGCCATCACATCGCTCATGCAGGGCGTGCCCGGTGCAACGCAGCGATTGACGACGCGATCGAACAGGCCGGGCATGACGCTCGCGAAATGCATCGCCGGAACCTTCTCGCTCGGCTTTTCCAGCGCAAGATAATCGCCCGTCGCCAGGCCTTGGCCGCCGGCCTTGGTCTCGCCGACCCAGCGATCGAAGCCCGCCTGGTCGACGCCCCGCAGCTTGAAGCGCATGTCGGAGAATCCGGCGCCGCTATAATTGGCCGAAAAACCTTCATACTCGCCTGGGCGGTTCAGCACGGCGTGGAGCGTGCTGCGCATCCCCGGCATCGCATAGACCATGCCGGCCATCGTAGGCGCGTAGAAGCTGTTCATCATGTTGCTGGACGTGATGTCGAAGCGAACCTGGCGATCCACTGGCAGGACCAGCTCGTTGACCGTCGCGATGCCCTGTTCCGGATAGATGAACAGCCATTTCCAATCGAGCGAGACCACCTGGACGCGCAGCGGCGCCACCTTCGGATCCAGCGGCCGGCCGGCCGCGACTCGATCGAGTGGGCGGAACGGATCGAGCAGATGGGTGCTCGACCAGGTGAGCGCGCCCAGAGCGATGATGATCAGCAGCGGGGCCGACCAGATCACGAGCTCCAGCGACGTCGAATGGTCGAAATCGGGATCGTAGGTCGCGTCCTTGTTGCTCGCGCGATAGCGCCAGGCGAAGAGCACGATCAGCAAAATGACCGGCACAATGATCAGCAGCATCAACGCGGTCGACGCATAGATCAGGTTGCGTTGCTGCAGGGCCACATCGCCCGCGGGGTTCAGCACATCTCTGCTGCACGCGGCGAGCAGAAGGAGCGATCCGAGCAGGGGCAGGCGGCCCAAGCGTCGCAAGTTAGGCAGGTATTCGCGCATGATCGTGCCCTAGGCCGTCCGTGGACTGCGCTACATTGGACATTTTGTCCAATGCCGCTGCACTCTGCTATAGGGCACAGGAGCGCTAGTGGCGACCCGTACGTGCACGTTGGTGCAGGTTTGGGTACAACGTGGTTTGAAGGCGGGTCACCCGCAGGAGCATGATAGTATGACGGCACCGATCGCCGCGTCGAATTCGACGGCCCTTGAGCGCGATGCGCGGCTGGTCAACGCCCGCGATCACCGCATCGCACCGGGCGAGATCGCGATCGGCGTCATCATCGGGCGTACCAGCGAATTCTTCGACTTCTTCGTCTATGCGTTGGCGTCCGTGCTGGTGTTTCCGGCCGTCGTCTTCCCTTACGTCGATGCGCTGACGGGCACGCTTTATTCCTTCGCGCTGTTCGCCTTGGCGTTCGTGGCGCGGCCGTTCGGCACGCTGCTGTTCATGTGGATCGACCGCAATCACGGTCGCGGCGTCAAGCTCACGATCGCACTGTTCCTGCTCGGTGGCTCGACCATGGCGATCGCCTTGCTGCCCAGCTACAATCAGGTGGGCGCACTCTCGGCGATCCTGCTCGGTATCTTCCGGGTAGGCCAGGGCGTGGCGCTGGGCGGGGCCTGGGACGGTCTGCCGTCGCTTCTGTCGCTGAACGCGCCGGAGGATCGCCGTGGCTGGTATGCGATGATCCCCCAGCTTGGCGCGCCACTCGGCCTGCTGGTCGCGATCGGCCTGTTCGCCTATTTCCTCTCCTTCCTGTCCATGCCGGATTTCCTGAGCTGGGGCTGGCGCTATCCCTTCTTCGTGGTGCTGGCGATTAACGTCGTGGCGCTGTTCGCGCGGCTGCGACTCGTCGCCACGCCGGAGTTTGAGCGGCTGTTCGAAAATCGCGAATTGCAGCCTTCCCCCGCGTTCGAGACGCTGTTCAGCGAATGGCGCACGATCGTGCTGGGCGCCTTTGCGCCGCTCGCCAGCTTTGCGCTGTTCCACCTCGTTACGGTGTTTCCGCTGTCCTGGGTTACGCTCCGGGAAGGCGAGCAGCCGATCCGTTTCCTGATCATCGAAGCCGGCGGCGCCGTGGTCGGCGTGATGGCCATGCTCGCATCCGGCTTCATTGCGGATCGGGTCGGCCGCCGCGCCGTGCTGGGCGTGTCGGCGGTTCTGATCGGCGCCTATAGCGGTTTTGCGCCACAGCTGCTGAACGCGGGCAGCTTCGGCGAGGCGATCTATACGCTGGTCGGCTTCATCCTGCTGGGTCTGGCGTTCGGTCAGGCGTCCGGGGCGGTGAACGGCAGCTTCCCGTCGCAGCATCGCTATACCGGCGCCGCGATCGTCGCCAATTCGGCTTGGCTGTTGGGTGCGGGCTTTGCGCCGCTCGCCGCTCTGTTCCTCGCGAGCCGCTTCGGCTTGTGGTCGGTCGGCACCTACCTGCTGTCGGGTGCGGTCTGCACGCTGGCAGCACTCGCCATCAACAAGGAATTCGCGCGCAAGCAGGGCTAGGGTTGCCGCCCGCCGGCTGCTAACCCTCCGTGGGGGGCGGGAGACGGCAATGAATTGGGACGATATCACCCGGCAGCTCACGCAGGCCACAATCGCTGCTGTCGACGATCTGCTACGCGAACTCGACGGCGAGCGGCTTTATGCCCTAGCCCTGGTCACCGACGACGACTGGAACGGCGCGAGCCTCGCGGCCAATACCGAAGAATGGTTTGCGGCGCGCCTCGCCGCGGAGACCGAGCCGGACGAGGATATGCATCCCAACATGACGGGATGGTACCGCTGGGGTGTCGGCGAATGGCGCAACGAGAATTACAGCTGGGATCTCTTCAAGCCGGTCTGCGACCTTCTTTGGGATTATGAAGGGCCGACGCGCGTCGAATTGGGCGAGGCCATGACGGTCGCGCTCGAACATCTGCGGCGCGAGCGGGCGGAGGCGCTTGCCGGCATTACCCTGTTCATTACGCTGACCGACAGCGACGATGCCGAAGCGGTCGAGAATGCATCTGCGATGCGCCTGAACCCGCCGCCGTTGCTGGATGCTTTCCTGGCGCGCTATGCGAGTGCTTTAAATGATGCCCAATCGATGCCGGAAGGTGATTGATCGGCCGCGCCGGCGCTAGCCTCAGCCAGCGGAATCAAATCGCATCACGACATTATAGCCGGGCCATTCGGGGCCGAGGCGTCCGCGCGCTTGGTCGTCCTGCCACCGCGTGACCCCCAGATCCGACAGCGATCGGTAGCGCCCGACATCGGTCATCCCCATCATCAGGAAGGGAACGCCTTCGCACGCCAATGGTGAGGAGCAATCCGCCATGTGGAGATGCAGATGCGGGCCGGTCGTGTCGCCCGTGAAGCCTAGAGCGCCGATCTGCTGTCCCACGCGGACATGATCGCCGACGCGCACGAGCAGGCTTCCGGGCTGCAGATGCTCATAGAAGGCATAGCGGTCGCGTGCCACGCGAAGTACCACGTAATTGCCGCTGCCGTCGCCCAGCGCATGGGCCGGATTGCCCGCGATCGAGCGCGCCTCCAGCATATCGCCACGTGTGGCCGTCACCACTCCATCTGCCCCTGCCAGGACGGGCGCGCCATAGCCCACGGCGTCCGCAGGACGATCCGGGTTACCCGTGCTGGTTCGGCCTTGTCCGTCGACACCAACCCAATCGACCGCGTATCGGCCGGGAATGCGCGCACGGCCCGCTAATGTATAAATCACGCGGCGATGTCCGCGGGCCCAGCTCGGATCGTGCACCGCCACCCAGGTGCCTTTAGCAAAGGGCGGCGCCAGGATTGGGATGCTGGTGCGATCCACCGCAGCCTCAGGCGATCGTAACATGAAGGGCCGCCCATCCGATGCGGTCCCTTCCATTTCGACCCGTACCTCGCGGATGCTTTTCGCGGCTGCCAAGTCCGCTTCGACATAGACGATCGCGCGTCCGCCTGCTGCCACTATCTCCGAACTGGAACTGGAGCCTGATAGCGCGTTCCGCTGCACCACTCGCCGCCTGAGCGCTTCGCCGGAATAGGCGGCGATAAGCTGCCCGTCGTCCGCGCCGATGATCCGAAGGTTGCGGAGCCGCAAAGGGACGCCGGTGACGTTGGTCGCATGCACCTCGAAGGCGAGGAGCCTCTTGCCGTCGCTCGAGACGGGCGAAGAGATCGACGGGATTGCTACGTCCAGCGACTGGATCGTCTCGGCGGACACAGGCAGGATCGTCCCGGCGGCAAGAAGGGGAAGGATCAGTCCGATCTTCATGCGCTGCTCCTCGATATGATCCTTTGTCGCACTTTTATCATGTTGGTGGTGCAGCGACCACGCATGTCGCCGCGCAAGGATCGAAGGTGCTCCTGCGCGGTTCATGAGCTGCGGCGGTGTGGCAGAAGGAGCAATGATGACGACCGGCGATCTCGAGCTTGAGCTGAAGCTGGAGGCGGAGCCTGCGGCGCTGGACGGCTTGGCTCATGCCGCGCTTTTGGCTGACGCTGGCCTCACCGCACGTCACGAAATTTCGACCTATTTCGATACGCCGGATCAGGATCTGCATCGCGCAGGTCTATCGCTGCGCGTTCGCCAGATCGGCGACCGCTTCGTACAGACCGTGAAGGCGGAGGGCTCGGCTGCGGCCGGGCTGTTCGCCCGCCCCGAATGGGAACGCGAACTGCCTACGGGCACCCCACAGATCGACGACGCTGCGGGGCCGCTGTCGACACTGATCGATGCGGCTTTGCTGCGCACCATCGCGCCCTTGTTCGTCGGAGATATGACGCGGGCAACCGGCCGATTGGCCTATGATGGCGGCGATGTGGAGATCGTACTCGACCGCGGGAAATTATCGGGATCGGGCCGCACCTTGGCGGTGAACGAGGTGGAACTGGAGCTGAAGGACGGGCGCGCTCAAGCCTTGTTCGACTTGGCGCGCGCGTTGAACGAAATCGCGCCGCTGCGGCTCGGCGTGCTGTCCAAATCGGAGCGGGGCTATCGTCTCGCGTCCGGCGATCTGCCTGCTTCGGTGAAAGCGCCACCCATTGCGCTGACGGGAGAGGTCACCGTCGCCGAGGCCTTTCAGGCGGTCACCGGTGCTTGCCTGCGCCACTTCCGCCTGAATGAGGATATCCTGCTGCGACATGACGGAGCGGAGCCGCTCCATCAGGCACGCGTTGCGCTCCGGCGTCTCCGCTCCGCCTTGTCCATCTTCAAGCCGGCTTTGAGCGACGCGCGCTTCGATCACTTCCGTGACGAGTTACGGTGGCTTGCCGCCACCTTGGGCGACGCCCGGGATCTCGATGTCCTTCTGGCCAGGCAAGACGGTCGGGATGTCGGGGCGCTGCTGCCGGCCCGCGCGCAGGCCTATGCGGAGGTCCATGCCGCGCTGGCGTCGATACGGACGCGCACGTTGATGATCGATATGTCCGAATGGCTCGCGATCGGCGGCTGGCGCATGCAAGAAACCCGTCATCCCGTGCGTGATCGCCCGGCGGAATCGTTTGCGGCGGCGACCTTGCAGAAATTGCGGCGCCGCCTCAAGCGGGAGGGGCGCGACCTTGCGAAGCTGAACGACGAGGCGCGGCACGAGGTCCGCATCCTTGCCAAGAAGCTGCGCTATGCCTCTGAATTCTTTGCCAGCCTCTTTCCCGGCAAGAAGCCTGAGCGACGTGCAAGGAATTTCCTGAAGGCGCTTGAAGCGCTGCAAACGCATCTCGGCGATCTCAACGATCTCGTCCATGCCCCGATCGTCTACGCGCGCTGGGGCATCGATCTGGCGCAGGACGACAGTTCGCCCAAGCGTCGCGCCAAGCTGCTGCGCAGGGCAAAGGAGGCGCACGAGATCCTCTGCGACGTAAAGCCGTTCTGGCGTTGATGGACCTCTTAAGGCTCGACCAGCGGAGCGAGCCGGCCCTTTAGCAGCGCGGCGAAGCGGTCCGAACGGCAGAGCTGTGCTCCGCAACCCGGCACCGGCATGGGGGTCTGTGTTACGCTCCTTGTGAGTCCACGCAAGCTTTGCGGGCTTTGCGTCCGGTAGGATATCCGCACGAAGCGCTGCCCGTCACGCACGTCGCGCAGCATCTCCAGCACCAGCGCGGCGCCCGGCGGTACGTCGTTGGTGGCATAGCCGGGTGCCCGCAATTCGATCCGCAGGGCGGCGGCGAGCGCGGTGACGTTCGTGTCATGCCCCATCAATATCGTCAGCGGCGGGCCGTTCGGCTCTTTGAGTGCCTGCAGGGTCGCACGCCCTAGCGCGGCCGCCTGATGCGCCGCCATATAGGGCGAATGGGTGAAGACCGTGAACAGGGCGGCATGCAAGGATCCCAGCCGCCGCAATGTCGTCGGATCGGCATGGCCCCAGCCGACCTGCGTGGCGGGCAGCCCCTCGACATATTGGAGCAGCAACACCTGGGCGATGCCGGATGCGGTACGGATCGGGCCGGACAGCGTCAGATCATGCCCGTCGGCACTCGGCGCCAGGGCGGGGGCGCCCGCTGGCAGACAGCTCGTCCCGCGCGGCGTGCAGCCCAGGATCCCGTCTAGCAGCGTCAATGCCTGCCGATGGCGGGCTGCAAGGGCCGTCATGCCGCCCGTCTCCTGGTTGATCGCGCGCACCGCCGCCCGAGCATCGAAGGCGGTCGCGCGCGCACGCAGCGGCTCGAACACAGGGTCGACCGTGCCGATCGGCCGATGCTCGATCGGCAGTCGACATCCCGGCGCGAAACTCGCGGCATAGGCCTCGCCGCTGGCGACCGTGCGGTCGGAGCTGTTGGTCCGGATCCGCACCGCGCCTGGGGCAGGGCAGCCCGTCGCCGGCAGTAGACCCTCTCGCGCCAATCGCGCGCGATCGGTCGCAGCGACGATCGACAAGGCGCGCACGCCATGCGGGGTGATGCGGCTTTCCGCCACCGGCCATTGCGGCCACGGCAAGCCCGTGCGGGTACCGTCCGGCACTTCGCCGGCAAGTGGGGCCCGGATGCCGTGCCGCATGATCATCACGACCCGCTCGACGACCAGCTTCGGCCCTGCCTCGACCGGCGTCGCGACGGAGCCCAGCAGCAGCGCACCGATCAGGAGCGTCGCGCGGCGCGGCGCCCGTCGGCTCACGGCTTCAGCCGGCATCCCGCCGCGACCCGCACCGGGCTGCACCGTGCCATCGCCTTGTCCGGCAGCGTCACGACGAAGCCGAGATGCGCTGGATCGGGCGCGCCCGGATAATAATCCGTGCTGACCGCCTGCGCGCCGCTGGCCATGGCCGCCTGCGCCTTGCTCAGGTCATGCCGGCGCGCTTCGACCGTATTCGCATCGGTCCGCGTCCGGACGATCACGCCCTGTCGCACCCAATCCTTGATTTTGGCGCCGTCCACCACTGGGTCCTGCACGATCTCGACGGCGGCCTCGGGCTGCTCCGGCGGGTACCAGCCGAACATGACGCGTCCGGCCAAATTTGGATGACCAGCCCGATAGGCATCGGACACCGCCTGCCGCACATCGAACAGGAAGTAGATACGCCCACGTGCCACCTCGAGGCTCGGCCAG
Source organism: Sphingomonas sp. (assembly GCF_048595155.1). Taxonomy (GTDB): domain Bacteria; phylum Pseudomonadota; class Alphaproteobacteria; order Sphingomonadales; family Sphingomonadaceae; genus Sphingomonas_I. The sequence goes on from NZ_JBMDXN010000109.1 coordinate 8,291, forward strand.
CCCTTGGCGCGGACGGCGTCGCGGAGCGATGGCGCATTGCCGCGAATGTCGTCCGGCGTGATCAGGCGGGACGGCGCCAGCACCGATCGTATTTCCGCATCCAGCGCATCCAGCAACGCGGCATTGTCCAGCGGCAAGGGGGAGGAGATGCCCGGCCGTTCCGACGGCATGTCGGCAGCGTTGATCGTGATCATGATCGGCAGGTGGCGCGGATGGGCCCGCGACCAGGCGTCGATCTCGCGCAGGCATCGCACCAGCGTCACGCAGCCGCTCAGATAGTCCACGTCGGGGATGTGGAACACCTTGTAGCCCGACT